>JAUBOM010000232.1:0-5935 GCA_036700245.1 Microcoleus vaginatus BM001213989
GCTTGCCGTGCAGATTCAGCACCAGCTTGGGCTTGCTGGGCTGATTGTTGGGAAGTAGCGCCCAACTCATCCATTGTGATGGTAGTTTGATTTACAGAGCTAGATTGCATTGTGGCTGTGCGTTCCTGCTGTTCAACTGTCGCCGCAATCTCTGTGGAAGAACTGGCGATCGTATTTGCTACCTGATTGAGTGGTCGGATAATTTTATCAGAAATAAATAATACAATAAATGAACCCAATACTACAGCAACAACCGTACCACCTATAGAAAAAATTGCCGCTAATTGCTCCGACTGTTTTGCTAATTTTGTTCGTTCAACCAGTAGAGCATCTTCTAAATTAAGCATTTGTGCCAGCTTAGCCCTGATTTCATCCATAACTATCTTGCCTTTATTTGAAAGCACCAAAGCTCTTAGCTGTGGTTCTTTTCCAGCTCTTTTCAGGGATATAGTTTCCGCTAATTCATCTAGTTTTTGCTCAGTCATTGTTTCAAGTTGCTCCATATTTTTAACTTGTTCGGGGTTATCTTTTATTAATTTTTTTGTCTCAATTGCCGTTTTATAAAAGGCGATTGTCCCATTTTTGTAAGGTTCTAAAAATTCTTCTTTACCAGTGAAGATAAACCCCCGCTGTCCTGTTTCAGCATCCACTAAATCTTTTTCTAGGGCTTGCAAATTTGTCTTAACTACATAAGTGTGCGTTTGCAACTTAATAGCTTCTGCTAAATTATCCATACTATATTTAGTTGCAAATCCGATGCTAATCATTAACAAAAAAATGGAGCCGAACCCCAACGGAACTACTTTACTAAGCCGAATAATATTTTTTGACATTTCACTTTTTACTCCTTGATTAGGTGTTTACTTTGGCAAAATTGGCGCTCAATTGCACTTAAGTTTAATTAATGATATTGCTGAGGCATTCAGGCAAGCTATATCTCAGTTTCCCTTCCCCAGATTGCAGATATAAGCATCCTCAAGATAATTACTTTTATTGATTCAATAATATAACTTCATCAAACGGAAAAATGCCACAAAAGTTTATATAGCGGTTCTCAAAAAAGTGAGGTATGCCCTATGCCCTATGCCCTATGCCCTATGCCCATGAGTACCTCATCTTTCTGAGAAAGGCTATATTAACCAGCACTTACGCACAAACTCTACCTGTAGTGGTAAGCTGCGCACTGTGCACCTTACCACTACAGATAGTGTAAAAAATGATTCCTGGCGTAAGTCCTATTAATGTAAGTTGCTAGTTATGTCCTATACATTGATTTACCCTATCTCCAACCCCCCAAGGCTTGCTGGGTAAAGGTTGTAGCGAATGCCGATCGGGCAGCATTCCAATCTATTGTCAATAAGTTGCAAACATCGCAGCCACCGCACATTTACTTTGTTAATATATGTCTATTTTTTACAATATTAATTGTACTATTTTATACAGAAACAGTTAACATTTTACGGCTTTGCTGTTTTCAAAGGGTTAACTGGTTTTCATTGGTGGACTAAAATTGGCGCTCAATCCTAAGTAATTTAACGGATATGATATGACGTGGGCTTTTAGGTTCGATTTCTGTAAAACAGAGAAACCCGGTTTCTTGAAGAAACCGGGTTTCTGAACACCCGAAATTACTAATCGGTGGCAGTACCTACAAGTTCGATCGCACTTTTGTGCAGCAGCTTAGTTGGGCGGGTCAAAGCGGTTGACCGAGAGAGCCACACCGATCATCGGTAGGGCTACGCCGAAGCAAATCAGCCACTGATCCAGATTCATCGGAGCCGTGTCAAATATGCGATTGACAAACGGAGAGTTAGCAAAGATGATCTGCAAAATTATCGCCAGAACAATTCCCACACCGAGGGCGGGAGCGCCACTAACTTCTTCCTTAGAACCGCTAAATTTAGCAATCAAAGAAGGCAACAACTGGCTGAGACTCAACAGGTAAAAAATTCTCCCCATTACCAAAGCTTGAATCGCCATCGTGCGGGCCAGTTCCAAGGTTCCCCAAGGAGCTTGGCGTACCCATTCAAACATTCCGAAAATCAGAGTCCAGTTGTAAAGAGAAATAGCGATGATCCGCTTGATCCGATTTCCGGTGAGGAAAGGTTCGTTTACCGGTCGGGGCTGCTGTTTCATGACTCCCGCTGACTTGGGCTCGAAAGCTAGAGGCACAGTCATGGTGATCGAGTTGAGCATATTCAACCAGAGAATTTGTAGCGACAAAATCGGCAATTCTCGACCGAGGAGGGTGCTGAGCAAAATTGTCATCGATTCTCCGCCGTTGACTGGGAGAATGAAGCTGATTGCTTTGAGCAGATTTTTGTAAACCGATCGCCCTTCTTCCACCGCAGATTCGATCGACGCAAAGTTATCATCGGTAAGAATCATGTCGGCGGCTTCCTTAGAAACCTCAGTACCGCTGCCCATCGCAATGCCGATATCCGCTTGTTTGAGGGCGGGCGCGTCGTTAACGCCGTCTCCCGTCATCGCCACGATTTCGCCTTGATTTTGCAAAGCTTCTACGAGGCGGAGTTTTTGTTCTGGGGCGACGCGGGCAAAAACTGAACCGGCTTCTACGGCTTCGCCGAGTTCCTGCTTGCTCATTTCGGCGAGTTGAGCGCCGGTGTAGGCTACAAGTTCTCTGTGGTGCTTGGTTTTGCGGAATCCCATGCGGCGGGCGATCGCCTTGGCTGTAGCGATGTGGTCGCCGGTAATCATTTTGACTTGGATGCCGGCGGTTTGACAAGCTTGGACGGCTGCGATCGCTTCTGCCCGCGGCGGGTCAATCATGCCTTGGAGTCCCAAGAAAATCAGCCCTGACTCCAAATCCGAGTGATCGACGGAATCTTGGCTTTGGGGTACTGACTTTTTCGCTAAGGCCAAGACGCGCAAGCCTTGCTTTGCCATTTCATCCACTTGGTGGTGGATTTGTTCGCTCACGACTTCTACCGGATTTCCTTGAGTGTCGAGACTGGAACCGCAGCGGCCGATAATTGATTCTACTGAACCCTTGACGTAGAAAATTTTGCCCGTGGGAGTTCGGTGCAGCGTCGCCATGTATTGAAACTGAGATTCAAAGGGAATTGAATCGAGCCGCTGCATTGACTTTTCTAAAATTTGCTGGCTCAAGTCAGCTTTTTTGCCCGCAGCAATTAACGCTCCCTCTGTCGGATCTCCGACGACAATCCAATTATCGTCTTTGAATTCCAGGTGAGAGTCGTTGCAAAGGAGTCCGGCTTGCAAACATTCTTGCAAAGTTGGAGTTTGGCTGACAGTAATTGGCACTTGGTTGAGTTGAATTTCACCTTCGGGGCTGTATCCCGTACCCGTAACCGAGTAGGATTCGCCGCCAGAATAGATTTCTTGCACCGTCATTTGGTTTTCCGTCAAAGTTCCGGTTTTGTCGGAACAGATGACGGTAGCGCCGCCGAGGGTTTCCACTGCGGGCAATTTGCGGACGATCGCGTGGCGATTTGCCATCCGGGAAACGCCTACGGCTAGGGTGACGGTGATGACGGCGGGTAAGCCTTCGGGAATTGCGCCGACAATCAGGGCGACTGCGGGTTCCACTGCTTCTTTAAAGGCTGAAACTCCCGCAGGGACTGGCCGCCCCAATCTGACGGCGAAGGTCAAGGTTGCCATTCCCAACACGAATAACAGCCAGTTTTGACTGAATTGGTTGAATTTGCGGGTTAAGGGGGTGGTAAGGTCGATGTGCCGATCTAATAGTTGGGAGATTTTGCCGGTTTCGGTTTTATTGGCGATCGCAATTACGATGCCGCTACCTTGGCCAAAAGTGACAAAACTGCCGGCATAGGCCATGTTATCCCGTTCTGCTAGTGGCGTTTCTTGTGGCAGAACTAAGTCTCCAGACTGTCCTAATTCTTTTTCGACAGCAACAGATTCCCCGGTGAGTCCCGATTCGTCGATTTGCAAGTCGCGGACTTTCACTAAGCGCAAGTCTGCCGGTACTTTGTCGCCGGAAGTCAGGGTTACTAAGTCGCCGACAACGAGTTCTTTGGAGGGAATTCTTAATTTTTTGCCGCCCCGAATGACTGTGGCTTCGGTGGTGACAGCTTGGGCTAGGGCTTCAATTTTTTTCTCGGCTCCAGCTTCTTGGATGAAACTAATAGTAGCGTTGGTGGTTGTTACGCCCCAAATTACGCTAGCGTTTAGCCATTCTCCGATCACTGCTTTGATTAAACCTGCACTCAGCAAGATGATCAGGAGGGGTTGGTTAAATTGCAGGATAAATTTTAACCAGGCTGGTTTCCCTGCTTTAACCGTTAGTTCGTTGGGCCCGGATTTCTGTTGGCGATCGTTGGCTTCTGTCGGTTCTAAACCGCTTTCCAGGTTGGTTTCTAAGATAGTTGCAACCTTGGATACTTCTAGGTAGTGCCAATATTGCTCTGCTACGTCTACATCGTTGGCCGCTCTTGATGGCATGATTCTTCCTGAATATTGGGGGTGTCTTACGAGCTTTGAGAGTTCCTTAATAGGCACGCTCAATAAAACTCATCGCTCGTTGGAGCGTGCATATATTGAGCGGCTTAATTGTTTGTTGATTGCTTTAACGGGCTGTGAGTTAGATCCATATTACAAGCGATGTGGTCGTTTGTGGCAAGAGATTTAAGGAATTTTTTCCGGCGCTAAATCTTGTTTGGAACTTGGTGGCTGAGGTGGGGAAAAGTCGATCGAGTTCCTTGACATTTTGCAAACTTTAGGTGTGGTTGAAGAAGAGGGAAGAAGGCAGCAGGCAAAAGAAAATGCTCCCACTCCCCCTCTCTCCTCCTCCCCCGCTCCCCCACGGACGATCGCATAAATGTTAGAACTAGCGTTAAGCGACCCTATTCTGAACCTATGGAAATACTTGTGACGCTGGTGCTGGGTTCGGTGCTGTTAGTCTGGGGAATGCGCTTCGGGCGAGTGTTAGTTCGATCGTCCGTTACTGCGAAGGATTTGTTTAAGGGCAGAAATTCGCTCGCCCAAGCTGTAGCGATGGGCCTGCGCTCCTTTTGATACCAGTTTAAAAAAAGAATGCAACTTTCGGCAAGCAGCAAACCCAGATAGTCATCAGTCATGCCCAATCTAAAATCTAAAATCTAAAATCTAAAATGGTATGACTTGGATGCCGGAAGTTTGACAAACTGGGAGGGCTGCGATCGCAATTGATGATTCCATGCTATCAATTGCTAGTCTGCTTCACATTAAATTGGTATAATACGGCAATTAACTTTTTTTCGCCAATATAGTTATCACCTAACCAACCATAAAATTTAATTTATGAATTTGACAAAAGGTGCAGCAATAAGACTAACAATTATCTTTATTTTCCTCGGCCTAGGTGGTGCTTATTCATGGAAAATCCTGTTAAACCCAGCTTCTTTAGAACAAGCTGAAGCACAAGCTAAATTATTAGAGCAAATCTATGTAAATGGCAATTATCTTGAAGCATTTCTCTGGTTTTGCTTTGCGATTGGTTTCGCTGTTAATGCCGGAAAAACATCAGGAAAAACCAGAATTAATCGCCTAATTACTACCTTAATTTTTTTGTTATTTGGTGGCTCAGATATTGTCGAAGTACAAACCGGCGCGTGGTGGAGTCCTTGGTGGTTATTTGTTTGGAAAGCTTCTTGCGTTTTATCTATGGCGATCTTATTTTGGGTTTATTTACGCGATCGCCCCCTTGCTAATAAACCATAAATAACAGGTTCCCTGAAAGAGCCAGGGAACCGATTTCCAGAGTCCGAGCATCCCTCTGCTAGCAGGAAAATTGGAGGCAGAGTCCGGATCTGTGTTACCAGGCAATTCGATCGCCCAAGCTGTACCGATGGGCCTGCGCTCCTTTTGATACCAGTTTAAAAAAAGAATGCAACTTTCGGCAAGCAGCAAACCCAGATAGTCATCAGTCATGCCCAATCTAAAATCTAAAATC
>JAUBOM010000025.1:0-64926 GCA_036700245.1 Microcoleus vaginatus BM001213989
AATCAGATTTGGCGGAAGTGGGGGGGTGTTTTGGTGGGGGCGGTTTGGGGGGCTTTTTTGTTGGCGGCGATCGGGGGTGCGGTGTTTGGGGCGATTAATAGCACTCCGGGAATCGGGGAGAGTATTTTGGCTGGGGCGGTGGTTGGTGCTGTCTGGGGCTGTGTTTGGGCGAGTTTTCGGCCTCCTCTGGCGCTGCCGGTGGGGAGGGTGTGGGGTCGGCGGGGAGCGTATTTGGGGGCGGTCTGGGGCTCGTTTATGGGGACTCTGGCGGGTGTTTTTTTGGGGGCTGGGCTGGTGGTTTGGCAGCAATACAGCGGCCAGATGCGGCCGCTGAATGTGTTTGCGGGTTTGTTGCTGGCTGTGCCGATCGTGGCGGCTGGTGTGGGTGCTATTGGGGGTGTGGTTTCTGGGGGTTTGTTGGGTTTGTGCGGGTTTTCGCCGAAGCTGCCGATTTCGTTTCAGCCTTCGGGGGTGAGGGGTGGAGCTTTGGGGGCGATTTGGGGCTGTTTTTTGGGGACTTTTGCGGGTGCTGTCTGGGGTGCGGTGCTGTCTGCGATATTTCCGGTTGTTAGCACTGGGGCGGGGGCGTTCGAGTTGGGATCTGTGGCGGGGGCGATCGTGGGGGCTGGTTTGGGGGCGATTTGGGGGGTGGTTTCGGGTACTGTTTGGGGGGCTTTGGGGAAGTGGTGATCGCTTGATGTCTGTTTTTGGGTGGAAAATGCGCCTGTGCCGAGGTGTAAAAATCGAGGTGTTAAATTTGGGGGCTATAATGTATGTGCTGTAAGGGTTTGAGGCACTTCTACCAATAAAATGGTAGACGCGATCGCTGAAATTTATGCAGGATAAAGGTTTGAGGGCTGTATGAAAATTTTGGTATTGACAAGTCGAAGGCGCAAATGGTACTTTTGTTTTAGGCAGACGCAACTGAACCTTGAAAACTAAATACAGCAATGCTTCTGGAACGGGCGATCGTAATTAACCTAACTCCCTATCAGGGATTGAAACGGCGAATGAGAAATATTGCTTCACTAGGAATTAAAATCGTAATTAACCTAACTCCCTATCAGGGATTGAAACTATTTTTGTCCGGTGGAGTTTTGGGCGCAGTTGGTGCATCGTAATTAACCTAACTCCCTATCAGGGATTGAAACGGGATTGATAACGTAGTGCATGAGAAACTCCAGAAAATCGTAATTAACCTAACTCCCTATCAGGGATTGAAACAGACTCTAAACAACTAGCACCTGACACTTTTAATCGAATCGTAATTAACCTAACTCCCTATCAGGGATTGAAACTCTACTGAAGGACTGCCGCGCAGTCACCGAAGCCCAATATCGTAATTAACCTAACTCCCTATCAGGGATTGAAACGATAAAGATAATGCTGGAACCTGTAAAGCCGCGGTATCGTAATTAACCTAACTCCCTATCAGGGATTGAAACTAAATTTCTAGGTAAACTTTTTGCCCTTCTTTTAATATCGTAATTAACCTAACTCCCTATCAGGGATTGAAACACACACAATTCACCCCCTGGTACTCCGTAACAGAGTGAAATCGTAATTAACCTAACTCCCTATCAGGGATTGAAACATTCGCTCCCATTTCAGCGGATTTCTTAGATATATCGCAATTAACCTAACTCCCTATCAGGGATTGAAACGTGACAAAAATAAATTCCTTCTTGAGCTAATTCAATCGCAATTAACCTAACTCCCTATCAGGGATTGAAACCCAAGAATACACACGGACTCTTTATGGATAGACCAATCGCAATTAACCTAACTCCCTATCAGGGATTGAAACTGGGCAATGAGTTTCTATAACTGAAAATTCCCAAGATCGCAATTAACCTAACTCCCTATCAGGGATTGAAACAGATTGTAATGAGTGATTCAAATCGAATTCCATCGATCGTAATTAACCTAACTCCCTATTAGGGATTGAAACATTTGCTTTTAGACAATTTAGAGCAAAATTCATTCGATCGTAATTAACCTAACTCCCTATTAGGGATTGAAACTTGATTAGCAAGGTGTCTCAGTGCGTGAGTCTGATCGTATCGTAATTAACCTAACTCCCTATTAAGGATTGAAACTGAACTATTCGATTCTGCGCCAGGACGGGCTGCTATTAATCGTAATTAACCTAACTCCCTATTAGGGATTGAAACAATGTGTAGTCTGTCGTCTGGGCTGTCCCAGCTTCGAGTCACAATTAACCTAACTCCCTATTAGGGATTGAAACAACTCGTTATTCTCATAACAAGCTCGGGCTTCTTTTGCCACAATTAACCTAACTCCCTATTAGGGATTGAAACATTTGCAAGAACTGGGCGAAGTTTTTGTTAGCAGAAACATAAGCCGCAATTAACCTAACTCTCTATTAGGGATTGAAACCATTTTTGCGCTTGTAGCGCCTTCGATTCCTCTGGATGTCGCAATTAACCTAACTCCCTATTAGGGATTGAAACCAACTTCCCCCTCTTTCCGGGCCATGATAGGTCAACAAACCTATGTCATTGCCTGGATAAAGCCGCAATTAACCTAACTCCCTATCAGGGATTGAAACTCAGTAGCTAGATGCAGTTTAGCGATTTCGTGTGCTAGGCCGCAATTAACCTAACTCCCTATCAGGGATTGAAACCAAATCTTCATAGTTCGTGTTTCCCCGATCGCCACTTTGCCGCAATTAACCTAACTCCCTATTAGGGATTGAAACTCCATAGCATTCGTAACCACCGCCTGGACCTCAGGCGAGGGTGCAGGCCGCAATTAACCTAACTCCCTATTAGGGATTGAAACTTTGTTGGGTGTGCTCCCGGCGTTGATGCGGCTTTCCGGGGCCGCAATTAACCTAACTCCCTATTAGGGATTGAAACAAATTCTATAAGCTTTTGAGCTATCGGAAAATTGAGGTTGCCGCAATTAACCTAACTCCCTATTAGGGATTGAAACGCACACGCAGGTGGCATTCCTGGAGGGCGACTAAAGCCGCAATTAACCTAAATCCCTATTAGGGATTGAAACCTATGAAAGAGCAAAATACAAATTAAGCCACCATAAACCTAAATCCCATCTTCACTTGAGATGACAATGACAATTCGGCTTTTCAATCAAAGACTCAACCAAAGCATTCAAAGCAACCGCCGCCAACAACCCGCCGCCAAAAGTTCCCACAGTCGTAATATAAGCAACGCCCGATCGCACTAACCGCCGTTTCGCCACCGGAGAATGACTAAAACCGATCGGCATACCAACTACCAAAGCCGGTTGCAGTTGCCCGCACTCGATCGCCTCGCAAACCGCCATCAGCACAGACGGCGCATATCCTATCACCAATATACAGCCTTTTTCCAGTTTCAACAACTTTTCAAACCACTCACCCTGCCGCCAAAATTCCTGTTCCGCTTCCGCCGCAGCATTGATGTGCGGGTCATCAATTAAAGTTTCAATACTTGTTCCCAAATGCGCCAATCTAGTTCGATCCAAAGCCGCAAAAACAGGCGGCACATCAGCCACAATTTGACACTGATTTTTCAAAGCTTCCCGCGCCGACTTAATCGCCGTTTCGCTCAACTTCACAAACGGCAGCAGCGAACAATCTCCGCAGGCTAACACCAGTTTAGAAAGCAAGTCTACCTCAATTTCCGAGCGATCGCCCAAATCCGGCAACAAATGCTGCAACGACTCCCCAAAATCCTCCGGGTGAGTGTGCGCCCCCGCATCCCAACCCTCCCAAAGTTGTTCCAACTCATCCAACCCCCCCTCAGTTTCCGCCTGCAACAGCCTTAATTGCGCCAATGCGTCGGCTTGCAGCGCTTGACAAGAAATATCCCGCCCCAGCAATCCTTCCAGCGCCGAAGCCGTTTCTCTGAGGCGAACAATTTGCTGAATAACCGACAGATATTGCCGTTGCAGAGTCGCCATCAGCGCGTCAGGGGAAGCATCCGCGTCAGTTTCTAACAGTTTGCGGATGTGAGACAGTTGAAAGCCTTGCTGCTTGAGTGCGACTATTCTTTGCAGTCTTTGCACATCGCTGCGGGTGTACAATCTGTAGTTAGAGGTCGATCGCACCGCCGGAGATAGCAGCCCCAATGCGTGATAATGTCGCACCATCCGAGGGGTAATTGTGCCTTTTACCGCTTCTGTAAGTTGTTTGATTGTCAGGTATTCTTGCTGCATAATACCAAATTATAGCAATCCTCAATGAGTCGTAAATTTTTTACCCCACCCCAACCCTCCCCGAACCCGCGGGGAGAAAGTAAGAAATTCACAAATGATTTAGGATTGCTATATTTGCTGATTGCTTAACTGAGTTCGACAGGGCTACAAACAAGCGTTCATTTGTAGGTGTCATATCGTTTCCGGTTGGATGGGAATGATCGAGTCAAGGTCAATAATTCCACATTCCCCCACGGACGACTCCCCACTCCCCACTACCCTAAGGAATTTACACAGTCTTAGCCCAGGACAGCCAAGTTTCCATCGGGCGGAAACCGACTGATTTGTAAAGCTTTGTCGCCCCTGTCAAACTGTCAGCATCAACGCTGAGTTTAGCTGTGTTTGCGCCCGCCGCTTTTAACGAGTGCAAACCCGCCAGCAGCATCGCTTTTCCTAAACCCATTTTCCGAAAGTCGCGCCGCGTACCCAACAATTCAATCCAACCGTCTTTTGTGCCGCTGCAGGCGTTTTTTTGGGGTTTGATTTGACAGTCGCAGAAAGCTGCAAATTTGCGATCGCCCGAAATGGCAATTAAGTCTAATTCCGGCTGATAATTGGCGTCTTGCATCCAGTAGCGCACGGTTTCCGCAGTTAAATCGTGGTGATTCCAGTGATCGATAAATGACTGGTTGAACATTTCAACCCAGGGTTGGATGTCTTGTTCTCCGGATACGTGTGTTAGGGCAAAATCTGCCGGAAATTCCGGTGTGGGAATCGGTTCGGCGAGGGATCGGGCCATTGTGAAAAAATAGCGATCGACCTCAAAGCCCTGTTTTTCTAACAGCAGGATTTCATCGGTTTTATCCTCGCGGCTGTAGGTACGCAATTTTGTCGGCAAATTTCGTTCTTTTCCTACTTCGCGCAGCCGATTTTCTCCCCACTTAATTATGTCTTTCCCTAAACCTTCGCTACGCAGGTTTGGATGCACGTAAAACCAGAGACAAGCGTCTATTTCATCCGGGGAATCGGGCATATCTAAGAGTGCCAAACCGATCAGTTTGTAGTTACCATCTTCCCACAATTGCACGTCACGGGCTTGGTCGAGTTTGGGTGCATCAAGTATTAGCTTCAGTTCAGTTGCTGAGACTTCTTCGCCGAGGAGATCGACTTTTTCGCAAGCATCTATTAAATTTGCGATCGCGCACCAGTCAGTTTCGCCCTTGTAGGAGCGTGTTGTCAAGATATTCATAAAAAACTGGCAATCCGTAATTTCGGACTGTTCCTCTTAATTGGTATTGGCAAACAAGTACAGTGAATTTCTGGCAAAAATCCGAGTTTTTGATTATTAACCGCAGATCGATGCAGATAAACGCCGAGGTAATGCAGATTTATTGTGGTGTCGATAAAACTCAGAAACCTGTTTATATCACCCAGGCTTTCAGGTTTTATCTAATTAGGCAATCATAAAAAAAATAGGTTTGCCCTTTCGGGCTAGTTTTGTATGTGAGTTTATGGCTGGATGTCGATGAGTCGCGCTCTCTTTCGTTACCAAGCTTGGTGCTTAAGTAACTATTGTTTGAATAAAGTTTGTATAGCTAAGTAAAGAAGTTGTCACCCCCACCGGGTAGTTGATTTTTACTTTTGCTCTCTTTTACAAAAAATCCTTTTTCATGGATTTTTTGCTCCTCCTGCTAACTCGCCCGATCGGGGGAGGGGAGAAGTTGAACTTACTTAAAAGTTCCCTATTTCAACTATAACCTGAGCTGTTTTTTTTTGCAAGTTTGAAATTGAGGGAAACTTGCTAGTATTAACGAGACTGGCAATTGAGGGCAGGAGCGAGATCGCTTTAAACCTGCCGTAACTGTAATTTTTATAACGTTTTTCCCGGAATTGAGGATTTAATTTTATCCAAACGTTAAACTAACGTTAAACAGTTTTCTCAGATTTATATGAGGTAAATATGCTCGACAACCTCGATTTAGATATTTCCCTGGATAAAGAAACCTACGATGCCAAGATAGAAGTTTTAATGAAACAGTTGCGATCGCTCCAACTGATCTGCAGGGAAAAAAAATTGCCCGTAATTATCGTCCTCGAAGGTTGGGCCGCCGCCGGCAAAGGCGCCCTGGTCAAAAAAATGGTGGGGTACATGGACCCGCGGGGGTTTGGGGTTCACCCGATTTGGCCGCCGTCAGAGGCAGAAATGGGCTATCCTTTCCTGTGGCGGTTTTGGCAGAAACTCCCCGCCCGCGGCAAAATTGGTTTTTTTTACCACAGTTGGTACACTCACCTTTTAGAAGACCGATTGTTCGATCGACTCTCCGACGCAGAAGTACCGACAGTTATCCGGCAAATCAACGCCTTCGAGCGGCAGATGGTAGATGACGGCGCCGCAATTGCCAAATTTTGGATCCACCTGAGCAAAAAAGAACTCAAACATCGGCTCAACAAACTAGAAGACGACACCTTACAAGCTTGGCGAGTGCGGCCCGAAGACTGGAAACAAGCCAAAAAATACGAAGAATACACAACTTTGGCAGAAGAAATGGTAGCCCAAACCGGCACGGGTTCCGCACCTTGGACCCTAGTAGAAGGCAATTGTCAACGCTGGGCGAGAGTCAAAGTTTTAACGCAAATGGCAGCGACAATTACAGAAGCCTTAGAGAGACTTCCGATACAATCTGCACCCCTGAAATTTCCACCTCAAGAAAGCTTGCAACCCACCGAACCCGACTTGCTGGCCCAAGTAGATTTAACTCAATCGCTGTCAGCCGACGAATACAAACAGCAACTTCGCGAAGAACAAACCCGTTTTGGCAAACTGCAACAAAGCATCCACGAAGATCAAATCCCCGTGTTAGTGCTGTTTGAAGGTTGGGACGCCGCAGGTAAAGGAGGAGCAATCAAACGCTTGACGGACATATTAGACCCCCGCAGTTACACTGTTAATGCCTTTGCGGCCCCCACAGACGAAGAAAAAGCGCACCACTACCTGTGGCGGTTCTGGCGGCGGCTGCCAACTGCCGGTAAAATCAGCATTTGCGATCGCAGTTGGTATGGTAGAGTGCTCGTCGAGCGAGTCGAAGGATTTGCTACTGAACCCGAATGGCGCCGAGCTTATCAGGAAATCAACGAATTTGAGGAGCAACTCACCAGTTTCGGTTGTGTTTTAGTTAAATTCTGGCTGCACATCAGTCCGGAGGAGCAACTAAAGCGGTTTACAGAGCGGCAAAACAATCCATTTAAACAATACAAACTCACCGAGGAAGATTGGCGGAATCGGGAAAAGTGGAATTATTATGAAGTGGCGGTGAATCAAATGATTCAGCGCACCAGCACGCCGGCTGCTCCCTGGACGCTAATTGCGGCTGATAACAAGTATTATGCTCGTGTTAAAGTAATTCAAACGGTAACGCAGGCAATTCGGAATCAACTGAAGCGCCGATAAATTGGGATGGGTGAATCGGTAACAGGTAATGGGGGAAAAAGTAGGCAGAAGAAAGCAGGCTTGAATTGTCAATTCCACCTGCCGCGTGCTCGATCCATTACCAATTACCAATCAACTATTACCAGTTATCAATTACCAATTAACTCTCAGCAATCTGTGACTGGAAGTAGCGGGCTTGCAGCCTGCAACCAATAGTTGATAGCTGACCGGAATCGAGCATCAGGATAAATGCGATCGGATGGCGTTATTCGCGAAAGTTAAAAACCCACCGATACCCGTGTTTCCTCCCGCAGCTAAATTCGCGCTCGTTTCCACACTTCCGTACTAATTTATGAAGACACAGAATATTGCAAGATGCCAGAACTGTTAGCTCGCATTCTATTTCTATTCCTCCTGTTCTCACTGCTCAGATCGTGGTGGGAGCAATCAGGAGGCAAAGACAATCCGTTAATAGATCGGCTGCGCGTTTTGCTGCTGATCAGCCTTTTGATCCTAGCTTTTTTTGCGCCAGACACCCCAGTCGGAGCAGCGATTTTCGGCCTAATAGCCTTCTTCTTTAAGCCGCTGGGTTTCTCACTCACGTTGCTAGTGATTGCATCGGCGCTGATCACGAACGGGGGCATCCGCAACCCGGCGCCGAGAATGATTCTGGCAGCGCTGCTAGTTTTGATCCTTTCGAGTATGCCTGTTGTCGCTTACTGGTTCGCCGAGCAAGCAGAACGGGACGCCGCCGCACGGACAGTTTGCTGCGACGAAACCGCAGCGGCGATCGTCCTACTGGGCAAGGGAACCACTCAGCCTCACATCCCCAACCGAGTAGGGATTCAACTGACAGATACAGGCAATCGCCTGCCCTATGCTGCCGTTTTGTACAGCAAAAAAGTGGCACCTATGGTCATCGTTACCGCTGGCCCGAGACGTGAGTTGGAGGGTTATGTTGGCGAAGCGAAGGATATCGAGACTTTGCTGGCAAGCAACATGGGCGTGCCGCGCAGCAGTATCGTTCTCGACGATAACGGCAGCAACATACGCACCAGCGCCCAAGAGGTGAGAAAGATACTTGACAGCCGCGGCGTCGGCCGCAAAGTAATCCTGGTAACATCTGCGATGCAGATGCGCCGTGCGAGCCTAACTTTTGCGCATATGGGAATGCAGGTGATTCCCAGACCTACCGACTTCTACACTTTCCAGCCCACCGCAAGAGGGACATCCAGACTCCGCTTAGACGCGGGAGATTTTTTGCCTAATGCAGAAGCTTTGCTAACTACGACGCGAGTATTCGATGAATATTTCGGGTCTGTCTATTACTATTTGCGCGGCTGGCAGGCTCCAAGGGCCTAAAGTGGCGAGTTGCTGGTGTTTTTCCTAGGCAACAGCGACCGCTCCCCAGATTGGTTTAACATCTGATGAGAATGAGACCTTTGTGGGGAGCTGTATTTTCTGATTCCGGCGGGGTCGCCGAGGGCCAAGTTGGCAACTAATAAAAACAGCACCCAAAAAATATATGTTTCCCACCCAGGGGCTGGTTTTTTCGTTGCTGGTGGGGTTGTGACAGATTCGACGTTAACTTTGATGTCTAGTTTTCCTTGAATTTCTTTGCCTTTGAGAACTCCGTCGCTGCACACACCCTTAAAAATCATTGGAGCGGGTTTTGCTGCTTCTGTTTTCGCTTCTTCTGCCATTTTTTTGTCCTGATTTTGGTAGATGCGGTTGGATAGCAAATTCTCAGAGGTTCGGGGGCTTTCCAGATAGGATTTGCCGAACTCTGAAAGAATTAAGTTAAAGATGCACCCCGCCTCTTGTTGGGGCTTAAATATAAGAACCTGAAGCCATTTTCAGCTAGCAATCGTTTGTTTTGGGTAGGAGCATTGCCTTGAACGTGCTAATTATATATCTCGGTGAAAAGCCGATTTTTATGCAAAGTACAGGTTTTTTCAGGAAAAATTGTCAATAAATTTATTGGCTCCCGGCGGCCCAAATGTCAACAGCCTGAAGATCGATCGCACTTACTCTCATCGAAGAAGCCCGGTTTATTCCAGGAGCGGGCCCAAGTGACGCAATTCGGTTAATTAACCGGGTTTCTGATATCAATTCCGGCAGTAAGGCCGCAATGATATCAAATCCGCGCTTCGACAGTCGGGCGTAAAGTCGAATCCCGAGGCCAACAAATAATTCGCGCAATTTTCATTTTTTTGACCCCAAGCCTACAGCCAACAGTCAACAGTCAACAGTCAACAGTCAACAATGATAAGGAGTGCAACCGGAATCGATAGGACTCAATATCGCGCCAGGACTGCCAATCTAAAATCTCAAAGGGTCTAAATAATCGAGAGTGAAAACATCCACCAGCAAACTATCTCGCCTGCAACCCGAACAACTGGAAGCTTGGGCAAAAGAGGCAATTAATCGCAGTAAATCCGGTAAAATCGCCGCGTACATACCTCTCCTTGCGCGAGCCGACAGACAAGGGTTTGCTGTGCAAATTCGGGCAATTGACGGTCAATTTTTGAGCTGTGGTAGCATTGCTCAAACATTCTCGCTGATGAGCGCAGTCAAGCCCTTTGTGTTGCTTTATTTGCTGTGCGAATTGGGCGAAAAAAGGGTATTTGAGTGCGTTGGCTGCGAGCCTTCGGAGCTGCCTTTCAATTCCTTAACTCAACTCGAAATAGACCAAGGGAAGCCGAGAAACCCGATGATTAATAGCGGGGCGATCGCCCTAGCGTCTTTGATTCCCGGTCAAAATGCTGTGGCGCGCTGTCAAAACTTGCGAACTTGGCTGAATCAACAGGCAAAAAGTCAGTTATTGGTTGACGAGTTAATGCTCAATTCAGTGAATGCAATGCCGAATGAAAATAATTGGAATCTCGCCTTAAAAATGGTAGACTCTGGTTATCTTCAAAACTCTGAAATTGCTTTAGAAACTTACAATCGCCTCTGCTGTTTGTCGGGAACTGTGGAGGATTTAGCTAAGCTCGGAATGGTTTTGGTAAATAGTGGCGATCGAGCAATCTGGGAAAACTGCCGCACTGTCAAAGCACTGATGGCAACTTGCGGTTTGTATGAAGCATCCGGCCGCTTTGCGGTGCGGGTGGGACTGCCTGCCAAGTCGGGAGTTAGCGGGGCAATGCTTTCGGTAATTCCGGGCCAGGGTGCGATCGGCTTTTACAGTCCGCCCCTGGATAAAGAGGGAAATTCTGTCGCAGGCTTATTTCTGTTAGAACAAATAGCTAAATCTCTGCGGCTGAGCGTATTTGATTAGACACGATTGCAGTTAAATTCCCCCTTGAATTTCCCCGAAGTATTGGGGAAAATAATTGGAAAGTGGTCCGTGGGAATTGGGAAACGATATAATTCCGTAGGGGCGGGTTTTATGACAATATCTCATCATTACAAACAAGCTTAATAAACCCGCCCCCACACCGCTAATAATCTCAATCAACCTTGACGGGTCAGCGAATACAAAAAATGTATATTTCGATTTACCGTTGGGCAGTCGCGGGTTTTTGAGATGACTATAATTCCGGTTGCACCGGAATTATAGTCAACAGTCAACAGTCATCAGTCATTAGTCAACAGTCAACAATCACGGACGGTGCAACTGGAATTGATATGAGGTAGAGATTGGGAATTGATAATTTGGCTTAATCAATCGAATATAATATCACAACTAATGACTAATGACCGATGACTGATGACTAATGACCGATGACTAAGGCTTTTCGCCCAAAATAGCATAAACCACAGTCTCTTCTTTTTTGCCGCGCAATTGAATCGATCCTACTTTTTGACCTTCGTAGCGATCGCGCACGTAAGCAAAAGTCCTGCCCGTCACCAACAAATTAAAAGGACTGTCAGAAACAATTTCCTTATTCATCGCCTCCAATCTAGCAGCAACGTTGACAGCATCGCCGATCACAGAATAATTCAAACGCCGGGAACCGCCGACAGTGCCAGCAACTAACTGTCCGGTATGCAAACCAATGCCAAACTTAATTAAAGGTTTGCGCTCAACTCTAAGCTGCTGGTTAAGTTCGTGCAGCTTGTCGTGCATGGCGATGCAAGCCGCAACTGCATTCAAAGCATCTTTTTGAATTTCTGGGTATTCGCTATGGCAAAAAGGCACCCCAAAAACGGCCATAATTGCATCGCCGATGTATTTATCTACAACGCCGCCGTGATCCATAATACAGTCGGTCATCGCTTCCAAATAATTGTTGAGCCAGTTGAGCAAATCCCGCGGCGGCATTTTTTCCGAAATCGAAGTAAAACTGCGAATATCCATAAACAGCACTGTTGCTGTAAGTTCTTGAGGTTCGAGTTCTCCCTGTTCAAATATCTCAGCTTTGCGTTGCCAAATAAGCTGAGCAGTCTCTGGATCGACGTGCTTTTCAAATAACCTCATCAACTGTTGCTTTTCGTACTGTTCCCGCAGTTGCAAAGCAGTGCCAGCTAAAATGAGGGTGCCGATAGGTGCGGCAATCGGCACCCACCAATAAAAGAAGCCAAATAGCACAGCAGCAGCCCCAATCCAAAGTATAGGCAAACCGAGAGCGATCGCAATTCTCGCTCTAACACCTCGGTTCCACAGAACCCAACCGGTAAGCGGGCCAATCCCGAACAATAACAACATTTCTACGAGTATCGGCAGCCGCTGCAGCAAGCGTTGATTGAGCAAATTGTCAATCAACGCTGCATATAAATAAACCCCGGCCGTATTTCGGTCTAAAGGTGAAGATATCGGGTCAAAACCGGTAGCAACTATGCCCACTAAAACTAACTTATTGGTGAGAGCATCTGCGGGAATTCTACCTTCTACAACATCAACAAAAGCATAGGTGGATAGATTTTTTGTTTTCCCAGGCCAGTTAACCCAGACTTTTTTTTCCTGGCTATTGTTTGACTGTGGGAGCAATACTGGATTTTGGGGATTAGCCGCATTGTACCTGTGAGTCATTGCTAAACCGAAATTAGGAATCTCGTTGACAAAGATTTTTGACTCGCGGCTAATACCGTCGCTATCGGCTTCGTGGGTGATGTGGCCGACACCTGCTGCTACTGCTTTTAAAGATGCTACGGGTTCTTCTTTGATGGTGCCCGCGAGTACAACTTTGCCGTTGGCGGCGATGGCAGCGGCTAAAAGATCATCTTTCGGACTCGGATCGAGGAAAAGAATATCGAAACCAACTGCTGTGGGGGGAGATTTTTTTAGGGCCGACAACAGTTCAGCGTAGCGGTTGCGGGGCCAAGGAAATTGACCGTATTCCTGCAAGGAATGCCGTTCGATTGCAATTACCGCAATTCTCTGATCCCATCCCGGATTTGGCCAAATTCCCGATTCTCGAATTTGAAATAGCGTGTTGTATCCCAAATATTCAAGGGGTTTCCACATTCCCAATTGCAGCATGGCTACAGACATTAGACCTGCTAGGGCGCCTGTCATCCAGGGAGGATTTGTGATTATATATTGCCGCAGGTTGATGAGTTGATTTTGTTTGAGATGATCGATCCATTGTTTGAACTTCATGCCATTAATTTGATGCAATAATTGACATTCGAGTCAGACCTTCGAGAGGAGTGCGAGTCATGAAGTTTTACAAGACCCTAAGGGTGAAGGGTTGAGGCAAAATTTCTTTATTTTGACTACCGAGATTCACCGCGAAATGCTTCGCACCTACACAAAATAATCAACCCAGATAGGACTTAGGATCTAACTCACGTCCTCAGACACTGACCGCGCACTTGACTCTTAGAGAGGTTGTTTAGGGAACTGCGAGGCTGTAATGCCGTTCTGTGACTGACGGGCCTCGCACTACGATTCTGAGGCGGCGACTTGGAGGTAAAATTCCTTGGATTTGGAAGTTGCCCTTTTGATCGATCTTAATCAGTTCGTCGTTGACATAAATTATGTCGATCGGGTTAATTTGACCCCTGAAGCGATAGATATTGCCACTGAGTCTCACCAAACGGCGGACTTTGAGTTCAGCTTTGCGAGGGCTCGCTAAGGGCGCCACGGGCGGGGTTTGAGGGAAAATTGTCGTGGCGTTGCCGCTGTTGACAACTACTTCCGAGTTGCTGCTACCGGATACTGCGACTGCACCTTCAATAGTTTCGACTGCGGTTTTGCCTGCGCCGACGCTGACGCCAAAGGAGGTGCCGCGGACTCCGGCAACGCCTTCTGGGGTTTCAACCCTGACTGGGGCAGTTCTGGCAGAACTTGTTTGTTGGGCAATTTGACTGGATTTTCCGAGTCCGCTGAATGTATTTAGGGCAACTATTTGGTTCGGGCGGATAATTGTTGAGGTGTTGGCTGCGGGAGTTGTCGCGGCAGTTTTGCCAACGGACAACCTGACTCGCCCCCTGCTGACAAAAATGGCTGTGCCTGTTTGGCCACCTGCACTGCTTGACAAATCGGATATTCTGACTGCGGTTTTTTCGGAAACTTCCACGATGCCAGTGTTGTTGTCGATGGCTAAACGGGCTGTGGAATCGGGGCCGGTGATGATTTCGTCTCCGGGGGCGAGCAGCCGATCGCCCACGACTGCTGGTCGCCCTTTAAAGGTGACTGTACCCTTAATTTCTCGGATTTCGAGCGATCGCCCGCCCTCTGTTCCCTGAGCCTGTATCGTCTCTGCTGGGGATGAATTAGCCGCCACTCTTGCCAGATTTTTTGGAGATTTTGAGTCGGTTGGCAATGCTGGCGGTCGATCGACCGAGACAATTTTAGTAGGGTTCGACGGCTGTTTGGGGGATGGAGAGAGCGGACTGGCGATCGTCCCACGACCGAGCGGCAGACAGGCGAACACCGCTAAGGACAAACTTAGGAGCGGAATTTTGGTCGATCGCCAGCCGGTAAAATTTTTATGCATAATTTCAATTTTGTGATTCTTTGAAGTTCCTTGACTTCATTTCCTCTATTAGACTCCCTAACTCAGGCAATCGTTCCACCTTTTATGCCGTAATACAGCAGCAAAAACAGACTTTCTCAGCATGAAATTTTAGCATTAAATCTTCTTTTTATTGTCAGATTTTAGTAAACTGTTACAACAGGGCAGTTTACTAAAATCTGACCTTCGCAAAATTTTGCCAACCAGACTCAAAGTGCTTTGCAGCATGAATTTTTGCCGATGTCAAGGTTAGAGAGCGAAGATTTATATATAGCAAACATAAAGTTAATTACTGCTTCTGAATGCCTTTTGGCTTCTGCCGGAAGGATGAGTAATTGGGGAGAAATCCTGTAGTTGTGGGAATTAATAAAAAGATTATTTTAAGGAAGCGATAAAGAATAATTATCTAAGTGGTGCGCCAGGCTCTGGGAGTGGAGCTTGCCGCTGTGGAACCAGATGAGGCAAACCCAAGCGAATCAGGGTAGACGATCGACCGACTCCGACTAGAATACCCTCTTTTAGGGAAAGTTGGTCGAAAGCCCTTCTGAAAATCATCGCGAGCGATCGCCTGCGGGTGTTGCTGTCCAGAAGTAGACGCCAAACTGTAAAATGGACGGTTGTATATAGGTTATATAGAGCAGGAGAACAATTTCAGTGGCAATAGAAGTAGGTCAGAGAGTTAAGGTGCGCCGTCTCAGAGATCGGATACCTGCAAATATGGTGGGCAAGATAAAGGAGAATCCAGTAGGCACTGTTGACGGATTCAGAATGGTTGACGGTAGCGGAGTAGGCGTGGTTGTCAAGTTTGACGGTTTTGCGACTTGGTTCTTTGAAGATGAGCTAGAACCCGTTTAGCAGATGTTGAAGGAAGAAGGAAGAAGGAAGAAGGAAGAAGGAAGAAGGAAGAGGAAAAATTTTCCCAATTCTTCCCCTCTCCCACTTACCCACTCACCGACTCTCCTCTTCCTCCACTCTCCCCCGTTCCCCACTCTGGCTGAAGGTTGCGCTTAAATGTTAAAGAGTAAGCTTTGGCAGTGAGAACAGAAAATGGCTTTGATTTTGACATTTTTGGGCAAAGGCGGCACTGGCCGCAGTACGATCGCGATCGCAACAGCTAAAAAATATGCGGCTCAAGGCAAGCGAGTTCTGCTGCTCGGCCAAGATCCGGGCCCTGCATTGGGTATTCTGCTAGGCGTTCCCCTGACTCTCAACCCCCAGGAAATCGCCCCCAACCTCAAAGCAGTTCAAGTGCAAAGCGCGCCGCTGCTAGAACGCAGGTGGGACGAAGTTAAACAACTAGAAGCTCAATATGTCCGTACTCCGTTTTTCAAGCAGATTTACGGTCAAGAATTAGGGGTGTTACCGGGAATGGACAGCGCGCTGGCGTTGAACGAGCTTCGGGAATACGACGACAGCAAACAATACGATGCGATCGTTTATGACGGCACCGGCGGCATGGATACGCTGCGGATGCTGGGAATGCCGGAAATTCTGAGTTGGTACATCCGCAGGTTCCGTCAAGCTTTGGTAGATTCGGATTTGGGGAAAGCGCTTTCACCTTTTATTCAACCGGTTGTCAGTACGGTGTTGACTGTGGATTGGTCGGGAGACAATGCTTTTCAATCTACTAAGCAAGTCGATAATCTTTTGGATAAGGGTAAGGAAGCGCTGGCAGATCCGAACCGCACGGCGGCTTTTTTGGTGACGACTGGGGATGCAAGCGCGATCGCAACTGCTCGCTATCTTTGGGGAAGTTCTCAACAAGTTGGTTTGACTGTGGGCGGTGTCATTGTCAATCAAGCAGCGGTTACAGAAGCTATTAATGCCGATTTTGATCCTTTGACGGCTGTTTCGGTTCCGGCGCACAGTGACAATAATTGGCAGCCGCTAATTGATGCTTTGCCAGATTTTTCTGAGGCCGCAAAAGCTCCTAAACCGATTAACATAAACATTGCACAGCGTCAAGTTAGTTTGTTTTTGCCTGGGTTTGACAAGAAAGAAATTAAATTGATTCAATCGGGGCCGGAAGTGACGATCGAAGCGGGCGATCAGCGGCGCAATATTTTGCTGCCTCCGGCGCTAACTGGGAAATCTGTTACTGGTGCTAAGTTCCTGAATGGTTACTTGATTATTTCTTTTTAGTGGTTAAGTTGTAGGGCATTTAAGCTGTAATTTAGGAACGGGCTCTTGTGCCCGTTCCACATTTTTAGGAAAATCCCTGGTTCCCCGGCTCTGCTTGGGAACCGATGTCTAGAGGCTCTGCCTCGATTGCGGAGGAAAATTGGAGGCAGAGCCTCCGGATCTGCGTTACCAGGAAGAGACTGGTAACAAGTGGATCTGTTAGTCTGCGGAGGCAGACTTCGTTTGACAAGACGCAGTTTCAACCGCCGAGTCCTTATGATATTTATATAACCAAACACGATCTAAAGTCACCATCAAATTTTGGGGAAACAGCAATGGTTACACAACTGCAATCTCCCGACAAATCAAATATTATCTACCCCGATGATAACGGAGAGCCAATGTCAGACAATACTGAGCAATTCCGATTAATCGTTTGGATTAAGGAAAATTCCGAACTATTATTGGCGAATGACCCGAATGTTTTCGTGGCCGGCGACTTGCTTTGGTATCCTGTGGAAGGAAATAATAAACTTTGCCAAGCTCCAGATGTGATGGTAGTTTTTGGTAGACCAAAAGGTTATCGTGGTTCCTATCAACAGTGGAATGAAGATAATATTGGGCCACAAGTTGTGTTTGAAATTTTGTCGCCGGGAAATCGGCCCGCTGCAATGATTCACAAGTTCAAATTTTACGAACGTTACGGTGTAGAAGAATACTATTTGTACGATCCGCAAATATTAGAATTGACAGGATGGCAGCGGGTTGAGGAAGAGTTAGAGGCGATCGAACAAATCGACGGTTGGATCAGTCCCAGACTCGGCGTGCGCTTTGGATTGTCTGAAAGCGGACTCGAAATGTTCGGGCCGTCGGGAGAACCCTTTGTGAGTTTTGTGGAACTCGCTCAATTGCGACAGCAGGCGGAAGCACGGGCTCAGCAAGCAGAGGAACAGGCTCAGAATGCACAGCAACGGGCTACTGAAGCAGAAGCTTTGCTGGAACAAGAACGATCGCGATCGCAAGCTTTAGAATCAAGACTGCGAGAAATGGGAATCGACCCCAATCAATTGTAATAGGAGAAGCAAAGCACTCTCAGAGATTTTGACACGGATACACCAATTAATTATTGAGCTCCCTAATATCATGTTTCGTGGCTTCGCGATCGATCGTATAATTTGCGATATCGTAGGGGCGGGTTTCACCAACCATAATCGCCTGCAACAAACAATCTCGAAAACCCGCCCTCTCCCCACGATAAATCGAAATGTACATTCAGATTCACCCTGGGGCGGGGGGGTTTATATAGGTTGTTGGTCATCGTTATATATTGTTGGTGAACCCGCCCCTAGGAACCCAATGTACATTCAACCGCCAAATCTGCTACAATCTCCAGACAGGTTTCACGATTACTGGTAAAGTTAATCCCTAACTTCCAAACCATCGACTATTATGAAAGCAAGAGATATTATTAGTCTGCAAGCCCTTGGCGCTGCTTTAGCTAAACTAGATTCATCTGTCCAGCTTGGCGAGTTGGAAGAGAATATAAGTGGTCAGATATTGGCTTTAGAAAAATTAGCCGAACAAAACTACACTCTGAACGAAATTTACACAAAAGAACGCCTCGACTTAAAAGATCAGTACGAAGCAAAATCAAAAGACCAACGCTACCAGCCGACAAGTGACAGCATTTACAGCACCGATCCTGCAAATTTAAGCCCTTCCTTTCCTCAGCCGCCAGGAGAAGTGGAGAATCCCTCTGAAATAGCTAAAGCCTTTGACAATTTAATTGCATCTTTTAATAAAATCAAAACTCTGTATGCGGTTGAAAACCCCCTAGAAAGTTTTAAAATTATCATCGAACAAGAAGCGATCGCACCTTTGATTCTGGAAGCTTACGATCGCATTCGAGCGCTATTTCCTACGGAAAGATTGGGCTTGGAAGTGAAAACAGATCCAGAACTTGTCAACTGGCGAGCGCTGTGGATTACCATTTACACCAAACTCGAAGTCGATGAAGCTTTTGCAAAGTTAAAAAATCTAGATCGCACTTGGTGGCTAGACGCGAGTCTTGTCATTCCTAACAATATACTAAATATTGACTTGGGGTGGGAATGAAATTCGATTGGTCACAATACTTTAATTTAGCAAAAGAGCTAGGTGAAACCAGTAAAGAAGCAGAATTGCGTTCTGCTGTAAGTAGGGCCTATTATTCTGCGTTTTGCCTAGCACGGAATTACTTGCGCGACATTCAACAATATCCCAGACTCTGGCGCAATAAAACTTATGATATCAATGCCCATAAATATGTAGCTGAAAAATTCATTTACAATCAATCAAAATCCCAGACAATGATAGAGATAGGCAAAGATTTAAGTCGCTTGAGAAAAATGAGGAATAAAGCTGATTATGAAGATACTATGTTTAACTTAAAAAGAGAAGCGAGAACTGCGTTAATGCTAGCTCAGAATATTATTTCAGCGTTAAGTAACTTAACTGAATAATCCGACAAATGGGAACCGATCGCAATAAACTTTAAGGGCAACTCCTGCAAAAACCCGGTTTATTGAAGAAACCGGGTTTTTTAAGACAATTACCTAACTTTTACCGTTACCGTTTCCATTGCCGCCAGTGGTTAGCAAAACCCGCTTAGCTAAAGGTTCCGGCACTTCTTGCAGTCGATCGAACTCCCAATTAAAAAATCCTACTCCCATTGTCTGCGATCGCAATTCTACGATCAAATTCTGCATTTCTGCGATCGGCAAATAAGCAGAAACTGCATCCCATCCCTTCCAGCCTTTTTTACCTTCGTAGCCGAGAATTTGGCCGCGGTGTCCGCTGACCAACTGCAACACCTTTGATGTACACTCGTTCGGAGCGCAAATTTCAACTTTGGCGATCGGCTCCAGCAATGCCGGTTCGCACTTGGCCATTCCCTCCTGCATCGCCAAACGCGCCGCTTGCTTGAAAGCTTGTTCGGAACTGTCCACAGAATGGTAGGAACCGTTCGTCAGCGTCACCGCTACGTCTACCACGGGGAAACCCAGCGGGCCGCGGTCCAAATACTCGCGCACTCCCACTTCCACGCCGGGAATGTACTGTTTTGGGACGACGCCGCCTACTATTTTGTCGCTAAAGGTGAAACCTTCTCCGCGAGACTGCGGTTGAATGTCCAGGTACACGTCGCCAAACTGTCCGTGTCCGCCGCTTTGGTGTTTGTAGCGCCCGTGGATGGAAGATGCTGGTTTGCGGATGGTTTCTTTGTACGGCACTTGCGGTAAGTGAGTTACCATCGGCAAGTTATACTTGCGGCGCAGCCTGTCTAAGGCTACTTTCAGGTGGATTTCCCCTTGACCCCAAAGTATAATTTCGTGAGTGTCGCCGTGCTGTTCCCAGACTAAAGATGGGTCTTCTTCTAGCAATTTAGCTAAAGCGGAGCTCAGCTTAACTTCATCGTTGCGCTTTTCTGGGACGATCGCCTGTGCGTAGACAGGCGGGATGATTTTGGCTTTTGGCAATTCGGACGATCGGTCTAGCGCCAGCGTATCGCCTGTTTTCACGCCTTCTAGCCTTCCCACAGCCACAATTTCCCCGGCGCTGGCGGAATGCAAACTTTGCGTTTGCTGGCCGGTCAAGCGGTACAAACCGTTAACTCGAACGCCGTTCAAAATTGCTCCGTCTGCCAGCGTCCCCCGCCACATTCTCACTAACGATAGTTTGCCTCCCTGCGGCGTGTAATAGGTTTTGAGGATTTGAGCCAGAACTTTGTTTTCACTTAGTATAATGCCGCGGCGATCGGCTGTAGTTTCCGGTGTCGGCGCTTCCCTCAGCAAAGCTTCTAGCAGAGGCCGCACGCCGAAATCTTGTTCGGCTATGCCGATGAATACTGGCACAATTAAATCTGCGCCTAATTCCATCTTTAAATCGCGGGTAATTTCTTCGGCGTCGGGATTGATTTCTTCGAGCAATTCTTCGAGTAAATGGTCGTCAAAATTCGCCAATTCTTCGAGCATTTGCTGTCGCGCTGCGCTTTCTTGTGCTTTGAGGTGTTCTGGAAGCGGGACGGGATCTGCGGCGGCGCCCGGATGGTAGTGGTAAGCTTGTTCGGTTACTAAGTCGATAAAACCGATGATTTGTTCGTTTTTGCCGATCGGATATTGGTGAGGTACGATCGGTCTACTGGAAACGGATTTGAGTGCGTCGATCACCTCGGTGAAGTTGGTTCCGCAAGTAGTTTCGTCTGTGTAAGCTCGATCGATCTTGTTGATGAAAACTAGGTGGGGAATTTCCCAATCGTCGAGGAATTTAAACAGGGGTGCGAGGGTTAAAGTGCGATCGGCAAGGGGTTCGCAAACAATTATCGCTGCATCCACACCAATCAGCGCATTGTAAGTTTCTTGGACAAATTCTACGGAACCCGGACAGTCGAGAAATGTGAAGCGGACGCCTTGATATTCAGCGGTGGCGGCGTTTACTTCTACGCTCATTTGGCGATCGCGTGCTTCCGGCGAACTATCACCTATTGTGTTGCCATCTTTGACATTTCCTTTGCGGGTAATTGTCCCTGTCACCGACAGCAAACTTTCGAGCAGTGCGGTTTTACCGCTTAAATAAGGGCCAACAATTGCAACGTTCCGCGTGGCCCCAATGACTTTTTCGTTCATAATAGCCTCCAACAGAAAACTTGTTTTCCATTGCTCTTGGTGCAATCAGTTCTATACCATTTTCTAGACTTTTTCTAGGTTAATTTTTATTGCAGTGTCGAGCAATTTCAGATTTTGGTATGATTCTATACTTTTGACGCTAGCGTATTTTGAGTGACGCAAACACAAATTGTAGTTTTTCTTAATATTTTTAATTTTTAACCGCAGATGAAGGCAAATTGACGCAGATGAACGCAGATAAAACTCTCGTTCCCAGGCTCTGCCTGAGAACGCATTTCCAGAGGCTCTGCCTCGATTAAATCGCGGTTTTTGGTGTCTAATTTCTCAGGAGCCGCAAACCGCTTAAGGTTACTATTACTGTAGAGCCTTCGTGACCGATGACGCCGAAAGGCATGGTGATATTCCCGAAAAAATTAGCCGCTAATAACAGCACAATGCAACTGAGTGCAAAAACAATGTTTTGTTTGACAACTTTTTGAGCGCGGCGGCCTAAACTAATTGCTTTAGCTAGTTGCTCTAACTTATCTGCCATTAATACGATATCAGCAGTTTCTAAAGCAACATCGCTGCCGGAAATTCCCATCGCAATGCCCACGGAAGCTTGAGCGAGGGCGGGGGCGTCGTTGATGCCGTCTCCCACCATTGCGACAGTTTGATACTGGGTTTGCAGTTGTTTAATTGCCTGCACTTTGTCTTCTGGTAAAAGTTCGGCGTACACTTCATTGATGCCTAATTGACGGGCGATGTGTTGAGCTGTTTGCTCGTTGTCGCCGGTTAGCATAATTATATGTTCTACGCCTAATTTTTGCAAGCATTTTACCGTTACTGCTGCTTCGGGGCGGATGGTATCTGCTACTGCAATGATTCCCAAAAGCTGAGCGCCTTTTGCTACCCAAACAACTGTTTTACCTTCTGCTTGCAACTGCTGGCTGATTTGAGCTAATTCGGAAGTTGCTTCGACAAATTCGGCTTTACCAATGGCAATGATTTGATTGTTGACTTTGCCGACTATTCCTTGACCGATTTTTGCTTGTACGTCGGTAGCGGGTGATAATTTTAATTGTTGCTGGTGGGCGGCGCTGACAATTGAAGAGGCGATCGCGTGTTCGGAATGAGCTTCTAGGGCCGCAGCCAATTGCAGAACTTCTGTTTCAGTATATCCTGCTGCTGGTACAATTTGGATAACTTCAGGTTTTCCGGTGGTAAGAGTTCCGGTTTTGTCAAAGGCGATCGCCCTGACTTTACCAATCATCTCTAATTGCGCGCCACTTTTAAACAAAATCCCCTGTCTCGCCCCATTAGCAATTCCCGAAAGCAGCGCCGGCATAATCGAAGCCATCAGCGCGCAGGGGGATGCGACTACTAGGAAAATCAGCGCCCGATAGATTGTCTCTTCCCAATTCCAGCCCAAAACAAAGGGCGGCAAAGTTGCCAGCAGCAAGCCTAAACCGACAATTAATTTGGCATAACCGCGCTCGAATTTTTCCACAAACATTTGAGAAGGCGGCGCTGCTGTTTGCGCTTCTTGAACCAGCCGAATTACTCGCTGAATTAAGCTGCTTTCTGGAGTTTTATGAACTTCGAGTTTCAGCGCGCCGACACCATTAATTGTACCTGCATAGACTTCATCGCCGCTGGTTTTTTCCACGGGCATCGATTCGCCGGTAATCGAGGCTTGGTCGATCGCACTGTAGCCTTCAATAATTATCGCATCTGTGGGGATGATTTCTCCGGGCTTGACTAAAATGTAATCGCCAATTTCCAATTTGTCGATCGCAACTTCTCGTTCTCCGCCGTACATTACCACCCTAGCAGTATCCGCAGTCAAACTCATCAAACTGCGGATGCTGCGTTCAGTCCGCTGCATAGCATAACCTTCAAGGGCGCCGCTAATTGCAAAGATTAAAATCAACACCGCACCGTCAACAATTAAATGATATTCTTGCCGCCACAGCCCCAAACCGGCTGCGCCCAAAGCAGCGACAATCATTAACAAATCTACATCTAATTCGCGTTCTTGAAAAAGCGTAGTTAAGCCTTCGCGGGTGCTGGAATAGCCGCCGATAACATAAGCTGCGGGTAAGATTAACACGGCTACACCCAGCCAGCCGAATTGCAGGGCTAGCGAACCCAAGATGACTAGAATTCCGCACAGGGCGGCAGTCACAGCATCTGGATGTTCTTCGGCGAGGCGCCTGAGGCGAGAAATGGGGAGGGAATTGGGAGTCATTGGGGAAATTTGATGGCGTAGATGACTCCTTTACCCTAAACCTTGACATTAGTGTCAATGTCAAGCTTTTGGCCCGGGCTGTAGAAACTTCGCAGATTAATCACAGGCGGGACGCCCATGCCACGATTACTCCGGTAGAATATTATCTACTTCTTCCTCCTTCTTCTTCTTCTTCTTCTTCCTTTGTGTCCTTCGCGTCTTCGCGGTTCAATAATACTAATTCTTCGGGTTCGGAGTAATCTCACGGGCGTCCTAGCCGTGCCACAAAATGCAACTTTATTATTGTAGGAGTTTTGCGATGGCGATACTTTTATCGCAAGTTTGGTGACAACGGGTTTTACTCAAATTCAGGGGAATCCTCTTAGGGGAAGTTTTGGGGGTCTGGTGTCGGCTGATATTGCAGTTAGTGCAATTTATTAGTATGAACCTGTACCGGAACCGATGACTGCGGCTGGTACGTTTGTGGCTGCGGGAATGGGTTTGTGGTGGAAGAGAAGGGCTTCAAAAAAGGTGTATTACTAATTAGGAGATTAACTGGTTTCTATGAACAGCCTGGGAACCGATATCCAGAGGCTCTGCCTCGTCGATTGGGGAGAAAAAGAGGAGGCACAGCCTCCGGGAATGCGTCCCCAGGCAGAGCCTGGGAACGAGTACACGAGTACCCCTGCGTTTAGGACGAATTACATTAAAGCGATCGATAAACTCGATAATTAATCTCGGGGAAGATGTTATCTATCTCTTCTACCTTCTCCAACCAACCCGAATCGACTTTGCCTTCTTTCACTTCATCGTACAGCTTGTGAAAGCGCATTAAGTGCGATCGAGTCCGCCGCACTGCATAGGGCACCATCGTCCCTGTACGCATGATAAACGCCCAGTCAGATGATTGAGCTAGCAGCACTTCCCGCGCCGCTTGGTTCAAAGCGCGCCACTGCAACTCATCCGCAGGTTCCATGCTTCCCAACTCAATCATCCGTTCCGCTGCTTTGTGCAAGTGCGGGTAAATCCAAGCATTGGTATCGTTGAGCCAATATTCGTGGAAACCCCGGAAACCCCAGCTAGACTGAGACGGGCGGCACACTTGCTGAGTTGGATTTCCCCGCAAATAATCGGCTAAGTGCGTCATCTCGTAGGTATTTTGGTCGTACCAACTCTTGCGGAACAGGTAATCTAAGAACCAAGGCCCTTCGTACCACCAGTGACCGAAAAGTTCGGCGTCATAAGGTGAAACAATAATCGGCGGACGCTGCATAATGCCGTTGAGGTGTTCGACTTGGCGTTCCCGGTTGAAAGCAAAGTTGCTGGCGTGTTCGGCTGCTTTTTCCCGTGCCCAGTACGGATCGTACAACTGTTTATCGCCTAAACCCAATCCGCGACCGGTGATTTTGTGATATTTAATCCCGGTATTTTTCCGCTGGCCGTTGGGCATGATGTAGGGCTTGATGTAGTCGTAGTCAGCTTCCCAGCCCAAATCTTTGTAGAATTCGCGGTATTCGGCGGCGCCTGGATAGCCAACTTCGGAAGACCAAACCTGCTGCGAGGATTCGTGATCCCGGCCGAAGGCGGCTACTCCGCATTCGGTGAAAATTGGGGCGTAGCTGCCGTAGCGGGGACGCGGGCGGGCGTAGAGGATGCCGTGACCGTCTGTGAGAAAGTAGCGGAGGCCTGCGTCGGCTAACATCCGCTCTAAGCCCTCGTAGTAGGCGCATTCGGGCAGCCAAATGCCTTTTGGTCGGCGGCCGAAGTTTTCTTCGTAGTTGTCGCAGGCTACTTGAATTTGCGCCCAGACTGCCTCGGGGTACATTTTCATCAGCGGTAAATAGCCGTGGGTGGCCCCGCAGGTCATGATGTCGAGGTTGTTGCTGTCTTGGAATTGTTTGAAGGCTTTTACTAAATCTCGATCGTACTTTTCCCAAAAGTTGCGGACTTGAGAGAAGTGGGCGGCGTAATGTTCTGCTAAATAGCGGAGGTGACCGTTTCCGCTATGGTGTTCGATTTCGAGATCCGCTAGTTCTTCGAGTTTTGCCAAGTGGTCGTCGAAACGGTCTTGCAGCAAGGGGTCGCGCAGCATTGCCACCAAGGGCGGTGTCATGCTCATGGTAATTTTAAAGTCGATGCCGTCGCGCTTGAGTCCTTCAAAGACTTGCAGCAGGGGAATGTAGGTTTCCGCGATCGCCTCAAACAGCCATTCTTCTTCTAAAACGTAGTCGCTTTCGGGGTGGCGGACAAAAGGCAAGTGGGCGTGGAGAACGAGAGCGAGGTAGCCAATAGTCATAAGATTTGGATGCCGTAGTTATTAACTGACGCCAGTTAGGGACAGCTTTAAAATATTTTAAGATTTTATGCTGAAACGGGACGCACAAAGTGCCGTGTTTTTTTAATTGCCTTTCTCTACCAAACTAAATGTCAGCAAATTCTGATGTTCTGCTTGCTGTCGGATTAGGGCTGCTGCTTTTTGAGAGTCTACTGGCTTTGAGAAAAAGTATCCCTGGGCGTACTCGCATTTTAATCCTTTGAGTATAGATAGTTGCGAGGCTTCTTCGACTCCTTCGGCTACTACATCCATGCCTAAATTGTGCGACAAAGTAACGATCGATCGCACAATTTCTGTGGGATCGATCGCTCCTTTGCCGAGGGCGAAATCACCTCCCATCCTGCTAACAAAAGAGCGGTCTATTTTTAAGGTATTGGTGGGGAAGCGGTGCAGGTAGGAAAGCGATGAATAGCCGGTGCCGAAGTCGTCAATGCACAAGTCTATGTTTCGGGCTCTGAGCTGCGCCAGCATTGCTGTTACTGATTCGGAATTTTCTATGAGTACGCTTTCAGTAATTTCTAGTTTTAAACTGCTGCCGTCGAGGTGACTTTCTGCGAGAACTTGGTCGATGTATTCGATTAAATCTGGCTGAGAAAACTGTTTGCCTGAAAGGTTGACGCTGACGCTCAAGGGCGGGTTGCTTGGAAATAGCTGCTGCCACTGGCCGATTTGCTGGCAAGCTGTGCGTAGTACCCAGCGGCCCAGGGGTACGATCAAGCCGGTTTCCTCGGCCATTGTGATGAATTCCATTGGGGAAACTAAGCCGCGTTCTGGATGCTGCCAGCGCACTAGGGCCTCAAAACTGGTAATTTGGCTGTTGGCGATCGACACGATCGGCTGGTAGTGAAGGATAAACTGGGGCGCTGCTGATAAGGGAGGTAAGGCTGATGCGGGGGATGAGGGAAAATCTTCTTCTCTGACCGGGTCTCTAATTGATTCGATCGCCCGCCGCAGGTCGTTTTCTAGCTGCAACAGCCGCAAAGCGTGGGCGTGCATGGAACCGTTGAAAACTTCGTGTCGGGCTCGGCCGAGTTCTTTGGCGCGGTACATTGCTGTGTCGGCGTCGCGCAGCAGGTTTGTCGGTTCCACGTATTCGCCAGAACTCAAAGCTATGCCGATGCTGGCGGTGATAAATACTTCGTGTCCGTCTAGAAGGATTGGGGAAGTGATTTGCTTTTGCAGGCGGTTGACAATGCTGGTAGCTTCATTTATGCTGTCGATGTCTTCGAGCAACAGCACGAACTCGTCTCCTCCAATGCGAGCCACTGTATCTTCGGCCCTGAGACAACCTTCCAGACGCCGGGCGATCGCTACTAGCAGTTGATCGCCGATCGCGTGGCCGAGGGAATCGTTGACTACTTTAAATCTATCTAAATCGAGAAACAGCACGGCAAACAAGTAGTCTTGGCGCCGTGAGGCCCGTTTCAAAGCGTGTTCCAGCCGATCGGTAAATAGCGATCGGTTGGGCAATCCGGTGAGGGCGTCGTGAAAAGCGTCGTGCAGCAGTTTTTCCTCGGCGAGTTTGCGCTGAGTGATGTCGTGACAGTTAATCACGATTCCCTTGACTGCGGGATCGTACAGCAAGTTGGTGGCTACAGCTTCTACATAACACCAGCAACCGTTGCGGTGGCGGACTCGGTACTCAACTGGGGACTGGCTTCTTTTGGGGTTTTCAATGGCTTTTTTGAGGGTTTGGGCGATCGTGGCGCAGTCGTCGGGGTGAACTATTTCTAAGGCGCTGCGCCCGATCGCCTGGTGGGGCGCGTAGCCTAAAATTCGTTTGACCGAAGGGCTGATATAGCGGAAGATGCCCTCACCGTCGATAATGATCGTGATGTCTGTGGCGTTTTCAATCAGCGATCGAAATCGCTGTTCGCTTTGTCTGAGGGCTGATTCGGCTTCTTTGCGATCGCTGATGTCGAGAGCTACTCCGTCTACAATTATGTCGCCGTTTTCGTTCTGGGAAAATCTGGCGCTGTCTTGCACCCACTTGACCTCCCCAGATCTCAGAACGATCCGGTACTGGCGATCGCAGGGCAAAAGGCTCGCTCTCGATGCTGCTACGCTGCTGTCAAAAGAGCTTTTGTCCTCTGGATGGATGATTTCGGTCAACAGTTCCGGGCGCTTCATTACTTCTTCGGCCCCGATCCCAGTAACTTCGCGCACGCCGGGACTGATGTAGGGCATCGACATTGTGCCGTCTGGATGCAGCACGGTGCGGTAGACTGAGCCGGGAATGTTGGCTGCCATTGTGGCTAGCTGCTGCTGGATGCCCCAAACTGCTGCTTCGGCGCGCTTGCGTTCTGCGAGTTCGGTTTGGGCTTGTTGGTATAGTTCCGCTTGGTGGATCGCGATCGCGCACTGGTCGGCTATGGCTTTGAGTAGCGACAGTTCTTCGGCGGTCCAAGAGCGCGCCCGATCGCACTGATAGAGCGCAATTCCTCCCAAAAATGACTGCTGGTAGAGTAGCGGCGCGATCGCGACGGCGCGAAACCCTACAAAATCTGCTGATGCTTGCAGGGACGGGCACAGGGTCGATAACTCGTCAACGGCCAGGGTTTCCCCCGCCGCCAGCCAGGAGTAGTAGTGCTCGGCAAATTCGCAATTTAGCCCGACGAACCGTTCTCTGCCGGATGATGAGCTGATGTAGCGAACTCTGATGCCGCCTGCGGCATCAGGCTGCAAGATAGCGCAGGCGCTGATTTCGAGAGCTTCGTGCAGTTGATCTGCGGTCGTTTGTAGCACTTCGTCGAGTACAAGGGTGAAGCGCATGGCTTGGAGGATGCGGTTGACGATCGCTTCTCGCTGAGCTTGCCGGTGAAGTTGGGCTATCGCTTCTTGCTGCTGGCGCCGCATTTTGTATTCTTGGAGCGATCGTTCTAAGACTGTTGGCAACCTAAACAGCCGCCCTTTTAATACGTAATCCGTCATTCCGGCTTTGATGCACTCAACAGCCGCTTCTTCTCCCAAACTTCCGGTTACTAAAATAAATGGTATGTCTTGCCCTAATTCCTGCATTAATTTCAACACTTCTAAACCGTTGAGACCAGGCAGGCGGTAATCTGATAGTACAGCATCGTACTGGCAATCTTGGAGCAGTTTTCTGCACTCTGCTGCTGTTTCTGCCGTATCCCAATTAAACTTTACTCCCCCCGCTTCTAAGGCGAGCACTATTAATTCCATATCTTCTGCCATGTCTTCGACAATCAACAATTTTAATGTTGATTCCGCTACCACTTTTAGTAGATAGTTTGTCTCAGTTATATCTAACATAAGGTATTGGGGGTGTTTTTAATTAGTGGTTCTTGGTTTTGCTAAATGCAATTTTTTAGATTTAGTTAGGTTAATTCGATCTCGCTATTTTTAGTTATTTTTAGCAAAATCAATTATATACTCTACTCTCAAGACCTTTATTTAGCACCCGAAGTCGAAGGCTTACCGAACTGATTGGGGAGCATCCCAATTCTGTAAAAAACGTTTTTTAGGAGTGCGAGCATCTTGCACCGCAAAGCCTATATCTTTCGCTTCGATCTCTCACAGCGAACACTCCTGTCAAACCAAAATTCGGATGCTCTCACCGATTGTGACTTATTTAAGTGTGTAAAAGTTTCAAATTCTGAATTTAAAACTGTTATACACTTAACTTACGAATCTATACCATTTGAGATTGTTTGCCCTAGTTTAAAGTAAAACGTCGCTCCTTGACTAGGTCGGCTTTGGGCCCAAACCGTGCCGCCGTGGCGGTGAATAATCCGCTGGACGATCGCCAAACCGATGCCCGTACCTTCAAATTCTCTCTGGGAGTGCAGTCTCTGAAAGGCTCCAAATAGCCGATCGGCATATTCCATCTGAAAACCCACACCGTTATCCTTGACAAAAATTGTTCCATCGGGTAGAGCCTCAATAACTATTGTAGCCGGAGTGCGTCCGCGACTGAACTTGACGGCGTTGCTAATCAAGTTGCTGAACACCTGTTGCAGCAAGGTTGGATCCCCCGTTACCGTCGGCAAATTTCCGACCGCAAATTCAACGCTGTGGGGAGTTTGAGCCGGATCGGCCACATTTGGGGGTTTAGTCAATTTAATCGCAGTTTGTACCAAACGGGTCAGATCGATCGGAATGTGCATCAACTCGGTGCGAGTCACCCGCGACAGGGCGAGCAAACCGTCAATCAACAAGCTCATTTTTTGGCTGCTGTCTTCAATTATTTCCAGATAGTGAACTATTTTGCCATCGCTCAACGCCTCAGTTGCTTCTAGCCGCTGTTTCAAGGCATCCACAAAACCTGAAATGTGTCGCAAAGGCGCGCGCAAGTCGTGGGAAACAGAGTAAGAAAAAGATTCTAATTCTTGATTGGCAGCTTCTAATTGCTCTGTGCGTTCTGACAAAGCTTGTTTTGTCTTTACCAACTCAGTGATATCGCGAGCAGTGCCAATTAAAGCATAAACCTCGCCGTTGAGATTTCTCAGCGGAATTTTAAACGTGTCGAAGTAAGCATTGCCGCCCGAACTCACAAATTTTTCCTGGAAGTGCAGAGTTTTGCCCGATTCAAATACTTGCAAATTTTCCCGGGAAAATCGTTTTGTCAGTTCGCTGGGATAGCACTCAAAAATGGTTTTGCCCTGCATTTGCTGCCTGCTCTCGAAGCCGGAAATTTCGGCAAGGGGATGGTTGACAAAAGAAAAGCGCATATTGTCCCGTTCTATAACATAAATGTAGTCCGGCAAAGCATCAAAAAAAGTCTCTAATTCTGCGGTACGCTGAGCGACTTGGGCTTCTAAAGTTTCATTGAGTTCTTTAAGTTCAGCTTCTACTCGTTTGCGTTCGGTAATATCTTGACCAATGCTGATACACCTGCCGTCGGACAGACGAACATTTGCCCAAGAAGTGTCGATAATTCGCCCGTCTCTAACTTGTGTTTTGAAGTCGCTCCAGTTCTGATTTGCTGCTTGGATTTCATCCAAAACGTATCGACGGTATTCTGGCTGCGGATAAAATTCGGCCAAGATATCGCGGTTTTTGATTTCTGCAAAACTCCAGCCGAGCACTTGTTCCCAGTGGCGGTTTACCCAGTTTACTTCACCGCTGCTGCCCAAGAATGCGAGCATGACCGGCACGTTGTCGAAAATAGTTTGCAGCAGTTCTTTTTGCTGTTTTAATGATTCTTCGGCTTGTTTGCGATCGCTGATGTCGAGTAGGGAACCGATAACTTGCCTCATTTGCCCGTCTGGGGTTCTTTTGAAGATTGTAGACCGATCGTGCACCCAGCGCCATTCCCCATTTTTGTGTTTGATTCTGTAGTCTCTGTCATCCGTTTCATAAGGATTGCTGCTGTGTTTTAGCCGCTCCATACCTGTAATTAGCTTTAACCTATCCTCGGGGTGAACTAAGTTAGCGATAGCATCTGTACCCAAATCTTGCCATTCTTTTGCCGTGTAGCCGAGTATGGCTGTGACAGATTCATTTGCATAAATATTTTTGTTTTCTACTGCATCGTAAATGTAGAGAAAGTTGGGGATAGTTGTCAGGATGCTCTCTAAAAGTTGTTGATGTTTTTGCAGTTCCGATTCTGCCTGTTTGCGCTCGCTCAAGTCCAGCACAAAACTAACACCTAACTGCTGCGTTCCTTCTAAAAATGTGCTGCCAATCAGCACCGGAACACGGCTACCATCTGAGCGCATATATTCTTTTTCAAAGGGAAGAATCGTATTTCTAGCCCTCAGTTCGGCAATTTTTTCTTTGTCTACACTCACGTATTCTGGCGGTGTCATTTCTTGCCAGTTAATTCTTCCTGAAAGCAGATCGTCCCGCGTATAGTTGACCGTGTTTAAAAAAGCGGTGTTGGCATCAGTAATGCTGCCGTTAATATCCCAAGAAATTATACCGATTATGTTAGAATCAACAAGGGTTATAAATTTGGATTCGCTTTGTCGCAACTGGCATTCAACTTGTTTTAGTTCTGTGAAGTCGCGGGCGATGGATAAAACGGTTTCTACAGAATTGTCTTCAGCAAATTCGGGAATGACTCGACAGTGGTAATGTTTTATGCCCTGGGGAGTGGGAAACTCAAATTCTATGGTTTCTTGTTGGCCGGTGCCAAAAACTTTCAGAAAAGTCTCGTCCCACAGGTCGCACAAATGTGGCGGCATCCCTGATTGTCTGCTGCTATTGCCAATTAATTCTGCGGGGCGTTTTCCGGTAGCTGATTCTACTGCTTGGTTGATGTAAAGGAGGCGCCGTTCTCGATCGAACCTGGCGATGATATCAGTCGCATTTTCGGCTAGGGTGCTGAAAGCTTGCTCGCGCCGGTGCAGTTCTTCTCGAGTGCGGTGGCGATCGGTTACGTCTCTGGCAAAAGAGAGAATTGAAACTATTCTTCCCGATTCATCGATTAGTGCAGAGTTGTACCATTCGCAGTAAATTAGCGAGCCATCTTTTGTATAGTTGCGGTTGCGGCAAATGTTGCGGGGTTCTCTGCCCTGTAACAGTTGATTTGTGACGGCGCACACTTGCTCGAAGTCTTCTTGATGAACTATTGACCATTCGTGCCAGTATTTACCGATTACTTCTGCTGCACTCCAGCCAAATATTTGTTCTGCCATTGGCGACCACCGCACTACCCGAAATTCCTTGTCCCACTCTATAACTGCCATTGGCGAGTTTTCTAGGTGAAATTCCAGCCGCGAGTTGGCTTGTTTTATTTGACTTTGAAGTTGCTGGCGCAGTTGCTTCGCCCCGGCCAAGCGGTCGCTGATTTCCTGTGTGTTTGCTGAGCCGGCTTTGGCAATGCGAGCAATGGTTTCTGCTGTTTGTTTTTCGAGTTCGTTCCAAGCGAGTTCGAGGGCTGATTCCGCCTGCTCTAGCTCAGTGATGCTGTTCTGAAACAGTGTAGCACTTTCAACTGGAATTTCAGGCATATTTTTGACACTTAGGCAAGTGTTACTTTTACAATTCAAAATTACAGCTTAAAAATTAAAAATATGTAATTTTATGTCAAATTATACATTTTTAATTTTTAATTGGTGCGCGGAGCCGATCGCTGTCGGCGGGCGGTGCTATTAAAGACTGCCAGTAAAAGGGTTTGGCGATCGATTCGATCGCCAATTGTGGTCGATCGATCTAAAACTCTCCTGGGCCTCGGGGTGCGGGCGGGAGCTGCCACCAAATATATTTTTGCACAGGGTTGTTGTTTGGGGGCCATCCTTTGGATATCGGCTTCGCGATCGCGAATCCTCCGCAGGGCGTTGCTTGTGCCGATCCCCATTGGCCTCAACTTAACGCGCTTTCCCACAGTCTGGCGGGGGTTTAAACCCCTGCCGGACTGCGGGTTTGACAGGCTTGTTGACACCAATGAAACCGCCCCTACCTACAAATAATCTCCAATCGGTTTGGTCAATAAAAAGCTAAAATAAAATCTAAAGTTATTCAGTCTTTTAGGTCGCTTATGACTGCTGCTGCACCCTCTTCGATAAAAAACCAAACTCAGTACGAAGCCATTATCGGTCTCGAAACTCATTGTCAATTGAGTACGAATACTAAAATTTTCTCCAGTTCTTCTACAGAATTTGGCAATACCCCAAATACTAACATTGACCCAATTTGTATGGGAATGCCTGGAGTCTTGCCAGTATTAAATCAAAAAGTTCTGGAGTATGCCGTAAAAGCAGGGCTGGCTCTCAACTGCTCCATCGCACCTTACAGTAAGTTTGACCGCAAGCAATATTTCTATCCCGATTTGCCGAAAAATTATCAAATTTCTCAGTTCGATTTGCCGATCGCCACTAACGGTTGGCTAGAAATTGAACTGGTAGATCAGACGGGAAATTCTACTAGAAAAAAAATCGGCATTACTCGCTTGCACATGGAGGAAGATGCCGGAAAATTGGTTCACGGCGGCAGCGATCGGCTGAGCGGTTCTACTTATTCAATGGTGGATTACAACCGCGCCGGTGTGCCTCTAATCGAAATTGTTTCGGAACCGGATTTGCGCTCGGGCGCCGAAGCGGCCGAATACGGTCAAGAATTGCGCCGGATCGTGCGCTACATCGGTGTTGGCGACGGGAATATGCAGGAAGGTTCGCTCCGGTGCGACGTGAATATTTCGGTGCGCCCCGTTGGCAGAAAAGAGTTCGGCACGAAGGTGGAAATTAAAAATATGAACTCTTTTAATGCGATCGAACGGGCGATCGATTACGAGATCGAGCGACAAATTCAAGCTGTGGAGAATGGCGAAACCATCGTCCAAGAAACGCGGCTTTGGGATGAAAACAGGCAGTGTACTTTCAGTATGCGGATTAAGGAAGGTGCGAGCGATTATCGGTATTTCCCGGAACCGGATTTGCCTCCGATCGAAGTTTCGGCCCACCAATTGCAGGATTGGAAAGCTCAACTGCCGGAATTGCCGGCCCAAAAGCGCCATCGCTACGAAACCGAGCTCGGTCTTTCTCCCTACGACGCGCGAGTGCTGACTGACGACAAAGCGGTGGCAGAGTATTTTGAAAAATCGATCGCCGCCGGTGCTGGTGCCAAACAAGCTGCCAATTGGGTGATGGGCGATATTACTGCTTATCTGAAAAATGAAAAGCTGGCCATTGCAGAAATTCCTTTCCAACCGCAGGATTTAGCCGAACTGCTGGCGCTAATTGATGCCGGCACCATCAGCGGCAAAATCGCTAAGGATATTTTGCCCGAGTTGCTCGCCAACGGTGGTTCTCCTGGGAAGTTCGTAGAGAGCAAGGGTTTGATTCAAATTTCCGATACAGGGGCGATCGATCGGGCGATAGATGCAGTTTTGGCCGCCAATCCCAAGGAGCTCGAACAGTACCGAGGCGGCAAAACTAAGCTGCTGGGCTTTTTTGTCGGCAAAGTGATGAAGGAGACGGGCGGCCGGGCCGATCCCAAATTGACCAATGAGCTGCTGGTGGCGAAGCTTAACGGCCCAGGCTAAGCAATCGTTAAGGGGGTTTTGTAGCGGATACAGCGGCGGGCGATCGGTTTTCCCCGATCCCGCCCCCCTCTCGCCCTTCGCGCTCTATGATAACTTTATAAATAATATACATTTCTTTACGAGATCTTCACGTTTGAGGGTGTCACCCCTCATCCCCCTCGTGTTATATTGTGTTATGTAGATGCACCCTGATGGCAGAGAGAGTTACTTACGTAGCTCTCTCTTTTTTTGTCTTTTTTTTGTCGGGCACAGCCGTGAAAATAAGGATGCGGGAGAGGGAGAGGGACAAGTCCCTAACAGGTTTGACACTCTCAAATCTAAAGACGCGCTCGATTCTTGATTCAATGAGGCGATTGGCTGATAAAGGATTTCTCTCATCTTCAGTAGAGAGAAATCTCTCCACAAGCGTTACCTAGATTTAATCGAGAGATTTCGGTCTGTCCGGCCGTACCCAATCCCCTCAGGAGAGGATATTTCTAGCGGTCTTACGATCGCGATCGAGTACACAGCCACAATTACAGATGTGTTGGCTGAAGAAAGCCGAAAGCAAACTGAAAAAGGCTCGGAAATTTTATGCTGTAAAAAATTAGCGTAGTAGTAAAAAAGGTGGGTGTTTCCTTTATCATGTTATTGGAAATCTCGCCAAACCAATCGGCATAATTTACGCTTTGTGATGCCTAACAAAAAACGTAAACTACACAGATATCAGCAAAAAATAGCAGCTTTAATATTGGCTCATATTAAAGTGTCGTTTCCCCAAAATTAAGCCTTTGTAGTTGACTGTAAGAATGAGGTATTTCGCAATCAACTATGTCAATGGCAGGGCAATATTTTAATATTTCGAGTACCTATTTAGAATATAAATGTGGCAAGTAAGTAGAGTAGAAGATGGGTCATTAACCGATTAGCAGTATTAGCTACCACTTACCAATGCCCAATTGTTTGTTAAAATTGGATTTTTTAGCGAAACAAAGAACAACTATAGCAATCCTTGCAGGGGTCGTAAATTTTTTACCCACCCCAACCCTCCCCGAACCCGCTCGCTCGGGAGTAAGAAATTCACAAATGATTTAGGATTGCTATAAGAGTATGAGGCAAAAAGTATGTTCGGGTGCTTGCTGGTTGGGCTGATTCTTAGTTGTTCAAGTTGTTAAACTCTATTTTTTATAATCGTGGGATGGAAGAGATCGCAGTAAATCAGGCTTATAATAGTATTATTGGCTTGGTTAAATACCTTAAAATGTATGGCGAGGGCTAGTGATGAAGCATGGGGTTTGGTGATGGCTCGTCGAGGTATGAAATTGTGTGAAAAGATAGCAGGCTCGTTAACCGCATTTGTTGAGGTGAACTTAACACACCAGGTTGGCAACCTGTGGAATCAAGTGAATAATAAAATGAAGCATTCGGGCATGGTAACAAATAGACATACTTACTATTATATTTCTAACTGGGATTTCCTAGCAAACCGTGAGCGTAGTCTCCGGGAAGCGCAAGCATTAGGAAAGAATGCTTAAGACACTTAAACAGCCTAGTTTTTCGGGGTGGGTCGGGATTTTTTGAAGCTGAGGCACTGCCAACCAAATATTTTTAGATAGGAAAAAAAAGAATGAGCGTCAATGGATCAGAGGAAATTCCTCAAGAGGTTTTTGCGGGTGGTGGCGAGATGGGGGCGCTGATGCGATCGCACGATTGGTCGCTTTCGGCCCTGGGTGCTGTCGAGGGGTGGTCGCAAAGCTTAAAAACCGCAATCGGGATCGTCTTGGGTTCCCCCTACCCCATGTTCATCTGGTGGGGACAGCAGATGATTAACCTCTACAACGACGCTTACATCCCGATGCTGGGTCAGCGCCATCCGCAGGCCCTGGGTGAATCTGCGTTTAATGTCTGGGCAGACGTTTGGGAGGTGGTTGGGCCTCAAGCTGAAGCAGTCTTAAAAGAAGGGAAATCGTCATGGAATAAAGAAGCCTTGCTGATCTTAGAGCGCAACGGGTATCCAGAGGAGACGTACTTTACCTTCTCCTACAGTCCTGTTCCCGGCGATGATGGCGCACCAGGTGGTGTGTTTGGCGCTGTCACCGAAGAAACTGAGCGGGTGTTGAACGATCGCCGCTTGAGGACGCTGCGTGAATTAGGCGCACAAACAGTCACCGCATTGACGGTAGAAGCCGCCTGCGGTGTTTGGGCCACCGCATTGACCTCTAACGCCTATGACATCCCGTTTGCACTGCTGTATCTCCTCGATCGCGATCGCACTCAAGCACGACTTTCCGGCACAACCAGGTTAGCCGCCGGAACCATCGCCAGCCCAGAGGCGATCGATCTGACATCCGCTGAAACGTCCCAGGGATGGCAACTGACGCAAGTCATGGAGACGGGTGAAAGCAAGATAGTTGAGGATTTAGAAGCGCGATTTGGACTTTTACCCGGTGGCGCCTGGTCCCAATCTCCCCATCAAGCGGTCATTCTACCGCTGGCCCGATCGGGAGAAACCTTCGGGTTCTTGATTGCCGGAGTGAGTCCGCTCAGAGTCTTTGATGACGATTACAAAGGCTTTTTTGACTCGATCTTAGGGCAGGTGACAACAGCCATCTGCCATGCCCGCACTTATGAACAAGAGCAGAAACGAGTCGAAGCACTGGCAGAACTCGATCGCCCCAACACGGTTTTCAGCAGTAACATCAGCGATGAATTGCGGACTCCCCTGACCTTGATAATGGGTTCAACTGAGGACGCTCTCAGCGATCGAAACGTGCCGCTACCCGCTCCGCATCGAGAACGGATGGAGGTGGTGCAGCGCAATGGGCAACGCTTGCTGAATCTGGTGAACAGGCTACTCGGTTTCTGGGGCATTGAAGCTGGAGCCGACGACTACTTGACTAAGCCGTTTTCTGACAGTGAAGTGTTAGCACGAGTCGAAACAAATGTCGAGCTGGCGCAACTGCGATCCGAAGCAATGCAGCAGGAACAGATGCCGCAGCCAGAAGCAGAAACAGCTCGCGGGCAGGTTGAAAGCATTCTCTCTAGCATCAGTGATGGTTTCTTTGTTCTCGATCGCAACTGGCACTTCACCTACGTCAACGATCGCTTCTGCTCCATGACTTTGAAGCAGCGAGAAGAACTGCTCGGTTATAACTATTGGCACTTGTTTCCTAATACCGTTGATACCGATGTTTACGTTCAATTGCATCGGGCGATGAGCTCCCAAACGCCCGTCGAGTTTGAGTATCTTTATCGGCCCTGCAATCGCTGGTTTCAGTACCGGGTTTTCCCGCAGGCCGATGGGCTGAAAATTTTTGCAACTGACATTACCGATCGCAAACAGGGGGAACTCGTGCAGGTCGAGCAGAAGAGACTGCTGGAGTTTACCGCCTCAGGACACGCGCTGGAGGAATGTCTCTCATCCCTGTGTGCCTCCGTGTCCAAGCTAAATCCGCGCACGCGAGCCTGCATCCTGGTAGCCGATGCCCAGCGACTGACGTTTCCCTACTCGATCGCCCCGGATTTTGGGCCGTCCTTCGCTCAAGCACTCAAAGATACCCGGATTAATGAGCTTGCCTTCAGTACGTGCGGCGAGGCAGTGTATTCCGGCAAACCTGTCACCTGTGCCGACATCGCCAACGACGATCGCTGGTCGCCAAGATGGCGAGACTTATGCGTGGCTCACGGCGTGCTGGCGTGTCATTCCGCGCCCATACAGGGCGCAGACAACCAGCCCCTCGGTTCTCTGATGCTGTGCTTCGACGAGGCGCGGATGCCGACTGATTTGGATTACCGGCTGTCCGACTTCGCCACCCAAGTCGCCAGCATCATATTAGATCGCGATCGCTCGATCCTTGCCTTGCGCGAATCCGAAGAGCGTCTGCGTCGGGCGATCGCGATCGAAACTGTCGGGGTCATTTTCTTCAAAACCGACGGTACTATCACCGAAACCAACGACGCTTTCCTCCGCATGAGCGGCTACAGCCGTGAGGATACTGAGCAAGGATTGGTGCGCTGGGACACAATGACACCGCCGGAGTGGATGCCCCATTCCCTGAGAGCAGTCGAGGAGTTTGAAGCAACCGGGCGCACGAATCCTTATCAAAAGCAATACATCCGCAAAGACGGCTCGCGCTGGTGGGCCTTGTTCGCTGCAGCGCAGCTCAATGAAGCAGAGGGCGTGGAATTTATCATTGACATTACCGATCACAAACAAGCAGAAGTTGAACTGCGCGAGAGTGAAGTTCGCTTTCGGCAACTGGCAGATACCGCTCCTGTTCTGATCTGGATGTCTGGAACTGATAAACTCTGCAATTACTTTAATCAGCCGTGGCTAGACTTTACTGGACGGACGATCGAGCAAGAAATGGGCAATGGTTGGTTAGAAGGAGTCCATCCCGATGATTTGCAACATTGCTTAGATACTTATGTCACTGCCTTTGATGCTCGGCAACAGTTTCAGATGGAGTATCGCCTCAGACGCTTTGATGGAGTCTACCGTTGGTTTCTAGACACAGGAATCCCCCGGTTTACATTAGAAGGCGATTTCCTGGGCTACATCGGTTCCTGTATAGACATCACCGATCGCTTCCAAGCAGAAGTCGCATTGCGCCAGAGTGAATCCCGCCTCCGTCTGATTATTGAGAGTGCCAAAGATTACGCCATATTCACTCTCGATCTCAATGGCACGATTGCTAGTTGGAATTCTGGCGCCCAAAGGCTTTTGGGCTACACAGACGCAGAGGCGATCGGCCGCCACAGCCGCATCATATTCACGCCCGAAGACAAGGAACAGGGACGATCGCAGAAGGAAAGGGAAATTGCTCTGACGCAGGGACAAGTAGAGAACGAACGCTGGCACGTGCGGAAAGACGGCAGCCGCTTTTGGGCGAGCGGTTTAATGATGCCGTTACAGGATGAAACGGGCAACACGCAAGGATTTGTTAATATCTTGCAAGACAAGACCGCGCAGCGACAGGCAAACCAACGGCTACATCTGCTATATGAAATGACCAGTGATTTGCTTGCCACCGAACAACCCCTAGCGCTGATGAACACCTTGTTTAGCAAGCTCTCAGCCCAGCTAGACCTGCATTGTTACTACAACTACTTAGTTGAGGAGAAAGACAATGGGCCTCTTCTGCATCTGAGCAATTCTAGCGGGATTTCTGCGGAAGTGGCAGCAATGATGGAATGGATCGAGTTCGGTGAATATATGTGTGGAGTGGTTGCCCGCGATCGGCGGCAAATTGTTCTCGATCGAGAGCAAATTGCCAGCGATCCTGATGCTCAAGTTATCCACTCAATGGGTATCACCGCTCATGCCGCTCAACCGCTGATTGCTCAGGGACGCTTATTGGGGACGCTCTCGTTCGGCAGTCTCACCCGGACTTGCTTTACTTCAGAAGAAATTGACCTGCTGCAAGTAACCTGCGATCAGGTAGCGATCGCTCTGGAACGGGCAAACCTGACAACTTCATTACAGCAGCAAGCCGAGCAGTTGCGCCAAGCCAACCGCATCAAAGACGAGTTTCTGGCAGTATTGTCCCATGAGCTGCGATCGCCCCTGAATCCCATTTTGGGGTGGTCAAAGCTCCTACAAGTTCGCAAGTTCGACGAAGCGAAGACGGCACAAGCCCTCGCCACAATTGAACGGAACGCCAAGTTGCAATCTGAATTGATTGAAGACTTGCTCGATGTCTCCCGGATTTTGCAAGGGAAGCTCAGCCTGAATGCCACTCCGATCAATTTGGCATCGACTATAAGAGCGGCGCTCGAAACAGTGCGGCTGGCGGCCGGGGCAAAATCCATTGGGATAGAGGTCAGCCTTCATTACAACGTGGGTTATGTGTCAGGTGATTCAACCCGCTTGCAGCAAGTGGTGTGGAATCTGCTTTCCAATGCTATTAAATTTACCCCCGCAGGCGGTCGGGTTGAGGTGCGATTAGAGCAAGTGGGCAATCAAGCTCAAATCACCATCAGCGACAACGGCCAGGGCATTCCCCAAGAGTTTCTGCCACACGTCTTTGACTACTTCCGTCAAGCCGATGGTGCCACGACGCGCAAGTTTGGGGGATTGGGATTAGGATTAGCGATCGTCCGTTACCTAGTTGAACTGCATGGCGGAACGGTTCAGGCCCAAAGCCCTGGTGAAGGGCTAGGAGCCACATTTACCGTCAGACTGCCACTGATGCCGATTGAGCCAGCCGTCAATCAGGAGGAGCAATCGGAGGAGGCATCTCTCAATTTGAAAGGCGTTCAAGTTTTAGTGGTCGATGATGATACCGATACACGGGAGTTTGTGGTTTTTCTGTTGCAGCAGGCCCAGGCAAGTGTAATCTTCGCCGAGTCAGCAGGCTCCGCCTTGGCGGCGTTAATGCAATCCAAGCCAGACGTGCTACTGAGCGACATTGGGATGCCAGATATGGATGGCTATATGCTGCTGCAGCAAGTGAGAGCTTTACCACCAGAGCAAGGTGGGGAAATTCCCGCGATCGCCTTAACTGCCTATGCGGGGGATTTTAATCAGCAGCAAGCGCTTGATGCTGGGTTTCAAAGGCATATTGCCAAGCCCGTTGAGCCGGAGGAACTGATTGGGGCGATTGTTAATCTGGTTAGACCGATTCAATAGACCTCTTGCAAAAATAACTAGGACGGGCTCTTCGGCCCATCCCACAAGAGTTATTTTTTCTTGTGGGATGGGCCGAAGAGCCCGTCCAATAAATTTATGAAAAGGACTTTTGCAAGAGGTCTAATAGAACTCAAACCCCAGCCAGCCGACATTCTCTGCTATGGGTTACGTCCTCCTAGCGACAGTGTTTACCGGGTTCACACTCAATAGGAGGAGTTATCGGCATAAAACTCCTCCTAGCTTTAAAAAACCTAAATCTGTCAGGGGAGAGGCTTTTCCGAGGTCACCGATTAGCAATTAGCGCTTTGACTCGATTAATATCAACTTTAGCTATTAACTACTAATTTTGAGAGTATGAGCGAACAAGCTAGCGAGCTAATCAAGCAGGGGATTTCGCAATATCAGGCGCGCCAATTTGAGGCGGCGCTAGAGTCTTGGCAGGAAGCGCTGGGGCTGTATCGCTCAATGGACGATAAGCGGCGATCGGGTGCGGCGCTGGGCAATATGGGTGTAGCTTACGAAGCGCTGGGAAATTATCCTCAGGCGATCGACTGCTACCAGCAGCATTTGGTGTTAGCGCGGGAAATTGGCGATCGCCGGGGCGAGGCGAATGCTTTGGGAAATCTGGGCAATGCTTGCTGTACTTTGGAGGATTTTTCTAGTGCTATTGATTACCAGCAGCAGCGTTTGGCGATCGCGCGGGAAAGTGGCGACGCGCGCCAAACGCTGGAAACTTTGGGCAATTTGGCGCTAGCTTACGATGCTTTCGGCAATTTGCCTAGTGCGATCGAATGTTATCACGAGCAGTTGTCGATCGCGCGCGCCAGCAAGGACGATCGCATTGAGCGCAATGCTCTCAAGAATTTGAAGCTCGGTTACAAGTATTTAGCAGATTACGAGAAGGCTAACCAGTATCGCCAGCAGCAATTGGCGATCGTCCTGGAACTGTTTTTAACCGATAAACATCATAATTTTGTACAACTTGCAGAAACAGTTGGTTTGAATCTGGATGAAGATTTAGCCGGGGCTAACTTAAGCGGTTTTGATTTGCACTACGCTGATTTTAACGGTGCGGATTTGCGCGAAACAAATCTCCGGGGCGCAGATTTGACCTTAGCGGATCTCAGCGGTGCTTTGCTGAGCGCTGCTATTTTAATTGATGCTAATTTGTGCAATGCTAATTTGCGCGATGCTGAACTCAGCAGCGCTAATTTAAGCGGTGCTGATTTGCGAACCAAGCTGCCCCGGGCAAATTTAAGCCGTGCAAATTTAACCGGAGCAAATTTGAGCAGTGCTTATTTACCGGATGCGATTTTAGTAGATGCAAATTTGACAGACGCTAATTTAAAAAATGCTGATTTGAGCGGTGTTGATTTGAGCGGTGCGATTTTAAACGGTGCTGATTTGAGCCGCGCTGATTTAAAAAATGCGGTGGTGGACAATGCGAAATTTTCTGGTTGTTTGGGAATTTCGGAAGCGGTAAAAATTGAGTTAAGGACACGGGGCGGGATTTTTGAGTAGAATTGGAAATGTTGGTAATTGTAGAGGGTAATAAAAGCTATGACTGCCGTAAGTGCAAAACGGTTCTCGATCGCGGAATATCACCGTTTGGGAGAACTGGGATTTTTTGAGCCAGATGACCGAGTTGAATTGATTCGCGGAGAAATTATCCTCAAGGCTGCTAAAAGTACGTTTCACTCTGTTTGTAATTCGCTACTGTTAGGAGAATTGTACCCGCTGCTGCGAAAAAGAGCGATCGTGCGCGGTCAAGAACCCATTATTTTGACGGATGATAGCGAACCAGAGCCGGATGTTGTTATTGCCCGCAATCGTTCTGACAATTATTTATCTGCTCACCCGGAGCCTGCTGATATTTTGTTGGTAATTGAGGTTGCCGATTCTACTTTGAAGTACGATCGCACAACCAAGTTGTCTCTCTATGCTGAAGCTGGGATTTCTAATTATTGGATATTTAATTTGGTCGATAATCAACTGGAAATGCACAGCGAACCTTATCGCAAACAAAACGGTAGTTTTAGTTATCAATTGCAACGAGTTGTGTTGCCAAATCAGACCGTAGTAATTCCTGGTTTTCCAGAGTTATCTCTGGATTTGTCGGCGGTATTTCCGGCGCCGATTGGTGAGTAAAAAATAAGGCTCGTAGGCGCAAGCCGGGGCGTAGCCATCGCACACATTTGAACTCAGTAATTAGAGAGCGATCGAGCTGGCTTCAATGATATAATGTAAAAGTGCTATCAAACAAAGCATAAAACTAGCACTATAATCCAAACCAATTGGGTTGGTGACCCCGGATTTATTCGCGGTAGAAATCTAAAATCTAAAATCTAAAATCATATGACCGCTCAAACTATCGCCCCCCCAGAACAAATTGTCCAGCTATCGGGTATCAGTTGGCAAACCTACGAAGCTTTGCTTGCCGAAATCGGCGATCGGCAAATTCGACTGACATATAATCGCGGCAATCTTGAAATTATGGTACCCTCCCCAGAGCACGAACTTTACAAAAAAGTAATGGGTCGATTTGTTGAAACCCTAGCAGAAGAATTGGAAATCAACATTGCACCTCGTGGCTCCACAACTTTAAAGCGTCCTGAACTTAGCGGTGCAGAACCGGATGAATGTTTTTATATTCAGAATATTAGTGCAGTTAAAGGCAAAAAAAGAATCGACATGAATCAAGATCCGCCACCGGATTTAGTGGTGGAAATTGATATTACCAGCCGTTCGGAAAATACCTTGCAGGTTTATGCGGCTCTGGGAGTGCCGGAAGTTTGGATTTATAATGGATCGCGACTCAGAATCAACAGATTAGAGAAGGGAGAATACGTGGAGGGCGAGCTCAGTTTAGCATTTCCCAGCTTACCGATATCAGAGATTGTCAGATTTTTGGAACAAGCAGAAACAATGGAGTATTTGGAATTAGTGAAAGTATTTCGGAATTGGGTAAAAAGCCAAATTCAGCAAAACCAATGAAGGGTCCAGAAAATTAAACAAAATTCCCCGTTTCAATGGATGAAAAAATGCTGTAGTGTGATAGATTAAAAATTAAGCCCTGCTCAAAATCTCCATCACAGCCTGGCAAAGCCAGCACTTCTACCGATATGCGATCGCTAGAGTCTCACAACAAATACCCAGATTGCTTGTGGATGCAATTAGAAGCAATTCCAGTTCCATCGGTTGCAGCCCAAACCCAGCAGCTCGACATTCACTTGAGCCTGAATTTTAACGAGCATTGGGAACCCCTGCTAGGTGGTCGCGTCAAATTTGGTCTGCAAGGCGGGACGCTCAAGCTCTATCTAGAAAACTGCGAAATTCCCGTAGCATCACGTCAGTTAGTCGGTTCTTTCAAGCTTTTGCCAATAGAAGAAACCCTGCCCGTTGAAAGTAGTGCAGAAAATTTAATGAGCGAAAGTCAGCGGGGAGTTCAGGGTGGCGAGAAGGCGGAAAAAATTAAGGAGACAGAGAGCATATTGTGTCACGTTTCCACAATAAGCGATGATACAACGCCAGCGTGGATCTTTGCAGTAGAACAGGGCAAATCAGTATTAAAAGGTTTGCTAAAAAGTGCTAAGCTGGGAGAATTGGCTGCCAAACAATTTCGGATGGCAGCGGCTTTTCAAGTGGCTAAAGAAGATATTTATCTCACAGATGCGGAGGGTTTATGGCCACACGATATCACGCCAAATCAACATTCAGTTTTAGAAAGAATCCTGACAATATACCTGCAAACCAATAAACTCCAACCAGCTCTCAGTTGGGCGCTATTGTCCTACAATTTGCCTCCGGTAGAACCGCGCGAAGTGGAAATGGTCCCCGAAGCGGAATCGGAATTGCAGAAAATGGTCGATCGCATTATCGGGGCCCAAACCGACAACTTTGTGGAGTTGGCAAAAATCGCCAATCTCAATCCAGCACTAGATTTCGCGGGTAGCAGCTTGCGCGGAACGACTTTAAGTGCAGTGGATTTTAGCAGCGCAAATCTCGATCGGGCAAATTTCCGGGGTGCAACCTTAAATGATGCCGATTTCAGCGACGCCAACCTGCAAAATGCCAAATTCGGCGGTGCAGATTTGAGTGGCGCTTTCTTAGGAAATGCTGATTTAAGCGGCGCAGATTTGCACAAAGCAAGTCTGGCCTTAGCTAACCTCAGCGGTGCCAATTTGAGCGGCGCAAATCTGCTAGAAGTCAACTTAACAAATGCTAATTTCAGCGGTGCGAATGTCGAGTCAGCGAGGTTTGGGAATAACCCAGGACTTGCCGAGGAAGTAAAAGTGAATTTACAGCAGCGGGGAGGGATTTTTGAAGAAGTTTAGCCCCTAAGTGCAAGCTTTGTTCCATCCATCTGCGTCCATCCGCGTTTATCCGCCTGCATCTGCGGTTCAAAAAAGCGATCGCCCCCAAAAAGAGCGATCGAACTCCACCCAAAAAAATTATCCTTCATCCTCAGATTTCACAGGAGCACGCCCAGAAATCACAATAAATCCCACAGACTCAAGAGTCATGTGCGGGTGGCGAATTCCAGCTAAAACCGCTTGACTCAACAAACTTTCCGTACTGATTTCCTCAGCCAAAACCGATTCTAAAGCTTGTTCGGATTTAGAAAGTCGATTCAAGCGCAATTGCAATTGATTCACCCGGTTTTCGAGTTGGACAGCAGCACTGACAGCGGAACTATTGCACATTTCCAGAAAAACCGATCGCCCGCGCAGCAATTCCTCCGATATCACCCGCCCCTTTTGGCAAAAATCATCCCAATCTAGCGGATCGACAAAACTGTCAATAAGCGAGGTGCGATTTTTTGACAAATTGTAATCCCGATTCCCTGGGCCTTTCCCCTTATAAGCCCGCTGCAAAATCGCCAGAAGTTCCGCATCTTCCACCAGAGACATCTCCTCGCTACGAGCATCTACATACACCGTTTCAAAAGTTGGGATAAACAGAGCATCAGCGCGCCGCTGCAAAGCTTTCAAGTTGTAATTTTCGATGTTTTGTGCTTCCAAAACTTGCTGGACAGGCTGCACATCAGTCTGGATTGAATAATTAAACTGAAAGCCGAACCACTCCTTCCCAGGCTCCGCATCCCAACTTTCATCATGTCGCCACATGGCAAAAGCTTGACCCCGATCGTCCCAGCGAATATAAGAGCCAAGTGCATCGATCAATCCCTCACCAATTCGGTAAAGAGCGACATCCGCATTCTGATAAGCAATGCGGCGATTGTAACTACCATACTGCTGACAATAAGGAATCAATCTAGTTGTCAAATCGTTCGAGGGAATCAACGTTTTTTGAGTAGGTTGATAGCGCAGCAACCCCGATACGCTCGGATGTTCAATTTGTTTGAAGTGGAGAGCTTGACAAATCCAACCTTCTACAGCCCGCTGCATTTCTTTATGACGAGCGTCGCAGTTGTCGAGAGATTCAAAATACTGAGATGCGCTCTCATCAAGAGTATCAATTTCATCGAGAACGTACTGTTCGTCGATTTTAATTTTCTCTTCTTCGATTTCATTCTTGATCGATTCAACTTCGCTTGATAGGCCCTTTGCTCCATCAGCAAACAACTTTTCTTCAAGTTTAAGAAGTTTTTTCTCAGCATAAAACTGAAGGCTAGCAATAGATTTGTTGAAGATATCAAACCCATCTTTTAAAACTTGAAACCAAGCTTCGTGGGGACTCTCCGCCAAATCCGGGCCTGCAAACAAACAAAATTGCACTCCCATTTTGCTACCAATGCGATCGACTCGGCCGAGTCTTTGTTCTAACTGGTTGGGAAACCACGGCAAATCGAAGTGAATTAACCAATCAACAAATTGCAGATTTACCCCTACTTCCGCCGAGCGATCGCACACTAAGATAAAGCAATGCGGCTGTGTCTTAAACCGCTTGAGATTCGCCTCAACCTCATCCGCCGATTTGCCAGTGTCATGGCTGGCGATCGCATTTTTACCAAAGATTTTAGCTAAATTTTCCGCAATCTCTTTGCAAGTTACGGTAAAACTGGTAAAAATCACAATTTTCGGGAAACGCTCGCCCGGAATCGGCCGTTTAATTTGCTGTTGAATTCTCGAGAGCAAATCGCGAGGATTGCTGTGATACTCGCGCGGAACCTTCAAAGCAACTGCCAAAAATCGGAGAATGGCGATTCGTAACAAACTCAGTCGATCGGCTCCTTCCTGGGGCTTTTCCAGGGTATTGAGCAAGGTTTCCAGCATTTCCCTTTCTTCGGGAAACAGCGCAGTTTTGGTCAAAATTGCCGTGTCATTTTGTCCAAATTCTCGATCGAGCTCAGGAGTCGATTTTTTCTGCAAACGAGCTTTGACAACCCGTTCTAAAACACTCAGCCAAGTACCATTCGCGCGGAAAAACAGCAGAAAAATTCTCTGATATTCGCTAGACTTGGGAGCGGCTGTGCGCCACTTATCGAAGATACTGTGAATTGCCGACCACTGTTCATCATTGAGATCGTACTCGGCTTTGGGGACAGCATCTCGGTCGAAAATCACATCCTCAACGGCATCCCGGCGGTTGCGAAGGATGCGACGATGCAGGCGGTAGGTATCGCTAACGTGAGTGTGAATAGTTCGGACAAGGCGAGCTTGTTCTGCGGTTTCTTCAGTTTTCAAACAACTTTCTAACTCAGTTGCTAATCCGATTAAATAATCGTCTTTTGCAAAAAGAGTGCGGAGTTTATCGAGTTTTGTTTGCAAAACAGCAGGCTTGGAGTTTTCTCGGAAATCAAGCAAAGCGCGGCCGATTTCCTGACGGTTTTGCACCTGTTCTTTGAATTTTTCCAGGTCATCAAGGCGGTAAGTTGTCGGCTCTAGCAAGTGCAACATCGTTAGAAAATCTTGCTCGCGGCCGAGAATTGGCGTTGCAGATAATAACAATAAATTTTTGCTTTTGTGAGCGAGTTTCTGACAGAGTTCAAAGCACTGCTGCTGAGTGCGATCGCTCGAATTTGCCATTGCCGCCACATCATGGGCTTCATCAACAATCAGAAAATCTAAGTTGGCGTTGCGGCTAATTTGATTGATTTCGCTAACAGCAACAAGCTGCACTCTGTCAGCAAAATGAGACAAATAGAATTTATTTTCCAACTCCTGCCGCCACTGTTCGAGCAGGTATTTGGGAACCAGTACCACAGCGCGTCCGTTGGGTTCGTCGAGCAGAAATTGGCGGAGAATTGTCCCGGCTTCTACTGTTTTTCCCAGTCCTGGTTCGTCTGCCAATAAATAGCGCACGATTGGGTCTTCTAGGACGCGCCGGACGACTTCAACTTGGTGCGGATAGAGGTCTATGTTAGCAGAAATTAAACCAGTCATGCCGCGGCTGACGGCCCGCTGTTCGATCGCAGATTGAACGAATGCCAATCGGCGATCGTGAAAATACGGCGTTTCTTGGCCTTTGACTGCTAAAATGTCGATCGGATCGGCGATCGGGATATTGCAGCGAACGTAAAGTTCGGTTTCGACAGCTTGCAAACTTTGGCTGTCGGGGAGGTCAATTTCGTATTCTAATTTATCTTCATCCCAGTCATAAACTCGACCGATAATCCACCTTTCCTGAGTTGTGCTCCAGAGGTAGCAGCGGGTTTGGCGCTGAAGTCTAGCTTCTTGCAGTAGACTTAAGGGCACAGTTTTGCGGATGCGGTTTTTAACTGAGCAAAAATATTCAATTAGGGCATCGGTACGCGATACCTCGACAACTTTTCCGACTCCCAAATCGTTTCTGGGCGATCGAACTAACGAACCAACATCAATCATAATTTCAGCCTGACAATACTTACTAGAATACAGTAAATCCTTTCCCGTTAAAAGTTTTAGCAAGATGCGCTTTTGACCTGCGTCACTTTTGTAGTCAAATGACAGCCAATCTGGTATTCTGAAAACAATAAGTTTAGCATGGTAACATTTTGGGAATTCAATAAATATGCGAGCAGCGAATAAGAATAAGTAATTACGAGGAAGGAAAAATAACGCCTGCATTACCGGATTCCCATTTCGGGTATTTCTGCATAACACTGCTATAAATTTGAGACTCTGTGAACTCTGCTAACCAAGCTTGTAGCCGAGGCCAAGGCTGTTGGTTGAACCAAGCTCGATCCGTATTAGCGAATTGACGAACAAAAGGTGCGATCGCCATATCGGCCAATGCTACATTATTACCAAATAAATATTTAGTCGCGCTTAACTGTGCATTTAGTCTGCCCAGATATAAAGAACCTTCATGCCGGTGCGCTTGGGCATCAACACCTGGATAACGATCCGGGTACTTATAACGGTCAAGATGATATTTAAAGCCCTCATCAAATAGAGCGATAAGTTCCAGCATTTCTGTAACAGAACCTTGCTCTGGCATCAACCATTTTTCAGGATCGTGTTGTCTCAATGCCCACAACATGATATCGATACTTTGATCCAGTACGCGCCCGTCAACATCAATCAATATTGGTACCGTACCTTTGGCAGATACCTCCAACATCTCTTGTGGTTTGTCTCGCAAAACAACTTCCCGCAACTCACACACCCGATTGCTAACCATTAAGGCCAAGCGCGCGCGCATAGCATAGGGACAGCGGCGAAAGGAATACAAAATCGGGTATGTTGCTGACATATTATATGTTTAGTCGATCGCACGATCGGGTTTTTCTGGTCAGAACCCGGTTTCTTTGTATATTTCTCGTCGCCAAACAAGATTTTTCGTATAAACCGGGTTTCTTAGAGCTTAGTTTTAATACTATTAGTCGCAAGCATCATCTACTTTTTTTTTCGCATCGTAGCGCGCGCCTATATGTACTTGGTTGCGACGCTTAGCAAGCTCAATCTGACGTTGCCGCTCAGATAAGCCTTGTTTTTTAGTTTCAGTTTTTGAGTCATGGCAATGAGGACAACTCACACCAAGTACAAATAATTCAGAAGCCTTATCTTCCTGACTAATCGGGTGACGACAACCGCGACAAAGCTCATAGTTACCCGACTTTAACCCATGACCAACAGAAACCCGTTCATCAAAGACAAAACATTCACCTTCCCAACGACTTTCTGCTTCCGGCACCGTTTCCAAATATTTTAAAATTCCGCCTTCGAGATGATAGACTTCATCAAAACCTTGAGTACGCAAAAAAGCAGTAGATTTCTCGCAGCGAATACCACCAGTGCAAAACATTGCCACCTTGGGTTTATTGCGTAAAGCAGTTTCCCGCAGCACCCATTCAGGCAATTCGGAAAAGCTTTTTGTTTTGGGATTAATAGCGCCTTCAAAAGTACCCATCGATACCTCAAAGTCGTTACGAACATCAACCACGACAACATCGGGATCGTCAAGCAGCTTATTCCACTCATCAGGCTTAACATATTTGCCAGCCATGAGGCAGGGATTAATGTCCGGTATCCCCATCGTGACGATTTCGCGCTTCAAGCGTATTTTCAGGCGGTAAAAAGGTGCTTTTTCCGAGAAAGATTCCTTGTGTACCAGATCCGCAAAACGCGGGTCACTACGCAAGAATGCCAGCACTGCGTGTACGCCCTCGGACGAGCCGGCAATAGTGCCATTAATGCCTTCAGAGGCCAGCAAGATAGTGCCTTTGACCTGATTTTTGTTGCAACAATCGAGTAGCGGTGCTTTCAGGTCTGCAAAATCCGGTAGTTCAACGAACTTATATAAAGCAGCGGTTAAGAAATAAGCCATAGATTGAATTGATAGCACTAATTAATTTTCATAATAATATGAAAATTCAGTCAAAGCGGACGGTGGGACTCGAACCCACGACGTTCAGCATGGGAAGCTGACATTCTACCACTGAATTACGCCCGCGCTTAGTGTTTTTTACCTGCTTTCACCTTATTTGACCTTGGAGGGGTCGCGGTAAAAAACGACTAGAAAAACATTGTACAACTATTTTCTGATTTTGAGTATAGCATTTTGACGATCGATTTTGGGCGGCAGCCGATCGCTATTTGCCAATTTTGACTCTACCATTTTGGCTTTCTATGTTACCTTCGATCGCCCTTCCCCTCTTTTCTTCCCGCGCATCAGATTAAAAATCCAGATTTGCCAACCATCCATGTAAGTAAAAACCACAAGAATCACCACCAGAGTCAGCAGCCAAGAAGTCATCAAACCGCCAATTACCGCCATCGCCATCGGGGCGAGTTTGCCCAAGAGCGCCAATTACCAGAGCAATTGCCACCATCCCAGCTATTATGGCGATCGTCCTCATCAAAATCGGCCGCAACCGCCCCACCCCCCAATCCAGCGTCGCCTCATACATCGGCTTGCCGAACAGCAGCGCCCCACCCAGAGACAAAAGCAAAGTAGCCATAATCGTCACCGGGTGTAGAAAATTGGCAAACAGCAGCACCAACCCAGCACAAATAAACAGTACCGCCGTTCCCAGAACCCCCGCAAAGAAGATTCCTGTTCGACGCCCGAGGGCAAAGAATTGATTGCAGCAGGAACCGCGTAGTCCAAGTATTGGAAATTAGTTATCTGCGTTCATCCGCGTTTATCTGCCTTCATCTGCGGTTAAAAAAAGGCAAGAATCTCAAAATAACCCATAACCAATAACTATTGACCAACCTTAACCCGAGCGCCATCCTTCAGATAACCAGCGCCATCAATAACCACCCGCTCGCCCGCCTTCAAACCCTTTTTAACCTCCACCTTAGCAGCAGTCAAATCGCCCACAGCACCCCCAGAAATTTCCCCGACTTCCACAGGTTGAGCCTGCACCTTATCCTCGCCCACAAGTTTGTAAACCATAGAACTGCCGTCAGGCTGCGGCAAAATAGCTTTAGCAGGGACTTTCAAACCTTGAGCCGTTGCCGTCGAAATCGATGCGCGCAAAAACATACCCGATCGCAAAAACTCACTTGGCGGCAAATCAATCTTCACCGTAGCTTGCCGATTTTGCGGGTCAACTAGCGGCGAAATATCTCGCACAGTTCCTGACAACTTAATCCGCTTGTCAGAATCCGAAGTAATCTGCACCGCTGTTCCCGGTCGCACTTGCGAAACCTGAGTTTCCGGCACTTTCAATTGCAGTTCCAGCTTGTTTCCCCGAATAATCGAAAAGAGTTTTTGACTTCCCGAAGAAACATCCCCAACTCGACCAATTCTTTCAGCAACAGTGCCGCTATCAGGTGCTCGAACAATAGTTTGTTCTAGTTGAGTTTGTAACTGTTTGACTTGCGCATCATTGCTGCGGACACTTGCTGCGTTATTTCCGACATTTGCTCTGGCACTGCTGACACTCGCTCCGGCCGTATTCACTTTAGCACGAGCGCTGCTGAGGGCCGCTCTAGCCGTACTGATATTAGCTTCAGCAGTAGCTACTTTAGCAAGAGCCGATCGCACTTCTTCCGCTGCTTTATTTTGTTCTTCCAAAGCTGTATTCAAGTCAGCTTTAGCTTTGTTCAAGTCTTGAACAGCAGTCTGTCGTTCCGTCTTGCGTCTTTCCAAATCTTGCTGGCTAATTACTCCCTGCGTCGCCAAATCTTGGGTGCGATTTACTTCTCTTTGAGCTTGATCTAATTTAGCCTGGGCCGAGGCAATGCCGGCTTTAGCTTGAGTGACACCGGCTTTAGCTTGCTCCACACCGGCCCTAGCCTGGCCGACGCCTGTTCTGGCTTGCGCTGCGTCAGCGATAGCTTTTTCGACGCCAGCTTGGGCTTGAGCGACGCCGGCTTGGGCTTCTTGTTGGGCTGACTCGGCTTGCTGCACCTGAGCTTGGGCTTGTTCTACCGTAGAATTAGCCGATTGTACTCCCGCAAGCGCTTCGGCAATTTGCGATCGCAGCACCGAATCGTCCAAAACCGCCATCGTCTGACCTTTTTCTACCGCATCCCCTTCCTTCACCAAAACCTGCTTGATTTGCAAACCGTTGGCCTGTGGCAACACAGGCAGCAAGTCGTAGGCCACCACAGTGCCCGTCGCTTCCAGAGTTGCACCCACCTGGGCCGATTCCACAGGCGCCACTGTCACAGTCTGAGCCGTCGCCTGCTGCTGATTTGCCGATGGAATTGGAACTGCGGGACGCGCATTCTGCTTGGCCCCAGTCAACTGTACTGCTAGCAGCGTTGCAGCCACGCCAATGCCTGCGCCCGCCAACAAGGCAGGCCACCTGATTTCTTTGCGGGGCCCAACTTCAGTTGCTTCAGGTTCCCAAACTTCTGACTGTTCCCCATCCATTTCTGGAACTTCCAGGGCAACTTCTGGTTCGTCTTCCTCAGGAGAGAATTGCCAGCGAGAGCGGTCTGATACCCCACTTTCAGGCGCATTTTCTACTGATTTGTTGTCGCGTCCGCTCTGCACGGGGGCAATGGGTTTCTTTTCTTCCGCTTCTGAAAAAACTTGATTTGTCACGGTAGTTCCTCTCGCCGGTATTAACCTTTGGGTTTTTTATATTGTAAAGAAAGATTACGATTGTATCTGATTTATTTTAGCTAAGGGCGCCAGGAGTTGCGCTTCCTCCTTTTGGGTGAGTGTGGCGCCGTTTCACCACAGAAGGGCGATTCCGATCGAAGTTTGTTCGATCGACATTTAATTCGATCTGCCTCCGGGGCATACTGAATATTAGCGTCATTCCTGAGCGTGGGGTCGATCGGACTGGCATTGTCTGTCGGGCGAGCGGTGTTGCCCTCACCAAATCATCAATGCTGAGAGAATTCCGTCTAATCTTGAACTGATTATTGCTAATCTATACTCTAATGTGTTTATTGTATAATACGGCACATTGGCTAAAAAAGTTGTGCCAGTTTATTTAAAAAAAATCACCATGAATAGTCTCTTCTCTCCCGTCCAACAGTTTCTAATTACTTGGTTGCTAGTGCTAGTGACGGGATGGTTTACCCTGACTGCTGTCAGTTATGTTGGAGAACTGGTCAGCATTTTAGTAACAGCGGGACTCATTGCATTTTTATTAAATTATGCAGTAGCAAGACTGCAAGTATTTTTGCCGCGGGGAGTAGCTGCGGGATTGGTTTATTTAACTGCGGGTGTGGTAGTAGTCGTAATCGGTTTAACTATTGTGCCGCCGGTATTCAACCAAGCGAGCCAGTTGGGGGTGAGGTTGCCGGAATTGCTGGAGTCGGGGCGACTGCAGCTAGGTGAATTTCAAGCCTGGAGTGCCGAGCGCAATTTACCATTTGACGTGCAAATATTGGAGCAGCAACTGTCAGCTAGAGTCCAGGGACAAGTCCAGGCGATCGCCGGTACCGGTTTAGGCTTAGTTGTAGGTACTTTTAACTGGTTTTTGGACTTAATTTTTATTGTGGTGATTTCCTTTTATATGCTCCTAGACGGGAAAAGAGTGTGGCAGGGTTTGACCAGCATTTTTTCCCCAGAAATTCGCTATGTTTTAACAGAGACTTTGGAGCGAAACCTCCAGCGATTTGTATCGGGACAGTTATTGCTGGGACTATTTATGGCCATCTCGCTAACTCTGGCTTTTTGGTGGCTGCAAGTTCCGTTTTTTCTGTTGTTTGCCGTCTTTATAGGATTGACGGAAATAATTCCGTTTATTGGAGCAACTTTGGGAATTGGCACTGTTAGTATAATTGTAGCGTTTATTGATTGGTGGCTGGCGCTGCAAGTCTTGGTAGTAGCGATCGGTCTCCAGCAAATCAAGGATAATTTAGTAGCTCCCCGAATCATGGGCAATCTCACCGGATTGAGTCCCGTAATTATTTTCACAGCTTTGTTGTTAGGAGGCAGAGTGGGAGGGTTGTTAGGAGTTATCCTGGCAATTCCGCTCACTGGAGTTGTAAAAAGTATAGTAGAAATTGTACTCAATCCCAAACTGCCGCCGCAAACAGGCTCGTTTTTCTACAATCCTTTTAGCGGCGAGGAATTGGGAAAAATCACCGATAATGAAAGTAGAATAATTTTGGTGCCTGATGAACAAAAATAGTCTAATGTTTGTAGTAAAGACTTCAGTTCTGAAAAAGCTTATTAGTTAGGACTAATGCCAACTGGCACACTCGAATCGACTTGTAGGGTGCTCTACTACTTTGATTATGAACGGATTATCAAGGGTGTCGGCTCAGACTCACATCTTACACCATTCTTGCTTAACAAGCCTTTCGGGCTTTTTCCACAAAGAAATAATTTCTTGTGGGCAGTAGAAGTTGGGTGGGAGAGCCCGCCCATAAAAGCCTTATTGAGAATGGTGCAACATCTCAGATATGACCCGCCTTACTAATTGTGATACCCTTGCCTTAGTCCTGTTAGTAAAGGATTCAGTCCTTGCTACTGAGTCCATTAAGAAAAAACTTGCATTCCGATGCTGCGAACTTTAAGGACTTGCATTCCGATGCTGCGAACCCACTTACAATCTCAAACCTAAAAACTTATGAAATGGTGGCAAAATCTTAGAAAAAACCCTCTAGCTCGGTTGGGAGCCGTGCTGCTGTTGATTTTTTATACAGTCGCACTTTTAGCCGACATTGTAGCGCCTTACGACCCCTACGACTCTCAATTAAACGCTTCATTGCTGCCGCCGACTCAGATTTATTTAAGCACCCCAGACGGGCGATTTATCGGACCCCACGTTTATCCAACTACTCAGGGCCCGGTGGATGCGAATACGGGCGATCGCCAGGTAATTGTAGACTGGCAAAAACCATCAGTTCTCGGTTTGTTTGTCAAAGCTTCTCCCTATAAATTTTTAGGAGTTTTGCCTTTTGACAGGCATCTTTTTGGCACTACCGGAGAAGGCCAAATTAACATTTTAGGCACGGACGAACAAGCGCGCGATCAATTCAGTCGCTTAGTACACGGCAGCAGAATTAGCCTCAGCATCGGTTTAGTAGGAATAGCAATTTCTTTCCCCTTGGGATTGTTAATCGGAGGAATATCGGGTTATTTCGGCAGTTGGATTGACAGTATTTTAATGCGCTTCGTCGAAGTATTGATGACGATTCCCGGCCTTTATTTATTAGTAGCGCTAGCAGCAGTGCTGCCCCCGGGATTGACAAGCGCTCAGCGATTTATATTGATTGTGCTGATTACTTCATTTATCAGTTGGGCGAGTTTGGCGCGCGTAATTCGCGGCCAGGTACTGTCAATTAAACAGCTAGAATTCGTGCAAGCGGCGCGGGCAATGGGCGCTAATCCAATTTATATTATAGTCCGCCATGTGTTGCCGCAAACTGCAACTTACGTAATTATTTCTGCTACTTTGGCGGTTCCGGGTTTTATTGTGGCGGAGTCGGTTTTGAGTTTAATTGGATTGGGAATTCAACAGCCAGATCCTTCTTGGGGAAATTTGCTATCCCTGTCTACTAATGCTTCAATTTTAGTGTTGCAGCCTTGGCTGGTTTGGCCTCCGGCAATACTGATTATTTTGACTGTTTTGGCGTTTAATTTATTGGGGGATGGGTTGCGGGATGCTCTCGATCCGAGAAGCATTCAAAGGAATTAACCGGACTTAGGCATTCTCTAGCCCCTAAAGAAGCTGAAAACCCCTGGGGGTAAGTCAAAGAAGTTGACCCAAAAATGCCTATAACCCTTAAATATACTGGATTCCTACCCATTCGAGCTAAAAACCTTTCTTTCTGTATTAGGCACTGTAAAAGGCAACTATGTAAAGGATGCTAAAGTATCCGTCGGCCCTATAGTGCCTGAATTACCCCTGTTTATACCAGTTGCAGGGCTACAATTATCTTAAAGTATAAACCTGCAATTTGCTGTAAACTTTTTTCAGTCTACAATCTAATTCTTCAAGTGCGATCGTGAAATTAGAACTTGCCTTAGCTCAATATACTGATGCTCTCACTAACCTAAAATTGGCAAAGTCTGAACCCTCAGAAATAGAAATTCTCCATATTTTAGTTGCTCGCGATGCGATCGAAGAAGCACTCAGCGAGAAAACCCAGCTTTCTGTGGAAAGTTTGGCTAAACTACTCGAATTGGACAACTTCCTGAAACAACAAGCCCATGCGATCGCCCGAGGAGCAAAATTGGCAGAATGGCGAGCTACATTTCACCCCTCCACAGAAGCTTGGTGGTGGTTTCTCGGACCCACCTCCGACAAGGAAGTTTCCCACTCAAATCCCCTCGATCTGTTGTTCAACGGGCTGACTATCGCTGGATTGACGGCGGTAGGGGCCTATATGACAACCTTCGTTCAACTCTTTGCCACGGGAGGATTCGGCTTCTTGGAAACCTTAGGCCTGCTGGGACAAGGAGGGTTAATTCTCACGGTAATCCGCACCTTGCAGAACACAGGACAAGAAAAGATTAAAAACCTGCTCAAAAAACTCAATATTTCTCCCCAGTTTCACAGTCAAGCAACCTTGGGAATTACCGCAATGTTATTGTTGGCTTCTGTGGGAGTCAATAACTCTTTGCCTGAGATTGGGAAATGGAATTATCGAGAAGGAAAACAACTCTACAAACAGGGTTTATTGCTAAAAGCCAAAGCGAAATACGAGCAAGCGGCCAAAATAGCTCCCGAGAATTCTGACATTCTAATTGCCTTGGGAGAAATATACGAATCTTTGGGAGAGCTAGAGCAAGCTAAAAAGCTGTATCAAAGAGTTGTAGAGCGAGGAGATGCCCGCGCCTTTAATAATTTAGGTCGCGTTTATATTAGTGACAAAAAAAAACTGAGTGACGCTGAATCTTTACTGCGAATTGGATTACAAGAGTTTACTAAAGGACCGAGAAAAAACGAGGATCAACTCAACTATGAACTGCATCTAAACTTGGGCTGGGTACTGCTCGAACAAGGACTTTACAAGGAGGCTGAAAAAGAACTCCGAAAAGCAGTTGATATCGACGAAAAAATTCTAGAAAAACAGCTCGGTGGAGGCATGGCTTATTGCTTACTCCCAGAGGCTATGGAGGGGAGAAAACCTCAAACAAACGAAAAACAGCGGCCGGACGACGAAAAAGAGCGATCGGACTGGCATAATAAGTGTATGAGCAAGGCTCGTCCCGAAACGATCGAGCAGTATAAATGGTTTGTTGATAAGAAAAAACGAGAGATAATTGAGTATATAGATACGAGTGGGGTGGTGGATACAGAAACTCAGCCAAGTACACAGCCGTGATGAGTAAGATAAAAGTAAAAAATAAAAAATAAAAAGAATGTTCTTTTTACTTTTAGTTTCCCTACTTGGTTGAAAGTCCCGCTTTTCTAGGGAACTTCCGTTGTAAGGTGCGCCAGCATTCTTTTTTCCTGAAATTGAGTGCTGCGCGTGTTATGCACTGTAATTTGGCGGATTAACAGGTAAGCGGATAGTAAAAGTAGAACCAACACCCTCCTGACTTTTTACTGAAATATTGCCGCCCATCATTAGGCAAAAACGCTGGCTAATTGCTAGCCCCAAACCGGTGCCGCCGTACTTGCGCGTGGTAGAAGCGTCTGCTTGGGTAAAGGGTTGGAAAATATGCTGCAACTGCTCTGGATTCATCCCAATTCCTGTATCGGTACAATTAACAACTAAAAATTCTTTACTAGCAATTGAAAATTGAGAATCCGCTGCCGGTTCAGAAGTGTTTTCTTCTCTTGGTTCGCTGCTGTGACCCGCAATTTTTTCTCGGCTGGCGGTGAGGGTAATTGTACCGTTTTGAGTAAATTTGGCGGCATTGCTCAGCAAATTCAATAAAATCTGCTGCACTTTCGTAATGTCACCGTGCATAGTACCGATATTGTTAATTTGGTGCAAGTTTAGAGTGTTGCCATTTTTCTCAATTAGCGGCGCGGCGGTAGATGCGACTTCTTCAATCAAGGTGGCGATGTCGAAGGTTTCTAAGTAAAGATCCATGCGACCGGCTTCGATTTTAGAAATGTCGAGAATGTCGTTAATTAGCGATAGCAAGTGTCTGCCGGAAGTGCGGATTTTGTCTAAATCTGGGATGAGTTCATCGTAGCCCAATTCTTCGGTTTCTTCTTGGAGCATTTCGCTGTAGCCGATGATGGCATTCAGAGGTGTTCGCAGTTCGTGGCTCATGTTTGCCAAAAATGCGCTTTTTGCGGTGGAAGCGGCTTCGGCTGCTTCTAGGGCGAGTTGCAAGGCGGATTCAAAGACTTTGCGATCGCTAATATCCTCGACGCTGCCTTCATAGTAGAGTAGCTCGCCGTCGGCATCGCACACTGCACGCGCGCTTTCGGAAATCCAAATTACGCTGCCGTCAACGCGGTAAACTTCTGACTCAAACCCCGAAACTTCTCCGAATTCTGCCATCACCTGCATAAACTTGTCGCGCCGCTGAGGATTGACATAAGCTTGCTGTCTGATGTTTGTGAGATTTGATGTCAATTCTTCGGGAGTGGCGTAGCCGTAGATGCGGGCTAAAGCTGGATTTACGCTCAAGAAGTGGCCTTCGGGGGTGGTTTGAAAAATGCCTTCGACTGCATTTTCAAAGATACTGCGGTATTTTTGTTCTGCTTGACGCAGAGCGATTTGTGTGCGCTCGCGCTCGCTGGCTTCTATGGCTAGGGACACTAAATCTGCCAGGGAAGCAGCAAAATTTTGTTCTTCTACTGTCCAGTTGCGAGGAGTTTCCACTTGTTCGATACAGATGACTCCGACTGTTTGTCCTCCCAGCCGCACCGCCGCATCTAAGGTAGAAAGAGTGCCAGCTTGTGGAAAGTAAGATTCGGCAAATTCTCTAGTTCTGATATCTGATAGAGCGTCGTCGGCGGAGATCGTCCGGTATTCTTCCAAAGCTCTAAAATAATCTGGATAGTCGGCGGCTGCGATTTCGGCGCCTTGGGAATGCTGCTGGTTGCTGCGCCTAAATTGGTCGAGACATTGCAGTTTCGATCGAGTCTCATCATATAGCCACGCGCTGGCTTTTTCTGTCAGTAGGGTATGAGCAGCCACTTCGGTGATTTCCCTCAAAGCTGCTTGCAAATCGCCTCGATACAGCGCTTTATTTCTTGCCAATTTTACCAAAACTGTATTTTGTTTGAGCAATTGTTTTTGCCTTTGGCGTCGCACCGATTCGGCTCGCTTCTGTTCGGTAATGTCGTGGGCTACCCAAATGACGGATTCTTCTGAAAGCGGCGAAATGCTGGCGGCAAAACAAACTTCGCGGTCGTCAATGGTTAAATCGTACTCGATCCTGACAGTTTGCTGAGTATCTAAAGCTGCTCGGATGTGGTTGAGAAAATTGTCGGCTGTACCTTGCGGAAACAGCTCTCGGACAGTTTTGCCAATTAATTCTTCGGCTGGTTTGTAGAACAGGGAAAAATTTGTGGGCGCGATTTTTAAGTGGCGACCGCTGGCGTCCAAAACTATAATTAATTCGTTCATGGCTGCAAACAAAGCCCGCAATTCTGCTTCGGCTACTTCGAGTTCGGCAGTGCGCTCTGCTACTCGCTGTTCTAAACTCGAGTTGGTTTGTTCTAGGGCAACAAAAGACGATCGCAATTGTCTGGCCATTTGATTGAAAGACTGAGCTAGGAGGCCGAGTTCTTTGACGCCTTGGGTTTCGACTTCGCCGTCTAATTCCTTGGAGGTGAAGTCGGATGATGCGGACATTTTTGTTAAAGCTTTGGAAGCTTCCAGCAATCGGGTAATCGGTTTGACAACCCAGCGAGTGGTGAAAAATCCGAGCCCGATCGCCAGTATGAAGGCAAAAAAGCACAATAAGATAGTTGTGCGAGTGTTGGTGTGAATTTGCTCCATGAAGTCTGCTTCCGGGATGGCGACCACAATCAGCCAATCGAGGCCGCGGCCGTCTTGCAGGGGAGCAACCGTAACGAATTGACGTTTGCCGTCTATATCGAAGGTAAACTGTCCTTGCCTGTCAATTTGTTCAAAACTACCAAATCGTTTTTGCAAGTATGTCGAGGCCGATCGAATTAGCAAATTTTGGCTGCTAGTCGCCAACAGCCGTTTTTGCCCGTCTTTGTCAGTGACAAAGGGCAGTTCGTCTGTGGAACTGGCGACTATTTCTCCGCTGCGTTCGATCGCGAAAACTTGTCCCGACCGGCTAATTTTGATACTTTTGAGAAAATCGCTGATTTGAGAAAGAGTCAGGTCAATTGCGAGTACCCCCCGCAGGTTTCCTGCTTCATTGTAAATAGGCATCGCCGGCGTAATCCCCATAACAGGCGAGGCCGTGAAGACGTAGATGGGAGACCAAGTGGCTTTTCCTGACTGTTTGGCAGTTTTGTACCACGGTCTTGTACGGGGGTCATAGGCGGCGGTTTGGATGAGTTCAGTGCGATTTCCTTGGCTGTCGAGGCGATAAATTTGGCGGTTTGGAGCCGTTGATTCGTCTCTGATGTATACTAAGTTTTCTGCATCTCTTTGGAGCAAAAGGAATTTGCCCTGTTCGTCGCCGTAGTAGATGGTTGTAATTCGATCGCTCAGCTTGGTCTGGTTCCACAAATAGCGCTCTAAGTTGGGGAAGTCTTCCGGGTCTAAATTTCCAGAGGCGATCGCAGCAGTATTCATTTGCAGAAACAGGTGAGACACATCCCCAAAACTGCGGAAATTTTCTTTAGTCCTAGCTGCGACTTCCAAGCTTAACCTCGTAGCAAGGTCATTGACGGCTTTCTGACCGTTGCGAAACGACAGCAATCCAGTCACGCCCACTGCTACGGAGATTTGCACCACCAGCGGTATCAACAAAACTAGGCTCAGTGACATCTTGGGCGAGCTTTTCATCACACAACTGCTCAGACTTTTTAATAACATCAATATTCTGACACCTACCGGGTTTGCGAATCCTTTGTCCTTTGTCGTTTAAAAGATGCCCTAGATAATAAGTTACAAAGTTGTACAGCAATAGTGAAGTGCGGTGGTCGGCCGCTCAAAAGTTGGCTGAGGTTTCCACGGCTACTGTAAAAACTTGTAATATTAATCATGCCACTACTTGCCTAAATGTGGCGAGCGGTCTGGGGACTCGCGGCCAAAAAGTCACACCAGGTTAGAAAAAATGCAACTGTAGCCCGGCGATCAACCCTGCTTTTCATCAGTCATTCCCAATTATTCAATTCTTTAATCTAAAATTTAAAATCTCAAATCTAAAACGGTATCACTTCCTCGCGGTGCGGATGGCCCACCTTACCCCTGCTTAATAAAAATCAGATTTTAATTTTTTCTACAGGGTCATGACAAATGTAAATTAGGTGACACTCCCCTATTGGAAAATTTGCTATTAATAAAATAAGCGGGCAAAATCCCGAGCGAGCGCTCATAGAATAATTGAAGCATCAGCAGTTCATCGATCGCAGAAAAGTAAAGCGTTTTTCGCTTTTTTGAACGCTCGACCTTTTGGCAAAATAATACTTCTGGAGGATGACATGAACTATACATTTGAAATCCTGGGCGTATCTCCAACTTTAACGTTTTTTAACCAGCAGCAGGAATTGCTGCAACAACAGCAGCCGTCGGGTGTAGAATACTTGGCAAACCGGAAGTGTACTCTCGATGCGTTTGTGGCATCCGTGGAGACAGTTTCTGGCGATCGCGGCTGGGATGTCGATCGAGTTGTAGACACCGTGATTAGTTTCTGGATGAACAACTCGGATAGCATCCAGTATTGGAAGCACAGGCTGCAGGATGCCGGCAGCGAAAACTTGTTAGTAGCCAGAGTAGGCGATATCAAGTCTTTGCAAGCTGCATTTGAATCGCTGCTGGGCGAATAGAAAAATCGGGAATTGCGAAAAAGTCGATCGACTTTTTCGCAAAAATCAACTCAAATGTCTATTATTCATTCCCAATTCCCCTGATTCGCGACACAGAAGTAGCAGATATACAATATCTGTTTCTTCCAGCTTCTACCTTCCATCTGCCTGATGCCTTCAACATCTGAGTAATGACTAAAGACTTCGCAATTGGCAATTCCCAAATATTATGTCTCGTTCCAAAGCCCTGCAATCTTATATTTTTGTCCGCTTGCTCCTAGCACCGCTAATGTTGTGGACAATCACCACAGCAGTATTTTTGTTGCTGCGGGCCACTCCGGGCGACCCCATAGATGCCATTCTCGGCTCGCGAGCACCAGCCGCGGCAAAAGCAGCAATGCGAACCCAACTCGGCCTCGACGCACCCCTGTGGGAGCAATATCTCAAATACATGAAAGACTTATTCAGTCTGGACTTGGGAACCTCAATCACCACTCGCGGACAAACCGTGTGGCAAATTATCGGAGATTATTTCCCCGCTACAGTGGAATTAGCAGTTTGTAGCATGGCCATAGCTTTAATTGTCGGCATCAGTATCGGTTCCCTGGCAGCATCCCGCCCCAACACTATTTTCGATACTGCAGGCCGTTTGTTTGGCATTATCACTTACTCGCTGCCGGCTTTTTGGGCGGGCATGGTTTTGCAATTAATTTTCGCGGTGCAGTTGGGCTGGTTTCCCTTGGGAACTCGCTTCCCCGTGACATTCCCCGCCCCCGAAGGCTACACAGGACTATACACTGTTGACAGTCTCCTGAGCGCTAACCCCGGTCAGTTTCTCACAGCTTTGCATTATTTGGCACTTCCGAGTTTGACGCTGGGCATTCTTTTGAGCGGCATTTTCGAGCGCATTGTCAGGGTGAATCTCAAGCAAACTTTGCAAGCAGATTATGTCGAAGCAGCTAGAGCTAGAGGCATTCCCGAATTGCAGATTTTATGGGCTCACGCTCTCAAAAATGCGCTAATTCCGGTGATTACTGTCTTAGGATTGACTTTTGCTGCACTGTTGGGCGGTGCTATTTTAACAGAGGTTACTTTTTCTTGGCCGGGGTTGGCAAATCGCCTTTACGAAGCGATTAGCTTGCGGGATTATCCAACTGTTCAAGGTATTGTGGTGTTTTTTGCGGGAATTGTCGTAATTGCCAGCATTGTAATTGATATTTTGAACGCTTACATTGACCCGCGAATTCGGTACTAAAAATATCAAGGAAGAAGGAAAAAGGAAGAAGGGCAACGGATGCGCGAGAGTTCCACTCTGGGCTTTTTCAATCTGTACTTTCTGCGTTCGCTTTTCTGTTGCAGCCAGCGGCGGCCCTCTAGAAGCAGTTCTCAAAAAGATCGGCTTTTAGAGTGACGACACTTGGCAATTTATGGGCAATACTAGAGAAAATAAAATGCAACATTTGAGGAAACGCTGATGAGATTATTGCGAACAATCGCCGCTCTATCGGCTGCGTTGACCCCACTGATGGCTGAAGCTGCCTTTGGCCGTCCCATGCCGGGAACAGTCGATTTTCCCACAGCCTCAAACCCCCAAGTAAATGTGCCTGTTTGCTTCATCGAAACCCCAAGCGGCACAACTTTTGATTTAGGCAGTTTGTGCGGCAGCAACGCTGAGCCCCAAAACACTGCTCCGGCTGCGGGCAACCCCGCCAATGCTCCTGCAAATAACCCCAATGCGGGCGCTCCGGCTGCTGCTCCCAACCCCAACACCATCACCAGAGATGCAGCAGGCACCCCGATAACTACTCCTGCAGGCACGGCAAATCCCAACAATCCCAACAATGCCAATCCGGGAACTTCCCCCGCAGGTAGTCCCAATAATGCCAATCCGGGAACTTCCCCCGCAGGTAGTCCCAATAATGCCAATCCGGGAA
>JAUBOM010000025.1:65186-79642 GCA_036700245.1 Microcoleus vaginatus BM001213989
ATAACAGTGCGTCTCCCACGGGTGGAACAGCAGGCGACAGCAACGGCGGTTTAGTTCCCAATCCCAATCTCAATCTTCCGAGTGTGCCGCCGAGTTCCTTTGGCCCCGGAGGTGTTGCACCGACTAGAGATGCGATTGGTGGCCCCCGCCAGTAATAGGCTCGGTGTCAGAACTTTTACAGAAACTCGGTTTCTGTGAAACGTTCTCTTTTTCAGGGATAGTTCACCCGCCCGATCGCGGGAGTATTTATTTGCCTGCTTAATATTGATGTCAGGTGCGATCGGCAAATTTTGTAGCAGAGTAGCGAAATAACAGTTAAGCTAAGAACTTGTAGACGCTATCGGCTTGGGCACTCTTTCAAAACTGGACAACCAGGTAGAAGCAGTCAGAGATAGCCAGCTTTAATCCGTAACAGGATTAGCGATCGGCAAAGGTTAAAATTATTACCAGGCGGGGGTTCGCCAGCTCCAAGTTCTCAAGCTAAGCCATTAAACAGGCATATTTTTGTTAAGCCAGTGTGGTTGGGAAAGTACCGACTGATAACATTAGCAAGACAAAATTAACCCGATTATTCGGAGGCTCTTCATGAGCAAAATATTTGTTTTAAATAGCAACAAAATTCCTCTAGACCCGATCGCACTTGAGGAGGAGATCTAGTGTCAGACTTAGTTCAACGCTTAGAAATAACCGCTCATCCGCAACTGGAAAAATCCCTCGGCTATCGAGGAGATAGTCGCTGGATAGCTTGGCGCTGGGAGCCCGACATCGACCAACTTATCTCCAGCGACGGCAAAACAGTCGGCACTGGCAATAATATGGCTTGGCTGGTTTTTTTGCAGCACGATTTAGTGGCTCCTGCGGTACAAGAGTACAACCTCGGCGAGGGCGATCGCTACTGGCTGCTTTTAGACACCGCAACTAGAAATCTCTACGTCGGCGAAGGGAAAACTGTTCAAAGTCTGCTCGAACAGCCGGAAAGTTTAGCTTTATTAGCCTGTCTTGATGGCGGCAATGCCGATCGACAAACTGCTGAAACTTGGCAGCAAACCCTATCTCAACTAACAGCAACACCAGTTGTTAGCCACCTGACAAAGGCCCTTCCTTTCGGTATCGCCGCCGCTTTGATAGGTGCTTTAGGAGTCGGAACCGGATTGTGGGTAGTGCCGGCGGTGCAGCAGAAACTAGCCGAAAAAACAGCTTTTATTTCCCCAATTAGTCCTGACGCCAACTGCGGGCTTGACGGTTCCGGCGATTTTTCAGCTTATATCGGTTCCTCAAGCGGAAATAAAGAACTTCACTTAATAGGCGTGTACGAAGCTAATGCCGATCACGGGAACCGAAATTATTTATCTAAAAGTGCGATCGAAATCAAAGTAGAACGCCGAAACAAGCCAATAATTCTCGCACTTTCAGCCTACGAACCGGTGCAATGGAACATTACCGCAGAACCGGGAGTCGTTATCGAAAAAATCATTGTTAACGGATACCACAACCAAACTGTTTCAGGAGTTTCGGGAATTCCAATTGAAGAGCACAGCTACGAAGAAACCGGAAACTCTATCGGCGACTTTATCTACAAGTGGGGTGCTACCGCTGAAAGTTCCAATACTTCTTCCCTCGTGACTAAATTGGAACAGATAAATCCCACCAGTTTAACTTCTTTTCAAGGATGCTACAGAGGTACAAACTTTACGATTAAGTAAGAATTATTGATGATTTTGGGGTAGGGAAACGGCATTCCCCTCTCCTCAATAGCCGTGTTGTCGATGCTTATATCAACAGAGCACTCGCGAGGGTAATTTCATTATCCAATTCGGTTGATTTTACCCGTTACGGGAAATCAGGAAACGGCCGTGCGGTTTCCCGAAAATTAATCGGGCGATGGTTACATCCTCGCTACGGCGATTATTTTGAGGTAGGGGAACCGCACGGCCCATTGGTGTCAACTGAAGACTGAAACCCTTGATAAATCTCGCTTTTAACAGACTCTCGAACCTTGTGGCATCCCCCGTCGCCTCCGGGGGACGAAAGATCGGACTCTTCCCCCGGACGCGGGGGGCCCTGGGGGAATCGAGCAGCTTATCGGTAGAGGATATACTAATACTACTTTTGACGTTAAGTTGTCACCAACAAGGTCACGGCGCCGTGTCCTCCTTTGCCTTATTCTGTTTTTCACCAATCCGTTGATGTTGATTCAATGGTGTATATTTTGAACTGTTATTTGACAAGCTTATGTAATGACTGTATCATAGGCTATTAACTTTAATTTTTGATTACAAATTCTAACAATACTAATATATTTCCTATGAAATACTGGTACGAAACGCTCGCAGTAGCCCAGCGAATTTTAATTGAATTGGGGAGGCGGCGACGCAGCTTAGTATTGTGGAGTATTTTTCCAGTTTCTATCTTGCTAATTAACGGTTTGATTTTAAAAGAACGCGCTAATCTCACCACAGCAAAAGCCTTTGAAACTGCTGCACCTGCAAGCTTAGTAGGAGCGGCTTTATTTTTTAGCTGTCTCGGTGGTAGCGTAGCAACGGTAGTAGCAGAGCGAGAACAGCATACCCTCAAACGCTTGTTTATTTCCCCGCTGAGCGGCACTTCCTACTTTTTAGGAATTTTTCTAGCTCACAGTTGCATCGGCATCGGTCAGGTAATTTTAGTATACACGATCGCCTCTTTTTTAGGAGCACAATTTCAAGGCTCTATTCTGTTAGGATGTGCGATTATTTTGCTAAGTATTGTATCTTATGTAGGTGTAGGCTTTATTCTCGGCACCCAGTTTGCGAGGCGCACTGAAGATGTTAACTCGCTAGTAGCGGCTTTCGGCGTTCCTTTGTTGATTTTAGGAGGCGCATTTTTGCCAACTTCGCTGTTTCCCAAAAGTCTGCTGGACATCGCCCAGTACAATCCAATTTATCACATGAACGAAGCGCTGATGGGCGTGTGGGCTGACGGCAAAGATTTGGCTGATATTTCGTCGCACTTCGGGTTTTTGTGTATTTTTGCTGTTTTAATGATAGGAGGCGGATGGCTGTCTTATCGGCGGATGTTGAGAGTAGAAAGAAGACTTTAATAGAAGTCACACAACTAATATTATTAGTAAGGTGCCCCGGAGCAACAATCCTCAACGATCGCCCTATAACTCCGCCTGACGCACCCTACAAGCCGATCGAGCGTGCGACTTACGCACCCGAGAATTAGTAAGGTGCCCGGAGAGAAAATTCTCACTCATCGCCCTGTAGCTTCCTCCGGGGCACTCTACCATACACAACTGGCATGATTAGAATGTAATTAAAAATAATTAAAAACTAGGAGAATTCAAGCAGTGCTGCAAATTGAAAAGCTAAATAAGTCTTACGGCGATCGTTCAGTGCTTCAAGATTTAACACTGCACATTCAAGCTGGAGAAATTTACGGTTTGCTCGGGCCAAACGGGGCTGGCAAAACTACGACTATCAATATTTTATGCAATTTGTTAAATGCCGACAGTGGCAAAGTTTCCATCAATGGCGAACCTATTTCCGAAGCGACCAAATTGTTAATAGGTGTAGCGCCTCAAGAAAATTTGCTTTACAAAAGCCTTAGCTGCGAAGAAAACCTCAATTTTTTTGCTCAAATTTACGGCTTAGAGCGCAAACAGCGCCGCTATCAAGTAAGACACTGTTTGAAAGCAGTAAATTTGACAGATAGAGCTACAAGCCCGGTGGAAACTTTGAGCGGAGGAATGCAGCGCCGCTTGAATATTGCCGTGGCTTTGGTACACCAGCCTAAATTAGTAATTTTAGATGAACCGACAACAGGTTTAGATATTGAAGCTCGCTATGAAATTTGGGATTTAATTCAGCGCTTGCAATCGCAAGGAATCACAGTTTTGCTGACAACTCACTTGTTGGATGAAGCTGAGCGGCTGTGTCAGAGAATCGGGATTTTGAAAAATGGCAGTATTGTAGCTGAAGGTAGTTTAGAAGAGTTGCAAAAACTGATTCCGGCTCAAGAAATAATCATAGTAAAAACCGACGAAGAAGCTGAAGTCATCGCCCGCGCTCAAAAATACAGTTTCATCCCCCGCCGCTACGGTAGCGATTTAGCTTTTTGGCTGCCGGAACGTTTAGAATTAAAAGAGATTATTTTGCTGTTCGATGGAATTTCTATTGATTCAATCGCTCGGTATCCGGTGCGGTTAGAACATATTTATGTAGAAGTAACTAAACAAACTGTATCTTAATCAGCGTCCATCAGCGTACATCCGCCGACATCTGCGGTTAAAAATCAAAGAAACCGGGTTTTTTGCCATCTCTTCGCCTGTAACAAAGTATCTCCCAATGATTGGGTCGGGAATTTCTGCAAGCTTTTGCTTTTCGGTTTAATATTCGACCTGCTGATACTCAGTATCCTGCCGCTGGCGAGAAAAATATCCCCCAGAATCCCCTGGTAAGAAAAATATTGGCCAGGTAAAGCGGTGCGTGACAGTCAATAGTAAAGGGCTGCGGTGCAATAATTTTTCACCGTCACGCACCCTACGACTGATACAAAACATTGTATTCGTAGGGAAACAGCATTGCCGTGTCCTTTAGCCAAACCGAACGGGAATACAATTCATCAAACAAAAAACCGGGTTTCTGATAAAACCCGGCCACCATGAACAAAAGCAATATTAACACTGCTCAAACCTCAATTCTTTAATAACTTCATCCCCATTTTTACCTTGTCCAAAATCGTCTTTTGCGAGACACAAGTAATCAGACAAAGCTTGCCACAATTCAAAGTATCGCGGCGGACTTCCTGAGCTTTTTCGCCGTACCAAATCTCGCGGGCGCTGGCGTTTTTCACATTACCAATCACCGGAAACTCATCGCACAATTTCACATCGCCGCGCGTATCAATCCAGTAATTGCGGAGTCCAACACGACAAGGACGAGTTGAATCAGGAGCTTTTTCTTCGGCAAAGTGAGGAATCATCAATCGCAACACTTCATCGCTGTTCATAATCGGAGCGCCGTTCTTCTTCATTTCAATTAGGCGCTCGATTACTTGTGAAAATTCCTCCACGTCTTCTTTTTCAACCCACAACTCCTCGAATGTTTCTGGCGTCCAGCGGCTGACCGGTTGGAAGTTCACCGTCGTCGCGCCAATTCCCTGAGCCCAGGTGACTATTTCCGGGAGGTGGCGGAAATTGAGTCGGTTAATTGTCGGTTTGACGTTGATCGGAAACAGGACGTTCTGTTTTTCTTGTTCTTCCCGCAGATAACCGATTCCTTTAGAAAGCCGATCGAACAATCCCGGTTGACCCCGCAAATAATCGTGCAGTTCTGCATTCGGCCCGTCAACGGACATATTCACATTAAAAGGACGAGCAGCGACAGTTTTGGCTGCGTTTTCCTTAGTCATGCAATATCCGTTGGTGGTGACGCCGGCGTGGATGCCATTTTTATTCGCAAAAGCCAGCAAGTCTAGAAAACCTTTTTTAATGTAAGGTTCGCCGCCGCTAAAGTTGATCGAAAATTCGCCCACAAATTCTTTGACGCTCAAGAGGGCATTTTGCCATTCTTCGATCGTCATTTCGTCTTTATATTCTTTGAGCCGCCAATACTCGCACTGGCGGCATTTAACATTGCAGTGCTCGTTGACAATCCCGTAAAAAGTGACTGGGGTTGTCATGTCGAATCCTGTATTGATCCGCAGCGATTCGGCTACTGCACTCTTGGTGTGCTTGACGCCCAGTCTCGATAGAGTTAAAGCATCCATGTCTTTTTTTCCTTACGCGTTGTTAGTTAAGTGAATTTCTCGAACTCTGTTTTGTACGTATGATGAGGTATTCCTAATTACCTATTCCTTTTGAGTAGGTATGCACTATCATAAGGGTTCCGTTTGAGTATGGCTAGATGTTTGTCAAATATTTATAATGTTAAGACTTGTAACATATGAGTATTTGTAATCACTCAAGCGGGGCTTTGTGTTGATAGATGAATCATGTTTAATAATCGCCAAGATATATTGCCTTAAGATTGAGTTAAATTAATAATTGTAATTTTTGTTTAATTTTTGTTAAATAACTTAATACTGCCTCTCAGTAAAGCTACTTAAGTAAGCGGTATAAATAATTTAAAGTTATAGTGAAATGAGCAGCCCGTACAGCAGTTAACTTTACACAAGCTTTACAATAGGGGAATTTAAGTATTTACACGGCAAAAAATGGCGACAAACATGGGACGATATTTGCACGTACTGAAATTGTTCTGGGGTGCGGCGATCGCTGCAGAACTAGAATACCGCATTAACTTTGTCCTCGCGGCCCTCAGCAGCCTCGGAAATCTTGCTGGCAGCTTGTTTGGGCTGTTTTTGTTCTACCGTACCGGCTACACGTTTTCGGGCTGGAAATGGGAAGAGGCTTTAGTTGTACTCGGCATTTTTACGCTTTTGCAGGGGTTTTCGTCAACCTTTCTCGCGCCCAACCTCAGCCGTATTGTCGATCGAGTGCAGCAAGGTACTCTCGATTTCGTACTCCTCAAACCCATCAGTTCCCAATTCTGGCTGTCTGCAAACACAGTTTCCCCTTGGGGAATCCCAGATTTAATCTTCGGTGCCGTATTGGTGCTATATGCTGCTAACAAGTTGGGAGTAGAAATCGGCAACTATTTTTTAACAGCAATACCGCTGTTATTCGGAACTATTACTCTTTACAGTATATGGTTTATGTTAGGTGCAACCAGCATTTGGTTTGTCAAAATTTACAACGTTACCGAAGTCCTCCAAGGATTGTTAGAAGCGGGTAGATTTCCAATGGCAGCTTATCCCGCAGCTTATCGATTTTTCTTCACTTTCGTAGTTCCCGTTGCCTTTTTGACGACTGTGCCTGCAGAAGCCATGCTGGGGAGAGGTGAAATCGTTTGGACCGCTGGGGCGGGAATATTGGCGATCGGGCTTTTATTTTTCTCCCGCTACTTCTGGCAATTTGCACTCCGCTTTTACACCAGTGCTTCCAGCTAGTTAAGTAGGTAGGTAAGCTGCGGGGCATCTAGATTGTCTATTATGTTTGAGCGAGAGAGGATTTGACAAGTGGGGAATAGGGAATTGAAATATACATCTTAAAAGCCAAACAGCTTATCTACAAAATATTTTTTTTCTATTTACTTAGATAGTTAAAAAATGTAAAATGACAACATATCCTTGAAAGGTAAACTGGAAATAAACCACGCAAACGAAGGCAAACCAATGAAAAGAAAAAAACTGGGGAACAGTAATTTTACTATCAGCGCGATCGGTCTTGGATGTATGCCAATGTCCTTAAGCAGCAGACCGCCAGAATCGCAATCAATTGCGGTAATTCAGCGCGCCCTGGATTTGGGTGTCACCCTACTTGACACCGCAGATTCCTACTGCGAAGATGAATCCGACAAACACCACAACGAGCACCTGATTGCCAAAGCTTTGCAAGAGTACAGCGGAGATGTTAGGGCTGTTACTGTCGCCACTAAAGGCGGCTTAATGCGGCCTCAAGGTGCATGGACGCGCAATGGCAACCCCCACCATTTACGCAAGACAATTCGGGAAAGTTTTGAAGCATTGGGCGGCAAGGAACCGATCGACCTTTGGCAATATCACTCGCCCGATCCCGGTTATACAATCGAGGAAGCCCTAGCACCTGCAAAAGAAGCAGTAGAAGCAGGAATGATTCGATTTATTGGAGTTTCCAACTTTTCTGTAGAGCAAATCAAACGCGCCCGCGATACAGTCGAAGTTGTCTCCGTGCAGAATCAGTACAATCCGTGGCACAGACAACCGGAATCAGACGGCGTTCTGGAATATTGCGAAACCGAAAAACTGACATTTTTTCCCTGGAGCCCTCTGGGAGGAAGCCGCCGCGCCACCAGCTTGCAAGAGAAATCCGCGATCGCAAAATTAGCAGCAGAAAAAAACGTTTCAGTTTACTGTATAGTATTAGCTTGGTTGATGGCACAATCGCCCTGCGTCGTTCCGATTCCCGGTGCAACCAAAGTATCGAGTATTGAGGACTCTTTGCGGGCGCTCGAAGTTAAATTGACTGACGAGGAATTGCAACAAATTGCAGTAAGTTAAGTAGATAAGGGCAAAAAAAACAATAGAAGAGACAAGATGCCTGTTCCACAAAGAGAACTTTATTGTGGGGTGGGCATATTGCCCGCCCCTGAAAGCGGGATTTAATGAGTAAAGTGGCCACTTTTTGAGGAATTGGGTTTTATGGAAGCTAATCAAGTGAATGCCGATCGAGACGTAGCAATTGAACATCAAAACGTACCTGTTGCCCATGAAGGACTGCACAACTTTTTATACAGTTCCGACTCAGAACACAGCGCAGCAGCCGCTATTTCTGAATTAGAAAATGACGGCACGCAAGTAATGTCGATCGATACGTGGCGCGCTCTAGCAACTAACGCGAAAGTCGCCGGCGTTTACGCTGTAATGGATATTTCCCGCCAAACTCAGTATATAGGTTATTCGCGAAATATCCTGCTTTCAATCAACGGTCACATCGCCCAAAATGGCGCTGAAAATTGTGCTTTCCTGCGCGTGCAAACTTTCAAATTCCCCAAGCGGGAAGAAATGGAAAGTGTGCGGGATGCTTGGATAGCAGAAATTGGCAGCATTCCGCCTGGAAACGGTGCTGAAAGCGAAATGTGGGCGGCTACGGTAGGCCAAGCCGCGCGATCGGCAATGTCTGCCGAAGAACAAAAAGCTTATGAGGAAAAGAAGCTGAAATTGCGCAAAGCAATGGCAGATTCTACTCTTACCAAAGAGTTAGAAACAGCGGCCAAAAGTGACGGCGAACGCGCTAAGGATTTGGAATCGGCTGTTAACAATGATGACTGGAGTGCCGTGATTCAATCGCAAACTCAGGAAACAAAGTCCGGCGAATAAAATTCGCTGCTACATAAACTTTCGTCCGCCATAAATGGGGGCGGGTTTATGTAGATTATTGGTGGAAATTAAAGAGTGTTAGTGAAGCAGCCGATACTAATTAATGACTAACTTTGCGTTCAGTAACTAAAGTCAAACTTACCCATTCACCCCGCTCATTGTAACTGCGAATCATCCGAAACCGCAAGTCAGGTTCTACCAACCAACCGGCCTCGAAAAATATAGGTTTTCTCAATTCAATCTTGACAGGTAAAGTGCCAGAACCGCCGTCAGGAAGGAGCACAACTTGCACGGGCGAAGCACCTTCGTTAAAGTGCAGAACTGAACCGTCAATGCTGGCGCTAGAACTGATAACGGTAGGATTACTGCCAAAAGTAATTTTAGACACTAGGCGATCGCTACTTTCTAAATGCAATTGCATTTTGGTAGAATAAAGGTCAGGAGAACGCCAATCTGGATACATTGTCACGGCCTCGCCCTCCCACTCTCCCAGCAAATCGTCAACAGTTAAAGGCGGACGTTCGGGCACATTTTTATCAAGCTGCTTTTCTCGAATTAAGATAAGTGTTGATAAATGGCCGTCGGTATTGTATGTCAGAGCGAAGCGCAACCGGCGATAATTGTAGATAAAACTCAACTCGGCACCGCACTCAGAATAAGGCGCTAGTTGAATAGTACCCTGAGAAAAAGCTCCATTCTCAAAAAATAAGATATCTCGTCCCAAAGTTTGATATTGTCGAACAAGTTCGCTTACTTCCGGTTCGCCGACACCGCTAGGATTTGGGGAAAACCGACGCAGTTTAAATCGCACAGTTTTATTGTCATTGAAACCTTCGATAGAAAGAATGCTAGGAGTATCTTGAAGTACCTCTCCTCGCGTTGATAGCTGAGTGAAGGAACCGTGCCATTCTCCCAAGTTTTGCAGAAAATTTTCCCACTGCGCTACCATATTCTTACCTTTGGATATATGTCTAAAAATAGAATTATAACTCTACTGACGGATTTTGGATTGAGCGATGTTTATGTGGGAGTGATGAAAGGTGCGATCGCCCAAATTAACCCGCAGTTAAAAGTCATTGACATTACGCACCAAATACCATCTCAAAATATTGCGGCGGCGAGGTTTTGTTTGATGACTGCTTTTGCTTATTTTCCGCCGGAAACCGTACACGTTGCTGTCGTCGATCCGGGGGTGGGAAGCAAGAGGCGCCCGGTTGCGATTAAATGTGCTAATTGCTTTCTTGTCGGGCCGGATAACGGGTTGTTTAGCGGGGTGTTGAGTCGGGAAAGTGCGATCGCCTCTGTCGAACTCACGAATTCTCAATACTGGCGCACACCTCAACCCAGCAGCACTTTTCACGGTCGCGATATTTTTGCAGCAGCGGGCGCTCACTTGGCCAACGGGGTGGCGTTGGAAGACTTGGGAGAGGATCTCGACCCTGCAAGTTTAGTAGAGTTAGAGATACCAAATTGTGCCGTTACAGCCACAGGTGCAGCAGGCTGCATTCAATATGTCGATCGCTTCGGCAACCTAATTACTAATATCCCCAATAATTGCATTATATGTAACAATTGGTCATTGACAATTAGCAATTGTTCTGATGCAATTCGCATCCCCAGCGGTAAAACCTACAGCGACAGCGAACCGGGCGATTTAATTGCCATAACTGGTTCAGACGGTTGGGTAGAAATTGCCGTTAATGGCGGCAGCGCTCAATCAGTATTAAAATTGGAATGCGGAGCGATCGTGCAATTGCTTTTTGAAACTAACAATTAAATAGGGCTTATATCAAGTCCGGTTAATTACTTATAAATCCTATACGGGCATCGGGCATCGGGCATCGGGCATGATGGGACAAAAGTATTATAACTATTCAAGCGGACATGATATTACGCATCGGTGATCAGAAACCTGTTTTTTACGAAAAAACTTTGTTAGAATCAGCAGATTCCCTAAAAAACCCGGTTATGAAGGCGGAGTGCGTAAGTCATAGTTTTTTTCTATCAATTACTTTTTCGGCAAAATCCACAATAGTTTGGCGATATTCAGGATTGTTAAAAAAAGCATCTCCATTATTGTGCCTAGCATTAGGAACTAGCAAAATTTTTTTATATTCAGGAGAACTAGCATATAACTTTTTGCTCATAGTAGCAGGAACAAAAGCATCGGCAATCCCGTGAACAAACAAAATCGGCATTCGCAGTGATTTAACCTTAGCAAGAGAATCAAACCTTTGCGTCAGCAACAACCGCACCGGAAAAAATCGCATAAAAGCATTATTTTCCACCATATCCAGCATAGAAGTAAACGAATTGTGGACAATCAAACCAGCAGCTTCTGGATGCCTTATTGCTAACTCAATAGCAACAGCACCTCCCATTGAATGACCATAAAATAAAATTTGGCTAGGCAACAATTGCCGCTGTTTAACTAAATAATTATAAGCAACTTCAGCATCTTCATATACTTGTGATTCCTTCGGGAAACTGCCTTGACTGCGGCCGTAACCCCGGTAATCAATTAGCAATACAGAAAAACCCAATTGCCGAAAGCGGTAAGATTGAGCGATATTCGCACCGATGTTCAAACCCCTGCCGTGCAGGTACAATAAAGTTCCTAATGATTGTCGATTTGCGGCGGGCAGCCACCAACCGTGAAGTTTTTCAATTTTGCGCGATCCACCCTTAACTGGCAACCAAACTTCTTGGTAAGGGATGTTAAAAGCATCCGGTGTTTTGGCGATTGTAGGTGTTGGCTGAAAGATCAAACGAGTTTGCAGAAAAAACAAGAGTATACAGGAAGTAATGTAGGCGATCGCCCAAAGTTTTCCTATTGAAAATAGCAACTTCAAACAATGTCTGTATCTATTTTGTATTTCGAGCATTGTGGTAACTCAAATAAAAATTCGACTATTTAGCCCAATTAAAAAGAATAATTATTTACTTCAAAAAGTAGCCTATTTTGAGGTAAAATCAATCCTGATGCTTCCTCAGTTAACAATTGGTTGTATATTGTATCCGCTTGCCCAAAAAATTCTTGAGGCAAAAATCTAAATATGGATGCAGCAACATATTGTTTTTCCTTTTCACAACTTATCCAGTTTCTTGATAATTCTTCTGCTGCCTGACCCGTAGTATTAGACCCAGAAAAAATATCTACTACCAAGTCTCCCGGTTCAGTAAGAAAATTTATAAAAAATGACGGTAATCTTTGGGGAAAACGTGCCGGATGCGCCTTAACATTAAACTCTTTGCACCAACGCAAGTATTGAGAATTACTTTCCGAATTAGAAATCTCTAGCAAATTAGATGGAATAGCACCTCCATTATCTTTGGCAAATCGAGCGCTAATATTGTGACCGGAAGGACGTTCTTTGGGCGTGTAAAATTCATCAGCATTTTTCAAAAGTTTTTTCATTCTCTCAGAATACTCTACTTTGACTTTACTAATATTCGCTTGAGGCTGATTGGTTTTGGAAAGCCACCAAACAGTATTCACAGAATCTTTAGCCCTGATTTTCTTTTTATTCACCCACTCTATAGGAGATGGAAGTTTTGAAGGATTAAACCAGAAAAACTCTTGAGCAAGTTTAAATCCATACTCGTCGCATAACCTAATAAGCACGCGGTAATTGTACAGTGAGCGTACAGGTATTCCTTTTTGATAAGCACCTCCAAGGTCTATAACAAAACTTCCAGTATCCTTGAGAACTCTTTTAATTTCCGGAGCAAAGCCCAGCAGCCAATCAACATATAAATCTTGATCTTCATTTCCATAACTCTTTTGGCGTTGCAATGCAAAAGGAGGGGATGTAATCACCAAATCTACAGAATTGTTAGCAAGACTATTCAGGAGATAAAGAGAATCTCCCAAATAAGATTGACCGTATTGGGTGGTGTAAATTGGGGCGGGCGAAATGTTACTCATGTTTAATTTAGATTAGTTTAAGGTACAACAGACACAGCCTACTGTCATTATATCAAAATCCGTACTGTCAGTCATAGTAAATCCGTACTTTCAGTACGTGGTGTTGTGTAGAAATTCTTCGTACCATTCACAAAGCGAACTTTCAGTTCGTTTTTATCAATTGTGAGGGGTATGAATTACAAAGAAGCCAGACAACAATTTGCGGCCAACGTAAGTCAGTTACGCAGAGAAAAAAGGATGACACAGGACGAGTTAGCAGAACGCATAGACAAGACTACTGACTATATCAGCTTATTGGAACGCGGTGAAAGATCGCCATCCTTTGAAGTTATTTTCGATCTAGCTGAAGCGCTCGATGTACCCGCTACTTATTTAATCAGTTTTAGCCAAAGCGGCGAGAGTACACCTCTCATTAGCACCCTGATAGCTGAACCAGTTTCTCCGTCAGTTGTGGAGCCTGTTGAAGAAGCTGTTACCACGGAAGCAGAACGCATTTCAGATGCTAAACGGCTAGAAAATGCTATGAAAAGCATCCAAGAATTGCAAAATCTGGCTATTGAATATGGTATTGCGGATATTTTTCAAGATAACGGGGGAAAGACTTTACAGTTATTAATCCTTTTAGGGCTGCGGATATCACCTGGACGTGAAGGAAACGATGCTATTGATGCTGAAGGAAAAGAATACGAACTTAAAACAATAAATATTGCTCTCAATAGAAGCGGTGGGGTCACTACTCACCATCATTTGAATGAAACTATACTTGAGAAATATCGGAGAGTAGAAGCTTGGTATATTGGACTGTATGAAGGCATAATACCAAATCCGGTTATGATAGACTACTTATAATCACATAAAAATAAAAAGCGATGCCCAAAAAAGCATATTTGGCAAATCATCTCAATGCTAATGAACTGAAAGAAAAATATCTCACAAGTCAAGACCCAGTAGAAGCAAGGAGATGGCATATATTATGGAAAGTTGCATTAGGATGGACAATGAAAAATAGCGCAATAGCGGTGGGGCTAGATTATCAATACGTGAAAAAAATTGTCAAAAAATATAATGAGTTAGGAGTAGAAGGAGTCAAAAATAGGCGCAAAGAAACTCAGACTCATATCAGAGGAAAAACCCCATTATTAAGTGAACAACAATTGTCAAAATTAGTTACAGCACTGCGTTCAAGACCCGAAGATGGGGGAATCTGGACTGGACCCAAAGTAGCGAGGTGGCTGGAGAAAGAAATCGGCAGAAAAAAAGTAGGCAATCAAAGAGGATGGGATTACTTAAAAAAGTGCAAATACTCTTGGCAAAAACCGAGACCTAAACATCGCAAAGGAGATGAAAAAGCCCAGGAGGATTTCAAAAAACAGTTGCCAGTAAAGGTCAAAGAACTGGAACAGCAATATCCGGAAGCTCAAATAGAGGTGTGGTTCTTTGATGAGCATAGAGTGGGACTTAAACCGATACTTCGGAAAGTTTGGTCTCCCATAGGAGAAAGACCGATAGCAGTAGTACAGCATCGGTATGAATGGTTATATGTTTATGGATTTGTTGAACCCAAAACCGGAAGAACTTATTGGTATTTAATTCCTCGCGTAGATACGAGGTGGTTCAACCTGGTGTT
>JAUBOM010000233.1:0-5920 GCA_036700245.1 Microcoleus vaginatus BM001213989
ATTTTGCACCATGTTGAAGTATAAGTCAGAGTGGGAGGGAAGAATCTATATCGAAATCGATAGATTTTTCCCCAGCTCAAAAACTTGTAGTAACTGTTTACATCAACTAGATAACCTGAGTTTAAATATTCGTAGCTGGCAATGTCCCAAATGTCAAACGGTACATGACAGAGACATTAACGCCGCCATGAATATCCGCGAGGAAGGTTTACGACTTTTGGCGGGAGGGCATCTCGCTAACGCTTCCAGACGACGTGTAAGACCATCTAAAGGCACTGCTTTTAGAGGCAACGTTGGATGAAGGAAGAATCTCGGCCGTTTTACGGCGGGGAGTTGTCAATTAACCGGATTTTTAATTAGCAATTAGCAATTAGCAATTACCCAATTAAAAAATATGCTGACTTCTACTAATTTTAGCGGCTTGTTAAATGAGCGGTTTTTCCAAAATTTATTGCCTGTTCCGGCGAGTAATGTTCTGAAGCTGGGACAGATGACTCCAGATTTTGAATTGCCGGATATTAATAATGGCAAATTGGTGCGGCTGTCGAATTATCGGGGCGATAAGCCGGTAGTTCTGGCTTTTACGCGGATTTTTACTGAAAAGCAGTATTGCCCTTTCTGTTTTCCTCACATTAAAGCTTTGAATGAAAACTGGGAAAAATTTGCCGATCGCAATATAGAATTATTGATGGTTGCCAGTACCGACGATCGCCAAAGCCAAATTGTGGTTAGAGATTTAGGCTTAAAAATGCCTCTGCTTTCCGATCCAGGCTTGAAAGTGTTTCGGGCTTATCAAGTCGGTCAGGCTTTAGGTGCTCCTTTGCCCGCTCAGTTTGTTTTGGATGCAGAGGGAAAACTCGTCTTCAAACATTTGTTTTCTTTCATAGACCACAATGCTAGTGTTGACACTTTGCTGCAATATGTCGATCGGTAAGGACACCGCTGCTGTGTCCTAATTTGGAGTTTTTAGCTGGTGATGCACGCTGGTGTAGGCCCATCAGCGTGATTTTTACATCGCTTGACAGTGGCTGCTACAGCTCTTTAGTTATAAATACTTATTGTGCCAATTTCGATGGCGGAATGTTGCCATGTTCGATCGACATTAATCTAGGCTATAGCTTGAATGTAGCTAGTACAAGTTTAAGCCGATGTCGTCTCCCAAAGGTCGATCGAGCAAAATTGAATTGAGCGTCTTAGCCTCGCATCCTGAGTTGTTGAGAGGTTTAGAAGCGTGGCTGCGGCTGGGTTTGCTTTCGCCCGCCGAGGTTGAGCAATTGTGCCGGCAGTATTTAGTCTGCCCACTCAGAGCTCCCGCTGTAGAGCTTTCTGAAATTGACGGCCCGCGAGTTCCTATAAACGAGCCAAAAGTACCTGCCTTATCAACGCCTCAAGCATTACCTAGCAGCAGAGAAAGCGTTGCTACGCCCACAAAAACTACTCAAACCCCTAATTTTATCGTTCAACTTTTGCACTCGCTAATGGCAGAAATTAGCGTGGTGTGGCTGTTGTTTTTAGGAGTGTTCATGGTAGTTGTCTCCTCAGGAGTCTTAGCTGCCAGTCAGTGGGAAAGATTTCCTGCCGCCGGACAATATGGAGTTTTGTTAGCTTATACTTTAACTTTTTGGGCGATTAGCACTTGGGCAAACAGACAGCAGAATTTGCACTTGACTGCTCAAACTTTGCAACAAGTGACGCTGTTGCTAGTGCCGATCAACTTTTGGGCAATGGATACTTTTGGATTGTGGCGGTATCCTTGGGACTGGGCGGTAGCCATCGCAGCGGCACTTATTTTGACTTGGATAACTGCCCGGATTATAAAAGATCAATATCAAAGCTTTTCAGGAAAAAACATCACTCGCTCGATCGCCCTAAATCACTTGGGATTGAGTTATTTGCACTGGGGGTGGGGAAGTGCTGGCTTTTCCCTGGCTGCGGTTTATTTGGGTACAGTGGGAACTGCTGCTGCTACAGTTTATCAAGTTCAGCAACAACGATTGCAATCTATCACACGCGCGGGAAATACTGAAACATTCGCCGCTGCTGCCAGTTCGAGCAGAGATTTTCTGACTTACAAAAAAGCGGCTTTAGTAGCTTATTCCTTAGGAATTTTACTGGGTCGGGCGATATTTATCAAGGATGTAAATATCGCTGAAATGGGTTTAGCTTTGGGAATTTGCGGCGTGCTTTTAGCATGGCTGGATTGGCAGCACCCCCTCGCATCTGAGACTATTAAAAACAATATATCCGACCAGCCACATCCCAGCAAATTTTTTAACTGGCAATTAGCGGGAATTGGTTTGGTGGGTTTGGGATACCTGGTTTGTTTTCGCGACATTCCGCTACAGGCGATCGCAGTTAGCGGATTGGCTGTTTGGTTTTTTTATAACCGTTTAGTGCGGTTTTGGCAAGAGTTTGATTTGCTAATGCTTGAGGCGGTGGGACTTCAGAGTATTTGGCTGTTTTGGCGAGTGCTTCCTTTAGGGATTAAAACACAATTTGTTGCATTTTTAACTCAGCTTACAAACTCTCAGCAAACTCCTTGGGCTTTTTGGGGTGTTCTGCTGTTGCCTTATTTAATTTTAATGGTAATTGTGGCGCAGTGGCTCTACCGCAAGCGAAAGTTTCAACTTGCCCATTTTGGCGAAAACCTTGCTCTCTGTTTGGGGATTGTTTTAACTGTTATTAGTTTAGTCAATCCGTTCTGGCGATCGCTCAATTTATTCGTCTCTACTTTAACTTTAGGTTGGGTCGCTTGGAAATACGTAAGTGCCGAGAATTCCCGGCGAGTTGCGAGGCAGACTGCTGCTGTTGAACAACAGGGAAACCCCGCAATTTTGGTTCCCATAACTCACATTATTGGTTTATGCGCGATCGCTTCGGTCATTGACTTATTTTTCCCCAACCAGACGCCCAATATTTGGTCGGCAATATTATTAATCTTCATGGCGAGTGAATGGGTATTTTTTGTCTGGAGGAAAGCGGCTAATTTCCGAGATGATTCGGCATTTTTCCCCTGGCATCCTGCATGGTTTCAAAGTTCCTGGTATCTGGGCTTAGTATTAGCAGGATGCAGCTTTATATTGTTGCAAAATTATTTAATTGCGGGTACTGCCCCTAATCGCCCTCAGTGGAGTTTGCTCTGGCTGGTGACTCCTTTGGCTTTGACTGCTGTTGCTAAATATACTGAGGCTCCTCACAAACAAGTTGCCAGTACCTTTAGTGCGATCGCCTTAATATTCGCACAATTTCTAATTTTTACTTTTCCGGGATATCGATTAATTGGTTTTGGCTTTGCAGCCGTATTAATGTTGGTCAATACTTACTATTTAGTAGAGCTAGCAGCGGCTGTGATTGGAGTGGGGTTTGGCTTGAGTTTCGTAGCTGCAGCGATCGAACGATTAGGTTTTGTGTCGGGTTGGGATTGGACAATTGCCGGGGCGATCGCTGTTTTGTCTCTGTGGTTGCTTCGCAGCATAATTATTCGTTTTTCCAGCCGTTTGCCTGAGTCTTCTCAATTAGCTCAAATTTACGATCGAGCTTTAGATGCTTGGGCCATCTTACTGGCAGGCTTGCTGTTAACAACAATTACTTTTTATTCCTTTGACTTCTACGCAAGCAGTACCTTGAGTTCCCCGGCTTCTGCTGAAGTTTTGGCTGCTATTTTGGTGATAATGGCTGCGATTATTTTCCGAAGTTTACGCCAATTTTCCCCTCTGGCAATTTATGCGTTGGCTTGGAGTTTGGAGTTGTTGACAGCAGTAGGTTTGAGTTTTGTCGATCGCACTACGGTTAATTTGGCAGTTGCTAATATCGCTCTCGGATTGTTTACTCAATTGTTGGGGGATTGGTGGCGGCGTCGCCACCGCGCTCAAACAAATTTACCTAGCATTCATTTTATACCTTTGGCTTACGGGGTATTGGGTTTAATTTTCCGATCGCACACTGTTACCAATTGGACTGGTTTAACTGTGTTGGGTGCGTCTTTAATTGCGATCGGCATTGGTAGGCGGGAGCAAGAATTTAAACCTTTGGTTTATTTGGGATTAATTGGCGTGTCCGTTGCTGCTTACGAATCGCTACTCTATCAACTTTTTCAAACATCAGGAGGAGTTTTTGGCGACGGCTTAATTGTCCTGGCAACTCTCGGTACAACGTTAACCTATATCTATCGCATTTTATCTCCTTGGCTCAGCAATTATTTACATTTAACCAATGCTGAACTAAAAATATTTACTCACCTGCACTGGGTTTTGAGCAGTGGGCTGCTGATTTGGGCTTCTGCCAATGATATTAGATCCGGCTTAAATTTAGGATTAGTCAGTGGTGCTTTATTAGTTCAATATGCTTTCTGGCAAGGGCGAAATAATCTCGATCGCCAATGGGCCCAAATTTGGATTTACTTGGGTTGGCTAGAAGCCTTTGGCCTCCGGCTTTACTGGATCAATACACCTTTAGTTAAGTATATTTCCGGGCCGCTTGAGCCCTGGAAAGTTGCCCTCACTTCTCTATTTGCCTATTTCATTTACATTTTGCCTTGGGAGAACTGGGGTTGGTCAAAAAAACCTTGGCAGGTAATTGCTTCGCTGATTCCAATAGTTGCTATTTTGGAAAGTCCGGCTAAGTTTTATCCGATTAGCTTGCTGATAGCTGCCGCCTTCTATGTTTTCCTAGCTTGGGAAAGGCAGGAAGTCCGTTTTACCTATGTGAGTGTGGCGATAATTGACTGGATAATGCTGCGGTGGTTCTGGCAAATAGGATTGACTCAGCCAGAGTTTTATGTTACTCCTTTAGGACTTTCTTTACTTTACATTACTCAGTTCGATAGCACTCTCAAATTACCAGCAGAAAAACCGCTGCGCCACACTCTGCGAATGCTCGCAACTGCGCTGATTTGCGGGATACCTCTTTTGACTCAGCAAAGCCACGGTTTAGTTGCGGGAGCTTTTAGTTTGGTGGCTATTGCAGCGGGTTTGGCGCTGCGAGTTCGGGCATTTTTGTTTGTGGGAACGGCTATATTTTTAATCAATGTTTTCTATCAGTTGGTGGTTCTGATATTCGATTATCCGCTGATAAAATGGGCGATTGGTTTGGCTTTTGGGATTGTGTTTATCTGGATTGCTGCTACTTTTGAAACTCGGCGCGATCGCATTTCTGCTTTGGTGCAGCATTGGGTTGTGCAATTGCAATCCTGGGATTAGATTCAGCGATTGTAAGGCTGGCAATGCCTGCCCTACTAAAGCACTACTGTTCGATGTAGTATAATCACATTATTAAACCTGCAGTCGCAGGCAAAAACTTTAATATTCCCGGACGAACCAATGAGCACAACTCAGTTAATCAAGCGGTTATTTACAGTAAAAGAATATCATCATATGATTGAAGCTGGCATTTTGACCAAAGATGATAAAGTTGAATTAATTCGAGGAGAAATTGTTCAAATGGCCGCCGTCGGTAGAAGGCATACATCTCATGTCAAGCGTCTGACAGAGTTATTCTATATCCGCTTATTATCGAGAGTAACCATTGGAGTTCAAGATCCGGTAGAATTGGACGATCACTCCGAACCTGAACCGGATATTTCCTTGCTGCGGCGACGCGATGATTTTTACGAATCGGGACATCCTCAGTCTGAGGATATTTTACTAATTGTGGAAGTAGCGGATGCAACCGCTGAAACTGACAGAAATATCAAACTTCCTCTTTATGCCGAAGACAATATTGTAGAAGTTTGGCTAGTAGATATTAACGAGCAATGTGTAGTAGTTTATCGCGAACCTTCTCCCTCGGGATACCAAAATATTCAAAGATTCCAGCGAGGTCAGACTTTATCTATTCTAGCTTTTCCAGATATAGAAATTGCTGTAGATAATACCAAATCCGGTTATGATAGACTACTTATAATCACATAAAAATAAAAAGC
>JAUBOM010000384.1:0-1212 GCA_036700245.1 Microcoleus vaginatus BM001213989
CAAGTATTGCATATAATTGTATCATAGTCTTGATAATGATTTAGGATTGCTATATCTCAATCCATTCATATTTAATAAACCGCCATAAAATTTCAATTAAGTTTAATTCAGAAGAGTAAGAAGGTAACTCAAAAAGAGTAATATTACGTTGTTTTTACTCTTCTTGTTTGTCAACTATAGCATCACTGGTATGAATAGAAGCTTGCTCTGTGAAAATCACTGTTGGCTTATGTACTGCGAAAAAAAAGCATCAATACAGGCAATAGCCACATCAGAATTAATACTTTATTTGAGATGAAATATAAGTTTCAAGATAGTTATTTCAATTCATGATTTCTAGTACATTCATTCGCTGACTACGACGACTAGGGATTGTTAAATATTCTCCGATATCCTGCCAGCCATAGGGGACAAAAGGAATCAAACAAAATCCCGTTTCATCCAAGTAATATAAATAAATTTTACCCTCATCATCTAATCGTTTTAATTCTTCTAATTGTGCCTTTTTATCTTGATATTCGTGGGAGGGAGGCTTTCCTCCCACTCCTTTACGCATACGATGCCAACTCCTCTTCAGAATTTTTAGTATTCTTTGAATTGTTATTGTACGGGGACTTATGCCCCAGGTCTCTTGAACTTTTTGGCTAACCTTTTTTAATTGCCTTGGTTCTTGTTTAGCCCACTCTTTAATTTGGGCTTTTTGCGAATCGTTAAATAGGGCTTGCTGAATAATTGATCGCACTTTACGTGGCCTGGGTTAAGAACTGGCGCGATCGAGAGAAGCGTGCAAGAAAAACAGCTAAAATAGATCAAAACCCGCGCATAAACACCTGCGAGCCTGTACATAAAAGCTGAGCTTGCTCCCGTCGAACCCTTGGATTTTGAACTAGCCAACGGATGTAAATTGTCAGCCCTCAACCGTTGGGTAAAAATGACCAAACTCATCCCGTGGTCAGAATTTGAAGCAGAATATGCTGAAAACTTCCCCACATCCCTGCGAGCCCCAGCCAAATCATTTCGGATGGCATTGGGGGCATTAATCATTAAATAAAAACTCGGAATCAGCGATCGTCCAAGAGTAGAACAAATCCGTGAAAACCCATATCTGCAATACTTTATCGGTCAATCAACCTACAGTAATGAACTACCCTTTGACCCAGAAGTGTTGAAAGTGAATAAATAAGTGATAAAAATCGCCCACAATATGTTAAA
>JAUBOM010000234.1:0-5907 GCA_036700245.1 Microcoleus vaginatus BM001213989
CTGTGACTAAAAATGGTGCGTTTGTGGTTGTTGGGGATTCCGAGGTTAAAGCAACATTTGGTGCAACAGTTTCAATAACTATGGCTTTGCTACCGCCGAGGGAGTTGGCTGAGGCTAAGGTGGGGAGGGTTAAGATGGCATCCACAGTCAAATTATCTTTAATGGTGCCGCCGTTGAGGCTGAGGGCAGTGGTGGCGAGGTATTCTAAGTCATCGGAAGTGTCTCCAGCTTGTACTACATAGTTGAATGTGAGGACTGTACCGCCGCTACCGCTAGTATAAGTGGCAAAAGAGTCGGTTGTGCCTGTTTCGAGTTCCAGTTGGGGTGTGCCGGTAACGTTGACAGCGGCATCGAAGGTGACGGTGATGGCGATAGTAGAACCGATGCCGTAGCTGCCGTCAGGGGTGTTGGCGGTGACAGCGGTAACTTTGGGGGTGGTGTGGAGCAGGATGGAAACGCTGTCGCTGCCTATGTTTGCCACAGCTAAGTCTGGTTTGGGGTCGCCGTTGATGTCGCCGATGCTGACGGAGATGGGTCTACCGCCAGTAGGGAAGTCAACTTTGGTGGCAAAAGTGGGGGTGGTGGCTCCGGTGGCGGTAGTATTGACCAGGATGGAGGCGGTGTTGCTGCTGAAGTTCGCCACAGCTAAGTCAGGTTTCCCGTCGCCGTTGAAGTCGCCGATGCTGACGGATCTGGGCTCAACGCCAGTAGGGAAGTCTACTTTGGTGGCAAAAGTGGGGGCGGCGGCTCCGGTGGCGGTAGTATTGAGCAGGATGGAGGCGGTGTTGCTGCTGAAGTTCGCCGTTGCTACATCTGGTTTCCCGTCGCCGTTGATGTCGCCGATTCTGAGCCAGAAGGGGACAGTGCCAGTAGGGAAGTCAACTTTGGTGGCAAAAGTGGGGGCGGCGGCTCCGGTGGCGGTAGTATTGAGCAGGATGGAGGCGGTGTTGCTGCCCGCGATCGCCACAGCTAAGTCTGGTTTTCCGTCGCCATTGAAGTCGCCGATGCTGACGGAATGGGGGCCAATGTCAGTAGGGAAGTCTACTTTGGTGGCAAAAGTGGGGGCGGCGGCTCCGGTGGGGGTAGTATTGAGCAGGATGGAGGCGGTGTTGCTGTTGCCGTTTGCCAAAGCTAAGTCAGGTTTCCCGTCGCCGTTGAAGTCGCAGATGCTGACGGAGAGGGGGTTAGTGCCAGTAGGGAAGTCTACTTTGGTGGCAAAAGTGGGGGCGGTGGCTCCGGTGGGGGTGGTGTTGAGCAGGATGGAGGCGGTGTTGCTGTTGCCGTTTGCCAAAGCTAAGTCTGGTTTCCCGTCGCCGTTGAAGTCGCGGATGCTGACGGAGAGGGGGTTACTGCCAGTAAGGAAGTCTACTTTGGTGGCAAAAGTGGGGGCGGCGGCTCCGGTGGGGGTGGTGTTGAGCAGGATGGAGCCGATGTTGCTGATACTGTTCACCACAGCTAAGTCTGGTTTCCCGTCGCCGTTGAGGTCGCCGATGCTGACCCAGAAGGGGTTACTGCCAGTAGTGAAGTCTACTTTGGGGGCTAAACCCAGGATGCCGCTGTAGGTTTTGAGGGTGGTTTCTGTCAGGGCAAGTTTGGGCCTGTGAGGGGATGGGGGGATGAGTTGGGGAATGTCCCAGGTGCCACCTTTTTTGCTGTTGCCTGTAGTAGCGGGGTTGGCGGCGATGTTGGCGCCGGTGAGTTGGTGCACTTGAGTGAGGAATTGGCGACCTCTGTCCCCGGCTGCTATGTTACATCCATATAATATGATGCTGGCGTTGGCAGTGAAACTGTTTCGCCACTGTTGCAACTGTTGGCTGTAGTTGTGGATGTTGCTGCTGTTTAGTTCGGTTGTGGCTAAGTAAAGGCTGCCGGAACTGGCGTGTGAGATGATGTGGACGGCTTCGATGCCTTTATGCTGAGCTAGGATTGTGGTGATTTGCTCTACGGCATCCGGCTGGCTTTCGAGGATGTAGGTTGCTGTGCCCGGTTTGATGCCAGAGGCTATGTGGTGGCTATCTGGTATTGTGGGGTCAAGGATGACTATTTCCCTTAGCTGCTTGCTGATGCCATTAATTAGGGAAAATTCTTTTTTGTGGTTAATTTTTTGAACTAGAGTTTTCATCGGCTTTTGACTCCCCTGAAAGAATTTGTTGACTTGGTTTGCGTCGATCGCCCGATTGGAGTTAAGAGATGGTACTTATACCTTAGGGCTGATGACACCGTAGACTTTTAACCCCAGACAACCTAGCAGATGTTCGATCGCCGTGTGTGTGCTTCCACTAACGAGTTTACAAAAATTTATATTCCTCTGGGTAGATTACACAAACTCGACAAAGTTGAGGTGGGGGCGGGTTTATTATATTGATATTAGGCAATTACGATCGCTAAAATCGGCCCTTTACAGGAATTGCGATCGCCCTACATTTGGGATATATAAAAATCTGCCTCCTGATTCTATGAATAAGGATACTGTGAGCGATCGCCCTAGTTGCAAAGCCCTATGTCCGAGTTGTATTGCATCCGGAAGAATCAGGAATAAAATAGATATAAAAATGCAATAATAGCAATAGTTTCAGCCCATTGGCGTTTTTGCTAATTCTAATTTCTGCGTTAAATGGGCCTGCTCAGTGGCGCGGCAAAAAGTATGAATAAGATCGATCGTTGTAGCAAGATTTTTTTAAATTGCTAGAAGGGCGAGATCGCTTTTCTTTCTTTCTTAAATCAGCCGGCAATTAGCAGATATTATCAGATTCATACTCACTCCAACTCTAACACCTAACTGCTCCCGGATATCGGCTTGTTCATTATCACTGATTAACTCCTGCCTCGGACGCACGCGGGGTCAAAAACCCTGGTGGTCGAGCTTCTTCGGCGCACTCAGCGAAGTTGAAGTGTCGAAACCCTGCATCAATATTTCTCAATGAGATTCAGGATTTTTGGGTTCAACCAGGTCTTTTTGACTTGATATGGTTTCCGCTTGCACGATCGACATAATCTAGATGACACCGCAGTGCGGTCTCCCTACCGCGATTAATTTTCGGGAAACCGCACTGCACCGTCAAAGGAAGCTGTGGGTAATATTAATTCCGATGCTACCGGATGTAACTTGAGTCCTAAAGCCATTACCTACACCGCCACAAATAGTATCAGGAACTAACTGTCCCAATAGGGAGGCAAACGCCTCCCTGCGATGGCTTGGCCTCTAGTCTTTTCCCCAGCAATCTTACAAGAAAGAGCTACTATTAAGAGCCGTTGGATTGAGATTATAAACCACTCCCAAGTAGTCATTCCTAGATTTAATCGCCGTTGATACAACAGCCGTTGCGCCATCTAAAATGACATTAACAGACTCAAAATTTAGTTGACTGAAAGTGACACCAATCAACTGGATTCGCTCCTCGGAACTGAAGTCAGTGATTACATCAACTTGAGATGGGTCAGCAGCCGTATCTTGTAACACAAAGATATCATTTCCTGCGCCTCCTGTGAGGATATCCACACCGGGATCGCCATTCAGGAGATCGTTACCCGCGCCGCCTGATAAGATATCATCTTGCTTACCACCGCGCAGGGTATCATTGCCATCACCACCTAGCAGGATATCGTTGTCATTATTCCCACTAACAAAATCGTTGTCAATACCGCCATCGATCCAGTCGGAACCTTTACCGCCAAATAGTTGATCGTCACCACCAGCGCCCACCAGATTATCTTCTCCTTGATTAGCAAAATAGGTATCTGCTGATGTTAAACCTGTTAATGAGTCGTTACCAGAGAGAGTAAATATGGTTAAACCTAATGCGAATGATGGGATGCTGCTATCATTGCCATCTGTTAGTAGGTAAACATCACCTAATAGGGTGTTTTCTGGTAAACCCGATCGCACATAAGTTGATACCGATGGTTTTGGCATTGCGATCGCAATTTGCACTTCCCCTGTTGCTGAAAGTGTCGGTAGTGCGATCGGTGTGGGAGTTGGTGTTGTGGGAGTTGGTGGTGTTGGAGTTGGAGTTGGCGTATCAGTTGGAGTTGGCGTATCAGTTAGCGTATTAGTTGGATTTGGCGTGGTCGTTGGAGTTGGAGTTGGAGTTGGCGTATCAGTTGGCGTATTAGTTGGCGTATTAGTTGGAGTTGGTGTGGTTGTTGGAGTTGGTGTTGGAGTTGGCGTATCAGTTGGAGTTGGCGTGGGAATTGGCGTATCAGTTGGAGTTGGTGTTGGTGTAGCCGTTGGAGTTGGAGTTGGTGTTGGCGTATCAGTTGGAGTTGGTGTTGGTGTAGCAGTTGGAGTTGGTGTTGGTGCTGGTGTTGGAGTTACAGGGGTATTACCACCAGTTAAAATTTGTTCGTCTAACGCTGTACCCGTGTTTTCTGCAACTAGAGAATCAAGGGTTTTTTGACCGGCACCAAATGCTTTAAAGTCTTGAGTAGTTTCACCTAAAGCAATTTTTTGGATTACTGCTACTTGTTTTTGCAGTTGTGTGAGATCGGTATTACTGGCGATCGCCCCTACAATACGTTGATTAGATGCTGCTATTACCTGTCCTAATGCTGGTGCCGCCACTAATATCTCTTGGGCGTTAAAATTAGGATCGAGCCCTTTGACCCGATCGCCCACTTGGACAATTAAACCCGCCACTTGTTCGGGTTTGGTGAAATCTAATGGTAGTCCGGTTTGGATGCGATCGGCGATCGTACTAATTATTTGCTTAACAGCCTCACCCACAGTCAGATTACTTGCACCTTCTATTAATCCCGCTGTTTGAGTTATCGAATTTTGGGCGGAAAGCATCGCCGTTAATACAGCTTTAGCACCTGGTTGTTCGCCTAGAGTAGCTGCGATCGGATCGATATAATTCAGCGGTATGTCGCTGGGAATACCGAAAGCGCTAGTGACTTTGGCATTCGCTTCATTATTAACGCTTAAACCGCGATCGGCTAATTCAGCTAAAATGCTAGTCAGTAAATTAATTACAACTGCATCTGGTGTCGCTTTTAGCGGAGTTTCTAGGGGTAAACCCGTACCGATGTCTGTGCCGCCAAAAGCCACTAAATTACCTTCACTGGCATCGAGTTGACCGTTATTATTAGTGTCAAAAGTGCTGAAAGGAATATCAAAACCAAATGCACCTTGACTGTCAGTTGTCCCTTTGGGTTCGTTCGGATCGATGATGGCATTTTTGTTAGCATCAAAGAAGACATTCGCATCGGCTATATAGTCGTCAATAACAAAACCCGTGGAGTTCCAGCCTCGAAAATGAAATAACTCACTGACACTATTACCATCATTGTCAGTACCTTTAACTTCTACCCATTGTGGTAAAGATAAATTATTTCCTGGTACTTGAGTGAGAGTGCGGGTAGTGGGGTCAAAATTTAGCGAAGCATTCGGCCCGTCAAATATTGTCGGAATAGTAGTTATCGAAGCATTTTGTGTTTTCTGCCTGTAGTAACTCCCATTTACGGCCCGCGTCCAAATAAAATCTTGTCCCTCGGCGACAGAATTATTATCTAGGGCGGTGACAGTATAGGTGACAGTATCGCCCGGATTAGGATCGATAAATGTGTTACCAGCAAAGACAAAAGCGGTATTCCTAGAAAACCCAGTAGCACGAGTTTGATTCCATATTGGATTATTGATGATGGGCGGTTGGCTGTTAAGAGGTGGCGTAACTGGTGTTGGCGTGGGAGTTACGGGCGTTGGTGTTGGAGCTGTCGTTGGTGTTGGCGTTGGCGTTGGGGTTGGCGTTGTCGTTGGCGTTGGGGTTGGCGTTGTCGTTGGGGTTGGCGTTGGCGTTGGGGTTGGGGTTGGGGTTGGCGTTGGCGTTGGCGTTGGAGTTGGTGTTACAGGTAACGTAATATCAGCAGTACGAGTCAGTTGAGTGGCGGCGGTATTATTATTACCAGCAA
>JAUBOM010000235.1:0-5729 GCA_036700245.1 Microcoleus vaginatus BM001213989
GAAAATAATCTGGGATGGTTATAGCATAAGACTTTTACCAAAAACCTTGATTTGGATCATTCTGTTAGAAAATAAATGCTCAAATCCTTGATATATCTACAGTTGAAAATTTTGGTCTCATTTTTAATTTCCCAGAGTGACAGAAGAGGGATACAGCAATTTCCAGGTTTATGGAGTACGGTTGCAAGGGTTTGTCAACCAGTTTGGTAAGTGCTTGGGATTAAGGTGTACTTTATTTGCCTGGAATCTGCTGTATCCCTCTTCTGTCACTTTCGGCATAAAATAATCCGGGATGCTTAGAGCATAAGACTTTTATCAAAAATCTTGATTTGGGCCATTCTGTTAGAAAATAAACGCTCAAATCCCCGCTCTATCTACAGTTAAAATTTGGCTCTCACTTTTATTTTCCCAGAGTGACAGAAGAGGGGTATTTTTCAGAATTGACCCGCATCCGCGATCGTGACACGGCTTTCTGAGTATTTATACTCAAGTTTAACAAACCGATCTACTCTCCATTAGCACCCCAACTGTGTGTGCCAGTTGAGGGTGCGGAATGTGGGTTTCAAGTTTCGTTCTCGCAGGTGATGAGAAAAAATTTTCATGATAATCGATTCCTTTTATGCCGCGTTGCTGCTTTCATCCTTGACCTTGGTTTTGATCGCGAAAGCCTTTAATTCGACCATCTTGCCGCCGCGAAAGCACCAGACATCGCAGTACGAGTAATGAGCCGCCTTCCCCTCTTCGTCCTTGATTGTGAGGTCGCCGAGTGCCGTGACGAAATCCCCCTCAGCAATCAAGTTCGCAACGATATTCAAAGGCGGTTCCACATACTCCGTTGCCATCCATTGGCGAACGGCTTCCTTCCCTTGAAGGGTCTTGTCGCCTACCAATGTCCATTGCGTGTCGTCGGTGCAGAACGACAAAAATTCTTCATAGTTGCCCTGAGCGATCGCCGCGTTTGCCGCTTCTAAGATTGCTTTATTTTTGTCTGACATCTGAATTTCTCCTCTGTTCAAGTAGATGCTTTAACGGAGCGAGAGCGGTTTCCCGATCGGTGCGTCTTTCTTAGCCGCCGAATCACCCCGTTGCCGCTTGTGCAAAATTCACGGAACAATTGCAGTAACACGGATTTCAATCCGCATCGTTGGCAGCCCAAGAGCCGCGACTCCTACCTGTGTCCAAATTGGGGCATGGTTGGGCATGTAATGGCGATATAGCCTGACCATCACCTCGTTAACTTCTGGGGGAAACCCGCCAACATGGTAAGAATTGACGTGGACAACATCCTCCCAATCCGCACCAGCAGTTGCCAAGGTTCGCTCTACATTCCGAAACGCCTGGGCAATCTCATCCGCAAGCGGTTCGGGAATTTGCAGATTGTCATCCCAGCCACCTTGACCTGATGTCTCCACTCGATCGCCAATTTTCACCGCTTGGGAGTAATGCAATTCATTCAGCATGTATTCCCCATACCCGGGGGTGACAAAAAACTCGGGCTTATTCATGGCGTTCCTTGTGTAGTATATTTGCTCTATCTCGCGTTGCTGAAACGAGTTTGTTTCGGCATCATCCGATTTAGACCCTAATGTTCAGAATTCACTTTCCATGTAATCACAATGAGTTCTACAAACAGTAAGACACCTATTAGCCGCGAAAACGCTCCTAAAATGGCTTCCATCCTCCAGTTCTGACTCTGAACCTCCCAGATCATCCCAACAATGTTCACTCCAATCACCAACCAGGGTAGAATGACCAGTGAATTCCGTCTGCGATAGAAGCGGATCGTCGTCTCGCGCCAAAATGGGAAGGTGCTGAGGAGACAAGCAATGTAGGAGGCTCCTGCACTGCTGAACAAGCTTTTTTGAAGACCCGAAGGCAGGTTTGGGTATCCAAGTGCGATCGCTGTTAGACAAACTCCCAGCGCCAGATACAGGAAAGTAAACAAGGTAAATTGTTTCATTCTTTGTAAATAAAGCTCAGCGATAATCTATTCCTAGGTGGCTGACATGACTCAGCCGATGAACAACAATTAGTCCACATGCAGCACAGCCTTACCTGAAAATCTGCGCCCGATCAAATCAGCCGACGTTACGTCTGCTTCACGCCACGAAACTGCTCGATCAATATGCGTTTTGAGCCGCCCCTGCTCAACTAAACTCAGCAGACGAGCCAGCCCAGAACTAGCACTTTCCAGCTCTACTTCGGTGTACAGCGTGAACCCGTAAAGCGTTCGCTGTCCTCCATTCTCGGAATAGAAGTCTGCCAGGGACAGCTTCATCTCGTTGCCGCTGCTACTGCCATAACAAACGCAGGTGCCTCCTTGAGCCAAAAACGCAGTTAGCTTCCCGACCAATTCACCTCCTACTCCATCGACAATCAGTCGATAAGGCGCGAACTGCTTGGCTTCTTGCCCGGTCTCGGTCACCACCACTTCATCCGCGCCGTAATCTCGCACAAATGCTTCTTGCGCTGGCTGGCGAATTTGGGCAATGACGCTGGCTCCCATCATCTGAGCAAGCTGCATGGCGAAGAGTCCCACTCCCCCTGTTGCCCCTGTGATCAGCACCCGACTTCCTAGTAAACGAGATCCCTTTTCCACTGCATACAGTGCTGTTAACCCTGCGACGGGCAGTGTAGCGGCATCGGTATGTGATACGCCCTGGGGAATGATAGCTAGAAAGCGAGCCGAAATTGCTACATATTCTGCCCAGCCCTCCGAGCGGATGGAGAGGGCAACAATTTCTGTCCCTGTGGGTGGACCACTGCCGTCTTGTGCTGTTTGTTCAACAACGCCAACGGTATCCCAGCCAATTGGAGTACCCAGTGGATCATTTTGCGATCGCTTAAGTTCGCCCCGATTCATCGAAAATGCCTTGACGCGAATCAAGCACTCGTTAGCCTTCGGAGTAGGAACTTCAGTGTCTTGAAAGGTGAGGTTGCCAACGGCATCTGGTGAACTCACGAGTCTACGCATCGCCATATCCTTGTGTGTAGAGGGCTATAGTTTCATGTTCTAGATAGAACTGTTTCAATCAACTTGCTGTATATCCACCATCGATCACTAAGGGTTGTCCCGTGATATAGCTGGGAGCATCAGAGCAAAGAAACACAACCGCTTGAGCAATTTCCGTTGCCTGACCGATCCGACCGATCGGAACCATAGACCCAAGATCATCGAACGTTATGCCTATCTGGTCAGCGCTACGAGCCATTAGATCAGTCGCAAGGGAACCGGGATTAACAGCATTAATCTGAATGCCCTGTTTGGCATAGTCAAGTGCGGCAGTGCGTGTCAGCCCCATCACCGCGTGTTTGCTGGCAACGTAGGGAGAGATTCCTGGCAGCGCAACAAGACCATTGGTGGACGAATTGTTCACGATCACGCCTACGCCTTGGGTTAGCATCTGCTGAATTTCGTATTTCATACACAAGAATAGCCCTCGTGCATTGACCGACAGGATCTTGTCAAAATCCTCGATCGATTGTTCATGCAACGGTGTCACAACAAGATCGATGCCAGCATTGTTAAAGGCACAATCCAGTTTGCCGTAGATTGCGATCGTCTTCTGTTGGGTTCGTATTCGACAGCAGCGTATGTAGATCTTGGCGGAGTGTGCCGTCGCTCAAGGCTGTAATTGTGAAATCACCTAACTTGAATGGATAGACACCTGGCACTTGAGCAATCGCACTTTTGCTCAGTGATACCGCTGGAAAAAGACAAGAGGTCACAATCGTTAGCACTGTGGTTGCAACCGCTATCATCAGTCTAGAAAACATATTAGAACCTTTTTAGCGATAAAGGACTTGATAGATAATCACCCCTACACTCGCCCAATGCGATCGCTAATTTGATTGAAACGATCAGTTGAGAGGATCAGACATTCAAACCAGCGCTTTTAAGTGAGTATTGCTAACGCTGAGGGATTAAAGTTCATGAAATCAGCGGTACGGTTTTGATGTATCTTTACAGCCCATTGCGGATCTTGCAGCAGCGCACGTCCAACTGCAACCAAGTCGAAGTCACCGCGCTCCAGCCGACGCAGCAATTCATCAAGTGACGCAGCCTGTGATGCTTCACCACTAAAAGCTCTGATGAAATCGCCGCTGAGACCGACCGACCCTACGGTAATGGTGGGAACCCCTGTCAACTTCTTCGCCCAGCCCGCAAAGTTTAGCTCAGATTCGTCGAACTCCGGCTCCCAAAAACGGCGTTGTGAGCAATGCAATATATCTGCACCTGCATCCACCAGCGGTTGTAACCACTCCTCCATCTCCGCTGGAGTATTCGCAAGGCGGGCAGTGTAGTCCTGTTGTTTCCATTGCGACAGGCGAAGGATGATCGCAAAGTCAGAACCGACTGCTGCACGGACGGCTTGAATAATCTCGGCAGCGAAACGTCCGCGCTCAGCGAGCGTCACACCTCCAAATCGATCGGTGCGATGGTTCGTGCCCTTCCAGAAAAACTGATCGATCAGATAGCCATGTGCCCCGTGGAGTTCAACAGCATCGAAACCCAGCCGCTTTGCATCCGCCGCTGCACTGGCCAAGGCAGCGATCGTATCGGCGATGTCTGTGTCAGTCATCGTTCTCCCAAACGGCTGGTCAGGACTATTTAGACCCGAAGGACTCTCAAACAGGTCAACGGGTAGATCGTCGCCGTATGGGGATGGCACTGCGCCAACATGCCAGAGCTGCGGGATCATCAATCCTCCGGCAGCGTGGACTGCATCAATGACTTGCTTCCAGCAAGCAAGCTCCTGCTCACCGTGGAAGCGGGGAAGGTTAACACCGTTTAGCGATGCGGGTCGTGCGATACCCGTCCCCTCGGAGATGATCAGCCCGACTTCAGCAGCAGCACGTTTTGCATAGTAATTTGCTACGTCTTTCGTTGGATAGCCATCAGGTGAAAAGCCTCGCGTCATTGGAGCCATCACAATTCGGTTCGGCAGCTTCAATCCCTTAAAGCTAAAGGGTTGGAAAAGCGTGTTAATAGACATGCTAACCTCTTGAGAAATTGTTAATGAGTGAAATATACAAGTGAACGTACCTTTGCTTGCTGTTGGCGTTTTACTTGCTTACTGCGATCGCTTGCCAATCCTGTTGTTGTACGTCTGATGCAAGCTGCATTGGATTCTTGTCTGATCTAACTTGAGTGTAATGATTGTCAACGCTCAACTTCTTTCAGATTCTTATGGGATTAGCGAACCTGCTTGGAGGTCATTCCAGTAAGGCACTTGAACTGTTGCGTCAGATGGTTTTGACTGGAGAAACCGACTTGTAAGGCAATGTCTATGGTTTGCAAAGCAAGTTCCCCCAGAGTAATCGCTAAGTGCGTTTTCCGATAACATCAATATCGACTGATTCGCTGACTAGTGCTACCAGCCATTAACTAGCTCTTGAATTTTAGATTGTGCTTCGTCTAGCCCCCGTTTTCGTGCCTCGTCTCCCATATCTAGACCATTGGCATGAATGAACTGAATGTCGGTCACACCCATGTATTGAAAAGCATACCGGAGCGCAGGTTCCTGACTATCCCATCCTTCGTAAGGAGACCCTGCTTCAAACTCAACGCCTCGCGATGTGATGAACAAAACTTTTTTACCGTTCGCAAGTCCTTTGACTTGACCATTCTCCTCCATGAATGTGCGACCCACACGAACCACTTGATCAATGTAGCCCACATTCCGCACCCCAACTGTCACATGGGGTGCGGGCGGCCTGTAAATTCT
>JAUBOM010000236.1:0-5683 GCA_036700245.1 Microcoleus vaginatus BM001213989
TTTATCCGTGGGGTCAAGGCTTCAATCTAAAATCTAAAATCTAAAATCTAAAATCCATTGACCCCGCCTGCATCCTGGACAGCAGCTAAAGCACCCGGAAAGCCTAAACCTAAAGTGGAAGTAAAAAACCTGTAAAGCCTCAAGCTAAAGTACCAACTAAGCCTCAGTCAAAATAGTCGGCAAAAACTCCGTTAAAATGTCAAATTTTAACGGAGTTTGCAATTTTATTGCTCTGCAGGTTCAATGGAACTAACCGAATCAATTTCCTTGGACTTGTTGCTCAAAGCTTCCAAAGTATCAACAGTATTCTTAATAAAACCTGCCATCGGCACAGCAACTATCAAACCTGCTACTCCCGCCACCTTAACCCCCACCAGCAGCGACACTAAAATCCACACGGGATTGAGACCAATAAAACCGCCTAATAACCGAGGAGCAACCCCGCTTTCAATTACTTGCTCAATTACTGTAGCGACAGCTAAAACTGTCATGCCGAGCCAAAAGTTGTTTAATGTGATCAGCAAACTGACAATGCAAATACTCAAGGGTGCGCCGAAGGGAATCATGGTCATTACACCCACACCCAAACCGAACAGCAGTCCGAAGGGAACTCGCAAAATTAAAAAAGCAACAGTTATCGACAGTCCCATCAAACCCGCCAAAGTTGCTTGCCCGACGAAGTAGTTGTGGAAGCTTCGCGCCAGCAACTCTCGCAATTGAAGGTTCAGCTTGGAGGGAAACCACTTAAACAAGCCTTCCCACACGCGCTCGCCGTGCAATAGCAAGTAGAATGTCACGACTATTGTGAGGAGGAAATTCAACAGACTGTCTGCAGCACCCAAGCCAAATTTGAGAATTTCGCCAGTGAGAGACTGCAATTGAGCTGAAAGTCTCTCGCTCAATTGGGTAGTCAAACCCCTGACATCAATGCGAAGATTGCGATTTTCCGCCCACTTGTGGAACGCTTCAATCTGTTCTGTGCCAGAAACTATCCAAGTCGGCAGTCGGGTGGCGAGTTCAGTGATTTGGTTTAGCAGAATCGGAGCCAGAGTCAGACCTAAAACCACCAATACCAGTAAAGTCAAAAACAATACCCACAAAACTGCTCGATCGCGCTTTATCCCGTATCTTCGCAGAAAGCGCACCGGATAATCTAGCAAAAAAGACAGCACTGTAGCCACTACCAAAACTGTAATCAGGGCGCGAAAATATTCAAAGACTAGGAGGGCTAACCAGCAGTTGAGTACCGCTAGGGGAAATACCAGTCCGTAAGTCCACCACTGCGGAATTTGAGTGAAACGTCTCATCTAAGTTAACCGAGTTAAAATTTGAGATCCAAGATGTGAGATTGACAATGCTATTCGCCCTTCTCCATTAACCATTTTATGTTGCATTTATTTATACCCGACTGCTGAAAATTCCCAGTTGCTCGACCAGCAGGGGAAATTGGGTTGCTGGCAGGCACTGCCTGCCACAACCATGTTATATCGTTTCCGCTGGTATGGATATATTACCTGCGAAATTAATTTTTTTTCGGTTGGTACGGCAGCGGTTTGCAGCTCGCGATTCAACCTTTTTCTCCGTGCCGTTCGAGAGCTAATTGAATTAAACGGTCAACTAATTCGGGGAAAGAAATGCCGTCGGCTGCCCACATTTGCGGATACATACTGGTAGCTGTAAATCCGGGGAAAGTGTTGATTTCGTTAATCAAAACTTCTCCGGTTGATTCAATGTAGAAAAAGTCTACTCGCGCTAAACCGGCTGCGTCTACAGCCAAAAATGCTTGCACTGCCATTTCTTGGATTTGCGAGACGATCGCACTGCTGACTTTTGCCGGAATTGACCAGTCGGCTTGTCCCTCAGTATATTTAGTTTCGTAGTCGTAGAAATCGCTTTGAAAAGTAATTTCTCCCACCGTTGAAGCTTTGGGATTATCGTTGCCTAAAACTGCACATTCTAATTCTCTAGCAACCACACCCGCTTCGACAATTATCCGCCTGTCGTAGCTGGCGGCGCTATCGAGAGCTGCTTCTAACTCAGCGCGCGATCGAGCTTTAGAAATCCCCACAGACGAACCCAAATTCGCCGGCTTAACAAAGCAAGGATAGCCCAAAGCCGCTTCAATTTTGTCGCACAGTTTGGGGAAAACGCAAGGATTAGACCAGATTTCGGAACGGTTGACAGCGATGTATTTTACCTGCGGCAAACCAGCGTGAGCAAAAGCCATTTTCATCGCAATTTTATCCATTCCCAGCGCCGAACCTAAAACCCCCGAACCGACAAAAGGAAGTTGCATTAATTTCAGCAACCCTTGCACCGTACCGTCTTCGCCATTTGGTCCGTGCAAAACAGGGAACCAAACATCTACGGCATTAAAATTAGGAAACTGTCCAGACGCAGGAGAGTCATCTTGTACTGGTTGTTCCTCTATTTCCAGAGGTTTTCCGGTGGCTAAGACTTGTTGAGGTAATGTTCCCGACAGCCAGCGGCCGTTTTTTTGGATGTAAAAGGGCAGAACTTCGTATTTAGAGGCATTTTCCTCAGCAGCGAGGGCGCGGGCGATCGCCCGCGCCGAACTAATTGAGACTTCGTGTTCGCCCGAGCGCCCCCCGAACAATAGCCCGATCCGCATCTTTGTCATTTTTGAATACTCCTAGGACTTTCCGACAAATATACACGCAGTTAGCGCAGCTAACGCAGACACGAACCGCTTTAAGACTATTTATCTCCACTCTTCCACTCTTCCTCTGTGCCCTCTGCGCTCTCTGCGGTTAAAATCCCCCTCCCGCCTGTCAAAAGCCTCAATTCCCCCCCGGTCATTTTCAGTTAAACCGCCGCCAGAATCCACAGCAAACACCCACAGTTAGCCAAAAATTGCATCCCCCAAACAGCTTAAAATCTCATCATTTCCCTCAGCATTGGGTTCCCAATTTCTTGCCCTGACTTAAACAGTTTATTTCCTTCATCGTCCTTCAGCGCAGCCAGATATTCCCGGAGTCAACTGAAACGCTCAATACTCCAGTCATCCTCAGTTGTCGGAATAGTTTTTAGCAGCAAAAGGCGAATTGGTTTCTTCAGAATTTGCGCCCATATTAAATTGTTTCTTTCCAGAAATCTAGTTACGATTTGACCAGCCTACAATTTTTGTTTTGAGTATTGAGTTTGCCAACATTATTTTTTGTAATTTAACTCAAAACTCAAAACTCAAAACTATTTCAGCATTTCTCCTGTCAAACTAAAAGCGCGAATATCTGTAATTTTAACTCGCACCATTTTACCCGCCAATTCAGCAATATCGCCCTTAAAAAATGTGAGACGATTGCCGCGAGTGCGTCCCATCACCTGAGTTGAATCTTTGAGATTTTGGACTTCCACCAAAACCTCTTCAGTGCGTCCGAAATAGCGCTGCGATCGTTCCATCGCCGTTGTTGTCACTACATGATTGATTCGTTGCAGGCGATCGGCCTTCACATCCTCACTCAACTGATTTTCCCACAAAGCCGCCGGCGTTCCCGGGCGAGGCGAATAAGCCGCAGTATTCACCAAATCGAAACCAACATCTTCGATTAACTTCAAAGTCTTCTCAAACTGCGCTTCCGTCTCCCCGGGAAAACCCACAATCGCGTCTGCCGTAATCGAAGCATCCGGCATATAACGGCGAATTGTATCAATAATCCGGCGGTATTTCTCCTGAGTATAACCACGAGACATCGCCTTCAAAATATCATTATCTCCAGACTGAAAAGGAATGTGAAAATGTTCGCAAACCTGCGGTAACTCCGCACAAGCCTTAATCAATCTTTCCGTAAAATAGCGCGGGTGGCTAGTAGCAAATCTGAGGCGATCGACACCAGGCACATCCTGCAAAAAATAAAGCAAATCCGTCAAAGTATGCTGGTTGCTGCCGCCCGGTTTTGTCCCCGGCAAATCGCGTCCGTAAGCATCAATATTTTGGCCCAATAAAGTTACCTCCTTGTAACCTTGGCGGCCCAAATCCTCCATTTCCGCGCGAATTGCCTCCGGCATTCGCGACTGTTCAACCCCGCGAACATTCGGGACAACACAATAAGTGCAGCGTTCATTGCAGCCATAAATTACATTTACCCAAGCAGTCACCTTGCTATCGCGGCGCGGCTTAGTAATATCCTCCATAATCTCAACAGCTTCTGTCGCCACCACTTGATTGCCCTCAAAAACTTGTTCCAGCAAATCTTCAAGTCGGTTAGCGTGTTGCGGGCCCATTACTAAGTCTAATTCCGGCACTCTGCGCAGCAGCGCTTCACCTTCCTGCTGCGCCACGCATCCAGCTACAATTAAAGTTAAACCCGGTTCTTGGCGCTTGCGATGAGCTTGCCTTCCGAGGTTAGAATAAACTCTTTGTTCGGCATTGTCGCGAATTGTGCAAGTATTGTAGAGAATCAAGCTAGCTTCGTTCGGGTCTTCCGAGAACTCAAAGCCCATATTTTCCAGAATGCCGGCCATCCGTTCCGAGTCGGCTTTATTCATCTGGCATCCGAAAGTAGTGATGTGATAGCGGCGGGGTTTAACGGTCATGGACAGTAAAGATAATTTTTCAGTGCAGGCTGGTTTTGCGGTTGTGGTAAAGTTTTCAACAGCAGAGATATTCTCAACCCGTTTTTACATTATACGATCGTTCTTGCTTAAGAAACTGCTGCATTTTTGAGTACGGGGAGATACATTGCTTGTTTTCCTAACACCTGGGTAACAACTTACATTTTATAGCTGGGAACAAAAAATAGTTAATTATACTGAATGGTTCACGGAACGCACCAATGGTTAAATTTAGATTAATAGTACAGCAATATACAGATATTTATCTCTCGAAGTAGTCGATAGGTTAGATAATAATTTATCGGTTAATGAAATTATTGATTGGATTAGAAAGAAGACACGAGAAGTCTTTAGCAGTATCTATCTATGGAAAAAATCCTAAAGTGGGTACTCTTAACAACGCTACGGGAAGATGGAATGAATTTATAGCAACTAGCTTGTTGTCAGAAATTGTATTAGACATAAATAAAGATAATGATGGTTGTAGCGCGGTATTTTTTTTGCCAAACTCACAGTCACAAAAAGAAGGAGCCGAGGAAGCTTCTTCAAAATTTCTAAGTTTATTCAAAAGTATTGAGTTTGCATCTGGATAACCCCTAGCTAAACTTGCTCCTTTTAAAGACTATATTTTTATGCCAAGTCCTGATTATATTATCGTTGTACTTGGTAAGAATGATGTTGCAACATCTATTAACCCTTTATTAGAACAACAAGTAAAAAATCCAGATAGTTTGGCATTGTACAACTTTTTAAAAGGAAACTTACAGTGAGAACAAGTAAAAGCGGCAGCATCTCTTAAAACTTCAAACCGTCCCGCCGATATCAGCCTTTATTCTAGGCGGCAGTGATTAAAGTAATGGGGTATGTATTGCATCAAAATTGGCAATATTATATGGTTGCCAGCGAATTAACCTCTGCGGATAGAACTATATTTACAACAGCAGTTGCTCCTCATAGTATAGCACTCGAACAAAACTTCAAACTTGTAGATGGTACATACCTATACGCCAGAAAAACCGATTTAATACCTTTAGTTGAATCTGCTATAGCAATCCTAAATCATTTGTGAATTTCTTACTCCCTCCCCTTAGCAAGGGGAGGGTCGGGGTGG
>JAUBOM010000385.1:0-175 GCA_036700245.1 Microcoleus vaginatus BM001213989
TTTTCGACAACCGGTTCTGGTTGAGGATGTTCTTGCGACTCTACTGTTTCAACAACCGATTCTGGTTGAGAACGTTCTTGCGACTCTACTGTTTCAACAATGAGCAGATTTTCGATAACCGGTTCCGGTTGAGGATGTTCTTGCGACTCTACTGTTTCAACAATGAGCAGATTTT
>JAUBOM010000385.1:275-884 GCA_036700245.1 Microcoleus vaginatus BM001213989
CGACAATCGGTTCTGGTTGAGGATGTTCTTGCGACTCTACTGTTTCGACAATGAGTAGATTTTCGACAATCGGTTCTGGTTGAGGATGTTCTTGCGACTCTACTGTTTCGACAATGAGCAGATTTTCGACAACCGGTTCTGGTTGAGGATGTTCTTGCGACTCTACCGTTTCGACAACCGGTTCTGGTTGAGGATGTTCTAGCGACTCTACCTTTTCGACAACCGCTTCTGGTTGAGGAGGTTCTAGCGACTCTACCGTTTCGACAATCGGTTCTGGTTGAGGATGTTCTAGCGACTCTACCGTTTCGACAATGAGCAGATTTTCGACAATCGGTTCTGGTTGAGAATGCTCGATCGACTCTTGTCTTTGTACAATTTCCAGAAAATCTGCCACTGGTAGCATTCCTGGTTCTAAATCGCTTATTTCCTCTGGTGTTTCTGCAATTGGTTCGGATTCTGGTTGAGAATAGTCGATCGACTCTTGGCTTTCGACAATCGGTTCTGGTTGACGATATTCGATCGACTCTACCGTTTCTGAAACTTCTAGATTTTCAACAATCGGTTCTGGTTGACGATATTCGATCGACTCTACCGTTTCTGAAACTTCTA
>JAUBOM010000385.1:984-1186 GCA_036700245.1 Microcoleus vaginatus BM001213989
GATTTTCAACAATCGGTTCTGGTTGACGATGTTCGATCGACTCTACCGTTTCTGAAACTTCTAGATTTTCGACAATCGGCTCTTGTTGACGATATTCGATCGACTCTTGTGTTTCTGAAACTTCTAGATTTTCGACAATCGGCTCTTGTTGACGATGTTCGATCGACTCTTGTGTTTCTGAAACTTCTAGATTTTCGACAAT
>JAUBOM010000237.1:0-5681 GCA_036700245.1 Microcoleus vaginatus BM001213989
GTAGCAATGCCCTTATCGACTCTAACATCCAGCTTAAGGGTGAGGAATTAGAACAGTTGAAGGTGCTGTGGAAAGAGTACGGCGCATGGGATTACGCCATTCCAAAAGACTTGGTAAACTTTCGATGGCAGTTGAAAGGATTGCTGGAATTGGAAGGCGATCGCACTTATCAGTTTACCGACTTGGGTAAAATCCCAGTTGGCGCGCTTCCCCTGGCGCTGTTCAACCAAGTCCAGGAACCCTTGCTGCTGTCAGAGTTAATGGAGTTAGAAGGCTCTGTAGAGATTGCCGAAGCTGCGGGGTTATCTTGCTTAGAAGAACGGCGGGCTGATTTGCTGATTTATCGAGCACAACTTCGTCGGATTCTGGTGAACTCGCTCTATTTTCTGGAGGTCAAAGCGGATGGCCACTGCTTCTATAAAATTGGGGTGACAACTCGATCGATCGAGGAACGCATCGCCGAAGTGCAGCGGGATGTCAGAGCGCATTACTCGGATGTGACCGTCAGCTTGCTGGGACTGTGGGAACATCGGGGGAATGTTGAGCTGTACTTCAAACACCGCTACAAAGCTTTTAATTACCGCATTGGTAAGCTGACGGAGTATTTTGCGTTTCCGTTCGTCAAGGCCCTGCTGCAAGATTTGTATGAGATGAAACCCAAAGTTTTGTCTGTTGTTGAGTTAGAGGCGATCGACGGGATGAGTGCGAACAACACTCCTGGCTGAATCCCGCAGTTTGCCACAAGTCAAGCTAGCCGCTCAGTTAACAGCCGTTTTATCCTGATGTCGGCTCAATACCTCACTGAAAATAATGAAAGTAGACAACATCGAAATTCTTTGTTTTCAAACCCATATTTACTTCGGTGCTGATAGTCGCGATGCCGCTGCGCGTGTACGTGAAGGATTCGCTCGGTTTGAGGTAAAGTTAGGGCGTGCTTCATGACAAACACATTGATCCTCACCCCTAAGCAATGTATCCAATTGCATTTTTACCCTCACAGTTTGCCCAAGTCGTTAAAAAATGAGTGCTGAGTTCATCATTAATTTTAGTTGGAGACAGCGTACATAAGCTACTAGAAAAGAAGCTAAGCCGGCGGCAGTTCATAAGTCAAGGGGCGGTGAAGGAAAAGCTGTCGAACTCTGTGAGGAGGAATATAGACTTGCGAGCGATGGAATTTTTGGTGAAGACTGCAAAATTAATAGGCTAATAAGTAAGCACTATTTACGATTTTTCACCAATTTTTAATGCTTTGATTAGAGTGTGGGTTATAAGCCAACCAAATCTTCTTTATAAAAATATTTTTTAGAGTGGTGAATCGGAATTTCGATTGCCAATGTTGCGCCTTGACCGGGTACCGAAAGACAACTGAGTTGCCCGCCGTGCTCGTCCACTACAATAGCATAGCTAATCGATAACCCCAGCCCCTTTCCTTCACCCACTTCCTTCGTTGTAAAAAAAGGGTCAAATATTCGTTGTTGAATTTCTTCTATTATGCCCGGCCCGTTATCAGTAATATAAATACCTACTTGAAAGTTGGAGAGTAACTTGGTGCAAATAGTAATAGTAGGGAGGGGGCTGTTACTATCTGCCTCTTTGGCTAAACTTTTTTGTAAGTGCAACACATCAATAGCATTAGTCAGAACATTCATAAAAACTTGATTCATTTGCCCCGCATGGCATTCTATCTTGGGCAGTTCCTCATACTCTTTTACAACTTTAATGATCGTTTGGCCTACTTCATCTTTCAGTCTATGCTGCAAAATCATCAGTGTACTTTCAAGCCCTTCATGGATATCCACCGCTTTTAACCCAGCTTCATCGAGTCTGGAAAAATTCCGCAGCGATTGTACTATTTCTCCGATTCGGTCAGCTCCTACACTCATCGAAGCAATTAGCTTCGGCAAGTCCTTCCTGAGAAAAGTAAGATCCATAGCCTCCAGTTGTTCCTGAATAGCTTGTGTGGGATTGGGCAAATCTTCTTCATAGAGTTGCACCAGTTTCAACAAATCTTGAGTGTATTCTGTTACAGGGCGGAGGTTCCCTTTAATGAAGCTAATCGGATTGTTAATTTCGTGAGCTACCCCCGCTACGACATTCCCCAAACTTGACATTTTCTCGCTTTGGATGAGTTGAGCTTGTGCCTGTTGTAACTGTTGTAGAGCCTTCTCTAGTTGTTGGGCTTTCTCTCGCTCGAGAGCTTCGGACTTCTGCAATTGTGCATTTTGCTCGTGCAAATTTTTTTGCAACCGCTGAATAGTTAGTTGATTTTCGACGCGAGCCAAAACTTCTTCTAAATGAAAGGGCTTGGTAATGTAGTCTACTCCTCCAACAGCAAATGCTGTGACTTTATCCAATACTTGATCTAGGGCGCTCAAGAAAATAACTGGGATACCCGAAGTTTTGCTATCTGCTTTGAGGTGTTGGCAAACTTCGTAGCCGTTCATCTGAGGCATAGTGATGTCGAGCAAAATCAAATCTGGTGGGGTAGAACGCGCTGCTTTTAAGGCCATCTCCCCGTTTATTACGGCCCGAACTTTATATCCTTTGTCGCTTAACATAGTGGATAAAAGACGCAAGTTGTTTGGGGTATCGTCAACTACTAAAAGATTGGCAACGTGAGATTCTAATTGCTGGCTGTTCATGGGATTATTTTTTCAGTTAAGGTAGTAATTTTATCAAAGCGAAAGTTGTTAATCCAATCGGCGAGAACCGCCGCAGAAAAAGTATCGGATTCAGGGATTGTGGCGACTAAACTTAAAATCAGGTCGGCATCAGCATCGATAGCTCCTTCATGTAACTGTATCACCCACTCCGTAGGCATTGCGGCCAAAGTCGTCCTCAAAAATTCAGTTTCTTCCTCTGCTTTTACACTCAAGTCTTGACTCTCAAACTGAGATAAATTAAGCTTGGGTAAATCTTCATAAATATACTGTACCCCTAAATGTTCAGCCATTTTGGCAAAAATAACTTCTTCTCGGAAAGGCTTGCTCACAAAATCGTCACAGCCTGATGATAAAACAATGGCTCGCTCTTCCTCAAAAGCGCTAGCGGTGAGCGCAACGATCACGGTAGCCTCCTCTTGAATCAGGGCTTTAATTTGTCTAGTGGCTTCATACCCGTCTATCACAGGCATTTGCATATCCATCCAAATTAGGTGGGGTTTCCAAGTTTGCCAGATTGTAATAGCTTCTTGACCATTTGCTGCTTCGCGCACCTCCAAGCCAAGTGGTTCGAGAACATTAACCAATAGCAAACGGCTCTCCCATTTATCATCAACCACCAAGATGCGATATGAAGCTTGGTTGGGTTCTAGACCAATTACCCGCCTTCTTGATTGTCGAGGCTGAACTTCAGCCATGTCAGGGGAGCTAATTTGGATATCGAAACTAAAAACTGTTCCTCTATTCAAGGTACTGCTGACGGTAATGTCTCCTCCCATCAGTTGTACGAATTGTCGGCTGATGGGTAAACCCAAGCCAGTTCCTTCTTGAGATTTCCGCCCCGCGTCAGTTTGTACAAAAGCCTCAAATAAAGAATCTACCTCAGTAGGAGCAATGCCGTGGCCCGTGTCTTCCACTTCAAACGTAATAGTCCGCGGTTCGTTGTCTGTTGGGGACTTTTGTTTCGCACTAATTGCTGCAACCCGAAGTGTCACACTTCCCTTCGTAGTAAACTTGATCGCATTTCCTAGCAGGTTAATTAAGACTTGACGCAATTTACTTTCGTCAGTTTTTACATACTGAGGAATGTTAGAATTGATGTGCAAACTGAGCTGTAAACCTTTAGACTCAGCTTTGAGTTTGAGCATTTCTTCGAGAGAATGGAGCAAATGATACAGGTCAAAGCTAGTAGGATTTAAGGTAATCCGACCAGCCTCGATTTTAGACATTTCCAGCACGTCATTAATCAGCGTCAGCAAATGCTCGCCAGAACGACTAATGATGCCAATCTGTTCTTGCTGTATGTGAGAAAGGGATGAGTCGCGTCCCAGCACTTGGGTAAAGCCGAGAATTGCATTGAGGGGAGTTCGCAGTTCGTGACTCATTTTTGATAAAAATTCGCTTTTAGCCTTGTTAGCCGCATCTGCGACTTCCTTGGCTTGTTGTAAGGCTGCCTCTGCTTTTTTGCTTTCCGTAATATCGCTTGCTGTGCCAGTTATTCCTAGAATCTTTCCCTCGGAATCCCGTACCACAATTGCATTAACCCGGAGATTGATAGGTCTACTATCTTTAGCTAATTGTATAGTTTCATACTGAAACACGGACTCTCCGCTCAGTATATGTTGGAATATCTCGTTATTTTTGGGAAGTTTTTCAGGTGGCTTAAAATCACTGAATTTTCGGCCTATCATTTCTTCAGGGTCGTAACCAAAAATATGTTTGACAGCAGCATTGACGAAGGTAAAACGCCCTTCAGCATCAAGTGACAAAATTATATCCTGCGATGTTTCAACTAGGTCACGATATTTACCCTCGCTTTCTTTAAGTGCTTCTTCTACCCTTTGACGTTCAGTGATGTCGTTAGTGACTAAAAGAATACAGGTTTCTCCACCTAGCTCAATAATATCTGCTGATACCAGCATCTTCCTCACTTCGCCTGAGGAAGTACGACAATCAAATTCCTGATTGCGAATCACTCCTGATTCTTGCAATAGCTGTTTGTATCTGTCACTTTCTTCTAAATGAACCCAAAGATTTAACTCAATGGGTGTAAAACCAATTACCTCTTCGCGAGAGTAACTAAAAGTGTTGAGAAAACTGTCATTTACTTCGATGTAGCGTCCATCTGCGTAGCGGGCGATCGCGATCGGGTTAGGACTGGAACGAAAGGCTGTAGAAAACTTTTCTTCAGACTGACTCAAGGCTATTTCTGCCTGCATTCTAACAGTGATTTCCTGTTGCAATTCTTGGGTTCTTTCTATAACCTTACGTTCCTGTGTTCGCGAGTAGTCCTCTAATTGGTCATAGAGTTGGGCATTTTTCAGGGAAATTGCCGCTAGGGAACACAACAGTCTGACCACTGATAAGCGGTTGGGAGTAAACGCACCTGTAGTTAAATTGTTTTCTAAGTAAACGAGGCCTATAAGTTGACCTTGCCCTTGAATGGTAGCACACAAAATGGACTTAGGCTGATGCAATTTTATGTAAGAATCATTGAAAAAATTTTCAGCTATACGCGCATCGGCTATAACGACATCTTGTTGAGTCCTAGCAACATAATTAATTACTGAAGGGGGAACTAATGAACTGTTTTGAACCGGGACTGCTTGATGCACAAATACTTTATCTGACTCAATCGTTTCTACTGCTTCTATCCACAGCTCACTGCCTCTATCTAAGATGAGGAAGCCCGAAGTTGCCCCGGCATTTTCTAAAACAATTTTCAGTAATTTTTCTAGTAAATTATCTAGAACAATTTCCCCCGCAAGCACTTGCGAGGCTTTCATTACTGTCCCAAAATCTAGTATGTTTGTATCGGCTATTGTGCTTGAAGCGAGTGACTGGGTGCTGTTTATAGAGACAGTCTCTCGCTTAACAATGCTTTGAAGTAACTGTGGATACCTTTCTTCTAAGTCTCGAATCTTGGCTACTGCACCCCAGCGAGCGTAGCAGTAATAAGCCTCTTGCATATAAGCTTGCGCCACTTTTTCTTTGCCCCAGTCGAGGTAGAATTTAGCTGCT
>JAUBOM010000026.1:0-79279 GCA_036700245.1 Microcoleus vaginatus BM001213989
TTAATTAAGATTGACCGATGGTTTCCGAGTTCAAAACGGTGTGGCAATTGCGGACACATCGTTGACAAGATGCCGTTGAATATGCGGGAATGGGATTGTCATAATTGCGGGATGCACCATGACCGAGATATCAACGCAGCAAAAAATATTTTGGCGGCAGGGCTTGCCGTGTCAGTCTGTGGAGCGACCGTAAGACCTGAACAGAGTAAATCTGTTAAGGCTGGTGCGAAATCCCCTAGGGGACGGAAGCAGAAACCTAAGTCGTGAGTCTTAGGAATCCCCGTGCGTTTACGCCGGGGTGGATGTCAAGATATGATAGGCTGCCAAAGGTTGCGTTTGGTATAACCTATGAAAATCCTCCACGGGACTTGGATTCCTCAAACAGAAGAGAGTTTTGTTCAAGGTGGAACTTTTTGTCTTTGGGTTGAAACCACTGAAAAGAAAAAACAGCCTGCTAAGGTTCATCCCCGACAATTGGAGACGGCACAGTTAAGAGAGTTTCTAACGAAAGAAGCCGGGATTCAACTGCCACCAGTCAGCAATACAAGTGCGATGGGGCTAGAATACGCGATCGTCCCTCGGTATTTTTTACTGCCCACTGCCGACAACCAGCCGTTGCCTTCTTTAGAACTAGCGCGATATTTAGAGACAGAGTTACCCGAAACATTTGAGTTGGAGTATTGGCAAGTTGATTGTGTGTCCATCGCCACCCACACTTTGACTAAAGTATTGAACGATCTGCATTTTTTTGCTCTCTACGATTTAGCAGAAGTTCAGTTTGGTTCAGACTTGCTATTTTGGTATCACTACACCCAAATTTTTAAGCAAATTGTTCTGAAAGATCATTATATTCCGGCGTTGCGCTATCGAGAAACTGCTCCGATCGCGATCGCACCCATCGAAACATCCGAACCCGCTGAGAAAGCCACGCGCGGGCGTAAGAAAGCGGGCGAGACAAAAACCAAAACAACTGCAAAAACTCCAAAAATACCTGCCAAAATTGCACCCAGCTTTGAGATTTATCCGGGATGGGAAATTGTTTCAACACAGTACGAAACTGATTTACAACGCTATGTTGAATGGATGCCTTTAGTTTGTGTGTCCGGTTTTCGGAAGATCCAGCTACAAGATACACCAAAGTTCTACGATCGCGAAGGGTTGCTGCGGCATTTTTCCGAGTGTGCGATCGCGGAAATTGTCACTCAAACCCCCATCCCAGCATCGTTTGAAAATAAGATTGCGGATTCTTTACTCCAAATCTGCCTCAACCAAACACGAAAAATCGCGCGAGTAAGCCTTCAGCAATACCGGCAATGGCAAACCTGGCGCGATCGCATTACGCGCAATCAATCTGCTGACTCATTCTCCCTCTGCTTTCAACTACAATCCCCCGAAAACCCCGAACAGCCTTGGGTTTTAGAGTTTCAGGTGGCTGCGAAAAAAGACCCATCTCTGCGGATGCCGTTGCAGGATTATTGGCGATCGCGATCGACTCAACAAAAAAAGTTGCAAACACAATTCGGCGACAACTTTGAGCAACATTTGCTGACAAATCTCGGCTACGCTGCCCGCATTTATCCCCAACTTTGGCAAGGGCTAGAAACCGACCAACCCGTTAACATTTCCCTCAGCTTAGATGATGCCTTCACCTTCCTCAGCGAGTCCGCTTGGGTATTAGAAGATGCCGGATACAAAGTGATTGTCCCCGCTTGGTGGACGCCGAAGGGACGACAACGGGCGAAGATTCGCCTGCAAGTCAAAGGGAAGGGCAGCAAGAGCGCTGCCATCAAGGGCAAAGGATTGTTTTCGGCGGATTCCTTGGTGGAATATCAATATGAATTGGCGATCGGGGGTGAACGGGTTAGCGAACAAGAATGGCAGGCGTTAGTAAGCGCTAAAACGCCTCTAGTGCAGTTCCGAGGACAATGGATGGAACTGGACAAAGACAAGATGCAGGAGATGCTGGAGTTTTGGAAAAAACATCGCCAAGAAAACCCCGATTTAAGCCTGATTGACTTTATGAAGTTGACGGCAGAAGGAGAAGCGAGCGAACAGTTGGAAGTGGAGCGCGATCGGGCGTTATCGGATATGTTGGAAAAGCTGAACGATAAGAGTCGGTTAGAGTTAATTGCAGATCCAGCACAGTTTCATGGCAAGTTACGGGATTACCAAAAGCGCGGCGTTTCTTGGTTGAGTTATTTGGAAAGTTTGGGATTAAATGGCTGTCTTGCCGATGATATGGGTTTGGGTAAATCGGCGCAGGTAATTGCTCGATTATTGCAAGAGCGGGAAGTTTTATCTACTACAAAAGAGACAGAAAAAGCGATCGCACCTTCGGTTCTACCCACGCTGCTAATTGCGCCCACATCCGTAGTTGGTAACTGGCAAAAGGAAATGGAAAAATTTGCTCCAGAATTGCGATCGCTGATTCACCACGGCCCTCAACGTTTGCAAGATGCCAAGGAATTCAAAGCCGCCGTCCAAGGTTGCGATATGTTGATCACTTCCTTTACCTTGGCGCGCAAAGACGAGAAACTGTTGAGCAGCGTAGCGTGGCATCGCGTGGTAATTGATGAAGCGCAGAATATTAAAAATCCGAAAGCGGCGCAAACCAAGGCGATTTTAAAGTTACCGGCTACCCATCGACTAGCATTGACTGGAACACCCGTGGAAAATCGATTGCTGGATTTATGGTCAATTTTTAATTTCCTCAATCCGGGTTATCTCGGTAAAGAGGTGCAGTTTCGGAAGTTGTTTGAGATCCCGATTCAAAAAAATGGGAGTCGCACGCAATCGGCAGCGCTCAAAAAATTAGTGGAACCCTTTATTCTCCGGCGCCTGAAAACCGATAAGTCGATTATTCAGGATCTCCCCGACAAAGTTGAGCAAAAGCTCTACTGCAATCTCACCCGCGAGCAAGCTTCGCTTTATGAAGCGATTGTGAAAGAGGTAGAACAAGAAATTGACGCGGCGGAAGGAATGAAGCGCAAGGGGATGATTTTGGCGACACTGCTGAAGCTGAAGCAAATTTGTAACCATCCGCGCCAGTTTTTGCAGGATGAAAGTGAGTTTACACCAGAGCGATCGCACAAGCTGGAACGGCTGATCGAGATGATTGAGGAAGTCAAAGCAGAAGGCGAAAGTTTATTGGTATTTACGCAGTTTACAGAACTGGGAAGCGCGTTGGAAAAATACATTAAACAAACGCTACATTACAACACTTACTACATCCACGGGGGAACCAGCCGCGAAAAACGGGAACGGATGATTTCAGAGTTTCAAGATCCAGAGTCTGAACCTTCGGTATTTATTCTGTCACTGAAGGCCGGCGGCGTGGGAATTACGCTGACAAAAGCCAATCACGTGTTCCATTTCGATCGCTGGTGGAATCCGGCAGTGGAAGATCAGGCGACGGATCGGGCGTTTCGGATCGGACAGCAAAAAAATGTGTTTGTGCATAAGTTTGTGGCGATTGGCACTTTGGAAGAAAAGATTGACCAAATGATTGAAGACAAAAAGAAATTGGCAGGGTCAATTATTGGTGCGGATGAGTCGTGGTTGACTGAGTTGGATAATGAGGCATTTAAGAAATTAATTAGGCTCAATAAAAATGCGGTTCTAGATTAGGAGAAATCAAAGATGTCACAATTTACTCGGACTTGGTGGGGTAATGAATTTATCAGCGCGCTGGAAAGATTTACAGATTCTGGGCGACTCGGGCGGGGACGTTCCTATGCACGGAATGACAAGGTAAAAAGCTTTAAGATTAATGATGGCTTAGTGATGGCAGAAGTAAGAGGCTCGGTTAATCCTTATTTTGGGGTTTATAAGGAGCCTCTGTACAAAACTAAAATTGAGTTTGAGCCGATTAGTCAGGCAAAGTGGAAAGTGGCGATCGCCCAAATGGCATCCAAAGCCAGCTTCATTTCCCGGCTGCTAATAAACGAAATGCCTGACAACATTGAAAATGCTTTCTCACCCCTCGGATTGCACCTTTTACCCAGCAGCCGCGAGAACTTTAAGACTACTTGCTCTTGCCCAGACTATAGCAATCCCTGCAAACATATTGCCGGAGTTTATTATTTGGTGGCGGCCGAATTGGACAAAGATCCATTTTTGCTGTTTGAATTACGGGGGCTTTCTAAGGAAGTGCTGCACCGCGAGTTAGCAAAAACGCCTTTGGGCTTGGCGCTTTCTGCAGAGTTAACTGCTGATGCAGCGGCCCCTGTGGCGGTGGATTCCTATTACACGCAGGCGATCGCCAGTGAGGCGCAAACGGTCAGCCTGAAAGAGTTTTGGCATGGTGCGAAGCGGTTGCCGCAGACGATTGAGGTGGCAGCGCCAAGTGGGGTAAGTGCGATCGTGGTGAAGAAACAGGGAGATTTTCCACAGTTTTGGCACAAGGATGGTTCGTTTATTGAGGCGATGGAAGAACTGTATTTGCGGGTGAAGAAGAATAAGTAGTTGGGTGGACAATTTTGCTGCCATACTCGATCGAGCTCCTGCAAAAACTTTTCGTAGTCTGCTATTTCGCCAAGCTGGTTGAGATTTTTGAGATATTCTTTTAAATTCCAATACGGGAGCGATGTGATATCATTTCCGGTTACACCGGAATGATGTTGACTGTTGACGGTTTACTGTCAACAGTCAACCGTGAACTCGAATTTACTATTCCGATGCTAACGGATTAGATATGAACTAGATGTACGCTTTCATCGGGAATATGTATCAAGTTTCGGCTATCGCCCTGTACCAGGGAATGGAAAGATGGCAACCCCTGCACGCGATTCTGAATTTCCTGGATCAACGCCTTATTTTTGCTGATGGCAGGAATGGCGCATTGCTCGTCTGCTGCTAGTAATGCCGTTGCTTCCTCGGGTACAAGGCTTTTATCCTGTAGCGCTTGCTTCAACGGTTCGGCTGCTTCCTGACACAGCAACCGCGTTGAAGTATTAACCTTGCTTAAACTCGAAGACTTCATACATTTGCTACAATAATGATGTTCATCATATCAGCTTTGCGATCCACAAAAATCCTAAGAGCGTTATTGGATGATCTTAGACTATAATTAAAGTAGTGTGACTGTTAAAAAAGTAGACTTTTTAGTTACAGCAATTTTTGGCAATTTCAAATTAGAATCTAGCATTAACAGATGTTACAAAAAGAAGAACTGTTAAAAGGCATCGAAAACCGCGAATGTGTGGCGCGGGCGATCGACCAAGCCGAACAAGCAATTAAAACTTGGGAAGTTACTCAGAGTGATTTTCTGTCGCCTCCAGAATTGGCGGACACTCTGACGGTATTTAAGCGGTTAACAGACGTGGAAGTAGTGGCTTGGGGCGGCTACCCGCAAGCTGAAAGACAAAGAATTGCGATCGCGCGATCGGATATCCCGATCGACTCTGCTAGCGTTAGCATTGCTGCGGTAGAAATCGCTGGTAATTTCTTGTTCGATACAGCTTCTCACCGCGACTTTTTGGGGGCGATGTTGGGTACGGGAATTGTCCGCGAGAAAACTGGCGATGTGATTGTTTTGGGAGAACGCGGCGCGCAAGCCATTGTCATGCCCGAGATGGTAGAGTATTTGGAGATGAGTTTGCAGCAAGTGCGATCGGTTCCTGTGCAAACGCGGCGCATTGAGTTGAGCGAACTCAAAATTAGAGAACCCAAAAAGAAAGAAATGACAACCGTGGAAGCATCCATGAGATTGGATGCTGTCGCCTCGGCTGGATTCGCAATGTCTCGCAGCAAAATGGCCGATTTAATTGATAGTGGCGACGTGCGAGTTAACTGGAAAGACGTTACTCAAGCTAGTTATAATGTCAAGTCTGGAGATTTAATTGCTGTTACCGGCAAGGGAAGATTGGAAATTGGGGAAGTTGCTGTTACTAAGAAGGAACGCTATCGAGTCCAGTTAACTCGATATTTGTAATTCTCGGAATTAGTAATTGGGAATTGGGAATTGGGAATTCTTTTCCCTGTTTCTTTTTCCCGATCTCGGCTAAATGGGTTAAATCTCGTACACAATCTGTTGCCGAACTTTCCTAGAATCCACCTCGGTTAAATCCATTAAATCTCGTAGACTACTTCCTTGGTAATTACGCTTTCGCCCCAAACACATTTTCTACCGACTTCACCACAAGTTCTCGCGGCATCAATCGATGTATATTTGCAATAATTTGATTGGGAATTCCCCCTGTGACAAGATTAGACTTATTTTTGTCTAAAGCTTTGAGAGCATCTCGCACTACTTCCGCTGCAGGAACGAGTTTTTGCCCGCTGCTGGATTCCCAATCTTTCGGAAATTCAGCTACCGCAGCAAAGTCCGATTCTGTCGGCCCTGGACAAAGGCACAAAACGCCAATTCCTAAATCTTTGTTTTCCGCCCAAAGTGCCTCGCTGAAACTCAAAACAAAGGCTTTAGTAGCTGCATAGATTGACAAGTACGGCATCGGTTGAAAAGCTGCGAGGGAGGCAACATTGATAATACTTCCTGATTTTCGCTGCCGCATTCCCTGCAAAAATAAGTGCGAGAGTTCAACTAATGCTACAATATTTAGTTGCACCATTGTTAGTTGTTTGCCAAGCGGGCGATCGGCAAAAGCACCGTAATCCCCAAAACCCGCATTGTTCACCAACAAATCAACCGTCCAACCTTTTTTAACAACCGCGTCAAATACAGCCGTTGTGGCTCCTGGTGCCGTCAAATCTTGAACGATAATTTCCACCAAAATATTGAATTCCTGTTGCAGTTGAGCAGCTAGCTGTTGCAATTTGTCTTCGGAACGAGCTACCAAGATTAGATTGTGCTGGCGTTTGGCTAATTCGGCGGCAAAGGCTGCACCAATTCCGCCAGAAGCACCAGTGATTAAAGCAGTCGGCATGAAATTAATTCTGATATTTGACCTAGGCTTTATATATTTTAACAATTATCTGGACTTACGCATAAATACCAAAGAAACCGGGTTTTTTACTTTACTTAAAGGCTCGGATGCAGTATTTTAGTAAAAAAAACCGGTTTCTGCCTCCCAGACTCGATTATTTTGACGGGGAACCTGTAAAATAATTAAAAGGGAATAGGTGAGTTTTATGGCGCGTCTTACCGATCGAGCTTTTGAAATTTTGCAGGCCGAAGTTGACAAGTGCGCGGCGGCTGATACCCTAGCGGGTGAAGTGTACCGACGGATGGTAATCAAGCGGTTGGAGAAGTTACGATCGCAAAACGGCACTTTCGCCTCAACAGAAGAAATCCGCGATACCTTCAAAGACGAATTTCCCAACTTCAGCGAACAAGCTCTCAAAGCTGCCGTCAAAGCCAACCGCCCGCCCGGATTGTTCGGTAAAATCATCTTTGCTGGAGGTTTGCTGGGAAGTGCTGCGGGGATAATTTGGCTGATTAACCTACCTTTTCCCATTATTCGCAGGCCCGTGGCGAAAACAATGCCGATATTGTTGCTGCCGAGTTTTAGGAGTATGGATCACAATTACCTGCAGGCGATCGCCCTTGTGGAACAATCCGATCAACTCGTGAATAAAGCCACTGCTGTCGCTGATTTTGACTTGGGCGAAATTAAAGCAAAACAAGCGCAAAAACACCTCGACGCCTTGCCTGTTTCGTTGTTAGGTTATTATCCACGAGCCTACTGCTCTTTTTTCGGCTGCCGTTGGCGGTTTACAGTCGATGAATTTCAAGCTGCCCGCAAAAATGTCGGGCGGATGGAGGCTCAGATTTTCCAGCAAAAAAATGCTTTTACTCAGTTAAATCAAGTCGAACAAACTCTCAACGCGGCGAAACAGCAGTATCAGCAAGCCAAAACCGCTGCGGATAGACAAAAAGCGACGGCAAATTGGCAAAGTGCGATCGACCAACTCAATCAAATTCCCGCCGAAACCCTCGCGGGAGAAACCGCTAAGAAAACACTCAAAGCAGCAGAAAGAGACTTTCAAGAAATGGGCGGCGTCGCCACCGGTTCTGTACGGGCCGACAACTTAATTGAAGCTGCTAAAGAATTTGCTCTCTCCGCCGCCCTCGCCTCCCAAAAACCGCCCCATCCCGCCGCACAGTGGGAGCAAATAGCACAATTGTGGCAAGAAGGTATTAACAGACTCAATTTGATTTCTGTCGATAACCCTGGCTATCTCGACGCTCAAACCAAACTCGCTCAATATCAAAAAGATTTAGGAATTACCCAGATTAGACTGGAAGCAGAAAAAGATTCTGCAAAAGCTTTGCAAGAAGCTAAAAGCTTGTTGGTCAACTTGCAAAATGATGTGACTTCTCAAAATCCAGGTAAATCCCTCAGCCAGTTGCAACAAATTATCAATCAATTAGAATCTGTCAAACCCGGCACAACTGTTTATCCCGAATCCCAAAAATGGCTGCAATCTGCTCGCAAGAAACAGCAAGAATGGCAAAAAAATTAAAGATTGGGCATGGGGCATGGGGCATTGTTAGCTGTTGACTGTTGACTGTTAACTAATGACTAATGACTGTTAACTAATGACTAATGACTAATGACTAATGACTAATGACTAATGCCAACAACCAACTGCCAACTGCCAACTGCTAAGTAACAAATTACCAAGTCGGGTCAACATACAGATTAATTGTCACTTGTTGTTTCCCGGAAGGGATGCCGGAAATACAAGCACAAATCGTATCTCCGCCGTCAATTTCTACTTCGCAAGCGTGACAAGAACCCATGAGACAGCCAGTAGGAATAGAAAGTCCTGCACGTTTGGCTACATCTAGCAAAAGCTCTCCTGCTTCAGCTTCAACTGTAACATTATCTGGTAAAAAACAAACTTTTGTCATTGAATTTTAACCTCAACTCTAACAAACAATAGTTAATAGTTAACAGTCAACAGTCAACAGTCAACATTTAACTAATTAACCTAAAATATGGTTGATATCTAAATGCTTTTCCACTGTATCTGCTAGACAGTCTAACAGAGATTCTCGGTGTTGCCGATAATTAGGAATACCAGTAGGCAATGTGCGGAGTCCCCGCTGCTGCCGCAAGTGATTTAACCAAGCTCGCCGCCAAGCTCCGTTGTCAAAGATGCCGTGCAGGTAAGTACCCCAAACTGATTGAGAAGTGTTGACAATTCCTAAACTCTCATCGTCAAAGAGCGGTTTAGTCAAATCTGACTCTAGCATTTCCGTTCTTCCTTGATGAATTTCGTAACCGGAAACTGGCAAACCCGGTTGAGGATAGTTAGATGTTACAATTCGTTGGCGGGCAATTTTGTTTGGTGCCATCACAGTTTTCAAAGGCAGCAATCCCAATCCTGGAAATTCTCCCTTTTCTCCCTCAAGCCCTTCTCTATCTGTGATACTTTCTCCCAGCATTTGAAAGCCGCCGCAAACTCCCATGACTGTACCGCCAGCTACTAAATAATTTTGAATAGCTTTTGCCATACCTGTTTGGCGCAGCACGTGCAAATCGGAAATTGTAGTTTTAGAGCCTGGTAAAATCACGGCATCTGGATGGCCTAAAGGCTCTTTTGGGCTGACATATTTGACTGTGACGGTAGTTTCCGACTCCAGGGGGTCAAAGTCGGTAAAATTAGAAAGTCGGGGCAGGCGGATGACCGAAATATTTATGTCGGTTTGAGTATTGGGAGAACGCCGATCGAGCAAATCGAGAGAATCTTCTGCGGGAAACACTTCGTCTATCCAAGGAATCACCCCAACCACCGGGATTCCCGTCCTTTCTTCTAGCCAAGTCAGCCCCGGATCTAAGATAGATTTTTGTCCTCGGAACTTATTAATAATGAATCCTTTAATTAAAGCCCGTTCGTCTGGATCGAGCAATTCCAAAGTACCGATAATGTGAGCAAAAGCACCACCGCGATCGATATCAACTACTAGCAAAGTCCGAGCATTTAAATGTTTAGCTACCCGCATATTTGTTAAATCGCGGTGTTTGAGATTAATCTCAGCAGGGCTGCCGGCTCCCTCACACACAATCATGTCAAATTCTTTGCCGAGAAATTCTAAAGATTCCCGAATAACTTGCCAGCCGAGATCGAAATACTGCTCGTAATATTGAGATGCTCGCACATTTGCGATCGCCCGACCCTTGACAATTAATTGAGAAGTCATGTCTCCTTGTGGCTTGAGCAAAATCGGATTCATTTCTACCCAAGGTGGGACGCCCGCAGCCCAAGCTTGCACTGCTTGAGCGTAGCCTATCTCTCCGCCGGCCGCTGTGACATAGGAATTCAGCGCCATATTCTGACCTTTAAACGGAGTTACCCGCCAGCCTCGCCTAGAAAAGATTCTACACAAAGCTGCAACGAGTAATGATTTCCCTGCGTGAGATGTTGTTCCCACGACCATAATTGCTTTCATAATCTTAACAAAGAAGGCAGAAGGAAGAGGGCAGAAGGCAGAAGTAAGAAGTAAACAGTAATAAGTAAACAGTAAGAAGGCAGAAGGCAGAATCAAAAAAATTCTGGTTTCTACCTTAATAAGACAGAAGGCAGAATCAAAAAAATTCTGGTTTCTACCTTTTGCTTTCTGCCTCAAGATGACGGGTTATCTTCGCCGGATACATTCTCCGACTTGGATTGGGTCGTCGGTTTAGCAGTTTCGACTAGATCCGGAGTGGGGGGATTCGGGCGAATCAATTCGGGTTGTTCTCCCTCAGAAGATGGTTTTTGATCGGTGGATTCGATCGGCATAACTGCTACTGAAACCACTTCCACCTGCGCGATAGACTCGGGTTCTCCCGATGCTTCCATCTCCACAGGCGCGACAGAAACCATTTCCACCACAGTCATTTCTATAGATGCTGCTGGGGCTTGTGCTTCCGGTTCACCAACCGCAGGCGGCGGTGTCTGGGTTTGGGCCGAGGATGGCTCGTCGATCGGAGTTTCCCCTATTTTGTCAGAAGTCGCGGTTTCTTTCGCCATCAACTCGGCCATTGTTTCAACATCGGTTGGAAACGGCACTCCAAGGCTTGTTTCAACAGCAGTGTTGCTGGTTTCGGCTGCCACTTCCGCCGCCGCGGAGGCTAATTCCGATTCGAGAATCTGGTCGATCCCCGGTGCAGGAATTGCCGTTATTTTAGATTCAGGTGCGATCGATTCTGGAGTCGTTGAAGGTTTTGGCGTCTGGGGAGTTGAATCAGACTTGTTTTTATCTCCACCCCGTCCTAACATACCGCCGAGACTATTTTTGATATTGCCGAACAGACTTGCGAAACCGCCGGATTTTTTAGCTGGTTTGGCAGGAGTTGGGGCCGCCGCCGCTGCCGCCTGCGACTCTTTAACGCCTTTCCTCCATTCTGTTTCGATGTCGTCAAAATCATCGGCTTCTGGCTGCTGTTGAGGCTCTGGCCCAGCCTCTGCTGGCTCCACACTTGCTGGAGAGGCAATTTCTGAAATTTCTAGAGGTAGAGGTAGAGGAGTGAAGCTGCTGGCTAATTCTGCTGGGGTTGGTGAAGTCTCAGCAGCAGGAGTTTCGACTGAAGAGACGGGTATTTCTTCAATTGCAGGTGCACTCAAGTCGGGAATTGTCAAGCTAGGGGCCTGAGAACTTTCGGCCCGGGGTTCGATCGAACTTTCGGCAATAACTTCAGCTATTGGGGGAATCGCCGACTGTTCCTCTAGCTTTACCTCGCCCTCATCCACAGCGGGTGCTGGAACCACATCAGTTTTCGGTTTGGTCGATCGAACAAACTTAGGTTTTTTCGCTGCGGGTTCTGTTTTCTTGGCAAACAAGCCCCCCAACACCCCACCTGCAGCCCCCGGCAAATTCCCCGACTGAGGAATCGGCGTTTGCTCAGCAACGGGCGTCACCAGCCTCCGCAAAGTCAGAGTTTCCCAAGCAAACCAGCCCAACATAGCCACGCCCGCCATTTGACCAAGCAGGAGAGCACCAGTAATTCGTCCCGCACAAGCCCATAAAATTAACGCATAAAAAAGCCCTACCCCGCTCCAGGTAAAATCACTTTTGCGGTGAACTTCTGGAAAAAAGAAGGCCGCCATGTAAATACTGAAGCTGCCTAGACCGACCGCCAACGCCAGAAAGTATGCAAGCATATTGTCGGTACCTCCGCTGTGTCAAATAACTTCTACGCGCTAATTCTACCTTTGAGAGAGACTCTACGGCTTCTTTCTCTCGGACAATTCTCGATTTTGAAGGAAGTTTGGCAATGAAGCAGTGTAGGAGGGGATTTAACGGATTTAACGGATTTTGACGGTAAAAGTCAAGGGTCAAGATTTTCTCACTCTCCCCGACCCCCCTCTCCCTCTCCCCCCCTATACCCATCACTCCGCCCTCCGTCGTGATATGTATCACTTAGGTATGGCCGTGCGATCGCACCAAGTGACTGAGGATGTTTATATGTTGTAGGTGTAAGAGGTATTATGCCCTAGGGCATAGTATGTATTGGAGACAGTGCCATGTATGAAAAACTGTTGTTATCGGCTGCCTTAACCATATCGCTCCAAGTATTTCCCGGACTAAGCACCTCCGCGAAATTACCGAAAAATTTGGTATTGCAAGCGAGCGATAGCCCGGCTCAAACCATGAAACTTCCCCTCGTTTCAGTACCTGTCGCCCTCGGGCCGAACGCCCAATCCTAAGAATACGTGCAAGTGTGATCGAACCTACGCAGAGTCTCTCTCCTATTTTTTTCTAGCTGTTATCTTTTCTACGTGACTGTTTACAACTCATCAGTTTGTAGTCAGGGCTTTAGTCCTCATTAATATCAGTTAATAAGGACTAAAGCCCTTACTACAAACCCGGTAGTCAATAACGACTAGCAGAGCCAACATTACTTCCCATAACATACTAGACCAATCTCAACATCAGGCTGTCTAGTAGAAATCTTCAAACCTTAAAAAACTTGTGTAATCCTCAGTAAAGGATCAAAATAGATATAAGCTCCCCAGATGGAGTTCAAAGCTAATAAGCACATTGACTATTAAATCAAGGAAAGTTAAAATGGGACTGAGCGATATTCTCTTGAATGAAAACAACAGAGAAACTTTTGTTGATGACTGTGTAAAGTTGATCGACAAACAAGTTGCAGCAGCGCCGGGATTAGGTGGTCTGGCTCTTAAAGCTGCCTACTCTACTGTCAAGGGGATACGGGCTGACTATTGCGCCCAAGTCGTCGATCAACTTCTGCCAGAAATCTCGGTCGCACTCGATCCAATGTGGGCTGAAGCAGTAAACAATGGCAACCCAGTCGAATATCTAGCCCAAAGAAAAGCTATAGTGGCAGACGAATTGCTCCAGCTCAGCGACAAAAGGGCCGAGCAGAGCACAAGAGCGGTTGTTAAAGGCGCCTATGCCAAACTCCGCCCCTCAGCTAAGACTTACGTGGAAAAGGGAGTACCGGATTTAGCCGAAATTATTAATAAATATAATAATGCGGCCTGATAAGTGAGCAAAGGCTAAAAAAACAGAATACCCAGAGCCCCGACTTCTTGAAAAAGTCGGGGCTCTAAAAGAAGACTTATTCCTAAGTTTGTAGTTAGGAGGCAGAGTCCTAATTTTATGGTTATCCATTGCCAATTACTCACTGAGTCGCCCCCAATATTTTAAACATCGCCTGTCCGATAATTCCCAACCCCAAAAACATTACAAACATCGCGCTAATCGCAGGCAAAATTTTGACTGCTGTTATCTGTTTTGGCAGTTTATCAAAACAAAATTCCTTTTGGCATAAGCTAAGATTAATCCGATCGCACGTTGAGTATTATTTCTGCTACGGATAAGTCTGACCAGTGCGAGTAAACGGGTCGGGTTGAGGTTGTAAAAAATAGTAATATTGTGAGAATAAAAAGAATGATATATTTGCGCGATCGCACAAATTTTTTTGTGTGCATAAATTTCTCCTGCTTCAAGAGGCTGTTCCTCTGGCTAATCTCAAAATTCATAACTTCCCAAACCCCATGCTTGGCGAGCTCGATCGTCAAAACTCGGGTCAATTTCCTTTAAAGTACGGGCGATCGCACCAGCCCGGTAAAACATACGCGCATCCCGAATCCCCGATATCCGTATTTCGACCATCTCTCGATCGACCTTTTGCCATTCCCCAGCGGCCGAAAGCGCCCAAGCCAAAGTATCCAGCGTGACAGCATCCCGCCGAATTGTAAAAAAAAACCGTTTCTGGACCCCCATGCGTAAGTCCTAAGATTGTTGGTGAAACCCGCCCCTACAATTATTTTGATTAATTTACCCGACAGGCTCTGACCCAACAACACCCGCATTGCTCCGCATTAATCTGCGGTTAAAAATCCCAAATAGATAAGGTGAGTGCTATGCTAAATTACTGGCATTTAACTGCTGTTCTGTCCGCCGTTATTATACAATTTGTACCCAGCGACAACAGCGCGATCGCCCAAGAACGCGAAGGATGTTTTCTTGTCAATTCAGCGCGAGAAGTAATTAACTTAAACCAGTTGTGCTCGCCTCAAGAATCCGACATTAAGCTGAAAGGAAACGATGGGAAATTTATCGAAGACTACAAACGCTTAGCAAAAAGCTACTCTCCCGAAGCAACGGACAATTTACTGCAAGCAATCCAAAAAGCCCCCGGTCAAAAAAATGCCACAGCTCAAAGAATGTGTGCGGAAGCAAAATCGGGAGTTTCTCTGCCGGAGTTTAAATTAAGAGCGATCGGGCAAGCTGTCAGTATGGAAAATCCAACTGCCAAAGAAAGTTTTCTCGCCGATGCCGATATTATTACCACTCTTGCGGCCAACCATTATTGCCTGGAATTAGCCAGTAAGTAATATCATGAAATCTGTAGGGACACGGTAAGGGAGCATCTCAGTTTTGCTTTTACTGTCTGTGTGCGAGCGTCCCCTCGCACTCCTAAAAAATGCTTTTTACAAAACTGAGATGCTCCCCACGGTAATACCGCGTCTCTACTTGCAGCAACTTGCCATGAAATTACCGGACTTGACACTCTCAGGTCTAAAGACACGCTCGATTCTCTAAGACAAGCTTAGAAAGGATAGTCAAAGATCCTCCTAGACACTCAAGACAACTATCAAACGATGTTGTAATTGTGCTTACTTTTACCTTTGTTTTCAGTCGATCGCGCTTGCCAGTTGTGGTACGCTCTCCAACCTGCCATTATTTACCCTTTCTTGTCATACAGCCGTTAAGTACACTTAACCGTTGTTTCGCGGGGGTCCGGATTTCTCGCCCTCTAGGAGGTTTCAACAGGTAGATAGTTCTTTTCTTACTCACAAATTTAGTATACAATAGATTGTTTCTAAGCAAGCAATAAGAAAGAAAAAGACCCGGACCCAAGTCCGCCGAGTCGCTTAGAGCGAGCGGGCACGGGGGCACGCTCCTTTCCCGCGGACCGTATAAATTTTTATGAAACATTTAAAATCAAGCTCCGCCGACTTGCGGGGTTTATTCAAAGACAGCATTACAGTTAAATACCTAGCGGAACCGCTGAAATCTGTCCCCGCTTGCGAAGACGCAGCCAAATTGCGATCGTGGATGGAGGCCCGCGATTTTGACGTGCTCGGTATCGAAGAAAACGGCACGGTTTGCGGCTATGTAGAACGATCGCACTTAATGGCAGGCAAGTGCAGCGACTACCAGCAAATTTTTCACCCATCACAATTAATCGCCGCCGCCACTCCTTTAATGGAATTGCTGCCGCTGCTGCGAGAAAAACCGAGATTATTTGTATTAGAAAGCAACAGGATCAACGGTATCGTTACCTGCGGCGATTTGCAAAAAGCACCGGTGCGGATGCTGCTGTTTGGATTGGTGACGCTTCTGGAAATGAATTTATTGCGGATCGTGCGGATTTACTTTCCCCAAGATTCTTGGCAGAAGTTCCTTAAAAGCGATCGCATCTTAGTGGCAAAACACCTTTGGGAATTGGGGCGATCCAGAAATGAAGCAATTGACTTAATCGATTACCTGCAATTCTGCGACAAGCGAGATTTAATCCTGACTTCTGCTGAAATAGTCGATCGGCTGGGGCTCAAATCCAAACGCTACGGAGAGCGTTTTTTAAAATCAGCAGAAGCATTGAGAAACAAATTAGCTCACGCTCAAGATTTAATCAACGGTTCTTCGTGGCCGGAAGTAATTTTTTTAGCTCAGGAAATAGAAGCCCTTTTGCAGCGCTGCGAAGAAATTGAAATAGCCACACCCGCTGAATGAGAAAGCATTTAAAAAATCAGAAAGGTTCGAGACTAAGGAATGAAAAATCAATAACTTGCACAATTAAACCCCAGAAGCCTTGATCCAAGGTAAACTATTGCTCTATTAGTCACCTTATTTATTTTTCATTCCTTAGCAATTAGGAAGCTAATTTAACGGTAAATTCCGAAAAATTCAGTAAAAACGATCTGCAACTTTTCCAGAACTCCGACTTCAAGAGAGTGCCGACTTCTTTAAGCAGTCGGCACTATATATATTAATCTCTCTTACGAGCAACAATGTGAAAAATATGCCAGTGTTTTTCCTTGCCTAGCGCCGTTACTCCAGGATGTTCTTCTTCGTCAAACCACTCAATCTCAAAGGACTTTAGCAGCACTTGAATTTGTTCGCGAGTATGATGAGTGCGATCGGGATAAACAGCCCATGAGTCGCGATCGCCAAACAATTGACCGCAGAAATATCCTCCTGGATTTAGCGATGTCACGATCGTTTCCCAAAGATGGGGGAAATCGGCGGGCTGACAAAAAGGAAGGCAAAAACTGGCATTGATTAGATCGATCGATTGAGGCAAAGTTAAGGTTTCAAAACGCATCAATTGAGTTTGCAGGAGCTCGCGTTGAATCGGACGATCCAGCAGGCGATCGAAGGCATTTTGTTCCCTGTCAATCGCTAAAACCCGCCAGCCTCGACGCAGGAGTTCCACGGTATCTCGTCCATCGCCACAGCCTAAATCTACAGCGAATCGAGGACGATCGAGCAACGGTTCCGTGTCAAAAATTGACAAGGCTTTCAGCAAAGTTTCATGCGGCGGGCGACCTTCCACCGCTTGATAGTAAGTCACCCAATCCTGTTTCATCTTCTTCTTCCTCCTCTACAAATTTGCCCTCTTCTTCTGACTCTTAATTTTTAATTTTTAACTGCCGATTAGTATACTGAGGAACCCACCCTTGAGCAGTGGTGTAATACTGCACAGCTTTCAAGTACAGCGACGGAGTGAGATAAAACCAATGTTCGGTATTTGCGGGGACTTTAATGTATTCTTCAGCTTGCAGCATTAATTGTACCTGAGAGCCGTTAGGATACACAAACCCAAAAACACATTCCCCAGCTAAAATGTGAAGAACTTCTGGATCTGTGTGGGTGTGAGTGCGATTGCTTTGAGTCATCAGCGCGTAAATCTGCGGCGAAGCGGGGTGCAGCACTTTTAAGTCGCACCACTGACATTTGTCTGCGCGCTTAAACTGTTCAAACTCGCTTTGAAATGCTGCGAGTATCTGCTGTTTTTCTGTTACATTGAGAATGTCTTGGGCTAGCAGTTCTCGAACCGCAGGATTTTCCCTCATTGGCAGACGATCGATCTGAACATTTAAAACAGCCAGTTGGCTTGCGATCGCCCCTATATCCCTATAGGTTCTACCGTTTTCTAGTTGCATAACAGCCATTGTAAACCACCTATTTATTTGGCTTTGAGGATAATTTAGTTTACTGTTTCCATCTTGTGTTACAGGCTAAACTCCTGCTTATTTTCAATAATAGCCGATCGCTAAAATTCGATCTTCCGCATCGCAAATCATCAAATCAATACCACCCATCAAATAATTTTCTAGGTTTTTTAACTTTTATTTAATAACATTTACTGTAGTTAATGGAGGGTGTGCCATAAGTAGCGCACTGCTAGCCGTGTCTGGCGTGTTAAATTTGAACAGGAGCAAAAGCAGAAAACCGCTATTTGAGGTTCCGATTTTTGAGCCTTCAATCAAGGAAAATTGCTTGGGGGAGCTTGGACTCAGAATCAAAATTCCCAAAGTTAGTAGCCTCGTTACTCACGCTCCTACTGGGCTAGTACCGCACTGCTTAACTAAAAGCTCAAAAATTTCAAATCAGCATCCCTGCGATACAAGCAGTCATAAAACAAGCCAAAGAGCCAGCAATCATCGCCCTCAGGCCCAACCTCGCCAGATCGCCTTGCCGCTGCGGAGCCATCGCGCCAATTCCCCCTATCTGAATCCCGATCGCACCAATATGAGAAAACCCGCACAAAGCATAAGTCGAGATAATTTGCGATCGTTCCGAAATCGCCTGTTGTTTCACCAATTCCATCAAATCTAAATAAGCAATAAACTCAGTAAGAATCGTTTTTTTTCCCAAAACAACCCCCACCTCTGCGCAATCAACCCAAGGCACCCCCATCAGCCAAGCAACCGGAGCCATCAAATAACCTAAAATTAATTCTAGCGACAACTGAGGCAGACTAATTAGCCCTCCAAACCACCCCAAAAGCGCATTAAAAAAAGTCAACAAACCCAAAAAAGCAATCAGCATAGCGGCCACATTCGCCGCCAACTTCAACCCGTCGCTAGCACCCGAAGCCGCCGCATCCACCGCATTAGCATAAACCTGTTCCACCTCCACCTCCACCTCCCCAACAGTCAGCGACTTTTCAGTTTCTGGGTACAGCAATTTAGAAATAGCCAAAGCTGCTGGTGCAGACATCACCGACGCTCCAATTAAATGTTGAGCCGATACTCCAAAAGAAATATAAGCTGCCATGACTCCGCCGGCAATTGTGGCAAATCCCCCCGTCATGACAGCATGGAGTTCCGAGAGCGTCATCGTCGCCAAATAAGGTTTAATTAACAAAGGAGATTCCGTTGGCCCGACAAAGATATTCGCAGCACAAGAAAGGGTTTCGGCGCCAGAAGTTTTCATGGTTTTAATCATCAACCATGCCACTGCTTGCACAACTCGCTGCAAAATGCCGTAGTGATAAAGTATGGTGATAAAAGAAGAGAAAAAAATGATAGTCGGCAGCACTTTAAAAGCGATAAAGTGTTCGGCAAAATTGTCTCCAAATATAAACTTTGCCCCCGCATCAGAAAAATTGAGAAACTGCGTCACCATATCTCCCAAAAATTTAAAGACAGCCAAACCCGGAGCAGTTTTGAGAATCAAAATAGCAAAAATTAGCTGTAAAGCAATTCCCCACAATACGGGCGGCCACTTGACAGCGCGCCGATCGACTGAAAAGGCGTAGGACAAACCGACAAAAACAGCTAACCCGAATACAGAAATAAGTCGTTCCATTTAGCAATTTTTAGAGAAGGTGCAGCAAGCATTTATCGTTACCAGGCTCTGGTAATCCAGATTAACAGTTCGAGCGTACTTTATCTCGTTTCCGGAGGTCGCCATGAGTTCGCGGCGCAGACCGCACAGCGCCGGAGGGCGTATAATACACGATGCAGCCCGATCGCATACAATCTGGGCCAGTTTCGCTTACAATAAAAGGCTAAACCTCAAAATTACGGCGCAGCCTAATTGCTGCTACTTTTATGTCTCTACCTATAGTTGCTATTATTGGACGCCCCAATGTAGGCAAATCGACGATCGTCAACCGTTTAGCCAACACCCAAGACGCGATCGTTCACGACGAACCAGGAATCACGCGCGATCGCACTTACAGACCAGCATACTGGGGCGATCGGGAATATCAAGTCGTAGACACCGGCGGGCTAGTATTCGACGACGAGACAGAATTTCTGCCTTTAATTCGCGAACAAGCAATGGCGGCCCTCGCAGAAGCCAGCGCAGCCATTTTCGTAGTAGACGGACAAACCGGGCTCACCGGGGGCGACGAATCGATCGCATCTTGGCTGAGACTGCAAAAAGTCCCCGTCATTCTCGCCGTCAACAAATGCGAATCGGAAAATACAGGACTCACCCAAGCAGCCGACTTTTGGCAATTGGGACTGGGAGAACCTTTCCCTATTTCCGGCATTCACGGCAACGGCACCGGCGAATTGCTCGACAAATTAATAACTTATCTTCCCACGGAAGTATTACCAGAAGTTGAGGAAATTAAAGTAGCAATTATCGGTCGTCCCAACGTGGGCAAATCGAGTTTGTTAAACGCATTTCTCGGAGAAAATCGCGCTATAGTCAGCCCGATTTCCGGGACAACCCGGGACGCGATCGACACCTTAGTAGAACGCAACGGTAAAACCTACCGCCTGATTGACACCGCAGGAATTCGCAAAAAGAAAAACGTCGAATACGGTGCAGAATTTTTCGGGATCAACCGCGCTTTCAAAGCCATCCGTCGCGCCAACGTCATACTGTTAGTAATTGACGCAATTGACGGCGTTACCGATCAAGACCAAAAATTAGCCGATCGCATCAGCGAAGAAGGTCGAGCCTGCATCATAGTCGTCAACAAATGGGATGCGGTAGAAAAAGAGTCCGACACCATATACGAGTACGAAAGAGAAGTAAGAACCCGACTTTATTTCCTCGACTGGGCAGAAATGATTTTTGTTAGCGCCATGAGTGGACAGCGAGTTGAAAAAATCATTGAATTAGTAGACAAAGCCTCCGACGAACACAAACGTCGCGTGCCTACCGCCGTCATTAACGAAGTCATAGAAGAAGCCACAACGTGGCACTCAGCCCCAGTTACCCGCCAAGGAAAACAAGGCAAAATCTATTACGGTACTCAAGTGCGATCGCAGCCACCGACAATTGCGCTATTTGTCAACGATCCCAAACGCTTCACCGAAAATTACCGCCGCTATATGGAAAGCCAATTTCGCAAGCACCTCGGCTTTACTGGTACACCAATGCGGCTGCTTTGGAGAGGCAAAAAAGTTCGTGCCACAGAAATCAGCACAACAAACAGAGCACTGCGCGTCAAGTAATTTTAGATTGTAGATTTTGGATTTTAGATTGAAAAAAAGATGCTGTTAGATGATATAATGGCTTGCCAATTACAGCCAAATTTTTCATCTAAAATCTAAATATCGGATGAACGAACAAGAGTTTAAACAAAGAACGAAGACTCTAGCATTAAGAGTTATTAAGCTAGTAAGTTCGCTGCCCAAAATACCGTTTCTGAGGTAATTGGCAAGCAGTTAATTCGTTCAGGAACTTCTGTAGGGGCTAACTATCGAGCAGCTTGTCGCGCTAGATCAACAGCAGACTTAATTGCTAAACTCAGAATAGTGGAAGAAGAAGCAGATGAATGTCTTTACTGGATGGAGCTGATAGTTGAAGCTAAATTAGTAGAGGTCACTAATTTGAGGAGGATCATGTCAGAAACGAATGAAATTTTAGCGATGACAGTGGCCTCAATCCAAACTTTAATTGCTAAAAAACCAACAGCAAATCGTAAATAAAATAATGTCAAAGCCCCAACCAAAATTTCAAATCAAAATCAAAAAAAAATGCCAAATCAAACAATCAAATAATCCCCAATCAAACAATCAATCAATCAATCAATCAATCAAACAATCAAACAATCTAAAATCTAAAATCTAAAATCTAAAATCGCAAGATGGACTTACTTCGATCGCTCCCGATAGGACTCTACCTAGAACAACCAGTAACCTGGCTTCACCGGCTAGACTCCCGCGTAAAACTAGCCTGGTTGATGACATTTCTGATTGCGCCCATACTCGCCAATCCCATCTGGCGGTTGATGCTAGTAGGAATGTTAATCGTACTGACACTAACAGCAGCAATTCCTTTGCGCGTGTGGAAGCAGCAAATGGGACTGCTGCTGCTATTCTGCATTTTAGTATTTGGCCTGAGCGCGATCGCCCCCGACGGACTCCCCTCAGAACACCAGACCCGCCTCCCCGCCGACGAATTAACGTTTTCCCAACAGCCCGCAACTCTTCCACCCCCGCCCCAACCAAAACCCTGGTACAAACCTTTTAATTTAGACTCAAACTTTCCAATCCTAAATCCCAAATCCCAAATCTCAAATCAACTCCCCCAACCCACAAACTACCGTTACGTTTTATTCAAACAAGGCCCGATTAAAATCACCCGCAAATCCCTAGATTTAGCTATCAATGTCAGCACCCTATTTTTTACAGTAATTTACAGCACCAACCTCTACCTCCTCACCACAGCCAGCGAAGAAATCACCGCCGCCATTGAAAACTTAATGCAGCCGCTGCGCCGCTTGCACTGGCCTGTCACGGAAATAGCGCTAACCTTAACCTTATCTTTGCGGTTCATTCCCCTAGTATTGGAAGAAATACAAAATTTAGTGCGATCGGTGAGTACCCGAGCGATAAACTGGAAAAAACTCGGATTTCGTCGCGCAGCTCAAGTTTGGTTGATGATAGCCGAGCGGCTGTTAGAAAACTTGCTCCTGCGAGCTGAACAAATAGCCAGCGCCATGAAAGTTCGTGGCTTCACCAGTCCCGATCGACACCGTGTAGAATGGCACCAGTTGCAATTGAAAATCCGAGACTGGATCGCCCTCGGCTGCTTGATCGTCCTCTGGAGTGCCCGCTTGGTTTGGGGTTGGGACAGTTAAGGTTTTAGATTTTAGATTTTAGATGTTAGATTTTAGATTTTAGATTGAATAATATTGAAGGATTGGGAATGACTGATTCGAGCGGGGTTTGGAACACGGGCCTACATTTGAGTAAGTTGTGTCTAGTACGCGACAGTCCTGCTAAAGTAATGGAGACAAATATTTAGAGAACCAAGACCTTGAACATCTATCTTGGGACAGATATCGTATATGTTCCGCGCATTCAAGCGGCATTAGATCGGTTTGGCGATCGCTTCCTCGAAAAAGTTTACACGCCCGCCGAACAAAGGGATTGCGGGCAACTAAATTCTCAACACAGCAGCATTAAAGGTAAAATGAATCGAGTTTCCTGCAACCAACTAGCGGGGCGCTGGGCAGCAAAAGAAGCCGTTGTCAAAGCTCTAGGCACGGGATGGCGGGGAATACGCTATGCAGATGTGGAAATTCGGCGCTCCGAAAACGGTGCTCCAAATGTGCAACTCCACGGAACCGCAGCAGCACAAGCCTGTGTTTGGGGAAATTGCCAGTGGCAATTAAGCCTCAGCCACGACGGAGACTATTGCACGGCTACGGCGATCGCCCTTTGTACCCCGCCGTCAAACACCGCTATGGGGCGATCGAGCGAAACTAAAATCTAAATCTTTAATCTAAAATTGATCGATTGTGAGCGTTAATGACTACCGAAACTTACCTGAATCATCCAAACTTTGGCCTCCTCTTCAGGGTATCCCAGGTTGAAGACAGCCAAGAATTATTTACCACCCTATACGCCCAACGCCTGTTTTTTTTGGTGACAAACGGCCCTGGCGGGCTGAGATTTGAACCAATCAGTCGCTCCGACGCTCGCCTCATGGTCGAAATTCGCCTGCGAACCCTGCGTCGCAGCGGTCAATATCAAGAGTACGACCAATTGCAGACCATTCACCAGCGCACGTTTCAATAACGAAAATTAGTAATTTGGTAATTGGTAACTCTCTTAATTTTCCTTCACTCCAGTTCCCAGCGTTGAGCAACCATGACCATAGCCTCTCGAATTAACAGCATTCGCCAACACTTGCCCGAATCAGTGCGGTTAATTGCCGTTACCAAACAGGTACCGACTGATGATATCCGGGAAGCATACGACGCCGGTATCCGGGATTTTGGCGAGAGTAAGGTTCAAGAGACTGCCGAAAAACAAAGTCAACTGCAAGATTTACCGGATATCAACTGGCACTTGATCGGCCACTTGCAAGCCAACAAAGCCGCCAAAGCCCTAGAGCATTTCCAGTGGATTCATTCTCTAGACAATTTAAAAATCGCTCAGCGACTTTCGCGCTTGGCCGGCGAACAGTCCTACTCTCCCCAAGTCTGCCTGCAAGTCAAAATGTTGCCCGATCCGGACAAATACGGCTGGAGCGTTCCAGAACTGCTTGCCGACCTTCCAGAACTCAACAAATGTCAGCATATCAAAATTCAAGGTTTGATGACAATACCCCCACAGGGGTTAAATGAGTCGCAACTCCTAGAATTATTTAACAGCACTCGCGAACTTGCTGACAAAATCCAGCAGCAAAATTTGCCCTGTATTCAAATGCAGCAGCTCTCGATGGGGATGTCGGGAGATTATCATTTGGCAATTCGAGCAGGTGCTACTATGGTACGGCTAGGACAAACCTTATTTGGCTCTAGGAGGGGATAAATAATTGAAATCTTCTGATAAAGACAATTTAGGTTAAATATAGAGTAGTCAGCCACCCGCGACTAACGCGCAACGCGAGTATAGTCGGGGCAGCAAAGTCGTGAAGGAGCGTGAATCATGAATATTTTTTCTAAACTGCGAGATTTTGTAGGCATCAACAATGAGCCTGATTACGATGACGTGTACGACGAAACCGAAGGCGAGCGGTATCAGAACTTTTACCAAGCGCCTGAACCCAACCCCGCAGCAGTCGCAGCAGCGGAAGAAGAACGTCGTCAAAATCGTAGAATGCGGGAGCGGTCAGTAGTAGGATCGACAGGTATGGATGTCGTTGCACCAACCGGGGGAGTAGGGTCAGTAATGAATAACGTGATTGGAATGCCTGGAGCTATGAACGGGATTTCGGAAGTAGTAGTAATGGAGCCGCGCACTTTTGAAGAGATGCCGGCAGCAATTCGAGCCCTTAAGGAACGGAAGTCTGTGGTTTTGAACCTGACGGTGATGGACCCAGACCAAGCGCAAAGAGCTGTGGACTTTGTGGCGGGCGGTACTTATGCCCTTGACGGTCATCAAGAGCGAATTGGCGAAAGTATTTTCTTGTTTACGCCTAGCTGCGTGCAGGTGAGAACTCAGTCAGGTGTGGTTCACGAAGTGCCTCCAGCCCAAGGACGGCCCCGCCCTGCTGCTCCTGCACCGACAGTCTGGCCGGCAGAACAAGCTCCAATGGCTCAGTAGTTATTAGTCAGCAGTCAGCAGTCAGCAGTCATCATTAGTCATCAGTCATCAGTCTTTAGTCTTTAGTTATTAGCGAGTAAGCTTTTAACTAGGCAGCTCCTGAATTTTGTATTCTGCAAGTTCTGGGCGCTTAACTCTTAGCTAAGACAATTGACTGATAACTAATGACGACTGACTGACTAATGACTAATAACTAATAACTAATAACTAATGACTAATGACTAACATAAAATAGTAAGGTGCGGCTCTGTGAGATGTTCGAGGGAACTTGCAGAGTGTTTCGGGCGACGCACCCTATAAATTAGGACTGTTGACTGTTGACTGTTGACTAATGACTAATGACTAATGACTAATGACTAATGACTAATGACTAATGACTAACATCAAATTTGGTACGATCGGCGGCGGGGTAATGGGAGAAGCTCTCTTATCCCGCTTAATAGCACAGAAAGTTTATTTGCCTTCAGAAATATTGGTGAGCGACCCACAGCTTCAACGGCGCCAATTTTTGACGGAAACCTACGGGATTGGAACAACAGCCAGCAATCTAGAAGTTGCTGCGGCTACAGAAGTGCTGTTTTTGGCGATTAAACCGCAAATTTTTGATACAGTAGCTTTGGAGTTGGCGGTGGCGGCCGATCGCAAACAGGGAAATAATGGAGAAACGGCTGATTCCAAGTCAGAAGCGCTGGTAGTGTCGATTTTGGCAGGAGTGCCACTGAGCAAGCTAGAACCAGCTTTTCCCGGGCGGGGAGTGCTGCGGGTGATGCCGAATACTCCAGCAACGGTAGGAGCGGGAATGAGCGCGATCGCTCCGGGAAAACTTGTTCAATCGGCTGATTTAGAATTGGTAAAGCGCATCTTTCAGGCCGTGGGAGAAGTGGTAGAAGTACCTGAGAGTATGCTGGATGCGGTGACTGGGCTTTCGGGTTCCGGGCCTGGTTATGTAGCAATTTTGATTGAGGCATTGACAGATGGCGGAGTTTGTGCAGGTTTGCCACGGGCGATCGCCTCTCAATTAGCTTTGCAAACAGTATTCGGTACGGCGAAGCTATTGCAAGAAACGGGAATGCACCCAGCAGAATTGAAAGATCGGGTGACAAGTCCCGGCGGCACAACTATTGCGGGAATTGCTAAATTAGAGAGTAACGGCTTTCGTTCGGCGCTGATCGAAGCCGTGAAAGCAGCTTGTTGGCGTTCTCAAGAATTGGGTAAATAAGTCAGGAATTACGCACAGAATAAATCAGAAACGATTTCAATCGCAGTTTAAACCTGCTGCTTTTGCCGTGGCATAGTTGAGGGAAAAGCTACACCGACTTGTTCTTTTCGACACTTAACAATATGCACCGATTCGCTGGGGGGATTTTTGCGATCGCCATTCTTTGCAAACTGAATAGTTCTCGTTTTTCCTTCTACGAGAAAATTCGCAAGAGAAAGCATTTTTTGAATTCCTTCGGGGCTGGGTTACTGTTGCATTTCCATTGCCTTAATCAGTGCAATAGTTACATCGTAAGCTAAGGCGGTATCGGTATTTACCGTCCCTCTCTACAATTTTTGAGCCGGTTGAGGAAATTTTTTGTTAAAACTGCTTAAGGGAACCCAGGGGACAGACACGACCAGTTTTTCAAAAGATTTTAGCTGATGCGGCTTCTAAATTTCTCCACTTGTACAGTACCCAAATTCCGGCTATCCAATTGCGATCGCGTTATTTAATGAATTAGTAACTTGGTCGTCGGGAGATAAGCTGCTACGCAGCTAGATCGTATAATCTAAAGAGAAAACAAGTCAGCGATCGCCAGTATGTATATATGCCAGCCAAAAACCATCTGTCTTCCATAGCAAAAAGAAAGACTAATTAAACTACTAAAAGAGTTTGATAATAATTATGTATGACAAAAAAACTTATGATTTTATTGCTGATAAATTGACGGAAAAACTTATCAACAGATTAGTAAATTTCTTGACATTGCTTACACAACAGGTGCTTACTGGTCAGTTCATGGTGCCCCGATAATTTCGTCATCTAATTTTTCCTCTGGTACTTGAGATCTTATCTGACCGCTAGCAATAAGCTGCTAGCTGAGGTTTTAAACTTGTTTGTTAGGTTTCGCTGGTGCTTAAGTTGTGTTTAACAATACTGCAAATGCTTTGATTTAAGTGTGATATCGATCGGGAGGGAAGGTGATCGAGCCCTCCCACGCCAGATGTGAGAACTTAGAGGTGATCGAGCAATCCCCAGCCAGATATGAGAACTTAGAATGGTGATAAATCCTAGTCAGACCCGACCTATGCTAAATCCGTTGAATGAGTTTATCGAGTCCAATCCCGATACCTGTGAGTTGAAACGAGCGGTTGCTGTCAAGATGTTTCTGCAAGGTTATAAACACCGAGAAATTCAAGGAATTCTCGGTGTAAGTTCTGGATTTATTAGCAAATGGACACACCGTTGTCAACAGCAAATGGATAGCGATCGTTAAAGTGGTAGCGCACCATCTTATTTAAAACTTTTTCCAGCTTGTCGCTAATTTGTACCATCGGGCGATCGTCAGTTGAGTAGTGTCAGACGAATTCCCCAGTTTTTTTATCCTTAAAAAAGTCTTGAATATCTAAACCTGCGATCGCTCGAATGCCGAGGATTCCCACAGCATAGATATCGCTGTTAAATCTTGGCTAATTTTTCCACTGTTCTGCCGGCCGGCATATAACCGTTTGTACCGATGACGCGAGTTTGAGTTATTTGACCGCCCTGAACCGCCAAATTGCTAATACCTTTGACTGCGCCAAAGTCAATCATGGCAATTTTGCCGGAACGGTTGCACCGGATTAAGTTTGACGGTTTAATATCGCGGTGAATAATATGTTTTTTGTGGACGCAATCTAAAACTTCTAAAATGTCCTGCAATAAATCAATAACTTCTGATTCCCTAAACTGCCTGAACCGATCTCCTTGTTCAGCGGATTTCCTGCATATTCTTGAATTAAGTAAAATCTTCCCTGTTCTTGAAAGTGCTCGATTAACCTGGGAATGGGCGAGCACTACTCCAGAAATATCAGGGATTCAGCTTCTGTTTCACATTGCACCTGTGCCCTGTGCAGAACATCGAGATCGTTCGATTGAGGAGGCCCAATTTCCTTGACGACGCACAGGAGATTTTCGGGGCTGCCTAAAGCGTCGTTAGCCGTATAGGTTCTGGCAAATCCTCCCTCACCTAATTGACCGATAATTTGCTAGCGATCGCGCAGAATATCCCCTGGATTCAGACACATAAATTGTTCCATCCCCTTAATTCGCTGCACTCGTTGGTGCCGAGCGTACCACAAATATGACTTTTATGAACTCAAAGTTATGAATAGATGAATTGACTTTGAGAGTGGCTTATTTTATAATTTTGGCATCTGAGATTTTAGGAACAAAATATTTTATGGCTTTAAAACCCGATCCATCAGGAGTGCCTCGATTAATTGGCGACAATACATCCGAATACGCTGATTTACTGTTCCAAAGCCGGGGTGATTTCCCTGCCGGAGTTTGGATGTTGGGAGGTGACGATACAGTATACGGCGGGAGAACTAATGATTTAATATTTGGCAATGACGGAGAAGATTCGCTAATAGGAGATTTTGGCAGCGATTCTTTATGGGGAGGAAAAGGGAAAGATGACTTATGGGGAGGCGAGGGGAATGACTGTTTGGCGGGCGGTCAAGATGCCGATTGGATTGCCGGTCAAGCAGGAGATGATATTTTGTTGGGAGGTAGAGGAAATGATATTTTATACAGCGGTAACGGGAATGACACTTTGATAGGAGGTTTGGGTCGAGACTATTTGTCAAGTCTGAATAATGGTTCTTCTTCGTCTAAAACCAGTGGAAGTAACTTATACGTCCTACAACTAGAGTCAGGAGTTACCGATATTAATAAGGCCGATGTCATTGCAGATTTCCAAGTCGGTTTAGATCTGATTGGATTATCAGACGGTTTGACTCTTAACGATGTAGTTTTGGAGAATTTGACAAATGTGCTGCGACTACAAGATTTTGAGTTTTCAAAAGCTGCGATACCCAATGTCACCCCAGCAGAGGTATTAAATCCTTCAAATGTTCTGACTTCAGGGACTCTCATCAAAGTCAGGAGTTCAGGAGATGTAGTAGGTTTTGTTGAATTTATAACGCCCGATCAACTCCAAAACAGTATTATCTCGGTTCAGCCATTCTAATAAGCTGTAGGATGCGCTGCAATGCGTCCTGCAAAAGCTTAAATCGAAAATTGGACAGAGAAATGGTAGTCTGCAACCAGGGGTACAACAATACTAATTATCGATCGCTAGCTGCTGCTTCCAATTTTTCTCCAATCCTTGGTTCAGTACCGCTCAAAAGCCGCTGAATATTGCTCCGGTGTCGCACAATTACAAACACACCGCCAGCAATTCCAAACAATACATAAGCTAGGGGCTGATGTAAAGCAAACATCAATCCAGCAACGCTAATTGCCCCGATAATCGAACTTAAAGAAACAATTCGCGATACCGCAAATACTATCCCGAAAATTCCGAAAGTTCCCAAACCAACTGGCCAGTACAAACCGAGTAAAACTCCCAAACTCGTAGCCACCGATTTACCGCCGGTAAACCCCAGCCAGATTGATTTGCTGTGGCCCAAAACAGCAGAGAAACCCGCCCAAGTTGCCATCCAAGGGAGGACAGTTGCAGTATTTTCTATACCGGCGGCGGTTGCTAGCTGATGGGTAAAGTCGATCGCATAAATGTAGCGGATTAGAACGATCGCACTTACCCCCTTCAACACGTCAACTAGCAACACCCCCAACCCCGGCCACTTCCCCAAAGTCCTCAGTACGTTAGTCGCACCCGTCGAACCCGAACCAACCTGTCGAATATCAATTCCCAGCATCCATTTCCCTAAGGCGTACCCAGTCGGAATCGAACCCAGCAGATAAGCTGCTATTAACACTGCGCCATTTAAAATTATCCAGCTAGCCATTTTTTAATTTGAGATTTAGTGTACTTTTAAAATTTGCAACCTTTCCCCTAGCATAATTAGCAATTAGCAATTAGCAATTAGCAATTACCAATTACCAATTACCAATTACCCAATCAAAAATCCTTAGCAGCCATCAAAGTTTGCGGATCGGGAGCAAAGGCCAGCCATAGCGGAAACTGCAGGATTGACAAACTAATTAAATCCTCAGTTTCATCAATGACAATTAGCGGCAATTTGCCATCTTTCACCAGTCGATCGGCTTTTTGAGCCAAAGCTTCCGCCGACTCAAACATAATAATCCCTCTTTCCGGGCCAAAATCGCTGCGAGTAATGCCCAAACAGTCCTGCAAACCCCGGCGCCACTCTCCCAAACGTTCTGGACTGTTGGCGAGCACCAAAGTCCGTACCCGTCCACCGTAGACGCTTCTGAGTACAGAAATAATTGTCGAAGTAATCAAGATATTTTGCAAGCGCGAACCCATAGTCCGCAAAGCGCCTCTTCCTCCTTGGGTGAAAAACCAGTTAGAAACTCGTTCCGCGTGGATGGGTTCAAAAGTGCGGCGGAGTTGCCAAGGCGGGCCGTAATAGTCCGGGAGAGTGCGGTATTGGTCGAGGGTGCGGCGAATTTGTTTGGCTTGTTCTTGAAATCCCTGTTCGGCAAATTTGGGATTTACCGGTGCTGAGGATTGAGACTCCTCAGCAGGAATTTGCTTGGGCGTCTCTTGCACCGGTGGCGTCAAATCTAAGAGTTCGGCGGTGGCGGCCAAATCCTGCAAACTGCCTACTAGATAGTCTTTGAAACCCTGGACTCGAATGGCCAAATCTTGGGAAACGCCGGCAAAAGTGGTTCGCATTTCCTTTTGAATTCGATCGCGTCGGCGTTCGAGTTTTTCTACTTCGATTTGCAGCGCTTGTTTGCGCTGATCTAATTGAATCAAGCCGTCTTGTACCAAACGCCCGATCGATGCTTGAGCCTCGCCCAACGCTTGTATAGCATTGGCTTTGTCGGCTTCCAAGGCGGCAATTTTTTCAGTCAAATTTTGTTCTTGCTGCTGCAATTTTTTGACTCTCAGGGCCAACTGTTCGGTAACATTTTCTGCGATGCGCGTTACCGTTTCTGGGGTTGCTGTTGGCTGGGAGTCTGTTGGAGGGTCGATTTGAGCGATCGGACTTTCTGATTCGCCATCGTCGGTGTTGAGCGGGATTTGGGCGAGGGCGCGAGATCCGGCCACGAAGTCGGCGATTTCGGCATCTTCCTCGCCCAGCGGCGGGTCTGTTTCTGGCGGGAGTTGGGCTGGCAGCTCATTTTGGTCGATCCACAAATCCTGTGTTTGAGATAGAAGTTGGTACTCCGTCTCATTCACAGGTAAATCGATTTCGCCGTCACCGTTTGGGGCGGCTGGTTGTGCTTGCGGTTCTTGGGTTGGAGATTCGTCTGAATTCATGGGAAATTTTGTTCGGCGTAGGGCACGGAAAAGTTAAGAATTTAAAATTAACAACTTTTTTAGTCTTGACGGGGACAGCGCTGTTCTAAGCAGGTCTGTAGCATTTTACGATCGAATAGAATCGGCAGAAAGTGAATGCTGTTAATTTCTTTGAAATAGAACAAAATCGGCACAGCGGGCCAAAATATCCGCCAATTTTGCCATTCTCGGTAAGGAAAGCGGCGGATTAAGTTGGACGATCGATAAATGTCCAAATCCGTCGCCGTAAATTGCAGCCGGAGGGTGGCGGCTTGGTACATCAGAAACAAGCCGAACAGCAAAACCGGCAAACCCGCCCACTTCTGCACGAACAGCAGCGGTACGGCGGCCAGTACCAAAACTAAAGGAATCGCATAACGCGGAGCGAGTTCGATCGTATTTGTCGGCGCAGTCGAATCAGCAGTTGTAGTCACGGCTTTAAATCAAGGGTAGTAAACGAAAGTTGCCAATTATCCATATTTTATCTGTTTCTTAGCTTACAAGCCTTTGAGTACGCTAGAGCCCGTCCCCTGAAACATCAGCCAAGTCATGACAAAGTTAAAGATAAAAATAGCCAGTAAAGCCGTCACCACCGCCGTAGTAGTCGATTGACCCACGCCTTTTGCCCCGCCGGTTGTAGTCAAACCCCAGCTAGTGCCAATTACAGCAATCAAACCACCGAACACAAAAGCCTTAATAGCAGCGCTGCAAATATCCCACAGACTCAGGAAATTGCGGACTGATTCTAAAAACACGTTTTGAGAGATGCCGTACATCGTCGTAGCAATCAGCAGTCCGCCCGCGATGCCAGTGACGAGACACATGATGGTTAAAATTGGCAGCATCAAGCAGCAAGCAAGGACGCGGGGAATTACTAAATAGTCGATCGGGTCTGTTCTAAGCATCAGCAGGGCATCTATCTGCTCTGTTACCTGCATCGTGCCGATTTCCGCTGCAAAAGCCGAACCTACCCGTCCCGTGACGATCACGGCTGTTAAGACCGGGCCGAGTTCGCGAGTCAAAGACAAAGCCAAAACGCCGCCGACGACATTGCCGGCACCGAGGTTAATAAACTCCCTCGCTACCTGAATAGTAAATACCATGCCGACAAAACCCGCAGTCAGCAAAGCAATCAGCAGAGATTCCGGACCGACTGCTGCCATTTGGTCGAGGGTGTTGCGGCGGTGAATTCTGCCCTTCAGCAAGTGCAGCATGACTTGACCGCCCAATAAAGTTGCTGCCAGCAACCGCTGACCCCACAAACTGAGGCTCGAAGATGTAGTGGTGCTCAAGAGGATTTCGAGTATAGAACAACTGCCAAAAATGAAATCTATCTACAAATCTTAAACAAGTTTTTTCTATAACATTTAAGATTTCTGACAGAATCGGCCACTGACGGCCATCGCTGCCTATCGTAGAAAAGGACAAGTTTTGTTTACTTGCACCTTTCGGCAGTTTAGCTGAATTTACTGACTCTTATGAGCATTTTCCCCAATTTTCTTCGCTCTGTACTGCTGACCAGCCTGTTGAGCTTTGTCGCCCCCATATTGTTAATCGGCGCGGGATTGACTAGCTTTTCGCTGATCGGCTTCGTCCCTGCTCTCCAAGGAGTTGGTCGTTCTGGAGAAGACCTGATTTTGCAGTTCTTAGCTACTTTCGGCAGTGGCTGTCCCCTCCAGGGTTTTTTCGTGATCGGCCTAACTTTTGGTCTGGTGGGTGCTTTGTTTGATACCTACGCTTCTTATCAGCATTCGCGGTGGAGTTAATCGAACCTTCGATTTTAGATTTTAGATGGGAATTCCTGGCTCGAATCTAAAATCTAAAATTGCTGGGTTCGGGTTGGATCGGATACCCGCACCTGGGGGGATTTTACAATACCGATCGCGAATGTTCGGAAATGCGATCGGCCTTTTTGCGGGAAACCGACTCCCCCAGTTTCGGGAGCTGGAATATATTAAATACAAGTTGAGTCAAGAGTTTCTCAACCCCTAAAAACTTCAGATAGTCGAGGTATTAGTTATGGCACTTATTCGTTGGGAACCTTTGCGGGAAATGGACTCCTTGCAGCGAGAAATGAATCGGTTGTTTGATAGCTTGACACCGGCAACCGATCGCGGATCTAACGGTCTTGCTTTTGTACCCCCCGCCGAACTCGATGAAACTCCCGAAGCCATCCACCTTAAGTTAGAAATTCCGGGCATAGAAGCTAAGGATTTGGACGTACAAGTAACCGCAGAAGCTGTTGCAATCAGTGGCGAACGCCGTCACGAATCTAAGAGTGAAGATAAAGGCATGACTCGCTCTGAGTTCCGCTACGGTTCGTTCCGCCGGGTGATTCCCCTACCCGCACGGGTTCAAAATGACAGCGTAGAAGCTGAGTACAAAAATGGAGTTTTAAACCTGACTTTGCCTAAAGCGGAAGCGGAAAAGAACCGCGTGGTTAAAGTTCAACTCGGCTAAGAAATAATTGTTGGCTAATTACTGATAGATAGGGCGTGCGGTGCGCGCCCTATTTGTTTTGGGAATTGGGAATTGGTAATTGGTAATTGGACCCAAAAGCATTGGGCATTGGTAATTGGTCATTGCGAGTTTGAGGAATGATTCTTCCTTTTTCCTTCTTCGTTCTTCCATCCATCCATCCGTTACATCCGTTACATCCGTTACATCCGTTACATCCGTTACATAATCCGTTGCCGAACTTCTTCGTTCTTCCATCCATCCATCCGTTACATCCTCAGAAAGCGAATCCCTTGCCGAACTTCCTTGTTCCGATTCTTCAACCGTGCTAAACTCCAATAAGCAATGGTTGGTGAGGAGACTTAGTGCCGAGTCAGGGAGTGGGAGGAAATGGAATTGCATCTGAGTTTGGAGACTTAACCGGGATGACTCGCCAAGAAGTCGATGATTTCTTGCGCGGATTGGGTGCCGAAATCAGACCTACTAAAGGTGGTTATCTTGAATACGAATTTGCCGATCGTTCGCGAGTTCATATTCGTACTGATGGTGAAGTCGTACGCACCCCATCTCCAAAATACGCTTCAGATGGCAGAAGAATAAACAAAGGTTTGCGTCTTGACAAAGATGGCAGCTTAGTCAAAACACGCGATGAATTTGGCAACCCAATTCGGGGTACACACAATACTGGAGAAAAAGTGAGTAATTAATATGCCTGATGACTACAACTTGCTTAATTTAGGTGGGCTGACCTCAATTGTAAAAAATGTCAATGTGTCTTTGTGGGGAAATCAAATTTTATTTGAATTTATTTACGATCCTACAGGAGAGCGATTGCCTTATAGCATAGTATTTCATGACTGCCGAGACATCAGTTGGGAGGTGTTCCATCCTGAAGATGTAAAAGATCCCGAAGCTGACTTGATTGGCATTCATTTGGGTGAAAACGCGCACAGAAAAGCAGCTTTGATTCATACGGATATTTTTGAAATCTCAATTTTGTACGGCAGTTTTAGCATTCACAAGGGAGAAAACCTAAATGCTGAAGTTTCAGATTTAGAAACAGAGGTTTTGGTATCACAATCGCCAGCAGTCTTGTAGCAATTTAAAAGCACCGCGGGGTTAAATTGCCAAGCGGTTAGTAATATTATATTTAGTAAAATAACTATTACAGCACTTACGCACTCCGACTCCTCGAAACTGGGTTTTTTACCTAATCTACAGGTTTTAACGCGTCTTTTAGTAATAAACCCGGTTTCTGGGCCCCCATATGTAAGCCCTATATTATTAGGTTTGTAGTGAGGACTGAAGTCCTCATCAAAAATCTGAGGATTGAAGTCCTCACTACAAAAGAATTACCAATTTTTCAAAAAAGACAGTAGGTATTGTTGCCCGCCTCAGTTTACGATACTTAATAGAACTTTTTTCCCAGATGAGGTAAAACACAATGCCTGATATTGTTGATATTGCCGTAGGTGCGGGTTCGTTCCAAACCCTGGTAACAGCCGTGCAAGTAGCTAATTTAGTAGACGCGCTCAAAAGTCCGGGCCCTTTTACTGTCTTTGCACCCAATGACGATGCTTTTGCGAAATTGCCGCCGGGAACTATCACAACCCTAGTGCAGAACGTTCCCCAACTGACTAGGATTTTGATGTTCCATGTCGTCTCCGGCAAGTTTATGAAAGCTGATTTGGCAAAACTCGGTTTTGTTACTTCCTTGGAAGGTTCGCCGATTAAAATAGATTGTTCTGAGGGTTTTGAGGTGAAAAATGCTACTGTTGTCGCTGCGGATATCGAAGCTGATAACGGCGTCATCCATGTAATCGATAACGTGATTTTAATGGGGTAGTTTCACCCTCCATCGATTTTCGATTTTCGATTTTCGATTGACTCTAGAGATGAATTTGATGGTTTGAACTTTGGTCGAAAATTTTTTGAGTTCGACCACGGAAGTTGGCAGCTTACATCTGTGTTTGGGTGTGAGGTTAAGTGTCTGTCGCAGCGGGAGCGAGAGCTTGCATCGAGCAGTGTCTCTTTGCTCCCGATCGCGCTTTTTTTTTAGCGGTTGAAGGTAATATAAATATAAAACCGTTGTGTTTTTGCCGGATGTATTTTAAGATAATTGTTTACAAAAGGTTTGATAATTAATAATTATAATATAAGCAAACCCTTGTGGTGAGCACTATGCAAATCCTAGCCGCCAGCCTCAAAGCAAAAGTCCGCCAGCGTACCTTGGAACTGCAAGTTCTCAACGAACTTACGGAGAAAGTACAACTCGCCGCTGGCGCTGATGAAATTTGGTCTGCGTGTCTGGCACATCTCTTACGCCTGATTCCTGGCGCGACTATCGCAATTTTGGCGCTACCGAACGATCGACTATACCTGCAACACTTACAGCCCTTAACTGCTCGCACCAGAGCCGAAATTGAAGGGCGCTTGCAAGCAGCTCGCGTTGAATGGCTCGCTGGAAATCAGGACTGGGCGCACAACATCGATCCGCCACCAATTTCTCAGTTTCAGTCGGTCTTGATGGCACCAGCGAACCCGGATGAAAGTGAAGAATTGTTAGGAGTATTTTTCATTGGTGCAGAGCAGGCAACTGCTTTTAATTTCCAGCACCTTTGTTTGCTCCACACTGTCGCTCAGATTTGTGCCAATTTCTTAACTATTTTAGCCTCTAAAACGACCAATGTCAAGGAAAAAAGTCAAACTAATTTTGCTGGGGATTCGGAAAGTCAAGAACTATTGGTACGAGCTTTAATAGACGGTGCGCCGGACAGAATTTTTGCGAAAGATAGAAACTTTAGATACATTTTTGTAAATCAAAGTTTTGCTGCATATTTGGGGAAAGATGTTGAGGAAATTATCGGCAAAGATGATATTGAATTAGGATTTTCAGCAGAATTAGTATTTGGCGATCGCAACGGCAGAGTGAGGGGCATCCGCGAGGACGATCGAGATGTGCTGGCCGGGGAGATTGTTCGCAATCCCTACCAGGCGATCGCCTTTGAAGGCGGCAAACAGCACATCTTTGACACGCAAAAACAGCCGCTGTGCGATGCCGAGGGCAATATATTTGCAGTTTTGGGTTTTTCTCGGGAGATTTCTCAATTGCAGGTTACAGAGGAAGCCAGGAATCAAAGCCAAGCCAAACTGCAAAAAATTACTGCTAGCGTACCGGGTACAGTATATCAAATTGACTTGTATCCAGACGGCTCGATGGCTTTCTCGTTTGTGAGCGCCGGCTGCCGAGAATTGTATGAAATAGAACCAGAGGCTGCAGGGCAGGACATTAATGTAATTGTTGACATGATTCATCCCGAAGATCGAGATGATTTTCTCAACTCGTTAACGCTTTCTGCTGAAAGTTTGCAGCCTTGGCGGTGGGAAGGAAGAATTGTCACTCCCTCGGGAAAACTTAAATGGGTGCAAGGAGCTTCCCAGCCAGAATTGCAAGCATCGGGGGAGATAGTTTACTACGGCTTGTTTACGGATATTAGCGCCCGGAAACAAGCTGAATTGAAGCTCCAACTTTATCAACAAATCTTTTTGAAATCAAACGATGCGATCGCGATTTTAGACCCCCAAGGCTATTACTTAGAAACAAATCAAGCTCACACGGCTTTGCTGGGTTACTGTGCGTCGAAATTGTGGGGAAAAACCCCTGCTAATCTGATAGGAGAACCGGCCTTTGCGTCGGTAATGCAAAGCTTGGCAGAAACAGGGAGTTACCGAGGCGAAAGGACTTTTATTAAGGCTTTGCAAAAGGGAACTGTTGAGGTGGAGCTTTCGGCTTTTGCGGTTCTCAATGATGCTGGGAATGTAGTTTGTTACGTAAGCGTCAACAGGGACATCACCGAACGCAAGCGAGCTGAGGAAAAACTCCTACTTTACCGAGAAATATTTTTAAACTCCAACGATGCGATCGTCATTATCGATGCTGATGGGTTTTTCCTCGAACAAAATCGCGCTCACCAAACGCTTCTAGAATACACAGACGCGGAATTAGAAGCAGAAGGATCGCCGCTGGTTGTGGGGGAGTGCTTTTCGGTAATTGCCAAAAGTTTAGCGAAAACTGGAAATTTTCGGGGCGAAATTACTAACTACACTAAATCCGGCCGCACGCTGGCGATCGACGTTGCGGCATACTCTGTGATTAACAAAGCCGACGATGTAATTTGTCACGTCTGCGTCAAGCGGGACATTACCGAACGGAAAAAAGAAGAAGAAGAACGGCAAAAATTTGTGTCCCTGATTGAAAACAGCAGCGATTTTATCGGTATGGCTACCCTGGAAGGCCAAACGCTGTTTGTCAATGAAGCCGGCAGAAAAATGCTGGGTTTAGAAAATATTTCGGAAGAGCTTTATAGGGACATATGGGATTATATCGGCCCAACTTTTAAACAAAAATTTACTCAAGAGATTTGGCCAATAATTATCAGTCAGGGCCAGTGGCAAGGAGAAGGTCAAATGCAGCACTTGCACAGCGGAAGACGCATTGATGTTGCGATCAATGCTTTTCTGGTCAAGCACCCTCAAAGCAGCGAACCGCTGTGCTTGGCTGCGGTAATTCGCGATGTCACCAAACGCAAGCAAGCTGAGAGAAAGCTGCGGGAACAAGCAGAACAAGAACGGCTGGTTTCGGCGATCGCCCAGCGAGTCCGGCAGTCTCTCAACCTCACTCACACTCTGAGCACTGCTGTACAAGAAGTGCGGCAGTTGCTGGAAACTGACCGCACCGTAATTTATCGTTTTGATTCCGAGGAAACAGCGATTGTTGTTGTGGAATCTGTAGGGGATGATTGGATGCCGCTGCTGGGAAGAGAAGTTTCAATAACATCCTTTGCGGAAAGTTATGTATCACAGTACAGCGCCGGAAAAATTCAAGCAATGGCAGATATTTATACTGCCAATTTGAGTGAAAGACACTTAGATTTACTTGCTAGTTTACAGGTAAGGGCTAATTTAGTTGTACCCATTTTTATAGGCGATGAAACTCAGGGTTTGGCAAGAGAATATTTGCCGAAAACTCGAATAGGGCCGCCGGGAAGAAGTTTGGAAACGAGTCAAAATCGCTTGTGGGGATTGCTGATTGCCCATCAGTGCAGGGTTCCCCGCGTTTGGACTGATTCTGAGGTGGATTTGCTGGGAAGGTTGAGCGTGCAGTTGGCGATCGCCATTCAGCAATCTACTTTGTTTGAACAAGCGCAGCAGGCCCGAGAAGCGGCCGTGGAAGCATCTCGAATGAAGTCGCTATTTTTAGCAAATATGAGTCACGAAATCCGCACTCCGATGAATGGAGTGATGGGGATGACTGATTTGCTGCTGAAAACGAATCTTACTCCCGAACAGATCGACTTTGTGCAGACGCTGAAACTCAGCAGCCAAAATTTGCTGTCCATCATTAACGATATTCTCGATCTATCCAAACTCGAAGCAGGAGAAATGCGCTTAGAAACAATCGAATTTAACCTCAATATCTGTCTAGATGAAGTGCTGGATTTGTTGGCAACTCCAGCACAAGAAAAAGGTATAGAATTGGTGGCGCTGATTGACAACGACGTGCCGCTACAAATTAGAGGCGATGCCGCGCGGTTGCGACAAATACTCACTAATTTGATCAACAATGCTATTAAGTTTACAGAAGCAGGAGAGGTGGTAATTGAGGTTTCTCTTGGCAGGGAGCAGGGGTTACTGGCAGCCAGCGACGGCCAGAAAGTTATAGAGAATATCCAACCGTTAAAACTCGGAAGGGATGGCTCGAAAGTCCTGCTTTTTCAAGTCAAAGATACAGGAATCGGGATTGCTAAAGAAGACCAAAAAAAGCTATTTCAATCTTTTACTCAAGTTGATGCTTCTACGACTAGAAAGTACGGCGGTACAGGTTTGGGTCTGGCTATTTGTAAGCAGTTAGTGGAGTTAATTGGGGGTAAAATCGGTGTGGAAAGTATCCCTGGCCGAGGCTCGACTTTTTGGTTTACTGTGCCTGCTGTCGAGGAAAATTTAACTGCTGTAGGGGCGGCGTGCGAAGTGAATTTGCAAACGGTGCTGGCGGGGCGAAAAATGTTAGTTGCTAGCGATAAGCCGACAGTGCGAAAAGTGCTGCTGAGAATGGCTGTTGTGTGGGGAATGGAAGTTGAGGAGGTTGAGAACGGTTGGATGGCGATCGCATCTCTGTACAAAGCTGTCAGCGTTAATTGCCCTTACGATATTGTTTTGGTTGATATTCAGTTGCCGGAAATGGTGGCCGGAAGTCTGGAACGCTTGATCGTTTCTGAGCCGGCAATGCAGCATACAAAGTGGGTGGTGCTGACTTCAATTACTCAGATATCGGAGGCGAAACGCTTGGTAAGTAGCGGTTTTAGCGGTTATTTAACTAAACCTGTGAAAGCTCATCGGCTGTTTGGTTGCTTGGTGAATGCGATCGCCCCGGGTGCGGCGATCGATCGACCGGTGGCAAATCCAACGTCCAAGGGCGCCTCAGCTATTGATAACCGTGAGTTAGCGAACTTAAAGGTTTTGTTAGTTGAAGATACTCCGATTAATCAAAAAGTTGGTCTGAATCAACTCAGAGTTTTGGGATGCGTGGCGGATGTCGCCAATAACGGCGCAGAGGCGCTATCGATGGTTGCTATCAAAAAGTATGACATTGTGTTGATGGACTGTCAGATGCCGGTTTTGGACGGTTACGAAGCCACGCGGGAATTGCGCCGCCTGGAAGCGGCAAATGCTGCTGCTGGTTCCATGGAGGCACACCAAAAGACGGTGGTGATTGCGATGACGGCTAGTGCTTTGAAGGGCGATCGCGAAAAGTGTCTGGCGGCGGGCATGGACGATTATATTAGCAAACCTATTGCGCTCGAAAAGTTAAAATCTGTACTAGAAAATTGGTCGGCACAGTTAAAAATTGCCAGTCCAAAGTTTAATGGCGAGGAAGTTAAAAAGTCTACTGCGGATATCCAATCTTTAGTCGATATGGCACGTTTGCACGAAATTGCGGGTGCTGATTTAGAGTTTGAGCGGGAAATACTGCAAGCTTTTGTGGTGGATACTGGCAACTATTTAGAAGCCGCTAAGGGGGCGCTAGCCTCGGGAGATGTCCAGACATTGGCCCGCCGCGCGCATCAAATTAAAGGTGTCAGTGCTACGGCGGCGGTGCGGTTAATGCCCGAGATGGCAGATCGGCTTCAAAGTCTTGCCGAATCAAAGGATTGGGAGGGGGCCACGAAAATCATTGCTGAATTAGAAATAATTCTGGCGGGGGTTCAAAAGTGGCTGGCCGCTGAGTAAGCTGCTGCTATGTTCGAGAGGGAGAAGGGGACAGGGGGAGAGGATTTGACGAGTGGGGAATACGGCATTGAAATATACAATTTAAATGCGCCACAGCTTAATTAACTGGCGAACCGGGCAGGAGTGCCCGAGCCCGGACAGCCCCTGGCAGCCCCGACGATCTATAGTCTGTAAAGATTTTTAATGTTTTATCAAGATTTTGATCTCAATGTGAAGAAATTTGGAACTCTTATAACATCTTGTGTTTTGTAGCTTGTGACACTACTGTATTGAGTTATTCTGATCAAATATAAAATAATCATTAAGCCGATGGCTCTGAGGGTGCTTTTCGTCGATCGGCTTGAGACACAAAGACCAGGTTTTCGCCCAGCCCGCCCATTAACTGCGTATTTACGCTCAAGGAGGTTTTATGACTCCCATCATGTTACGTCAACTTTGGTCGTTAATTGAGACCACCCAAGCTACTCTGTTAGTGAATTTGGACGATGCCACCCTGGTACAGTGGCTGCTGAAGCAGTTGAAGATGAACTCTGCGCTTAATGGCAAAGAAGCAGATTTGTTGAACGAATACATCCAGTCTCGGCTGTCCCTAATCCGCGATTTAGCTGAGCAGCGCCTAGCACCAGAGCTAATGTGAGCCAATTCAATCAAAATCGGATAAATATTGCAGGGAAGGGCGATCGCCCCGGGCAAAAATAGCAGTAAAGAAACCCACTTTCTAGGATAAATCTTGGGTTGGACGGCAGTGCCTCCAGTCAGAAACCGGGTTTCTAACTCTGGGCGCCCAGCTTGCTAAAAAAAACACAGGCGGGTAGCTGGTGCAGTTGCCCAAGTGCAGCACCCGATCCAGAACGGTTAATTTGAAGGCGGAGGCTGTTGGACCGGCCGATCTCGACAACTACAAGCTAGGATGATCGGGAAAGCGTTCTACTAAAATCTATGCGTAAATGGGGATTTTTGCTGCTAGCAAGTGTGTTGTTTGTGGCACCGCTGGCGTCTTGCAGGGATCGATCGGTACAAACCGGATCAACAACACCAACAACTCCTGGAGGCGGCAACTCGCAACAAGGTTCGAGCCGGATAGATACAATTGTCAGCCGCGGCAAACTGATTTGTGGCATCAGCGGCGAACTGCCGGGTTTTAGCTTTGTAGACGAAAAAGGCAAATATTCGGGACTGGATGTGGATGTGTGCAGGGCTGTAGCGGCGGCAATATTTGACGATCCCGAAAAAGTCGAGTACCGAAAGCTCAACGCTAAAGATAGATTTACAGTTTTGCAGGCCGGAGAAATCGACATTCTCAGCCGAAATACCACCTACACCGCGAGTCGCGACACCACTACCGGACTGGAATTTGCCCCGGTGATCTTTTATGACTCTCAAGGCATCATGGTCAAAAAAGATAGCGGCATCAAAAGTTTAAAAGATTTTGCGGGCAAATCTATCTGCGTGCAGACAGGTACGAGCACCGAACAAAATTTGTCCGACCAAATGCGAAAATTAGGAGTTAAATACACTCCTGTCGTGTTTGAAGAGGTGAATACTACCTTTGCTACTTATCAAGAAGGGCGCTGTCAAGGTATTACTGCCGATCGATCGCAGCTAGTCTCGAAGCGGACAACTCTGCCGAATTCCGAGAATAATGTTGTTTTGCCGATCGTGATGTCAAAAGAACCGTTAGCCCCAGCCGTGAAAAGCGGCGATCCTAAATGGTCTGACGCGGTGAGATGGATCATTTTTGCGACGATTGAAGCTGAAGATTTGGGAATTAATTCAGGAAATGTAGACCAAATTGTTGCAAGCAGTACAGACCCAAACGTCAAACGTTTGCTAGGAAAAGAAGGAGATTTAGGTAAAGGTTTCGGACTCCCGAACGACTACGCCATCCGCGTTGTTAAGAAAGTGGGGAATTACGGGGAAATTTACGATCGCAACCTCGGCCCCAAAAGTACACTCAAGTTAGAACGGGGTCAAAACAGACTCTGGAAAGATGGCGGTTTGCTTTACTCGCCGCCGTTCCGCTAATTTTAGTTAACTGTTGACTGTTAACTGTTAACTGTTGACCGTTGACTGTTGACTGTTAACTGTTGACTGTTGACCGTTGACTGTGAACAGTTAACCAAGAAGATATTTTAGACAGCAAGGTACTCCGCGCTTACCCGACTTGTAAGGTGCTTGCTAGGTGTACCCTACAAGATGTTTTAGGCAGGCTAAAGTTAGCTATAGTGTGCTCTACATTAAACAGTTATGAACCCAGAACCTCAACCGGACAAATCGCAGAAATTGCCCAAATTTAAAGATTTATCAAAACTGCTGCGGGACGATCGCTTCTGGAAAATAGCCGGACAGGCGATCGCCCTAATTTTAGTTATAGTTGTTATCGCCATTCTCTGGGACAATCTGAGCGCCAATTACTCGCAACTGGGGATTGCATTTGGATTTGATTTTCTCAATTCCCAAGCATCTTTTGACATCGGCGAAAGCGTGATTCCCTACAGTCCCGAAAACAGTTACAGACAAGCTTATTTTGTCGGTTTGATTAACACGCTGCGGGTGATGGGTATCGGCATTATTTTCGCAACAGTTGCGGGTTTGACGGTAGGAATTGCGCGCCTTTCCGACAATTGGATGCTGCGGAGTTTGGCTGGTTTGTATGTGGAAATTTTGCGAAATACGCCGTTATTGCTGCAATTATTTTTCTGGTATTTTGCAGTTTTCATTTCTCTGCCAAAACTCGAAGACAACCCGCAGTTACGCGGGCCGATTTACTTGACAAATCGCGGCATTGCTGTACCAACGCCGGTGGCTTTGCCGGGTTTTGAGATTTGGTTGATTTTGCTAACTGTCGGAGTTTTGGCGGCGGCGGCGCTGTGGATGTGGCGGACGCGGGTGATGTTGGAAGAAGCTAAGCCGGGAAGACAGTTGTTTTGGGCTCTAGGTGCGATCGGGCTGAGTGCAATCTTAGCTTTGATTATTACCCAAAATCTGCCTTTTCGCCTAGATTTTCCCCGCCTGACACCAGCATTGCAACTCGAAGGAGGATTAAAATTCACTCCCGAATTTGCAGCCTTGGTGACAGGGCTCAGCTTGTATACTGGCAGTTACATTGCAGAAATTGTCCGGGCCGGAATTCAGTCAGTATCGAGAGGCCAGTGGGAAGCGGGAAAGTCTTTAGGGCTGAAGTCTGGAACAATGATGCGGATGGTAATTTTGCCGCAAGCTTTGCGGGTGATTGTGCCGCCTTTAACCAGTCAATATCTGAATTTAGCTAAGAATTCGAGTTTAGCGGTTGCGGTTGCTTATCCCGACGTTTATTTTGTTGTGGGGTCTCCGACCTTGAATCAGACCGGTCGGGCGATCGAAGCAATGTTAATTATCATGGTAACATATCTAACAATTAGTTTGATAGTTTCTCTGTTCATGAATTGGTACAATAAAACTGTACAAATCAAGGAAAGGTAACTGCTGACTATTTGAGATTTTTGATCTAGGATTAAACGAGAATAAAATGGCATACAGTGATTTTAGTTTAGCCAAAGTATCTAAAACTTTTGAACTTAAAATTTTAGATGCAGTTAATATGTTTTCTGCTATCCCAGAGTTGGAAAGTAGTAATTTTTTAGTAGAAACCCTTCTATATACTGTGCCATTAGCTATTAGCAGTAATACGGAAAAAGCTCGCTCTGAAATGATTATTGCACCAATTTTAATCGAACTGAGAAAACAGTTAAATTCGGAAATTAGCTTTTTTTCAGGAATAGACTTTACAATCGATCCCGAAAAAGGATTAAATGGAAATTGCGATTTTCTGATTAGTCGTTCTCCGGAATTATTAATTCTTACCGCACCAGTAATTATCATTGTAGAAGCCAAAAAGGAAAATATTAATGGCGGATTGGGACAGTGCGTAGCAGAAATGCTAGGCGCTAGAATATTTAATGAACGTGAAGGCAACGATATTCCTGCGATTTTTGGCGCTGTTACTAGCGGGACTAACTGGAGATTTCTAAAACTAAAAGACCAAGTAATTGAAATAGATTTAACAGAGTATTACCTCCGAGATGTTAATAAAATTTTAGGAATATTAGCGAACAGTATTAGAAATTAATAATAACTAAAAACTGATGGAAACAATACCTGTATTACCGCCCCCAGCCACCGAATCGCCCACCCCTTGGAATTGGGCGCGCAAAAACTTATTTAGTACCTGGTACAACAGCATTCTCACAGTAGTTTGCCTAATTATCGCCTTCCAAGCGATTAGAGGAATTATCGTTTGGGCAACAACAAAAGCTCAATGGCGCGTGTTAGAAACCAACTTGCCTCTATTTTTCGCCGGCAGATTTCCCAGCGAATCCTACTGGCGGCTGTGGATAGTATCCGCCATAATTGCCTTCTTGGGAGGATTAACTTGGGGAAACATTCAGCGGCAAGAACGTCTTTGGAATCCGCCTTTACTAATTATACTCGGTGCTGCGGTTGTGGGTGCGGTCATTTCGCCGATCGACCTAACCTCTCGCCTCTACCTCTTAGGAATTATTATCGCAGCCGCCGCCAGCTATGCCATCGGAAGGCAAATTCACCCAAAAATCATGGACTGGATGCCTGCAATTTGGGTTCTTTCCTTCCCCATAATTTTGTGGCTAATTAAAGGCGGGTTGGGTTTGACCGAAGTGTCAACAAATGATTGGGGCGGTTTAGTGTTGACGCTGTTTTTAGCAGTGATTAGTATTGTGCTTTCCTTTCCTTTGGGAGTATTGCTAGCACTCGGCAGACAAAGTTCTTTGCCAGTGGTGAGATTGTTATCAACATTATACATTGAAATTATTCGCGGTTTACCATTAATTGGCATTTTGTTTTTAGGTCAAGTGATGCTGCAACTCTTCTTGCCGCCAGAATATCCGAAATTAGATAGAGTGATTAGAGCCATTGCTGGATTAACCTTATTTAGTGCAGCATACTTGGCAGAAAACGTGCGCGGTGGCTTGCAGGCCGTGCCCAGGGGACAAATAGAAGCAGCGAGGTCCATCGGGCTCAATACACCCCTGCTGACAATACTAATTGTACTGCCTCAAGCTTTGCGAACAGTCATTCCGGCGATCGGCGGTCAATTCATCGGATTATTTATGGATACATCCCTGCTGTCTCTATTCGGAATGTTAGAATTAGTAGGCATATCCCGCGCAGTTTTAGCAAATCCATCCTATATCGGCAGGTACGCCGAAGTTTACCTATTCATCGGCATCATTTATTGGATATTTTGCTACTCAATGTCCCTAGCAAGCCGCAAAATAGAGCGGACCTTAGAAGTAGGCCAGCGCTAAAAACTCATCTACATTCATCAGCGTTCATCAGCGTAAATCTGCCGACATCTGCGGTTAAAAAATAAAAAAAATATGGAAACTCAGCAAACAAGCCCAGAACAAGTAATCGTAGCAGAAAACGTCCACAAATGGTACGGACAATTTCACGTACTGCGAGGTGTCAGCATGACCGTAAACCGAGGTGAAGTAGTTGTCGTGATGGGGCCCTCGGGTTCCGGAAAATCGACATTTATTCGCACATTCAACGCATTAGAAGAATACCAACAAGGTAAAATTACGATCGACGGAATCGAACTTTCCCACGACTTGCGCAACATCGAGACAATCCGCCGCGAAGTAGGAATGGTGTTTCAGCAATTCAACCTATTTCCCCACTTATCAGTCTTGCAAAACGTCATGCTAGCCCCGGTGTGGGTGCGTCGATGGCCGAAGAAAAAAGCCGAAGAAGTGGCGATCCAACTCTTAGAAAGAGTGGGAATATTGGAACAAGCAAAAAAATATCCCGGACAGTTGTCTGGGGGACAGCAGCAGCGGGTCGCTATTGCACGTTCTCTAGCAATGCAGCCTAAAATCATGCTGTTTGATGAACCGACATCAGCATTAGACCCGGAGATGGTGCGGGAAGTTTTAGATGTAATGCGAAATTTGGCTCAAACTGGAATTACAATGGTAGTGGTGACTCACGAAGTCGGGTTTGCGCGCGAAGTTGCCGATCGAATTGTGTTGATGGATGGCGGCGTTTTAGTTGAAGAAGCGAAGCCGGAAGAGTTTTTTCAGAACCCGAAGGAAGAACGCACGCGCAAGTTTTTATCTCAAATTTTGTGAACTGGACTTACGTACCGCGTACCAAAAACGCGGTGTCTAAGCAGTATTTAGCCACGATTCATAAAATTGTTTTTAGAAAAATTTATATTATGTATGGCAAAATAACCGTTATAGGTAGTGAGAACTTTATTCCTTACTACCTACGAATTTTACGATCGTCGATCGAGGGTAGATAATATTAGTCTAGCGCATTAACAAGAAACTGGCAACGTAGCTCAGTCCGCCTTCTGTAGTTGGGATTTGGTATTGATTGGCTTGACCCGGATGACCGCGTTACAATGGTATATATAAGCCAGGAAATCTCAATTTTATATGCCATCAATAAAAACACTGCCACTGGTTAAAGATGCTGAACGCTTGGAAAGCCGCCTCAAAGAAATTCCGGCGGTTCCGGGTGTATATTTAATGCGCGATGAGGGCGATCGCATCCTTTACATTGGAAAATCAAAAAAACTCAGAAACCGCGTCCGTTCCTACTTCCGCGAAAGCCAAAATCTCAGTCCCCGCATCGCGATGATGGTGCAGCAAGTGCGCGAAATTGAATTCATCGCCACAGACACAGAAGCGGAAGCTTTAGCCTTAGAAGCCAACCTCGTAAAACAGCACCAACCTTACTTTAATGTACTCCTCAAAGATGATAAAAAATATCCTTATTTGTGCATAACTTGGTCCGAGGAATACCCGCGCATTTTTATCACCCGCAAACGCCGCGCCGCCAATGCAAAAGACCGCTATTACGGCCCTTACGTCGATACAGGGGCGCTGCGGAGTACGCTACATTTAATTAAGCGAATTTTTCCCCTGCGGCAGCGCCCTCAACCGCTGTTTAAAGACCGTCCCTGTCTCAACTACGACATCGGCCGCTGCGTTGGCGTTTGTCAAGGGTTAACTTCGCCGGAGGAATACCGAAAAATCCTCCAAAAAGTAGCGATGATTTTCCAGGGCAGAACTCAGGAATTGCTCGACTTGTTAGCGCCGCAAATGGAACAAGCTGCCGAAGATTTAAACTTTGAAACGGCGGCGCGCATTCGCGATCAAATTAAGGGTTTGCAGTCTTTGAGTGCGGGTCAAAAAGTCTCTTTGCCAGACGATACGGTTTCCAGAGATGCGATCGCACTTGCGGCAGACACCCAGCACGCTTGCGTCCAATTGTTCCAAATTCGCGCCGGTCAACTGGTCGCAAGGTTGGGGTTTATGGCGGAAATACCCTCCCAACCCCCCCTTGAAAACGGGGGGCAAGAGTTATCTCAATCTCTTGTAAAAGAGGGGCAAGAGTTATCTCAACTTTCTCTTTCCTCCCCCCCTTGCCAAGGGGAAGAACGAGGGGAGGTAGAGGCAGGAGCGATTTTGCAGCGGGTGTTGGAAGAACACTATCAAAATGTCGAATCCGTAGAGATTCCCAGCGAAATTTTAGTGCAGTACGAATTGCCAGAAGGGGAAATATTATCAGATTGGTTGAGCAACCGTAAGGGGCGAAAAGTTACGATTTTGACGCCGCAGCGGCAAACTAAGGCTGAGTTGATTGAGATGGTGGAACGCAATGCGGAGTATGAATTGGCGAGAATGCAAAGATTGAGCGATCGCAATTCTCAAGCAATGGAAGATTTAGCAGAAATTCTAGATTTGCCAGAAGTTCCTCGCCGCATTGAAGGTTACGATATCTCTCATATTCAAGGTTCTGACGCCGTAGCTTCCCGCGTCGTGTTTATTGACGGTTTGCCGGCCAATCAACACTACCGCCATTACAAAATTAAAAATCCTGAAATTAAATCGGGTCATTCTGATGATTTTGCTAGTTTAGCAGAAGTTATCGGTCGCCGATTCCGAGGATTGAAGGAAGAAGGGAGTTCGGCAACGAGCAATGTACGGGATTTAACGGATAGAAGAAATAACGAAGATGGATTTAGCGATTTAAAAGAAGCGGAAGAAATCAGCAATTTATCATCGGTTTCTCATACTATTTCCGACAAACCCGACTTAATTATGATAGATGGCGGCAAAGGTCAACTGTCAGCAGTTGTGGCTGTTTTGCGGGAGATGAATTTGCTAGAAGAGTTGCGCGTTGTCAGTTTGGCAAAGCAGCGAGAGGAGATATTTTTGCCGGGGGAATCTTTGCCACTGCCAACTAATTCTGAGCAGCCTGGAGTACAATTATTGCGCCGGGTGCGGGATGAGGCGCACAGATTTGCTGTGAGTTTTCACCGCGATCGAAGAAGCGAGAGAATGAAGCGATCGCGCCTTGATGAAATTCCCGGATTGGGACACCACCGACAAAAACAATTGTTAGCACATTTTCGGTCGATCGACTACCTCCGTTTAGCGACTCCCGAACAGTTGGCAGAAGTTTCTGGGATTGGCCCGCGTCTGGCTACTCAAATTTACGATTATTTTCATCCGTAAAGCCCTACCCAGCATCGGCTACGGGGATTTGAGGCGATAGGGGGCGATCGGTCCGCAAGTCCCGATTCAGCCCCCGATTCAGCCACTGTGAGGGAGCTATGCAAAAATTTTGCACAGGCCTATTGCAATTGCCAGAGACTTGTGGTATGTTTAGTTTCTGTGTGCGGGCATAGTTTAGTGGTAAAACTTTAGCCTTCCAAGCTAACTATGCGGGTTCGATTCCCGCTGCCCGCTTCAATCAATAAAAACCTCAAACCAACGATAAATCAAGGGTTTGAGGTTTTTTATTGCTGATTTTTTGGGTTGGTGAGGGGTCCAGTTGACTAGAAATTGACTACGATTTGACTGCGGAATGACCAAACTGAGTATCAACTGACTACGGTTTGACTACGGTCAAGAAACCGTAGTCAGTCCTTCCCCGCAAAATACTTCACTTCCAGCGGTAAGTCAGGGTTCCCTCGCCGCCTATCACGAGCAAAGCGATCGATTTCTGATTGAAGACGTAGCCAGTTATAAATATCCGCCTGTATGGGTTTCTACTGAGAATCTTTGGAAAGCGATGAATACAACTGATTCAATTTCTCAAAAGACACGCGGCTATCTTGTTGTACGTCAGTGAAAGAAAGACTTAGGCTATTGCATAGGCTCCGCTTCAATCACTTACTCAAAAATGGCAAGAGTACGGGTGTGGTCAAAAGTAATTCGAGCATTATGCTATCTTTGATTTGAACTCTATCAGTTTTGGAAAGCATTATGTCTAAAACTTTTGCCGTTGTTGTAGCAACCATTCCCGAGTATTACGACTACAAAAACGCTCACCCAGAACACGATCCAAATCAGCTAGCTTGGTTTCGCGAGCAACAGGAGAAAGGAATACTACTGTGCTGTGGCCCGTTTTTTCCCCATGATGGAACCGGGCTTTGGGTGATTCAGGCAGAAAGTGTGGAAGAGGCTCAAACAATTGTTAACAGCAGCCCCCGTGCGCGGGATGGTATGTTAGCAGAATCTAGCAGAGTAGTGGAGTGGCAGGTGCATATTGGGCGTGAGCGTTTTGAGGAGACTAAATAGGTAGGCGCTATATAAGTTATAGATCCTGTAAAGCCGGCCTAATCGAGACTTCACGACCTTGACTCCAGACAAACAAAAACGAAGTCGCCCCGCGTGATATTACGCAGCAACTGGCAAAGTAATCACAAATTCCGTGCCCTGTCCTATTTGAGAATTTACCTCAATTTTGCCGTGATGCTTGGCAACGATTTGATAGGAAATAGCCAATCCCAATCCAGTGCCTTTGCCGATCGACTTTGTAGTAAAAAATGGGTCAAATATCTGTTGGGCACAGCCTGGTGCAATTCCCGGACCGTTATCTCGAATCTTGACGGTGACAGTATTGCCTGCGGTAACTTCCGTGCTAATCCAAATGGTTGGCGAATACCCTTTGTCTCCCTTTTTCACCTCCTCCAACGCATCTATTGCATTGCCGATCACGTTCATAAATACTTGATTTAGTTGCGCTGGAGAACACTCAACCGCAGGCAACTTGCCGTATTGTTTAATAACTTGAATACCTTGTTTGACCCGGTGATTGAGAATTACGAGGGTGCTGTCTATTCCTTCGTGAATGTCGGCTGATTTCATATTTCCGTCGTCCGATCGCGAAAAATTGCGCATGGATACGACAATTTCACGAATGCGATCGGCTCCCATTTTCATCGAAGAGAGGGTTTGTGGCAAATCTTCTCTGAGAAATTCGAGTTCAATGTCTTCGATGCGCTGCAAGATGGCATCTGGTGGGTTTGGATAGTATTCTTGATAGAGAGTTACCAGATCTGTCAAATCTTGGATATATTGGTTGGCATAGTCAATGTTGCCGCCGATGAAGTTGACGGGATTGTTGATTTCGTGGGCTATCCCTGCAACCATTTGACCGAGAGACGACATTTTTTCGGTCTGAATTAATTGGGATTGAGTTTGTTTGAGTTCTTGTGTATAGTCGCTAACTCGCTGAATCAATTGATTGAAAGAGACCGCTAAAACTCCGATTTCGTCTTGGGTTGTGACTGGTACTTGCAGGTTAAAATTTGATTCGCGAGCGACTTGCTGAGCCACATTAGTGACGGTTTCGAGGGGTTGGGCGATCGCGCGGCTGGTTTTGTCCGCCAGTACGACGGCGATCAGTGCTGAAATTAGCATACTCCCGATAATAATTCGGTTACGCAAACCTTCAGCTTCTTCTAATGCTTCGGCCCCTTGCTGCTTACGAATCTCTACTGCAGAAATTAGATCGGTTAAACTCTGAGCAAAGTTATCTAGTACGATCGCCTCTTGGCCGCTGCTATTCCTCAACATTTGTAGCTGTGCGAACTCGATGCTGTTGGGCTGCAAATTCCAAACTTCCGCTTCTTTTAACTGCAAATTAATTAGCTGAGCGTAGTAATCAATGACCCTGGCAGATTTCTTCAATATAGCCTGAAACTCTGCCTTTTCTGTTGCTAGTTTATCGGGTTTTTGTCGTGCGAAAGATTCAATTTCTGAAATCAGGATTTTTGCCTCATTGATTTTCCATAAAAACCGATCGTGCTCGTATTGCAGCCACACAGTGTTTCCCAAAACGGTCGGCAATCTCGCCGCGTGCGATCGGGCTTCAAATACGGTATTTTGCAAATTTTGCAGGAGTTGCTGCTGCTGTTGGGCAACATGTACCTGAACTAAAGCTTGCTTGCGAAAGTAGTCTCCCAATCTCTGTCCCGCAGCAGTTCCAAAAATCGCTATGCCGATAGCTAAAGCATAACCGTAGCTAATTTTTTGGCCGATCCGCAAATGGTTGAATCGTCCTTTTAGCCAGCTTAGATTAATGGGTGAATGTTGTAACAAGGTTTTTTTAGCAGAGTGCTATTGCTCTACTTTGCTATCTTGGGGCTGAGTGTTATTAAATAATAACATTAGAAGTTCCTCCCAAACGAATCAAAAGTAATTGAGCGAAGAAAAGCAGAATCCACTTATGATGAAGCCAGAAAGCACTTTTGAGTGTTTAATTTTGACTTTTGAAATCTTTAACTCACAACTCAAAACTCACAACTGAAAACTCAACGCTTCCCCTAGTATCTATGTGTTTAGACTAGAGAGTTTGTGATCTATATCAACAATCTATGTGATTAGACGCAGATTTACAAAACTTATGATAACAGCGATTAGTATTTGTAGTAAGTTGGGACACAAGGCCCAACTAATGGTTCTCCCCGCTTTTCTTTTTCTGCGACTTCTAGGTTTAATTCTAGCACTTTTGCTAAAATATCGTCGCTGTCAATAAATCCGTAAGCTGGCATTACTTGTCGATCGAGTTGAGCGTGGAGTTTAAAGAGCTGACTTGTTGGTTCTTCAAAAAACTTATTGTAAAGTTGAGTAATTCGCCACTGTTTTGTTAACATTTGTTAATTGCTGTACAGTGAAGTAGTAAGATAGAAGCGGCCTCGGCTTTCTCATTCCTAAACGTTTGCCATTTTAATACGGTAGCAGGTTCAATCATGGTAAAGCCTCAGTATGAGGGATATTCCGCCGGAAAACACACCGTTTTACTCCAAGAAAACTTTGGAAGTGCCAAAGTGTATGCACAAAATGCACAGTCAGTGCTTAACAAAGCTACTGGATTTATCAGTGCTTACGATTTCACGCTGAATCCTTATCGCGGCTGTCAGTACGGATGCAGCTATTGTTATGCTGCTGCTTTTAGCCCGAATGCACAGATGCGGGAGGATTGGGGAAATTGGGTAATTATCAAGCAAAATGCAGCGGAAATCTTAAAGAGAGAGTTGCAAAGTTGGCAGAAGAAAAACCCAGATCGACCGCCTAGCATTTACATGAGTAGTGTCACCGATCCGTATCAGCCAATTGAATCTAAAGAACAACTAACTAGGCACTTGTTAGAAGTGATGGTTTCCTATCAACCGACGCTGGTTATCCAAACTCGCAGTCCTATGATAACTAGAGATGTTGATATTTTACAGCAATTTCAGCGGTTGCGAGTTAACATGAGCATTCCCACTGGAAGCGAAAAAGTGAGGAAAGATTTTGAACCAAAATCGCCGAGTATTCCTGCGAGACTCAAAGCTATTGCAAAACTGAGATACAGCTTTCCTTACCGAGAAAATTGCGAAGTCAGATTTTCGATAACTGTAACGCCGCTACTCCCTACCTTACCGGAAGATGAAGCTGATTTTATTAACAAGCTGGAAGTTGCCGATCGGGTGGTGATTCAGGATTTTCATGCCAGCAACGCACGATCTCTAGTAGCATCAACGCGCTCAGAAGCATTACCTCTTAAACAAAAGTACGCTTGGTGGTACAATAGCGAACAGCAGAGTTATCGAAAGTTTAAAAATAAACTAAAAGCGATGCTCCCGGGGGTTGAAATTAGGGAAGGTAAAGAGGGATTTGGCTATGAATAACCCGCTAGCTAACTGGTGGCGTTCCCAAAAGTTTAACGAAGCCGTTAAGAGTCAGAATAATCGACTTGCCAAACAACTGTTAAAAGAAATACAAAATTCCGGGGCAAAACTCTCATGGCAGCAGAAGCTATTTAAAGAGCGCCTACAGCTTGAAAAATTATTGCAGCAAAAAAATGACCGCATCAAAGAAGGCGATCGGCGTTTAGAAGAATTAGAAGTGCAACTGGGCTTCGGACGACTTGACGATTCGCTGGCGCGGATCGATCAATTAATCTTGTTTCCCGACACCAAGTTTATTGAATATATTAAAAATTCTTTAAAAATGACAGAATGCGATGCAAGTATGATTCAATGCACTGGTATTGATGAGAAGGTATTTAATGAGTTTGAGAAACATTTGGCTGGCTTCATCAAAAACGAGATTAATAACTTGAGCCGTCAAAAAACTAATGTTGATTCTTTACTTAAGCAAGCTATTGACGATATACAAAAACTGAAAGAAGGGCAAGATCCGCAATACAGTTTTGAACTCAGTCCTCACATCTATTTAATGAGGTATTTCCTAGATAACGTCTATTGTACATATCTAGCTTGGTTTTTCATTTACAAGGCAGGGTTATTACCAACTAAAGTCAATATCCTCGATATTGCCGCTGGGCCGGGTACAGTTGCTTACGGACTAGCTTTGTTGCTGCAAAGCAGTAGCGACTTTTTTTCAATGCCACCAATGCACATATCCTACTACTCTTTGGAACAGCAAAAAGCATTTCAATATCGCGGACTCCAGTTTTGGCGGCAGTACATGGAACCCCAGGCGATGAATGCTTACTTTCGGTTTGACACTTCTAGTATCTTTGATAGCGACAACCAATCTCAAAGACTGCCCAAAAAGTTCTTTGATTTTATTGTGATTTCTCACTGTTTTTTTAACGATGAGGAGAGAAGAAAAAAATCCCTTGAGATTTACAAGGATATATTTACAAACAGCCTGAATGATTCGGGTTACGCTTTGCTAATTATTCAAGAAAAGAAGTTGCTGATACCATACAATGTTCGTCGAGTTGATGATTGCCAACAGGAGCTAAGTGTCGTACTACAATTTGTTGATGAGCTGGGTTTAAACTTGGTTTGGTATAAATATTTACATTCAACTCATAGCAGGACATCCCATCCTAACTTTGGAAAGTTTGCTAGAGAAAACTTACCTGTCCAGAAATTTATCAGTCCACTTTTCCGCCAGCACTTTAAGTTACCCTATGACTTAAATTATACACTTGATGATTATGTGATATTAGCAAAAAAATAAGTACAAAATAGTTAAAATTTTGTGAGATAGCTTTGAACCTTTTTTGCTGCTTTTTTAGACGAATGCGAGCTGCGAGGCAGGGGTTGAAACTCCTGCCTGACTGTCGGACTGGATCAGTGACCGATCATCCAAGGTCGTCCCCCTCGGTGTTCCCGATTCCGCTGCAGTAATGGTTCCTCAGAACGCTTAATTACCTGCGGTTCCCGGTTTTCTTGACCTTTCAACCGCAGCTTTCCAGTTAGAATCATCGGCGGCGAAAAGATGCGTTTAGCAACAGTTTCGCAACTCGGGCAAAGCACCGGTGTATCTGATTCTGCAAGAGGGCGCCACTTATCAAAAATGCCGCAAGTTTCACACTTAAAATCGTAAAGAGGCATATCAATTTTTGATGGTAGATTTGGATGCAAGGAGTAGGCCCAGGCCAGCGCCCGCCCTACTAATTTAGGACTTACGCGAGAAAGCAATTCTTACACTATTTGTGGGGGTAAGGTGCGCATTCCTCACCCTACAACTAGAGTCGGTGCGTAAATCCTGTAATTAAGACGGCAGAATATCCATCTCAAAAATTTCTGTCGGTATAGCAATAGTGCAGCAAGCATTGGGAATATCCACAATGCCGCTGATGCGACCTTCAACCGGAGCACAGCTTAACAGCAAATACGCTTGTTCTCCGGTAAAACCAAACTTTTTCAAATATTCGATCGCATTCAAACAAGCTCGGCGATAGGCAACGTGAGCATCCATATAATACTGCTGACCAGTAAATTCATCAACAGAAATCCCTTCAAAAACCAGGTATTCAGAATAGCGGGGCTCCACCGGCCCGGGTTTGAAAATCGGGTTGACCATCGCGTATTTATCCATGCCGCCTTTGATAATATCAACGTGGAGGTCGATGTAGCCCGACATTTCAATTGCCCCGCAGAATGAAATCTCCCCGTCTCCTTGAGAAAAGTGAATATCTCCCATCGAAAGTTTCGCGCCTTCGACATAAACCGGGAAGTAAATTCTCGAACCCCGCGACAGGTTTTTAATATCGCAATTGCCGCCGTGTTCGCGGGGAGGGACAGTGCGCGCCGCTTCCGCCGCCACTCGCTCGAATTCAGATTGTTTCAGCGACCCCAAAATTGCATTTTTGGGGTTCGGCAGTTCTGCTAAAGGCGGCACTCGATCGGGATTTGTTGCTACTAATTCCGCTTCCCGTTTGTTCCATTTATTCAACAATTCAACAGAAGGAGCGCAGCCAATTAAACCCGGATGAGTAATCCCAGCAAACCTGACCTTTGGTATATGTCGGGAAGCGGTATAAATTCCCTGAAAATCCCAAATTGCTTTAGCAGCAGTCGGAAAATGTTCGGTCAAGAAACCGCCGCCGTTTTCTTTAGCAAAAATTCCCGTAAAACCCCATTCGTCCCCTTGCAAAGCCCCGATGTCGAGGATATCGACTACTAGAATATCTCCTGGCTGCGCGCCGTTAACGTAAATTGGCCCGCTCAAAACGTGAACTACTGTTAAGTCTACATCGCGAATGTCGTCGGGACTGTCGTCATTTTTAATTTGTCCGTCTGTCCAGTCTTTGCACTCGATGCGAAATACATCGCCGGGATTGACGGAAACTACTGCTGGAATATCTGGATGCCAGCGGTTGTGACCGACTAATTCCTGTTGAGACATCGGTTTGGTCAAGTCAACTTTGAAGAGAACTTGAGGCATATTCTGCACTCCTCTAGTTACTAATTTTTACATGGTACGCGCATCTTCGCCGATCTGATGATTGATAAATGTAAATTATTATACGAATAAATGCAGAAACCAAAAATATTTCAGATAACGATTATCATTATTTATAAAATTACCGAGCTGCGCCGCAGTCGTGCTATGTTTTTGATAGTGAATGTTTTTAAATTAAAAAATTAGTGACTGAAAATTTGACCAAACAACATACAAATAACGTTCAAAATGGATGGCACGGCCACCTCAATTTAGTCTACGCCAACCGCAGTGGCGGAACTCAAATCATTCACAATCAAATGCAAGCGCCCCTCAAGGTGCAGCGTCCGTTTTATCCTGAAGGGAAAGAGGTTTGCCACAGCGTCATTTTACACACGGCTGGGGGAGTTGTCGGGGGCGATCGACTTTCGCTCAATTTCCACCTCCAAGCAAACGCCAAAGCTTTAATCACCACCGCCGCCGCTGGTAAAATTTATCGCAGCAGCGGACAGTTAGCACAACAAAATATTGACATTCAAATAGATTCCGGCGCAAAGTTAGAATGGCTTCCGCAGGAAACAATCGTTTTCGATGGCGCCATGTATCGGCAAGATTTGCGGGTAGAATTAGCGCCGCAAGCCAGTATTTTGCTGTGGGAATTTACCCGCTTTGGACGCACTGCTAGAGGCGAAAAGTTTTTGTCTGGAGAATGGCGATCGCACACCGAAATTTGGCAGCAAAACAGCCCTCTGTGGATTGACAGACAATGGCTCAAAGGCGGCGAAAAAATGCTCGAAAGTCCTTACGGCTTAGCAGGAAAACCCGTAGTCGCTACCCTCGCTTGGGTAGGCGAACCCGTCACAGCAGAACTCGTGGAAAAAGTGCGTGCTTTGCAATGCGAGGCAACAATTTATCCTGTTAATTCAACCACCGGCGTTACTCGCCTCCCTAACGGTTTGCTGTGCCGATATCGCGGTTCATCCACCGCTGCTGCTAGAGAGTGGTTTGTCGGCATTTGGCACTTGCTGCGCTTGTCTTTTTCAGAACGCCCTTGCTGTTTGCCTAGAGTTTGGATAAAATAAAATTATCTTTGAGTTTCAAATGTATGATAGTATAAAAAACTCGCCTGGAAAAGCTACCGCCACTGATAATTGAACTCTCACAAATAATGCGATCGCCCTTACCAGAATAAAAATGCAACTCACCCCCCAAGAAAAAGACAAGCTGCTGATTTTCACCGCCGCCCTGTTAGCAGAGCGCCGGAAACAAAGAGGTTTAAAATTAAACTATCCAGAAGCACTAGCCTATATTTCCGCCGCAATTTTAGAAGGAGCAAGAGATGGCCTCACCGTCGCAGATTTAATGAGCTACGGAACAACTCTCCTGAGGCGGGAAGATGTGATGGAAGGGATACCGGAAATGGTGCATGAAGTGCAAGTTGAGGCGACTTTTCCCGACGGAACTAAACTCGTTACAGTGCACGATCCGATCCGTTAAATATTTAACCGCAGAGACTCGCAGGAGATAGACATGATTCCGGGAGAAATGATTGTTTCAGCAGGCGAAATAGAATTAAATGCCGATCGCCCAACGGTGCGGACGCTGGTAGGGAATACGGGCGATCGACCCATTCAAATCGGTTCCCACTATCACTTTTATGAGGCAAACGAAGCCTTAGAATTTAATCGAGAACAAGCAAAAGGAATGCGATTGGATATTCCGGCGGGAACAGCAGTTAGATTTGAACCGGGAGATGAAAGGGAAGTGCAATTAGTACCGTTTGTTGGTACTCGTCAAGTCTACGGCTTTAATGGAAAAGTGAATGGTGAGTTAGATGGATGAGAGACAATTAGACTATTAGTGGATGCAAAATTGATACTAGGGAATACTTCGTATCCAGAAAATGCCGATAAATGTCATCTGTTTTTTAAGCCATTTGTTGAGTTGAGAGAAGGTATACAGACAGAAACTTCTTAGCATAAATTAATGTAGACTCAAGCATTTGGGCAATGACAAAAATTCTCGAAAATCTGATGAGGAGTGCATTAAAATGAGTTACAGAATGGATCGCCGCGCTTACGCGGAAACTTTCGGGCCGACAACGGGCGATCGCGTGCGTTTAGCCGATACAGAATTATTCATAGAAGTTGAAAAAGACTTCACAACCTACGGGGATGAAGTTAAATTTGGCGGTGGCAAAGTTATTCGCGACGGCATGGGACAGTCGCCTATTTCTAATGCTGATGGTGCGGTTGACACGGTAATTACTAATGCTTTAATATTGGATTGGTGGGGCATTGTTAAAGCAGACGTTGGGATTAAAGACGGGAAAATTTACAAAATTGGTAAAGCTGGAAATCCTTACATTCAAGATAGGGTAGATATTATTATCGGACCCGGTACAGAAGTAATTGCTGGTGAAGGAATGATTCTCACCGCTGGGGGAATTGACTCCCACATTCACTTTATTTGCCCGCAACAAATAGAAGTGGCGATCGCCTCCGGCATCACGACGATGATCGGCGGCGGCACAGGCCCTGCAACGGGTACAAACGCCACCACCTGCACTCCCGGGCCTTGGCATATGTACAGAATGCTGCAAGCAGCCGACGCTTTCCCGGTAAATCTAGGATTTTTAGGTAAAGGAAATAGCAGTCAACCTCAAGGATTAGTCGAACAAATTTTTGCCGGTGCAATGGGTTTGAAACTCCACGAAGATTGGGGAACTACGCCAGCAACAATTGACACTTGTTTGAGTGTCGCTGACGAGTACGACGTGCAAGTTGCAATTCACACCGACACTCTCAATGAAGCGGGATTTGTAGAAGCTACAATTGCCGCCTTTAAAAATCGCGCAATTCACACTTACCACACTGAAGGTGCAGGGGGCGGACACGCGCCGGATATTATTAAAGTCTGCGGTCAAGCTAATGTTTTGCCCTCCTCAACTAACCCGACTCGCCCTTACACTGTCAATACTTTGGAAGAACATTTAGATATGTTGATGGTGTGTCACCATTTGGATCGAAGTATTCCGGAAGATGTGGCTTTTGCTGAGTCGAGAATTAGAAGGGAAACTATTGCTGCTGAGGATATTTTGCACGATTTAGGTGCCTTTAGTATGATTTCTTCTGACTCGCAGGCGATGGGAAGAGTTGGAGAGGTGATTATTCGGACTTGGCAAACGGCACATAAAATGAAGGTTCAAAGGGGACATTTACCCCCCCTAACTTCCCCTTGCCAAGGGGGTGAACTAGGGGAAGAAAATGATAATTTTCGGGTAAAGCGGTACATTGCGAAATATACAATTAATCCGGCTATTACTCACGGAATTAGTCAGTATGTGGGTTCGGTGGAAGAGGGGAAATTGGCGGATTTGTGTTTGTGGCGATCGGCTTTTTTTGGGGTGAAGCCGGAAATGGTAATTAAAGGAGGGGCGATCGCCTACGGGCAGATGGGAGATGCTAACGCCAGCATTCCCACGCCGCAACCGGTGCATATGAGGCCGATGTTTGGCAGTTTTGGCGGTGCGATTGCGGCGACTTGTCTGACGTTCGTTTCCCAAGCTGCGCGCGATCGAGATATTGCCGGACAGCTAGGTTTACAAAAGCCAACTGTAGCAGTTTCCGGGACACGCCAAATTAGTAAAAGGGATATGAAACTCAACGATTATTTGCCACAAATGGAAGTCGATCCAGAAACTTATGAAGTGAGGGCGGATGGGGAATTGTTAACGTGCGAACCGGCAACTGTTTTGCCAATGGCGCAGCGGTACTTTTTGTTTTAACCGATTGTAAAATCATCTAAGGGCGGGTTTTAGCAACTGTCTATGTCTAAAACTAACGAGCTCATAAACCCGCCCCGGTCTAATTAAACTTACTTAATTCGGGATTGGATGTGTTGTTAGAAAAATTGAGCGATCGCAGTATTAAACCCTTACAAACAAACCAAAAATAAAGCGCAATATTCATTCCACTTAACAATTTGGGGATACCCTCAAGCAAGCTAGAAATTGCCTCATCTTTCCAGGGCAATGCTTCCGCAAAAAATGCCAAAAATAATAAACCAACGCCACTTACTAACAAAAAGTATGGCGTTGATTTTATTTGCCTCCTAAAAGTTAATCCATAAACTGCCGCAGCAACAGCGTACATAATAACTATCGTAACTTTAGGGAATCCAGCGCGTCCGAGGTGAACATGAGTGCGAAAAACTTCATTAAATAGGAAAAATCCCGTAACTATCGCTGAACCTAAAATAAACTGATTTTCAGGACGATTCGGTTGAGTAGTTCTTAGCAAACCAAAGCTAAAAACACACACCATTACTGAAAAATAAAACAACATTTGGAACATCAGAAAAAAGAAACCCGCCCCCGGATATGTTGCAAGACAAGGCGGAAAAAATAACCCTTTTACCGAAGAACCAAACCCATTTAGGGCAAAACTTACTACCCCTACCAGCAGGACAGCTAAAGTATTTAGCAAAAAAACAATCCTATAATTAGCCATAATCTTATTTGAGTGCCTCAGGTATTCTCATCATTGAGCGATCGCAGTTTTTTACTAAATTTACTTATCTTAAATTTAACCAATCTTGAATTTCTTGCGCTAACCAAGCCGCCTCAACCTCTGTCAAATTTGTTGCTAAAGTATAAAAGGAAGTTCCCATAAGGTTAGCTGAATAAATCTTGATGTGATGTACCGCACCCACGCAATATATAAAAGTACCCGAAATTTCCGAAATGTCCCCAGTTTGTTGATAATAACTCCCACCAAATATCTGATGTTCCAGTGTAAAGGAGTCCCGGTTAAATGTAATTTTATTACCATAGCCCGAACGTCTAACTAAGAGACTTGCTATAATCGTAAATAATCCTAATGCAATAATTGCAATTAAATAATCTATACAAGCAAAGAATAAGATTAGCGGCGCAAATAGCAGTAGAATTAATATTCCTCTAAAAACAACTGAAAAAGGCTTTCTGACTAAAGTATACGGAACTTTAATGCTTAACTCCGTCGCTGATTTGCTAACTTGAATGCGACTGTCAGGCGGTTTAGCAATTTTCCAAACAGTCTCATTTTGAAGATTAGCCCCTTGTATGTTTCCCGATTTCAAAGCTGCTAAAGCCTCTCTAGCCTCGCTGAAACGCTTTTCTAACCCGATTTCCGTCATCTTCTCAATCCAGCTTACCAAACTAGGATTCACACTCACGCGATCGCTAAACTGAATCCGAGAATCTTTCTGTGGCAAATCCGCAGGAGTCACCCCCGTTAACAAATGAATTAAAGTAGCACCCAAAGCATACAAATCCGAAGCCGGAACCGCCCGACCCCAAAACTGTTCTAAGGGTGCATAACCACTGGTTCCTACCACTGTAAACGTTACACCTGTCACCGCCGCTTGAGCTTGTACCGCACCAAAATCTACTAGATAAACCTGCTGATCTTCCCCCAAAATTAAATTACTCGGCTTAATATCTCGGTGCAAAACCGGGGGGCTTAATTCATGCAAATAAATTAAAATTTCCAGCACTTCCGTGGCAATTTCTCGTACTTTTTTTTCGGAAAAATCCTGGTCTTTTTCTAATAATTCCTGAAGTGAGAATCCCGGAATATAATCTTGCACTAATCCAAACCAAGGCAATCCTGCTCCGGCTTCCCGCTCCAGGGAAAAATAATCTCGATAGCAAGGAATGCGGGGATGATTTAGTGCCTGCAAAACTTGTGCTTCTCTTTCAAAAAGCTTGAGTTCTTCCCACTGCATTTCCGGGCTAAAAGCTAACATTTTCAGCGTCACCTGTTCTTGAGACTCTAAATCTACTGCTAGCCAAGTTTGATGACCGGCCGCTGTGCGTCCTAAACGCTGTTGCAATTGATAACGTTCTTGTAAAATTTTTCCGGGAGCTAACACAGCATTGCCCTCTTTTTTTTATTATAGGAAATTGCCTTAACTATTAAATTAACTATTGTGCCGAGAGATTTAAATTGCTGCTAGAAGTAATTACCCGTGCATTTCTCCATTTGGCATGATTGTACCGCGCAATTGAGCTCCCCCTAAATTAGCAGTGCTTAAATCTGCCCTAACCAAAATTGTGCCGTGCAAAATTGCCTCGCGCAAATCTGTTCTAGCCAGGTAGGCATCAGTCAGATCCGCTTCACTCAAATTTGCCTGGTTAAAATTAGCTCGACTCAAATCAGCCCTCACCAAATTAGCTCGACTCAAGTCAGCCATAACTAAATTAGCATTGCTCAACTTAACATCAGGAAGAAATGCACCCCGCAAGTTAGCGCCAGCAAATTCAGCATCAATTAATACAGCTCTTTCCAACTTAGCATTTGTCATTACAGCCCAGGAAAAATTTGTTTCTACCAAAGTTGCTTCAGTCAAAAATATGCCATGTAAAATAGCTTCGCTCAAATTCGCCTGAGTCAGATTTGCTTCCACCAGAGATGCTTCTGTCAAATTCGCGTGACTGAGATTAGCTTTAGTCAAATCTGCACCGCTCAAATTGACCCCCCGCAAATCTGCACCGCTCAAATTTGTACCCCGCAAATTTGCACCCTCAAAAATCCGCTGCTCCTTGCGCAAATTTGCACCCCGCAAGCACGCACCGCGCAAATCTGCACCTTGCAAATTGGCACCTCGCATATCTGCACCGGTCAAATTTGCATCGATAAAAACTGCCAAAGAGATATTTGCTCTGCGAAAGTCTGCACCTTGCAAAGTCGCTCCGTGGAAGTCTGCATCCGACAAATTTGCTCCGCTCAAGTTTGCCTGATTTAAGTTAGCACCGCACAACTTTGCATTAGTTAAATTTGCGCGCTGAAGGTTAATTCTGCTCAGGTACGACAGCGCTAAGTTTGCACCCCAGAGGTCAGCACTGCTTAAATTGACGCCAATTAAATCGGCACCGCTCAGGTATACGCCTCTCAGATTCATACCTTGAAAATCTAGTTCTCCTGATGTATATCGCCTTAAAATTTCGCTGGCATTCATATTTTTTTTGGTAAATTAAGTAGAATCTGCTATTTATAGACTTCTTAAATTTCAGTTAGCGCAGGCGGACTTAGTTTTTGTAGCCCCAGACTTGAGTCTGGGGATTTAATGAGTTTAATTCACAAATTCTTGAGTCCAAGAGACTGTTTTGCTGCCTAACTGTCGCCCGTGAATTTTCACCTGAGTAAGATATTTTGATTTTAAAGTACCCAGTTTTTTGTGAATGTATGTAGCTGTAGGCTGTTGGTTTGGTACTTCGGCAGACTCCAGAATGACGTGGAGCCAACCGTCTTTAAATCCCGCTGTTGCAACAATTCCCTTAGACTGTAGCAATTGATTGATCAATTGGGCGATCGCCTTGGATTTGCCTTGTTTTGCCATTTCCAGAAGCTGATACTGATTTGCTTTCTGGCTAGAGTTTTCCTGCGGTATTTCTGAAATATTTTTTGCAATGTTTTCCGGGGTTTCCGAAGAATTTTTGCCGCTTTCTTTTGACTCCAATTCGCTCAAAATTTCCATTAATTTATCTGTAAAATTCTGAACTTTTCCTACATAATCTCTGAGATTTTTATATTTCCAGTACAAACGCTCCTCTGCATTTCCGGGGAAAATTTTTTCGTTCAAAGCAGCTTCTAACTCGGTGAATATATTTTCTATTTGCGCCGTTGCGGAGTTAGCACTTTGACTGACTAATCCTGTCATTTCTTCTTCCAATCCCAACTTGCGTTTGATGGAATCGCTAATATTTACAAGACCAGGCTCGGCCGACTCGAAAATGTTGATACTTGTCTGCATTTCTGCCACTGGGAATGTTTCTTCCAGTTCCTGCCTGAAATCGACAGCAGAATTATTTATGCTGGTTTCTGGTTCTTGAAACTGTATATTTTCGGCTGTCCCGGGCACTAAGTAAGTATTCTGGGGGTCATAATGATAGTGAGCTGGAGCAGGTTGAATGAGGTGAGTAACATCGCCTCCATCAAAATAATTGCTGCGCCTGTCAACCCGCTCGCTCTCTTCATAAACAATGTTGTTTAAATGTGTCTGATCGCAATCTTCGGTAGCCGAATATTCGGCTACATTGCGTTCTTGCTGTTGCATTTTTGCGTAACAAGGATTCATCGCTTGGATGATTACGCTCGCAGCTTGGTCGTTTTCATCTCTGTTGTCGAGATTGCTAGCAGTTGTGTACAACTGAGATTCGAGTTGGGCTAGGCTCCAGCAGACATTAAACAGTTGTCGCAGCAGGTTGTCAAGTTCTTGAGTTTTCAGCAGCAGCCAGTCGCGCTCGCTAAAAGTAAACTCGTGATAAAGACTAGAAAAAATTAGGATTTTAGCCCTCAGCGGATTTGTTTGCTGCAAAATATTTTGTCTGACATCAAATAAATTCCCGGGGTCTCTTGCCCTTTCTTCGGCGTTTGATATTTCCGAACTAAAGTGATCGTCAAATGCGGGAGCTTCCTGACCGCCAAAACTAGATATGTTTGTTTCTAATTTGGTGAAATCTTCATATTCATACAGCCTGCTAAGTTGACAGACTATGAGGTCGGCTACTAAAGCATAGTCGGTTTTTTTATTAACCTTAGAAACTATACTATTTAAAACTGCTTCAATATCTTCTAACCTGCTGTATTTGGCGCACAGTTCTTCGATTAAAATTCCTAGATCTGCGCTGGCGAGTTGGGCCGGATCGTTTTCCCAAAAGTCTTTACAAGCAAAAAATATTATTTTTTTAATGCGCGAGAGATTGACATCTTGTTCTAATTCGCGAACAACTTCATCTAAAATAGATAAAGCTTTCATAGTTTTCCTCCCATAAAAATCCCCTGTGACCAGTCAGCAAGAAATAATAAGATTATACCACATTGGATAAATGCAAGACTTGGATGCGATCGTAATTGGCAGCGGTATTGGCGGGTTAGTCGCCGGCTCGATGCTAGCTCGCTACGGCAAGCGGGTTCTCGTCTGCGAGAGCCACACAATAGCGGGCGGGGCAGCTCACAGCTTTTGGCGCCGGGGATTTCACTTTGATTCGGGGCCTTCTTTTTATTGCGGTTTGACTGACCCCCGGTCCTTCAATCCTTTGCGGCAAGTTTTTGATGTTTTGGAGGAATCGATCGCAGCAATTTCCTACGATCCGCTGGGGCATTACCATTTTCCCGAGGGAAGTTTGCCGATTTATGCTGAGGCGAGAAGTTATTTAGATGCTGTAGCTAAATTCGCACCGCAAGGTGCTGTAGAATTGCAGCAATTTCAACAAAACTTATTAGTTTTGTATGAAGCTTTGCGTGGAATCCCGGCTTTGGCGCTGAGATCCGACTGGCAGTTGATACCTGTTTTGCTGTCTCGGTACTCGCCTGCTTTGCTGAAGCTGTTACCGCTAGTAGGTGCGATCGCGGGTTCGGCGGGTTCCTTGATGGATCGCGATGTGCGCGATCCTTGGGTGCGGCGTTTGATCGATTTGGAGTGCTTTTTGCTGTCTGGTTTGAAAGCGCACGGAACTGTCGCGCCGGAAATAGCTTTTATGATTGGCGAACGATCGCGCTGTGCGATCGAATATCCTGTCGGCGGCAGCGGTGCGATCGTCGATGCTTTAGTCAGAGGCTTGCAGCGCTGGGGAGGAAAGTTGCGCTTGGGAACTCCCGTCGAGCAAATTTTAGTTGAATCTGGCAAAACCACCGGCGTTCGCTTGCAAAATGGCGAAATTATCTGCGCCCCAATTGTTATTTCCAATGCCACCGTCTGGGATACTTATACAAAGTTACTGCGCCCTGAAGATTTGCCGGAAAGCTACCGAAAAAGCGCTTTGTCGATGCCAGCAGTAGACAGTTTCATGCACCTCCATTTAGGAATTAAAGCCGAAGGGCTCGAAGGTTTGACCGGCCACCACGTCGTCGTTCACGACAGCAAGATTGACATTACAGTACCCGGAAATACTTGCATGATTTCGATTCCTACAGTGTGGGATGCAACTCTGGCGCCGCCCGGACATCACACCGTTCACGCTTATACATTGGAACCTTACGAAGGTTGGGAATATGGCGAATTTTATCAGCAGAAAAAGCAAGAGCGATCGCAATCTCTGTTTCAAGCTTTAGAAAGAATTATACCGGATTTGCGATCGCGAATAGTCGTAGAGTCGATCGGCACACCGCTAACCCACGCCCGATTTTTACGCCGATATCAAGGAACTTACGGGCCTGCAATCGCCGCCGGAAAAGGCACATTTCCCGGGCCCCAAACACCAGTCAAAGGCTTGTATCGGGTGGGAGACAGCACCATGCCGGGAATTGGCGTACCCGCCGTCGCAGCATCGGGTATTTTGTGCGCGAATACTTTGGTAAATTCGGATGTGACAGCACAATTTTTGTAAATTGGTAGAGGAGAGGGGCGGGTTTTGCCAAAGATATTTCCGGCTAGTCAAAAAATAAATTAACCCGCCCTCTCCGAACCAGTTTACTGCTTTCGGAAGCGCTGATGACTGTTAAAAACTGATTATCCACCAGCGGCAAAAGCGCCCATAATTGCGATCGACAAAGCCAAACCTGGCAACAGCAGCAATCCTAACATCAAAGCATCGTGTCCGCTCATCACTTTCTCCTGATATTGACTTTCAACATTATACTATATAAACGCCATCTCGACCTTAAGAATTAAAACCGGCATATAGATTCAGGATTAACAGGGCAAATTTTCTTAACAATGGGATTCCCGCGCAAGTCGAGTGTAGTTAACTTTGGCAAAGATTGCAAGGAATCGATCTCAGAGATTTGATTGTTGTACAAGTCAAGCAAAAATAAGTTATTTAAAGCTTGCAGCGCGCTGCTATCGGAAATCTGATTATTGAACAGATAAAGTTGAGTCAAATTAGTTAAGGATTTCAGCGGACTGATGTCTGATATTTGATTGTTACCGAGGTTGAGTTCAATTAAATTAGTTAGCGATGTCAAAGGACTAATATCAGATATTTTATTTTGGAATAAAACCAATTTATTTAAGTTGGTTAGAGTTTCCAGCGGAGTAAGGTCAGATATTTCATTTCCGAAGAGAAACAGCGTATTGAGATTTTTTAAGGACGCCAGCGGGGTGATATCCGATATTTTATTATTGTAAAGGTAGAGTGTCTCAAGTTCAGTTAAATTTGCCAGAGGAGCGATATCGGAAATTTGATTGTTGTAGAGGATCAGCGCATTTAAGTTCGTTAAAGCTTTCACGGGAGTGATGTCAGAAATTTTGTTGTCAAACAAGACAAGTGCGGTAAGATTAGTTAGAGCTGCTAGGGGACTGATGTTTGAGATTTGATTGGTATCGAGTACGAGTCTACTCAGATTTGTTAGAGAGGAAAGCGGACTGATATCTGATATTTGGTTGACATCCATAACTAGAGTTTTTAGCTTGGTTAAAGATTGTAGGGGAGCGATGTCAGATATTTGATTGCTGCCGAGGATGAGATTAGTAAGTTGAGTGAAAGATGAGAGGGGACGGATATCGGTAAGTTGAGTAAGTTTGAGGTTAATTTCTGTTGTATTAGAAAGCAGTTCGTTAGCTCGATCGCACTCTGAAGTATTTGATATTTGCAACAGTATTTCTACCGTATGTTTGGTGTCGTCAGAGAGATTTTCTTTGTGCTTGCACCAATCTGGAAAGTTATCATAAGTTTTTGTCATGCGGTTTTAAATTTTAAATTGTATATTTATATTGGCAATTTTATCTTTGGGATGTTAGATTTCAGGATTTACGCGAAACCTCTATATGTAGGGTTCTCTTCGGCGCACCTTACCGCTATAGGTAGCGCGTTAAACCACTTTTTGTCTAAGCCCTAGAATTGCGCTCATTATAGCAATTCTATTTTATTTGTGAATGAGTTTTTTCAGGTTTTGATAAATTTTAGCAAAAATTGTGTAAAGTAATCTTAACGCCCTTAATTGCATTGCATTCGCTGGAGCCACGAGCCAACTATGACACCAGAACTAATTTTTAATGCCGGTAATCTGTTCGTTTTGCCTTTCTGGGTAATTATGATTTTCTTACCCAACTGGGGAATTACCCGAAAAGTGATGAATTCCTTGATTCCGTTTGCGATGCTCGCAGCTTTGTACATATATTTGTTTGGTAGCAGTGTGACTGCGGAAAATCTGGCAGCTTTGGCCAATCCCAAGCTAGCAGATATTGCTAAGTTTCTGGGCGAGGAAACGGCGGCTGCTACGGCATGGATACATTTTTTAGTGCTGGACTTGTTTGTGGGGCGCTGGGTTTATTTGGAAGGACAGCGGACAGGAGTTTGGACGGTTCATTCTGTGGCTTTGTCTTTCTTTGCTGGACCGATGGGATTGCTTTCTCATATTGTAACTGCTTGGATTACTCAAAGGTTTTTCCCGAGTTCTGAAAGTCTTTCAGGGGCGGGTTCTCCGGTTCACCCACAAGAAAATTGATGTATTGTGGAACGGGCCCTCCTAGCCCGTTCGTTTGTAAGAATGGCGCAAGATATCAGTAACAATATAGAGCGTAGCTTAAACCACCTCCTTGTATTTTGAAAGAGGTAGATGGCGCTCGATCGCAGCTTGGAACTTTTACAAAATTTTACAAGATTAAGAATTGGCTAGGGGCAGCACTAAACGAGCGACAATTAAATTGTTTTCTAACATTTCTAAAGAAAAGTTTCCCCCCATTAAGCGTACCGCTCGCTGACAAATTAAGAGATTTTGCACGATCGACCTATGTGAACTAGAAACGGCTAATATATCCGACTCGGAACCGTTGTTGAAAGCAGCAATTAACTGTCGATCGCACGCGCCACTATCGATCACAGACAATTCTAGCAAATCTCCCCCCAACAACTGAGAGCGAATCTCAATCTTGTCGCCAACTCCAGAGCGCCTGCAAGCCATCGCCAGCAATTCGCCCAGTATCAAATCCAGCTTGATGCTGTCGGCGCGAACGCTCAAAGTCTGGCCCTCCGGCATCGACATAGCAGTTTCTCTGTGCACCTCCAGCAAGATTTCCGACTGTTTGACCAGGGGGGCAGTTCGATCGATCGATCGCCTCAGCCAAGCGCTCACAGGCACCGCATCTTGTCCGAATTGCAGCCACCACTGTTCCTGTTTCAGCAGCAAATTCGTTGACCCCAAAGCATTGCCAATGTGTCGCAAAACCTGTTGGTAGCGCAAAGTTTTCAGAGCATCCTTTTGTTCCTTCGCCGACTGCAAAATCGACTGACTCAACTCCCCCAACTCCTTCACCCCCGCTCCCACCGTGCGGTAAAAGTCCTCAAAACGGCGCTGCTTGTACCAGTTGAGCAGCTCCAGATCCAATCGCTGTGACTCGCTTGCCGATTGCACCGCCAAATACCTGCGCCACCAAGCCAACTGAGACGCCATCGAGCTGAGTAAACTCACCGACAACTCGGACCACTGGCGACCCGGAGCGTCTGCTGCCACCACAATGCCCGCCGGAGCGTGTTCTGGGGCCGTCCGCAGCGCCACCGTCAGAATCTCGCCAATTCCCGGACTGCGGAGCCACCGCTTCGTCGCCAGTTGCAGTTGGCTCGTGCTCTGTTGCAGCACGCCGGCGAATCCCAGGGTTTGCTGGATCAAAGCATCTGTTTGGACAGGAATCACCGCCTCGGGATTGAGGGCAAATACGGGATTGGCAGCTACTGTCGCCGCGATTAAACCTTCCTCCTGACCGGGATTCCAAGTAATTATGGCTACTAGAGGACAGGAAAGTGTCTGGGAAACGTGTTGAGCAAAGTTAAGATCGAGCTTTTGTAGCGGCAACTCTGGGAACATCGTCGGTGAAGCAGCAAATCTCGGTTTCTCAGATTGCTCCTGAGGAGAATGGTGCAAAAGCGCCAAACCCGATTTGAGCGAGCGCTCAAATTGCTGATATTTCTCGATTTCCGAGCTCTGCTGCCAGGAGTGCAGGATCAATCCTAGCTGTTGGCCTACTAGCCGAACTAATTCTTGCTCCGCTCGCCTCCAAGTGCGAGTTGCACTGTGCCCGACAACCAGCAAACCCTCGATCGATTTTCGATTGGCGATTGACGATTGGCGATTGGGGTGTTCTCCCTCTTTCTTTTTCCCCCGAGTGGTCGATGCCAAAAGCGATCGCACCCCCGCCTCCCCCAGCACTTCCCGCCAAGCGCCCAACCGCGGGTCTTCCTCCCAATTTTCAATAGCCACAGGTTCGCGCATCAGCAACAGCCCCACGTCAGCCACATCCAGGGCGTTGAGCGGCGACGGCACTGGCCTGCGGTTCCGCGGCAGATTTTGGCCGACAATTTCAAAGCGATTTTGTTCTTCGCTGTACAGCAGCAGCAAAAAGTATTCGCAATTGAGCCGCCGGCACAACTGCTCGGCGGTATTTTTTAAAGTCGCCTCCCAGTCAGCATCGCTGTAGATGGCGCGAGCTATTCCGGCTGTTAAATCTCGATCGATCTCTGTTTGCTGAATCCTCTCCTCCATCTGGGACATAGGAGCCGTCAGAGCCACTAACTGCGCCACTCCCTGCAGGTAATGTTTTTCATTGTCTTGCCAAATCCGGGGCTCGGCGGCTTCGACTGCCAAAAATCCCAACAATTCCCCTTCCGAAACAATCGGCGCCGCCAACAGAGAGCGAGCGCGGATTTGCTGCATCAACCGCGCCGTCAGCTCAGTTTTCAGAGAACTTTGAGATTCACCGATCCAAACCATTTCTTCCCTGCCCAAAGCCTGATAAAATTCGCCCAAGTCTTGGACGGTGATGCCCGAAGCCGGTCGGCTCGACCCGCCCAAAGCCGGAGTAACTTGGCGGTTGCTGACTCGGCGCCAAAAATAGCGCCGCTCTTGCTCGAACCAATAAACATTAGTGCGCGTCGGCTGGATAAATTCATGGGCTTGTTCGACAACCGCTTGCAAGTATTGGTCGAGCGATCGCAGTTCTTTCAACTGCGAAATCAGCGCTAAAAGAGACTCATCTGGGTGTTTGACTTGTTGTCGCAGCCAGTCTTTTTCTATTTGGTAAAGAGCAGTTGCCAGCGCTCCAAATACGATCGCCAACTGCGTTTTTTCCCCCGACTTTGGCGACGCTCCCCACACCTGGGTCCCGAGCAAAATCACGCCGTAGCAGCGGTCTTGGTAGCGGAGCGGAAACAGAGTCGTGCCTTGAATATTGTAAGTTTGAGCTGCTTTGCGCCATTCTCCGGCTCTGTGTTCCGATCGCAAATCCGGGACTCCCACCGGCCGGAGCTGAATCACCACTTGTTCGAGCAAATCTCCCGGACTCAGGGCAAACCGCTGTTTGAGAAAAGAAAGGTCGCCGTTAGGAGTCATGCCACCTTTCCCGAACAATCTGTGGCCCTGTCGATCGTACAACCCGATCCAAATCAACTCCCAGTCAAATTCCGTTTGCAAGTAACCGAGTGTGGTCGCAAGTAGCACTTCAACATTCTCCTCTTCTCGCAGAGTCTGGAGAACCCGTTCCAAGGTTGCGATTTGTTCGTCGAAATCCTTCGGTCTTTCCTGCTGCCCCATTTCCAAGCTTCCCCGCACCTTTGTCTGATTTCAAATTACCCACTTAAATATTTAAAAAAATAAAATGCCAAAGAATCAACTTATAATATAATCGTTTAACTTATCCTTCTATCTAAAACATTGGATAAAGTCGATCGAAGTTGAAGTAAAAACCTCACCTTCACACTCTTCTCCTGAATATTTTTATTGAGCTTCTCATTTGTCAACTGCCCCAGGATAAGTCATTGGATATTTATCAATCAGGTGTGCGCCCGCTGTTGTTTTCGGTATTGAAAACCGATGCCGAGTGGCTGCACAACCGCACTCTCCAAGTTCTCGAACTCGCAGCCAGAACCCAGTCAAACCCCGCCACCAGCCAAATGCTCTCCCGATTGCAGAAATCTTTGGGAGTGCAAGATTCTCGCCTCGAACAATCTTTGTGGGGATTGAACTTGAAAAATCCTGTCGGCTTAGCCGCGGGATTTGATAAAAACGGCGTAGCTGCCGATATTTGGGCAAATTTTGGCTTTGGCTTTGCCGAACTCGGCACTGTCACTTGTCAACCGCAGCCGGGAAACCCCCAACCTCGCTTGTTTCGCTTGACTCAGGACAGTGCAGCCCTCAACCGCATGGGATTTAACAATCAAGGAGCCGCGGCAATGGCAGCCCGGTTTCAGAGAGCACAGAAACAGCCCTCATTCGATGCCTCGCGCCCCATGCCTCAGTCTCGGTTTCCCTTGGGCATCAATCTCGGTAAATCTAAGGTAACACCGTTAGAGCAAGCAGCAGCCGACTATTTGGAGAGTTTTAAGCTGCTGAAAGATTGGGGCGACTATTTTGTAGTCAACGTTTCCTCTCCGAATACGCCGGGGTTGCGATCGCTCCAAGCTGCTGCTGGGCTTAGCACAATTTTGGAAATTTTGCAACAAGAAAATCGCGGAATCAAGCCAATTTTAGTCAAGATTGCGCCGGATTTGGAGTCCGAGGCGATTGCATCAATCCTCGACTTAGCAAAAACCTACCAACTAGCAGGAATTATCGCCACAAATACCACCATCCGCCGCGACGGATTGAAAACACAAATATTGCCAGAAACAGGCAAACCAATCGCCGAAGAAGCCGGGGGAATTAGCGGGCTTCCTGTGCGGGAGCGATCGACAGAAGTAATCCGATTTATCTGGCAATATACCAAAGGCGAATTACCCATAATTGGAGTCGGTGGCATTTTCACCGCCGAAGATGCTTGGGAAAAAATAGCCGCCGGTGCGAGTTTAATTCAAGTCTACACCGGTTGGGTTTACGAAGGACCTTGGATGGTGCGTCGGATTCTCCAAGGTTTGTTGCAAAAGTTAGAAGAACGCGGATTTAGTTCTATTTCTGAGGCAGTAGGTTGCGGGAATAAATAGACATAGGAGTGAAAAGCAAGTCTTGGGCAGGCAGGATGCCCGATCAATATTACCCTTTTTGCACCCTTCGATCAGTGCATTGAGTAGCCATCCACTCCCGGAAATAATCGCCGCCACTTTTAGCACCTGATTAACTCTTGAAATTTCATTATAAAGGCACTAGCCGATCGCTGTATTTGATCAAAACTTTATAATCTCGGTCGTACCACGCCCTAGGTATCATATCTTGAACTTGAGCGACATCAACAAGCTGGGTTTTCGTTCCGTAGGCAGATTCCGTTTCATAGATGATTTTTTCCTGGAGAATTATCTCTCGCTTGAAGGGAAAAATCATCATAGGAACACCGTATTTTTGCAGGGGAGGCAAGTAGTTTTCAAGTAAGGAAATATCTACCGGATAGCCTCGACAAAGGTCAACGGTTGAATAAACTGCAACTATCAATTTACCGTCTATATATGTCCAGCCAGCTTCATACAACTCGCTGATGTTTAGACAGTCTTTATAGCAGTTGATTGTGCCTCGTTGAGGATGGAACACAGGAATCAGCCATTCAGGGGCTTTGTTAATTGCTTGTGCTTTTCCTTTCCGATCGTGATAGTGAGCTTCTCCAACAGCTAACCAGCTTTGGCAGTCTCGTCTAATATCCATGAGTTCACCCATAATCTGACTCACAGTGCGATCGCTAAAAAAACTATCAGGCAACACCATACCAACAGTTCCCTAACATTAATACTACAAGAAATCTTTTGTTTTCGTTCGATTTCAATCAGTATTACATCAAAAGTAAATCCGCGATCGTAAATTTCAATAATCTTAACAATTCGATCTATCTAACACGCATCTAATCAAATATCTCCGCTAAATTCAAAGCATTAAGTTGAGCTTGAGCTTTATGCAGCGACTCCTGCCATTCCCTTTCTGGATCGCTATCAGCAACAATCCCCGCACCCACTTGTCCCCAAACAACTCCCCCCGTCGTACCGTCACTTTTTGGTGCATATAAAAGCGTGCGAATCAAAATATTTAAATCCAGGTTGCCGCGCCAGTCCAAATAACCGCAGGAACCGTAAAATAAATTGCGCTTCACGGGTTCCAATTCTTCGATAATTTCCAGACAGCGCACTTTCGGACAACCTGTAATCGTACCGCCCGGAAATACCCCACGAATTAAGTCGATCGCGTCGCAATCTCCTCTTAATGTACCGATAACATTACTGACGAGGTGCATCACGTGACTGTAGCGTTCAATCGTCAGAAATTCGTTAACTTTTACCGAACCCCATTCACACACCCTCCCGATATCGTTGCGCTCTAAGTCAACTAACATAATATGTTCGGCTCTTTCTTTGATATTCTCTATTAACTCCTGTGCTAACTGCTCATCTTGAATGCAGGTTAAACCTCGAGGTCTCGTTCCCGCGATCGGTCTAGTATCCACTTTTTTTCCTAATAATTGAACCAGTCTTTCCGGCGAACAACTAACTATCGCCCCCCACGGAGTTTGCCAATAACTTGCAAAAGGCGAAGGATTGATCCGTTGCAAAGCGCGGTAAATTGACCAACTACTGCAATCTGTACGGGCTTCAAACCGCAAAGATAAATTAGCCTGAAAAATATCGCCCGCATGAATATACTTCTGAGCTTTTCGGACTATTTCTTTATACTCACTCTGAGATAATTGGAAAATAGGAGTAGCGGAATTTTGTTGATAATTTTCCGGTAAATTATTCTCGATTATTTCTCCCTGGGTTTGCTCTAATTGATGCTGCATAACATCGAGGTGAGAAGGTTGACTCGCAGCCAACCAGAGAATTTGCGTTTGACGGTCTAAAACCGCAAAAGATTCTGGTTCGTACCAACAGCTAACCGGAAAAGGAAGCGGATCGGTATTGAGTTGGGGCAGGTGTTCGATTTCCCATGCTAAATCATAACCTAGCCATCCCAACCAACCCCCAGTAAAAGGAATTTCTGGCGGTACATTCACTGCTAAATTTTGCTTTTGAGAGTCCAAAAGAGCGCGCAAAAAAGGTAAAATTTCACCGACAGGCGGTGTCCATAGCTGAGATTGACCGTCAATTATCCGGGGAGAACCTGCACAAATAGAATATCGTGCCAAGTTAGTAGAAGGTGTAACAGGACTTTCTAGCAGAACGGCCATATCGCGGGGGAAACAATCCGATATTGAGCTTGCACTCTCGGCAGTTTTACCGAGAAATAAAATTTTAAAAATTTCCGATCCGCTGCGCTGATTTAGGGGAAGCTTTCGCCAATGCCAAGGTTGTATTTGTTTCATAATAGATTCCACTAGGGTTAACACTTTCAGGACTTACGCAACGAGTCAATTTTGACACTATCTGTAGTAGTAATGTGCACAGTTCGCACCCTACTAAAATCGATTGAAAGCGTTATCTCAGCCATTACTTACAACTTTCCAAACATCTCTGCTTGCTTCTTTTTTGAGGCGTATCCAACCCCTAACGGAGTTAATGAGAAATAAAGTTTGGGTACTGCGCAAATCATCTAAGGTAATTAATTCTTCTCTGATTTTTCCCTCCTCTAAAAGTTGAGAACGAAACGTCCCCGGTAATAAACCGCACTTGACGGGAGGTGTGATTAGACCTGCGGGTGTACCGATCGCGATATTGGCGATCGTAGATTCGGTGATAACTTCATCTTGATTCCACAGAATGACATCCTGATATTCGGGCTGCGACTCCAAAGCCATTGTATAAGGCAATCGGTAAGTTGTCTTGTGGTAAAGAAATGGGTTTTGAGAATCGATCGGTTTGCGGGCAATTCCCACAGATGCACCGATTTTTAAGATCCCGCTATCTAGTGTCTGAGCTTGTAATGTTATGTTTCCCTGACAAGATATTGTTAACCGTATTTTTTGTTTGACTGACCCGCAAGTCATACTTAATGCTTGTAAAGCTTTGCTTGCTTCTGTTAGGGATAGGGGGAAATTAAAATAATCAGCCGATCGCTCTAATCTTTGAAGATGTCTGTCTAGCAAAAAATAGCCGTTTTTGGGGTCCCATAAAAATGATTCCAGCAATTCAAAGTTTGGCTGTTGTTGAATCATATTTTTGTCAATATAATGTAAATTCGGTAACTAGACAATTTTTAGACCCGCGAAGCGCTCTGTTTGTGTAATTATATAGGAAGTTAACTTGAATTTATGTTGCCTAAATCCTTTATATTTCCATGGCGGCTTGCCATCGGGCTGTTAATATTAACCTTAGCGATCGCACCTCTAGCCCTCAACTACTACGTCAGGGTAGTTACAAGCAACTACCTGCGCACCGATGTAGCTAAGGTTTCCGCCGAACCAATAGCCATTGTTTTCGGTGCGGGACTTTGGGAAGACGGCACTCCCACCCCAATGTTAGCCGATCGAGTCCAAGCAGCCGTCGATTTGTACAAAGCGGGGCGAGCAGGCAAACTTTTGATGACAGGAGACAATAGCAGCGCCGATTACAACGAAGTCAAAGCAATGCAGGAGTACGCCGAAGCACAGGGCGTACCGACTAATAATATCATTCTCGATTATGCCGGATTTAGCACCTATGAAAGTTGCTACCGGGCGAAAGAGATTTTTGGCATAACCCAGGCTGTTTTAGTTACGCAAAACTTTCACTTAGCCCGCGCTGTTTATACCTGCCGCCAGTTGGGCGTAGAGGCGATCGGCTTAGGAACGCCGGATTGGGGCAAATTCCGCCAAAATACCATGATTCGCTACAGTATCCGCGAATTTTTTGCCGTGCTTAAAGCGCTTTGGGAAGTGCGCGTTACCCGTCCGAAACCGACTTTTTTAGGGCCGTTTGAAGGATTTAAATAAAAGTTATGACTGCTCGGTTGAAGACTTTAGCCCTGAGAGCAAAAACTTTATTCCTCACTAAAAACTGGTTTTATTAAAACTAACCGGACTTGATGTAAGTCCGGCAGTTCTAAGTAAGTTTTGATTTAAACAAAAGTCCCGACACAACCCACAAATCATAACTCGCCCGTTGCGGTAGCGCTCCATAACTTACTGGCGTTTGGAAAGCCCCGCCATCGACCAAGTTAAGCTCACCATCATTAAGCGAGCTAGAGCCTTCAAACGCTGTTCGGCGTTATTTTCAACCGCTTGAAACAGAGTTTCAGACTTAACATTTATCGAAAATTCGGCAGCGGTTTCTGCTGGTTTTTCCAACTGGGGTTGTTCAGAAGATGTCTTAAGGCTGACTTGTGGCTGCTGATTTTTTTCTTCGGTCATTTTCTGACTCCCCTCCTAGAGTTATTGCATACATCACTATTCATACAAATGTAACTGATTTGTATCCGGGATCTGCCGAGTCAAGTTTTCCTTACCCGACATTCTCCGTTACCAACTGACTTAAAAGTTTTGATTTCAGTTGTTAGCTATCTTAAATAGCAGTTACTCAATTTCCCTCATCAACCCGGTTTATTCACAGATATGTCGTCCTCCACCATTTTTTGGTAAGAAAGGGGATTTCTGAGCCTAAGTTTTGTTGAATTCAAAAATCTCGCCTTCAAAACTGACGCACTACTACCGATGAGGCATATCACTAAATTGTTATATTTACTTAACAGTAATATTTCCGAGATTCTGATATTGTTAAAGCTTAACAATTAATCTTGCTCGGATCGATCTCAATCTGAAAGCAAGCGTCGGGAAATTATTAAGAAACTGAAGGTGTAGAGCTGATGGCAATTTATCTTGATACTGCAATTGTAGCGGAAGCCGCACGGGCGAGCAAGTTCGGATGGATAGCGGGAATTACTACTAATCCCACACTTTTGGCAAAAAGCGAGTTATCTCCTGAGGAGACTCTCAAAAAACTGGCACAACTGATTCCAGGAGAAGTGTATTATCAGCTAATGGCATCGGATTTTGATGGCATGGTAGAAGAAGGAAAAGCTGCTTTTGAGTCGATCGGGCGGCAAACAGTTTTGAAAGTTCCAGCAACGGCGGCGGGTTTCCAAGCAGTAGCGCATTTGTCACCGTCCATTCCTTGCGCGGTGACGGCGATATACAGCGCGGCCCAGGCCGTTGTTTCAGCAGAAGCGGGGGCCAAATATGCGATCGCCTACGTGAATCGCGCCACCAGATTGTTGGGAGACGGTTTTGCCTTAGTCCAAGATATGGCAGGTGTCTTGAAAAAAACAAATACTGAAATTTTGGCAGCTAGCATTAAATCGCCGTCCGAAGCTGTAAAGACTTTATTAGCTGGCGCACATCATTTAACATTGCCTTTTGATGTATTGCAAGCGA
>JAUBOM010000386.1:0-1178 GCA_036700245.1 Microcoleus vaginatus BM001213989
ATATATAGCCTTTATCAGAAAGATGAGGTATCATGTTACTGACACTCACTCGTGAGGGTCAAACAGAGAAGATAAGTTCAAATGAACTATAATTACATGGTTCAGTAAAGCCACGCGAAAGCGATACCACACACCCATAGCATTTGTTTGACAGCACGATCTGCTTGACTCACAACACGTTTACTTGTACCAAACTTCATACATTGTTAAAAATGAAAGCTTATTCGATTGATTTTAGGCAAAAAATCCTTGATACTTATCATGCTGAACCCATTTCACAAAAAGCAATAGCTAAGCGTTTTTCTGTGGCTCTAAGTTTTGTACAAAAATTGCTTAAACAGTATCGTGAAACAAAAAACATTACTCCGAGAACTGACCGATGTGGAGTCAAAGGCAAACTGAATGCCGAGCAACTACTCATTTTGGCCCAATTGATTGAAGAAAATAATGATGCAACTCTTGAAGAACTCCGTTATTTACTTTATGGGAAAATTGGATTTTCCGTTAGTATATCAACAATAGGAAGAATGATAAAACTCTTAGAGATTACTGTAAAAAAAAACTCTCTTCCCTTCAGGTAAAGGAACTGAGCGAGTTCAAATCCTGCGATGTGAGTTCTGGGAAACAATTAAAGAGATGAGTTTTAAAGACTTAATATTCATTGACGAAGCGGGAGTTAATTTGGCAATGGTTAGGTTATATGCTAGGGCTTTAAAAGGTGAAAGAGCCAAGGGGTCTAAACCAACTAAGCGTGGCAAAAATGTCTCAATAATTGGAGCCATGTCAGTCAATGAAATCTTGACATCGGTTAATCTAATAGGCGGAACCGATGCAATTACCTTTGAAGCTTTTATTGTTAGAAAACTTGTGCCAAAACTATGGAAAGGTGCTTGTGTAGTGATGGATAATTGTCCCATTCACCTGGGAGAAGAAGTGAAAAAAGCTATCGCAAAAAAAGGGGCAAAATTAATATACTTATCACCTTATTCACCAGATTTTTCACCCATTGAGAATTTGTGGTCAAAACTTAAAATCATTCTCCGTTCTATCAAAACTACTAATTATCAAGAGTTAGGAAAAGCCATCGAGTTTGCGTTCGGACAAGTTACATCGTCAAATATTTTTAACTGGTTTACACACTGCTGTTATTGTACCTCATCTTTCTGAGAAAGGCTATA
>JAUBOM010000387.1:0-1178 GCA_036700245.1 Microcoleus vaginatus BM001213989
TCGATTTCCCTACCTATGAGGAATCTCAAGCTATTTCCTGAGCATCAGATTACATGGATGACACCTGCTGTTAGATCCCAGATTTCTTTAAGAAGTGGCGATCGCCCAACGAGCGATAATCGATCGTGAAAATGTGATGCCGTTAGCATTGCGGGCGATCGATTCAAGTTATCCTCAGAAGCGATCGAACTCTGAACTACCCTCATTTTTTAGTTGACAAAATACCAGAACCATGAATACCAAAACAACTTCTCCACTTCTACTCAGTCCATTCAAACTCGGAGATTTACCTTTAAAAAACCGCGTAATCATGGCACCCCTGACGAGATCCAGAGCCGGTGAAGCGCGGATGCCCAACGCCTTGATGGCAGAGTATTACACCCAGCGGGCATCCGCTGGCTTAATCATTACAGAAGCCGCAGTGATTTCTACTCAAGGTAATGGTTGGCTCAATACGCCTGGTATTTATTCAGACGAGCAAGGCGAAGCTTGGAAACAAGTCGTGACTGCGGTTCATGCCCGCGAAACGCCGATTTTCATGCAGCTTTGGCACACCGGGCGGGCTTCCCACAGCAGTTTTCATGAAAACAATCAATTGCCCGTTGCAGCGTCTGCCATCAAAATAAACGGAGAAGACATTCATACCCCTCTAGGCAAACAACCCTACGAAACTCCCCGCGCTCTAGAAACCGACGAAATCTCGTTGGTTGTAGAAGATTATCGCAAGGCGGCTGAACGAGCAAAAATGGCAGGTTTTGACGGTGTAGAAATTCACGCGGCTAACGGCTATCTCATTGACGCATTCCTGCAAACCAAAACCAATCACCGCACTGATTCCTATGGCGGCCCCGTTGAAAACCGCTACCGTTTTCTTAAGGAAATTGTCGAGGCGATTATCACAGTATTTCCGCCAAACCGAGTGGGAGTTAGACTTTCTCCCAACGGTATTTACAATGATATGGGTTCTCCCAGTTATCGCGAAGATTTTCTGTATATCGCGGGGCAGTTAAATATCTATGGTTTAGCTTACCTTCACTTGCTGGACGGTCTGGCTTTTGGCTTTCACGAATTGGGAACGCCGATGACGATAGGTGAGTTTCGCGATGTGTTTGCAGGATCGCTGGTCGGCAACTGCGGATATACTCAAGAACAGGCTGAAACGGCCCTGAGCAGCAAAG
>JAUBOM010000238.1:0-5581 GCA_036700245.1 Microcoleus vaginatus BM001213989
GATGGCGGTGAGGGCAACGACTTGCTCTTAGGCGGCGATGGAAACGATGTGCTGTTCGGGGACGCCGATAACGATAAGCTTGACGGTGGTAATGGTAATGATATCCTCAACGGCGGTGCTGGGGACGATTTCCTCAACGGCGGTGCTGGGGACGATACTTTGATCGGCGGTTTGGGAAATGATGTATTTGTGCTAAATCCAAGTTTGGGTAGCGACATTATTACTGACTTCCTCCAAGGTGAGGACTTAATTGGGTTAATTTCCAGTTTGAGTTTCGATAAACTTAGTATTAGTTCGAGCAACAATGAAACTTTGATTACCGTGACGGACACCAATCAATTGTTAGCGAAGCTTAACGGTGTTAAGCCCGGTATTCTCACCGCTAGCGATTTCACTCAGGTAACAATCTAACTGCCTCGGGTAGGGTGCGCCATCAGCACCTTACTACGGGCGCAACATCGGGTAGGTGCGCCATCAGCACCGCCCGAACAAAGCAAACTTTCTCAAAAACTAAATTTCGGATTTTTCGGAACTTTTTGCGGTTTGGAAAACCAGTTAAATTAACCGGAACTTCCCCGGCGCGATCTTAAACCTCAACACCCCCTAATTTAGGCTGGACTCGATTTTTATTCATCGTCGCCAAATTCATCAGCAACGTCCGAAAACTTTGAAGGGGAAAAGGTTCAGATGTGGGTTTCGTTGCAGCTTCCCGTTTTGCCAGAGTCTCAGAGAAATTCCTGCTCGATTTCTGACAAACTCTTATAGGCTTTCACTGTTTCAGAGTCATCTAATACCTCGGCACAGACTGAAGATCGCTTGCGATCGAACAGCGGCAATTCTATCACAAGAGTGTTCGACCAACTCTGGGATTTGTGGTGCTCTTAACGCCGTAATGAGCGTCTAAACCTTCTATCCCCTTCAACTCTTCTTCTATTGGGGCCGAAGTAAGTACACCTCGATCGCCTACCCAGACTAGCCGCTTAATCCCAAACGCCTCCCGAACTTTTTCCAGTGCAGGGCTTAAAGTTTTAGCATCGTTGACATTACCTTCAAAGACTTCTACCGCGATCGTCCTTGCAGCGGCGTTACAGAGTAATCCGAAGATGATTTGCAATTTCCCTTTTTCCTTGTCCCGCCAATAGCCGTATTCGGCTAGGGGACAGGTTCCTCAAAATAAATGGAAATCACATCTGGTGAGAATTAAGCTACCTTTACACAGGTGAAAGCCTAGGCTAAACTTTGTTCGATTTCCTGTTGTCGTTCACCCAACGCATCCATTGCTTTATAAAGCTCGTCAGAGTGTGCATCTTGAACTTTTAAGATTGTTGAGAGTGTGCTACTGACTGTATGTGTGGATACTCCGCCAGCCGTAGCTCGCTTGGGAAGTGGGGTGGATAATTCGAGCCACCCCGCATCGCGGTGACTAACTCTCGTTGGCGACTTGCTCGATCGGTAATTACTGATTCAGGTTCGATATTTTTGAGTGTGCGTAATACGGAGGCGACGTGACAGTGAGGTAAGGAACGCTGGATCTAAAAAACAGATTCTCAATTAGAAATAGCGGTGTCGCCGTATTAGCAAAACTCTCAGTCCTTCCCTGGTATCATCCCGCAATTTAGAGAGGTTAGCTAGAGTGCACTTACGTACTTTGGCATCCTCTCAATAGGACTGACGCAAGAGGAAGGCTGGTGGGGAATTGCGGTTGGGAACTTTTTCCATATGCATGACTACAATTGTCTCACACTTTCCCACCCAACAATCTCAAGGAAATCTTAATTTACATGACTACCACTGCCGTACTTTCAAATTGGAGACACCTATAGCTTGTGGGCGATAGATCTCCACGGAACGTGGGGAGCAGGGGGTAAGTTCTGATTAATAAAGCACCAAGCTGTGATCCGGATTACCTAACCTTTGGGAAGGCGAATGTATGATGAACTAGCTCGAGTAACTCTCAGGAATTCCCAACCGCAGATATCTTTTTGGGATTTACCCTGACTCAGGAACAAAAATGGTTTAATGCGCTACTTATATCCGTAAGGTCGGCATGGCCAACCTGGAGTATAGAGGTTCTGCGTCCTGGACTCTCTACATTACATCCTCTGCGGTTAATTGCTAGAAAACTCGCAATCCTTATCCTTACACAGCAAAAGGTGATTATGGATACAACTCTCGGATGTCGTAATTCAGGGATAAAAATAAAAATTTCCCCTAAATTTTTATTTCCCAGATTTATCATTGAGGTTTTAATCCTGCCTGCTGCCTTCTGCATCTGGTGCCTTCTGGTTTTAAGGTGAAGCCACCAGCAAATAGTAAACTTTCTCATTGGTATGCGAAATGAACTCAACTTTGCCCACTAACGATGCACAACCTCTTATCCCCAATTCTCATTCTAAATCTATTGTCTTCATTGACCCCGCTTTAGATGACTATCAAACTCTTGCGGGCGGCGTGCTTCCCGGTGCAGAAATCGTCCTTTTAGATAAAAATGGCAACGGAGTCGAGCAAATTACTGCAAAACTGCAAACAATTGCTGCTGCGGGGGGAACTGTAGACCAAGTTCACATTTTTTCTCACGGCAATTCTGGCAGCTTGCAGCTAGGTTCTGCGACGTTGAATTCGGATAATTTGCCGGAATATGAAAGCCAGTTGCAAGGGTGGCGAAATGCGCTGAGCGACAAAGCAGATATTGTGCTTTACGGTTGCGATGTTGCTGCGGGTTCGGGGAGCGATTTTGTCGATCGCCTGGGCGACTTAACCGGGGCTGATATTGCAGCATCTAGCGATCGCACTGGCCGCGGTGGTAACTGGGATTTGGAGTTTGCCAAAGGGCATATTGAAGCACCGCTAGCCTTGACCCCAGAAGCAATGGCGGATTACCGAGGGACTTTAAAGACTATTACGGTTACCAACACTAACGATAGCGGGTCCGGTTCCTTGAGAAATGCGATCGCTTCCGCAGCGAACGGCGATACCATTCAATTTGCATCCAGTCTTGCCAGTAAAAAAATTACTCTCACTTCCGGTGAACTTTTCATTAATAAAAACTTGACAATTCAGGCAGGTGATGCTAAACAATTAACCATCAGCGGCGGCGATAAGTCGCGGGTGATCCTCACAGGAGAGTCAACAAAGGTTACTCTAAAAAACCTGATTATTGCCAACGGCAAAGTTTCTGGAACCGATGCGAATAATGAGGCAACTAGCAGCGGCGGCGGCATTAAAACTGGAGGTACCAGCACTTTAACTTTAGAAAATTGCCAAGTCAATAATAATGTTGCCGGTTTTGGTGGCGGCATTTATGCGGGTTTCCGCAGCACGACGACTGTAATTAACAGCAAGTTTAGCAACAATGACGGTTCGCGAGCGAAGAATACCGAACGCGGTGGCGGGGCGATTGCCACTAAAAGCGGGGGTACTCTGACGATCAAAAATAGCGAATTTACCGACAACACAGGCAGCTTGGGCGGTGCTGTTAATAACCTGTTGGGCAGCATGACGATCGAAAACTCTAAATTCATCCGCAACGAGGCAATAACAGACGTTGGCGGGGCAGTTTACGTCGATGGTGCTAATGCTTCCGGCCCGAAGTCAATGCCTGGCCCTATTGGCGGAAATATTATCATCCGCAACAGCCTTTTTGAGGCCAATAAGGCAGCGGAAGCAGGAGGAGCGGCATATTTATTTGGCTATACTTCCGATCGGATGTTGTTGGAAAATAGTTACTTTATTAACAATCAAACTGTCGATCAGGGCTCTGCTGGAGGCGGCGTCCGCCAGGGCAATGCCGATTTGACAGTGATAAACTGCTTTTTTGGCAACAACACAGCCCAAGCTCACGGCGGCGGTTTGTGGGCGGGAGAAAATGGAAATCTTAACATTACCAACAGTACATTTTCGGGCAACTGGGCGGGTAATGTTGGTGGAGGAATGCTTATCGATAGAAAAGATTCCTATTCGACTAACATCGCTAATTCCACTTTTGCTAATAATGTGGCTGAGGGATATTCGGGAGCTATTGGTGTTTTTAAAGATCCTGTGAATTCGCCAATAACTGTCAAAAATTCCATTTTTGATAGGAATACGGCAAAGAATCCTCATAAAACTAGGCAGCACACGGGATGGGAGCTAGGCAATGGGGGAAACAATATTCAATTTCCCGCTAAGCTGACGCCGGACTGGGCTAGGGATAGTAATGCGACGAAAAATATTACGATCGCAGACCCGTTACTGGGCCCTTTGCAATACATCAACGGCATTTTTGTCCTACTCCCGCTACCCGGAAGTCCAGCAACTAAGATACGTAGTGGTGCAACCGCGCTTACTCCGAGTCGCGCTCTACTTCCTGGTGAGAGCGGAAGTGGCACAGGCAGCACCGAGTCTTTTGCAGAAGTTACTCTCGCCCCGGCTGAGCCTCCAATGAATAGTGATATTTCAATCAACAGTCAGGATCCAACCGACACTCAGAAACCAATCGAGAGTGAGATTCCAATCGAGACTGAGAAACCAACCGAGAGTGAGACTCCAACCGAGAGTGAGACTCCAACCGAGAGCGAGATTCCAATCGAGACTGAGAAACCAATCGAGAGCGAGATTCCAATCGAGACTGAGAAACCAATCGAGAGCGAGATTCCAACCGAGAGTGAGATTCCAACCGAGAGTCAGACTCCAACCGAGAGTCAGATTCCAACCGAGAGTGAGATTCCAACCGAGAGTGAGCCTCCAACCGAGACTGAGACACCAACCGAGAGTGAGACACCAACCAAGACTGAGATTCCAACCGAGAGTCAGACACCAACCGAGACTGAGACACCAACCGAGACTGAGATTCCAACCGAGACTGAGATTCCAACCGAGAGTCAGACACCAACCGAGACTGAGATTCCAACCGAGAGTCAGACACCAACCGAGACTGAGACACCAACCGAGAGTGAGACTGCACAACTCATTGAGACTCCAAGGGAGACTGAGACTACACCACCGATTGAGGCTCCAACGGAGACTGAGACTACACCACTAATTGAGACTCCAAGGGAGACTAAGGCACCAATACCACCTCAGACTCCAAGGGAGACTGAGGCACCAACGGAGACACCGATCTCGGATGATTGCCTGCTCGAAGACCTCAGCCCCCCGGAGCTCGCGTCTATTCTCCTCCTTTTCAACCCCAGCCAAGAAACTCTCAACGGCGGTAACGATGACGATTTCATCATGGGCCGCGGCATCAACGAGTCGATTAACGGACTTGCCGGCAACGATATTCTTTTCGGTATGGGCGGCGATGACAACATTAATGGCGGTGCAGATAACGACTTGGTCTTCGGCAATGAAGGTAACGATTTCCTCGGAGGCGAGGCTGGCAACGATACCATCTATGGCGGCAAAGATAATGACGCTGTTTTTGGTGGCGAGGGCGACGACTTTTTGACTGGAGATATGGGCAATGATATTGTTGCCGGCGGCGATGGCAACGACAGCATTTTTGGCGGTAAAGATGACGATATCTTGCTCGGTGAAGATGGCTCCGACTACATTTTAGGCAACTTAGGAAATGACACAATTAATGCTGGAAACGGCAACG
>JAUBOM010000388.1:0-1177 GCA_036700245.1 Microcoleus vaginatus BM001213989
GGGAGCATCCCGGTTTTGTAAATATCCGAATAAGCGTAAAATAGTTAAAATCAATAAAAGCGTCAAAAAAAGTCGAGAAAAAGAGCCATGACCCCTGAAGAACTAGAGCGGCTGCAATCCTGTACGGCAGAAATTGCTAAAATTTTGTATAACAATACACCCCCAAGTGAACTGACCAGTCTGGAAAATATTGAAAAGCATCTCAGGCAACAATGGCTTGAAAAAGTGGGCCCACAAATCGGTTTTTTTTTATCAAGCAAGCAACGGGAACAGAACAAGGACGACTCCGCACAGTAAAAAGCTGTATTGGTGAACTAATAATTACTGAAAAACAGGCCCAAAAATTAGATATCAAGAAATCTACTCGATTATCTCCATTATTTGAAAAATGCTGTCTCCGTCAAATAGCTAATCTTTCCTACTCCAAGGCTGCCCAAGAAATGGAAGTTCAGACAGGAGTAAAGATTGGACACACTTGTTTACATCGATTGGTAGAAAAACAAGAATGGTCAGAGCCTCATGCCAAAATTGAGGTCAAAGAAACAAGCATAGATGGAGGGAAAGTCCGTCTGAGAGGGAAGCTGGGAGAAGGGTCTCATTGGCAAGATTATAAAGCCGTGCGGTTACATGAAAGTTATTATGGGGCTTTTTATCAAGATAATGAAGCGTTAATTAAGTATATAAACCATCAGCATTTAGCCGATATATTAACTTGTCTGGGTGATGGACATGAGGGAATATGGAAGATTATTAGCCAGTTGAATCCTGGTAAAACCCGACGCGAAATTTTAGATTGGTATCATTTAATTGAAAATTTATATAAAGTGGGAGGGTCGTTGAAACGTCTAGCCAAAGCCAAGGAATTTTTGTGGCAAGGCCGGGTCGAACCCACCCTAGATTTATTTAAGTCGGGTCGCCAAAAAACCGCCCAGAACTTTTGCAAGTATCTAGAAAAGCATCGCTCTCGAATTGTTAACTATGAGCAATTATCAGAAGACAAGATTTGTTCCATCGGCTCGGGAGCGGTAGAATCGACGGTCAAACAAATAGATAGAAGGTTGAAAATTTCTGGAGCCCAATGGTTGAAAAAAAATGTCAATCAAATGCTAAAACTTCGTTGTGCTTACCTCAACGACCTCTTGGCCATTTGAGGCTTTTGCAAAACCGGGATGCTCCC
>JAUBOM010000239.1:0-5547 GCA_036700245.1 Microcoleus vaginatus BM001213989
GGCGTTGGGTAGAATCGATAGCTGAAGGCTTTTAGTGTCATGCTGACCTTAAGTACGCTATTTTACATACTAGCACGTCTTGTGTGAAAGGGTCTACCTTAACAAAAATTCATGTAAAGCCGTCCTAAAAGGACGGGGTTTCAGACCCCTTTTTTTGATGAATGAATGAATGAATGAGAAAAGATAAGAAGGCGGTTGAAACCGCTGCTAAACAAACGATGTCCGCCTCCGCAGACTAAAGAGAATAACGTAATTTTTCCACGCTATCTTTAACCCGCGTCGGCGGGTTTTGCTTGTGTAGACGCGGTTTCAACCGCCGAGTCCTCTTTAACCACCCTCTGCGGGTTTTGACTTGATAGATGCAGTTTCAACCGCCGATTCTTCTTACAAATTTAGAAAATATCAGTTAAATCCAACACAAAACCGGGTAGTACATCTTCACCGGACAGAGTTGCAGGCGAGTCTAAAATTTCCACATCTGAACCTTGACGGGAGATTTCTACTTTTCTATTTTTGCGATCGAGCAACCATCCCAACCTCGCTCCATTTTTCACATACACTTTCATTTTAGCCCGCAATTTTTCTAGGGAGTCCGTGGTCGATCGCAATTCCACCACAAAATCAGGACAAATCGGCGCAAATTTCTTTTTTTCTTCAGCAGTTAAAGCATCCCACCTGTCGCGCCGAATCCAAGCACCATCGGGAGAAATATCTGTACCGTCGGGCAGCTTAAATCCAGTTGAAGAATCAAAAGCAATTCCCAAATGCTTATTTTGTCTGCTCCAAGATTGAAGTTGATACGATAAGTCAATGTTGAAATTACCAGTCTCGCTACCTGTAGGTGGCATAATAATCAATCCTCCACTAGCAGTGCGCTCAAATCTCAAATCCCGGTTGTCTATACACAACTGAAAAAACTGCTCGTCAGTTAATTCAAGCGTTAATTCTAGGGGAGAATGTAGGGGGATAGTTTGTAATTCCATAACTGCCTTCAAATATTAAACGAGTTGGCTGTCAACAGTTAACCGTTAACTGTCAACAGTTGACAGTCAACACATAACTAAGTCTCTGTATAACCTTGGATATTTTCTGGTTCAAACTGCCGCAAAATCTTCGCAGCTTTCCCAGTCACATCATCAGTACCCTTAACCGCAATCAAATATTTACCCGCATTCAAACGGTTGCGGTAGGGCAAAGCATCGCCGCTGCCAAAAGCCATGCCCCCGGCTCCGCCAACAACAAAGCTGCCCATCCCGCCGGCGATCGCACCTAGCACTCCGCCGATCGCGTGATCGCCAATTTCGCCCGCCCAGGCAAAAGTCTTCAACTGAGTCATCAGACTGAAAGTAACGCCAGCAATAAAGCCAAACGGCACCAGCCAAACAGCCATGAGTGTAGCTTGTTTATTCGCTTGCTGGTTGGGGTCGATCAAGCCAAATTCATCAGCAGTTTTGTAGCCGCGGCCCAAAATGCTCACTTGCTTCATGGGCAAGCCTTCTTTTTCCAGAGCACTGTAGGCAGCTTCGGCTTGAATACGATCGGGCAGTACGGCAATAAGATAATTCATTGACAATTATTCCTGATGGTTAGGCTCGGACACCTAGAAATAATTATAGTCGGAAAAGACATACTAGCTAAGCAGTTCGGGGATTTCCATACCATCCGAGAGTGCGATCGCCCCGAAACCTAAAATATTTCACGCAAAAACGGTCGGTCAAGACCGAATGCAGATACAATTCAAACTGCACAAAGGCAAGCTTCAGCCCAGCCGTGAGATACTGCCCTTGGTTTAAGCCTCAACTTTGTGCTCGCCAACGCGCTTGCCTATTTTTACTAATTCCACTCAATTGCTTGCTATGCCTAAAGTTCTAGTATCCGATCCGATCGACCAAGCCGGAATTGACATCCTCTCCCAAGTCGCGCAAGTTGACGTAAACACAGGACTCTGTGCCGAAGAACTGGTACGAATTATTCCAGATTACGACGCTTTAATGATCCGTTCTGGCACCCAAGTTACCAAAGAAATCATAGAAGCCGGGAATTCACTCAAAATCATCGGCCGAGCCGGCGTCGGCGTAGATAATGTCGATGTACCCGCCGCTACCCGCAAAGGAATTGTAGTCGTCAATTCCCCCGAAGGCAACACGATCGCCGCAGCCGAACACGCGATCGCCATGATGCTCTCCATGTCCCGCCACATCCCGGAAGCCAACGCATCCGTCAAAGGTGGTAAATGGGAACGCAACCGCTTTATCGGCGTAGAAGTTTACAAAAAAACCCTCGGCATCGTCGGTTTGGGCAAAATCGGCTCGCACCTCGCCGCCGCAGCCAAAGCAATGGGCATGAAACTGCTCGCCTACGACCCCTTCATCTCCACCGAAAGAGCCGAACAGTTGGGCTGTCGCTTGGTAGAACTCGAACTGCTGATGCGCGAATCCGACTACATCACCCTGCACATCCCCAAAACCCCGGAAACCCTGCACTTAATTAACGCTGAAGTGCTGTCGAAAATGAAGCCCACGGCCAGGATCATAAACTGCGCCAGAGGCGGCATCATCGACGAAGCAGCCCTCGCAGAAGCCATCAAAGAAGGTAAGATCGCCGGCGCAGCTTTGGACGTTTACGAACAGGAGCCGCTGCAAGCCGATTCCCCCTTGCGGAGTGTTGGCCAAAACATAGTGCTGACGCCGCACTTGGGAGCATCCACAGCGGAAGCTCAGGTGAATGTGGCGATCGATGTTGCTGAACAAATTCGCGACGTGCTGTTGGGGCTGCCCGCGCGATCGGCTGTCAACATACCCGGCATCTTCCCAGACTCGATCGAAAAACTCAAACCCTACCTGCAACTCGCCGAAACCCTCGGCAACCTCGTCAGCCAGCTAGCCGGAGGCCGAGTCGATTACCTCAACGTCCAACTGCAAGGCGAATTGGCCAGCAACCAAAGCCAGCCCGTAGTCGTCGCCGCCCTCAAAGGGCTGCTCTCCCAAGCCCTGCGAGAGCGCGTTAACTACGTCAACGCCAGCATTGAAGCAAAAGAACGCGGAATTCGCGTCGTCGAAACCAGAGACGCCTCAATTCGCGACTACACCGGATCCCTGCACCTCTCGGCCAAGGGAACTCTCGGCGAACACACAGTCACGGGTGCAGTGCTCGGCGAAAGCGAAATTCGGATTACCAGCGTTGACGATTTCCCGGTCAACGTTTCCCCCACTCACCATATGCTGTTTACCCTGCACCGCGATATGCCGGGGATTATTGGCAAAATTGGTTCCCAATTGGGCAGTTTTAATGTCAATATTGCCAGTATGCAAGTAGGCCGTAAAATCGTGCGAGGCGATGCCGTCATGGTTTTGAGCCTCGATGACCCTCTACCAGAGGGGATACTCGCCGAGATCCTAAAAGTTCCGGGAATTCGGGATGCTTACACGGTAAATCTTTGAAGGATTTTGGAGTTTAGATTTTGGATGCAAGGACTGATAATTGGTAATGGGCAATTGGTCATTGGTAATTGGCCAGAAAGCGGGAATTTTTCGATTAGCCAATCCTCATTCCTCACTCCCCAGTTCCCAGTCTCCACTTCCCCGGGGCCAATCTACAATCTAAAATCTAAAATCTAAAATCGTTATGGCACATAGCTGGTGGGAAATTAGAATTCTTTGCGATCCGGCGCTGGAAGATATCATCTTTTGGCGTCTGGAACGGTTTAGCTGTCGGGGAACTGCTACTGAGATCAAAAGCAATTCTTGCCTGATGTCGGCTTATTTGCCCGAAGAACAAGCAGGATTGCTGGATTTGGCCGCTCTGTCTCTGTGGCTGCGCCAAGATGCTCTGTGTGCAGGTTTGCCCCTACCTGCGATGCAGTGGGGTTTGATTGAAGAGGAAGACTGGGGCAGCACTTGGAAGCAGCACTGGCAGCCTCAAGAAGTGGGCGATCGCTTTTTAATTAATCCGGCCTGGTTGCCCCTACCAACTGATACAGATCGCCTTATTTTGCGTTTAGATCCCGGTGTGGCCTTCGGTACCGGTACTCACGCTACTACTCAACTTTGTCTGGAGTCGCTGGAAATGCGGCTCGGTTTTGATGACAAAGAGTACGTAGTTGCCGATATCGGCTGCGGATCGGGTATTTTATCGATCGGCGCCGTGTTGTTGGGCGCTACAAAAGTTTATGCTTTGGATACAGATCCTTTGGCAGTGCGATCGACCATTAGCAACAGACAACTCAACCGCGTTAATTCTCACCAGTTGGTTGCAGAGCTCGGCAGTATCGATCGCTTGAAAGAAATGGTAGATGAGCCGATCGACGGTTTGATGTGCAACATCTTAGCAGAAGTAATCATTGATTTAATCCCGCAGTTCACCGCAATTAGTAAACCCACTACTTGGGCCGTACTCAGCGGCATTTTGCTCGATCAAGCTAAGCCAATTGCTGACACTCTCGAACAGCACGGCTGGATTGTCGCTACTCTGTGGAAGCGCGAAGATTGGTGCTGTTTTAACATTCGACGCAGTTAACAATATGGTAATTGCTAATTCCTAATTGCTAATTGGTAATTTTGTGTTCATTTTTCATCTTTGGGAAGTGAATTTAAATAAATCTCGAACCTGAAAATAAACCGGACCAGCCCAGTAAAAAGCATTGACCAAAATCAACAATCCTTTACCAGCATAAGAATTAACAAAACCAAAAACGCGGTAAGTTGACACCAGCACTAACAACATTTCAACCAAAGAAACAATTGATCCGTAATGCTTCCTATCCCAATAAGAAAACGGACTGATAAAACGGTAATTGCTAAACGGAAAAAAGTGTCTGTGAGCGTCGTCATTGTGGACGGGCAAATCTCCCAGAGAGTGGAGGATCGTGCTAATAAACAGAATTTGCACGCTTGGCCAGCCCAAGTAATAAGCAATTAGCCAACCAATACCCGCAAGGGGAATTGAATGAAACAGAGCCACAATATTTTGCACAAAAGGCTCATAATATGCTTTTGACCAAATTGTACCTTCGGGCAAGCGAGCAATGTATTTCGCCCAAAAGTAAAATAAAAATATCGGAATATCCGGCAAAATTCCGCCCGTAACGATGAGCAAATTCAACTCAGAATGCTGGGTTCTACCGAGAATTGCCAGATTGATAATTGCGTGGCTTGGTGTTTTCATGATAGACGGTTAAAATGGTAAGTAAAACAACTTAAATAAACCCAAGAGAAGCGCTCGGGTTTCATCAATTGTAACTGTATGGCAACGGCGATATAATTATAAGTTATTATAAGTTAGCTGGAAAAAACAGTAGATCGTGGCACAAACAAACTTTCTTGCTGATTTTCAAGAAATAATTACCCAAGAGCTTTGCAGTTTAGGTCATCCTCCAAAATATCAAGAAGACCGTGATACCCTTTTGACAAGGTAGCTCAATTTCTCGGTACGAATACCACCAACTATTGAATAGACTGTTAAGAAGTCTAACGGGACTTAAACAGATATAAAGAAAAAAAAAGGGTATAATGCTTAATCAGAGGCAGTTTCAGGTTGAAAGAGACTCAA
>JAUBOM010000240.1:0-5514 GCA_036700245.1 Microcoleus vaginatus BM001213989
TCGCTCGCCGATTTTCAGGAGTCGCAAAGCTACCAACGGCGGCCGCTTGCACAGGATTTCTGTAACGCACTTGGTTAAGGAAGCTGCTAAACGCGCGGGAATTGCTGAGAAAACTAGCGCCCACTGGTTGAGGCATTGCCACGCTTCTCACGCTCTCAACCGGGGATCACCGATTCACTTGCGAGCGTCAAACTTTGGGTCATGCCAGTGTGGCGACTACCAGCAAGTATCTTCACGCAAAACCAAATGATTCCAGCGGTCTGTATCTGGCAACTTAGCGGGCGTTTGGGGTTGGGCGGTTCTTGTGATTTGTCTCCAAGTGCGAGCGCACTTGCCGACAGCCAACAGAATACCAGCCACTCTTTTTGGCCAAATAATTAGGTTTTAGATTCAGATTTTAGATTTTTGCCAGTGCAGTTGCCGTGCAAACCGCGCAAAAACGGGAATCAACAGGAATCAAAGTGTGTCAACTTTCAATCCCTGATAGGGCTTTAGTAGGGCTTGCAGTAACTCCGTAAGTAATGAAGGAGTGTCAATTTCTGATAGGGTTTTAAGTTTTTGTGGCTTAACGCCATAGAAATTATCTCAGCACATCTCCGGGATGAACCGGGGTATAGATTTCTAATTCCCTTTTGGGGTTCACTCTTCAATCATCTCCAAAATCGCTTCGATGTCCGCGAGCGAGGCGGTTGATTTCTTACGCTTAGCTTTGAGTCTGTTTAACAAATCGGATGCCTGTGGTGGCTCAAATTCAAGCACTACAGGGGCATTTTTCAACGTATCATTCAGTTCAACCCTCAAGTCACTCAACAAATTCTGTAACCGCTTATTCTCAGCCTTTAACCATGTCACTTCGTCAACCAAATTTCTTGTGTCATGCGATTGAGTAGTGTTTACCCTTGTTTCGGGACTAATGATGTCGCCTGCTGTGTCACGCGGTTCACTACTTCCCGTGTCAACTGGATCATCGTCTTGAGTAGTTGTTTTTTCCTCTGCGTCACCCGGTTCAACTCCTTGGTCGAGTTGGCGGGCATATTCCAGAGTAGCGTCAGCCAGAGCTATCGGAACTCGAATGGTGCGAGTCGGGCCGCTCTGCCAAGCAGTTTTAAAGCGGGAATCTTTGATTGAGTCTTCGTGTCCTTTAGGGTTTGGCATAACAAGTGAATCCCGTGTGTCAAGCGTTTCAGCTACTATAACAGTAACCCCAGGTAGTTTCAAGCGCGTGACACACGGTTTTTGTTGCCAATAGTTAATGGGGTGGCGACTATTTTTCCGACGGTCTTCTAAATTTTTTTCACTTCGGCAAAGACTTAACAGCCCGTCGAAAAAATCCTGCTAGGAGTCTAGGCGGGGATACTACAATTTCCCCGTCTAGCACATTCCCATTCAATTAATTTCCCCAACGAGTGAAGAACTGTTGACCAGTTCATTGAGTTTGTAGGTCGAGAGGAAGCGTTTCCATTCAATTAGTTTCCCCAACGAGTGGGGAGGCAATTAAATAGCTTTTACGTGGCACAATTGTCCGGATTTTGAGTTTCCATTCAATTAGTTTCCCCAACGAGTGGGGAGTTGACAGAAGATATGAGTTTTCCAAAGGTTACGAAAGAGTTTCCATTCAATTAGTTTCCCCAGCGAGTGGGGAGCCGTTATGGTTCAAAAGTTATCTTTACTATTGAACTTCCAAGTTTCCCTTCAATTAGTTTCCCCAGCGAGTGGGGAGAGGAGGAAAAAGATCGTCAAGACGATTGTGATCAAGAGTTTCCATTCAATTAGTTTCCCCAACGAGTGGGGAGTTCTGAGCTTCTGGAGTTTTACTGATAGTGTTTCTGTTTCCATTCAATTAGTTTCCCCAAGGAGTGGGGAGTTGGAATTTGTCGCCGATATGTATGAAGGGCGAAGTTTCCATTCAATTAGTTTCCCCAGCGAGTGGGGAGCCGTTAAAAAAGTTCTACCTCAGTTCGACCTCGATAGTATTCGGTTTCCATTCAATTAGTTTCCCCAACGAGTGGGGAGATGATTGGGTAGTGTTCTGCTGGATTTTTGGGGCGATGATGTTTCCATTCAATTAGTTTCCCCAACGAGTGGGGAGAACGCGAGAAGCTTGGCTGATAATCGGGCCACAGAAGTTTCCATTCAATTAGTTTCCCCAACGAGTGGGGAGTTCAGAGTTAGACAGACTCAATCCTACTGAGTTTATATTTCCATTCAATTAGTTTCCCCAACGAGTGGGGAGACGAAGTGAGCGACGGTCGTATTGCCCACTACGAGCTAGAGTTTCCATTCAATTAGTTTCCCCAACGAGTGGGGAGACTAAGTGAGCGACGGTCGTATTGCCCACTACGAGCTAGAGTTTCCATTCAATTAGTTTCCCCAACGAGTGGGGAGGCCTGAACATACAGAACGACGGACCCATCAACCAGGTTTCCATTCAATTAGTTTCCCCAACGAGTGGGGAGTTGGATTAAATCTATTCCTGTAGATGTTTGTTTTGACCCTAATAAGTTTCCATTCAATTAGTTTCCCCAACGAGTGGGGAGGCCGTGGCAGTAGATCTCCCTTCTTCTATTCCCACTGTTCAGTTTCCATTCAATTAGTTTCCCCAACGAGTGGGGAGACGATAAGGTTATCTCTAAATTTCAGAGATTTGTAGAGTTTCAATTCAATTAGTTTCCCCAACGAGTGGGGAGTAGGAGATACAGATGACTGGAGTTACACCGGGTAATGCTACGTTTCCATTCAATTAGTTTCCCCAACGAGTGGGGAGTGCGTGCTGCATCTAGATACCGCCAACGTAGAGTTTCCATTCAATTAGTTTCCCCAACGAGTGGGGAGCTCGCCTGGCCTATCAACAACCCCTTCGCTGGCTTGTTTCCATTCAATTAGTTTCCCCAACGAGTGGGGAGTTGTACAGCCCGCACAACAAGCAAGTCAGAAAAGTTGTTGTTTCCATTCAATTAGTTTCCCCAACGAGTGGGGAGAGAATTGTCGGAGCGCGTACATTCGTGTTCGAGTTGCGGTTATAGTTTCCATTCAATTAGTTTCCCCAACGAGTGGGGAGACGACAATTATTTTTCGAGAGAGTTTTACAGTATTGCTACCAGTTTCCATTCAATTAGTTTCCCCAACGAGTGGGGAGGCTATTTCTTCTAATCTAGATGCAGAGTTAGTACACGAATTAGTTTCCATTCAATTAGTTTCCCCAACGAGTGGGGAGATATCTTGCACAAAACAGTTCGCGACCCTAGTGGAAATCTTCAGTTTCCATTCAATTAGTTTCCCCAACGAGTGGGGAGGATTAAGATTATCCCAGTAATTGCAGGTACAACTGTGTTTCCATTCAATTAGTTTCCCCAACGAGTGGGGAGTCTCTATGATACACCTAAGACAGCGCAAGGTGTCTAGAGGTCATTTGCGAGGCTCAGATATTTTTTGTGGAACTCACACCTGTGTTCGCTCACAATAATCCTTGAAACCCTTGCCCAGTAATGCTGCGAGGCTTACGACGCAAAAAGGTCGTTTGAGCTAATTTACCACTAGCCTCGCAGCATTAGCTAAATAATCACTGACCCAGGTGCTTTTGTCACCGGCGCTCCCACTCCCAAAACCTCCACCTGTCCCAAAGTATGGCGCGACACAGGATAAAACCGGATGCTATCCTCTTCGAGATTTACCTTTTGCTCAACTAGCGATCGCAATTCATCAAACTTAGCTCGACTGAGTACGCACTCAAAAGCGCTATACTGCACCCAAGTCCCGTAACCTTCTAACAAATCATGCACTTTTTGGCGATGCTGATTCGTCGTTGAGTGTTTTTAATCCCCAGTCGTAGAGGGAACGAAGGAAAGTTTTTTGAGGTATTTCCCAATTGGGAGCACAAGTTTCTTTCAGCACGTCTATCATCAAGCCTGTAATTATTTCCGGGTTTTCTGAATGCTTGACGGGAAACAAGCCTCCATCTGACCATATCGATCGAATATTAGCCAAAGTTACGGATTCGCCTGAGTGAATTACTTGATTCCGTTTTTCCCGAAGTCGGTGCAGCAATTTGTACCATTTATTATTTTCATCAAACTTTTTAGATTGACACCAGCCGTCAATTAACCCGCTAAATCCTGGTTGATATCGATCGCCTAAATAAGTCAAATGAGGTGGAACGGTAATATAGCGTTTGGCGAGCCAATCACCTGATAGGCTGTGCAAATACAGTAGCCTTTCTAAGGTTTGGACAAACTGGATAAAAGCCGCAGTGTAGTTTGTGCGGTACAGTGGCAACTCAATCAGAAAACTTGATTCCCAAGCTTGAGTTTGTTGATTGTTTTTGAGCCTATCAAGCTGTTCTTGCCAAGCTTTAACTTGATTTTCTCCTACCGCTTTTAGCACATCTCTGCAACCCACCCACTGTCCTATTCTAGGGAAAAATTTGTCATTTTCCCAATTAGCCGAAAGAGCCAAAATTCCCGCTAATTTATAGATAAGACTGTAGCGATTTTGATGCAGTTTTAGCCAAATTTGGGCTTCAGAAAAGTCGCCGCGCTTCCATGCAGAAATCACCCGTACCCGTTCCAGTGGCCAGAAATATTCGCCCATTGGAATTAGTTTGTAGCCTGGAGAATGACAAGCAAATTCAGCACCGCTGGTGTGAGGCGCAAAAAACGATTCCGGGTCATCGGGAGTGGCATTAAAGACTTGACATTGGCGGACTAAAGCGGCCGCGCAGATTTCGACACCAGAGGCGATCGCGGGCGTGCAACCTTTATTTTGAATCCACAAAACAAACTGTTCATCAATACCTGTGGGGGAAAAGAACTCAAGGGCTTCTCGCAAAATTAACTGTTCCAGTTCTTCGCGAATAGCGCTGTTGTCGTTGGCTTCAATTTTCGGAGTATGGACATCAACTTTAAGATTTGGCCAGATAGATTTTATTTTGGCTTCCATGAGTTTAGCCAGCCACATTGTATCGAGGCGGCGGTAGAACCAAGAAACGTTATCAGGCTGGTCAGTTCCCCACAAGATAATATGTTTTAGTCCTTGTTTAACGCCAGCTTCAATAATTTGATAGTCTAGCAACAGTTCAACTCTGCTAAAATCTTCACTGAGTTCATAAATGCAGTGCTCGTAGTACCGTTTGCCTAAATCTTTAGCGCTCCAAGGATAGCCTCTATCTTTTTCTTGATACTGATCGCGAGTAATTCCTATTTCTTGATAGAGTTCGTCTATGTGACGTGGGTAGCCGATATTACCATCTGCACCGAAGGAGCGAATAACGCCATCTTTGCAGTTCCATCCTACTTGGCGCGTGCCGACGGTGATAATGAGGGTGTTGACAGAATGGGATGATACTTGTGTGTTTTTCATGGTTTAATTAAGAGTGGAATAAATGAACAAGATACTGATCGCACAGTAAAGAGATGGGTGCGATCGCTTTTTCAAAAAGGCCAGAGTTGAACGAAGTTTTGCTTGGTAAGCTGTTCAGCATCTAAAACGCATATTGTATGGTATAATATGATAATTTCC
>JAUBOM010000241.1:0-5497 GCA_036700245.1 Microcoleus vaginatus BM001213989
CATCTGTCACAGTTTGCTTGAGCCTTTCTTTGATATCGCCATCAAACAGGGATAATTGCTCAATCTCATCTAAAAGTTTCCCGTGTGGTTCAGATAAGCGCCTTTGGCAATAAATTGCTGTCAGCAAGTCCTCTAATCCTACTTTTGTCAGAGCCTCTGCAATCAATCCCGTCAAACCTAGTACGGCCATGCCTCCGAGCATTCCTGCCGGGCCACCTAGAAATGCTAGAGCTGCTGTGATTGCAGCCGCTCCTGTCAAACCTGTCGCAGCCATCGTCACTACCAGGATGATACCTGGTAAACCCAAAGCAGCTACTTTCTTGACGACTTCATCCATTTTACCAACCTTCGCTGTTGCTTTCTTTCCTCTACCAACCAGTTGCCAGCACGAAAAACCTGCTAGCGCAACAAGTTATTTATTATATTCTGACCTTGCCGTAGCAGTTTCGAGTCGTAGATGGGGAAATTAGATTATCCTGATGAATCTGTAGCGGTTGCAAGCCCTATGCTGGAGAATATAACAAAGCTGACTCTCGTACCAGAAGAGCAACGCATTAAACCAACGAAACTACCTATGACAATTGGCAAACTTGAACTCATCATCAAAATTAACGAACTACCGAACAACGTAGAGACTAACAAAGACAACTGGAAAACCTTTGAGCTTGACTGTGACGATCGGGTAGTGTCCGTTACTGTTAAACCAAAAATATGGAAGAAGCTTGAGGATGCTGCTACCAACTATCCCCAGTGGGTGGCTGCTATCGGTGGCAAGATGGGTGAATCAACCTCTAACGGCTTTGTGCTATTAGAGCCAAATATCCAAGTCTTTGAGAAAAAACCGAAGGAACCTAAACCTGAAGCAGAGCAATGACAAAGGTTTGAGTAGCAATCGTGCAGAAACCCCTTGAAACAGCTTGTACCGGTATCCTGACGTAGCGACAAGGGTTACAAGCTTTAGGCGGGGAAATACTGATGAGATGGCTGGCAAGAGTAACGTTCCCAGAGTTGCACCTTAAGCGTGGCTGGCACGGTGGGAGTGTTGCGGGTCTAGTTTTTTTGCGTCACAGGTGCGGGTATAAAGTGCAGTGTTTTTTAAGAAGTAAACCCGCCACAACCATAGTGCAGCGGATTTTGGCTATTGTCTTCTTAGTGAGAAAGGCTATTGGATGTTGCGATCAATTCTGTGAGATAGTGGTGCAAGAGTTACAATTTTTGCTCCCTCAATCCCTACACAGATAGGCTTAGAGCGAGTTTCATCATTACTTATGCACGACTACCTTCTTTGAAACGGTTTAACATAACTTGTATTAGCTCTGACCCAGCAGAGAGTGCTACTCATAGAATGGCTACCCACCCATATCCAAGGTTTTCCCCGTCGGTCAAGAGAAATTCCAACAGCTTCAAATCTTTCTCCAGTTGGTATAATCCTATCAACTGGCAACTCAAGCTGATCCAGTCGGTTACTTTGATTAGTCCTATTTTGACACCGAACATTCAAACCTTCTGGATCTACGACTTCCCACACAAAAGGCATGACTCCACTATTTCCGTTAATAATGTGGTAGTCTCCATTTTTGTCAGCCGCCGGATATGGCAAGGGATTTTGAACTTGGAGCAACGGAGTAGCAACGCTCCCACCAGAAAAAGAAGGAAAGAAAACTCCGGCAGTGAAGATTAGACGAATCACAAGATTTTTGAACATAAGATTGCCCGCAAACTGATAAATTCTATTTACCCTCCTCACTAGCTAGAAAAACCCATTGGATGGAAACCAGAGCGAGACGATGAATTCAGCCCCTTAAGAATTTCTCGAACTTTTATAACATCTTCTTTATCCGAAATCTCTACATGAGCCTCAATTTTGAAAATATCATCAAGTCTTTCTTTGTCATTTTCTATAACTTTTAATATCTTCACAACCTTACTTCCAAACGAAAAGCATTCGTCACCGTAGTGAAGAATCAGCTCAATGTCATCCCCTACTTGTAAGCCCAAATTAAAATTGTACTTAGCAACTTGCATCGACAAATTGACTTTTTCTTCTTGGTCTACGTCTTTGTCTACCTCTTTTTCTTCAAGAAGGGAAGGAATCATTACAAAATACTGAAACATACAACTCGCTCCTAAATATATTAAAATAGTTTAGCTATGAACTTATTTTGTTTCATAGTATTTAAGATTTATTTAATTATTCAATTTAGAAAAAATTATAGAGAATAAGAGTTTTATTTTTAATCAACTCTACGGGTAGCACTTCCAAGTCCTAGATAGGGAAACAAGCGTTTTCCCGCCTAGATTTTTAGTGCCACACCCGCTCTGTCACGGCAGAAATTGTAGAATTAGATGTTGAGTATTGGCACCGGTTTTGACAATCTTAGGGGTTGCAGGCTTAACAAACCCTCAATCTGCATCTGAAAATTCTCACGGGTTGGGTCGAACGCAGCGATCGTCCCCATCGGGAAATTTCTCGTTCAAACTCTGATTGAAATAATACTGACACCAAAATTCTTCGACTTCCAACAACCTAGGTACAGATTCAGCAACGATACCCGAACCCGACTGCAATCCATAGCCTTCTACATATTCTCTAGCTAGTTTGTAAGTCCAATAGGGGAAATCTGTCTCTACGAAACACCGCAGTGCATACTCTAGCTTTAGTAAATCTCCACTGCGGACAAAGCGCACCGTTGTCCATCTAAAATTGCGGTAGTCATCCCCTTGCACCCCATCAATGTCTCTCAATAAGTTTCTGAGAGATTGCCGGTTTTCGTAACTAGGGTTTTCTAGGTAACTGTCCATCAGTGAGATCGCTTCATCCACTAATTGTTTTTGTTGTTCCCATTCTTCCTCTGTAAAATGTTCTGGACATTTCGCCTGATTTATCTGCTGCTGCACCAGTCGAGCAATGTAGAGCGCAAACTTTTCGGCAGCAACTTCATCAACGCACAAACTTTTGATACTTGTCAGCCTGGTTATCGGTATGGCAAAGCGAGCTTTTTCAACTTCTTGGGTGGCTTGAATCCATTTTTGGATTTTCTTAGCGCGGTAGCACGTTGTTGGTTGTTTTGTTTCATGCTCAATGATATCGCAAAAGCTACCTGTGGGTGAATAGCACCAATGAGGTCGTGAATTCAAATTAAGGGGAGGATTTAAGCTTATTTGCAAGTCCTGTTCGATGGTAGGAATATAACCATACCAAGCTTCGGACATAGCCTCAAAATAGAAATGGTCGCCCCAAATGGCATCGCATTTTTCGCATCCAAACGACATATAAGAGCGCCTGACTGTTTTACTGTACCGTTTCTTGATCTCTCCCATGCGGATTGTTTGACCTGCCTCTGTTCTTAAATAGTTTTTGACTGCTTGGATAAGTTCAGGCCTAAACAGCCAAAAGTTGCTATCGAAAGCCCCAAAAACTCCATCATATATTTTTTCACCGCACTTTGAATAATAAAACAAGTCGGGAAGGTAATAAAGGTAGTGCTGTTGTTGACATCTCCAACAATTCACAGCAAAAAAAATTACCTTAACTTGCTGAGTTTGACAGACTTGGTAATGAGAAGCAAATTTAAAATGCCTTGACAGCAGAGCTGCCATAAATTCAGAAAGCGTCAGGGTTCTGGTAGAGGCATCAACCATTAGAGCATCCTTTGATTCCAGCCACAACTTAAACATAGGTAAGTCTTGGCAACTAAAATCAGGAGATGTAGGAAGTTTACGAAACAGCCAGCAGCAGCGGATGCCATCCCGCTCATATTTGGCTTGCCTTGCAGCAGTTTCTTCTAAAGTTTGCGGACTCCACTGCACCTCAAAAGCTAGCTTGATTAACTTTCCCCGGTCTGTTTTGGTGGCTAAAACATCCGCTCTCCAATCTGGGCCTGAAACTTCTGTTTTTGCATCGTAGCCGAATTGCTGGCAGACTCGAACAATTTCAGTCTTGGCTAATAGGTGCTGCCACGTTTCCGGTGCCCAATTACAAATCCTGTCCTTGCCGTGAACAAAATGCTTGCTGCCGAGTTTAGACGTGCGTAAGTATCCAGTTGAGTCACAACAGCACAGTCTAACTTTTGGGCGCTGAGCTTTTAAATTCAGCCATTCTTCATCGGACATCAGAGGGGCTAATAGCTCTCGATTTGCAAAAAATGCTCTCAACGGCATCATTTCACCTCAAACGCAGCGCTTGTATTGTTAACCAAACATATCAATAAACCGGAGTGCGATCGCCTTCCAAAACTTGCCGGCTTCTGAACCGCCGCATTAAGAAATACCCCCCGACCGATGCAGCAATGCAGTAACTGCGGCAAACTTTCTGGTATCGGGTCGAGTTTACACAAAGATGAAGATAGAACGGCACGGCCAGGCCAAAATACTCACGCAACAGGAAATCGAGCTTTTGTTCAACGAAGGTTTGCTCTTCGATCGCGATCGCGCCCTCTTCGGAGTTTGTCTCTACACTGCCTGCCGCATTGCCGAAGCGTGCAGCTTGAAAGTCATCGATGTTTTCACCCCAGCGGGTGTCATCCGCTCCGAAATGATCATCCGCAAAGGTAACACCAAAGGCAAGCTCGGCACCCGCACTATCCCGATCATTCAAGAGTTGAGGCTGCTGTTAGAAACCTACGAACATCCCGAGCACCCCTATCTATTCCCCAGTCGCCACCTCAAGCACCGCTGGAAACACGCAAACCCGGAAGCAGCCTCTCACCTGTTCCAAGAAGCCTGCGAACGAGTTGGCATCATCGGCGCTTCCACCCACAGCCTCAGAAGGTCGGCACTTACTCAGATGAGCAACGCGGGTATCCCATTGCGGATTATTCAAGAAATCAGCGGCCACCGCAACTTAGAACAATTGCAAAAATACTTAGAAGTGCGCCCCGACTAAGTAAGGGGAGCCGTCTCAGCACTCTCTACCCTTTCCTACGTCAGGAAAACCACTTATCCTGATATAGCACCCCCAACGCCAGAAAATCCGTTGCCCCCTCACCAACTGTCACAAGGCTTATCAGACTCGGAGCCTGAAGAAATTCCCGATTGGTGACGAGCAGTTTGAGATTTGAGATTGGAGATTTGAGATTTGAGATGCAAGGATGCAAGGATGCAAGGATTAAAGTCACGCATCCCAAATCGAGTGCCGATCGCTTTCTTTCCCCCGGCATTCGCCCTAACCCCTGGATTTGTTAAAATCGTTGGTCATGTGGAGCGGGTGCATCTCCAAACCTGCTTAAAGGAGAATTGTTGACAATGTGGCTTAAATTTGGTGTTGCTCTCAGCGGCGAACTGACGGGCATTGATGAAGTTGTGCGCGGAAAAACTAACCTCGCTTGTCTCTACTGCGGAGGCTCCCTCACAGCGAAAAAGGGATCTGTCAAAGAACATCACTTCGCGCACACCGGGGAAACTTGCAAGCCCGTGTCACAGCGGATTAAAACCAAAGCATTTCCATCGCTGCCCCTCTACGATAATTTCACCGTGCGATTCGTTTAACCTAAAAGGG
>JAUBOM010000242.1:0-5471 GCA_036700245.1 Microcoleus vaginatus BM001213989
AATCTAAAAAAGCTGAAGGTTTGACGGCGTTGGAAGCTAAGAATCCCGATACTGTTTGCTGTGAAATTAATCTCCTTCTAACGGGTTATTGTTACTTTCGGGTTCCAGCTCCTAAACTGTGGTTTTAGTCATCAAAAACGCACTCACTATAGATATTTGAGGTGTATAGTGAAAAGCCCTCGGAGGCGCCAGATTATGGGGATTATGGACAGCCATCTCTATGCACCCGCGACCTTTGTCAATTGCCATTGAGCGTCTGATTGGACGCAGCCACGGGGGTCAAACTGACGAGGACAAGATGAAAGCTGCCGTAGCACCTGTAAAGACTGCGCTAGAGGCGATCGAGTCCCTAACTGTAGGGCACCGGTATTTGCTCGGCCACGAACTGAGCATTGTCGATTTCTACCTAATTCCGGTCTTCACCTACCTATCGCAGACCCCAGAGTACGAAGGAACGATCGCGAAAACTTCTTCGCTGCGGACTTGGTGCAATGAGGTCAGTCAACTTCCCAGTGTGAAGAAAGTCTGTGCTTGACATCTGTGCATTTTATAACTCCCGGGTTTACAACCATGTCGCATTTATTTGAGCCATTCGATCAACGTGGCGTTACCTTCCGAAATCGCATTGCAGTTTCTCCCATGTGTCAATATTCAAGCGTTGATGGATTCGCGGATGATTGGCATCTGGTTCATCTCGTCAGTCGAGCCGTAGGAGGGGCAGGGCTGGTGATGACTGAAGCAGCGGCAGTCGAGCCTGAAGGACGAATTACGCCGCAAGATTTGGGAATCTGGCAAGACGCTCACATTGAAATGTTGGCGCGAATCGTCGAGTTAATTCACCGCAACGGTGCGGTTGCTGGCATTCAACTTGCTCATGCAGGTCGAAAAGGCAGTACAGCGCCTCCGTGGGATGGCGGCGATGTGCTTGGAGAATCTCTTGGGGGATGGAGTTCGATCGCCCCTAGCGCCATTCCATTTGCTCCCGATAGCCCCGCCCCGATCGCTCTGAGTATCGAAGACATTCAAAAGTTGACGGCATCCTTTGTCAAGGCAGCTCAACGCGCCCTCGAAGCCGGATTTGACCTAATAGAGATTCATGCGGCTCACGGCTACCTACTCCATGAATTTATGTCTCCCTTGAGCAATCAACGGACCGATGACTATGGTGGCACTTTTGAGAATCGCATCCGGTTTTTATGTGAAGTCGTAGAAGCGGTGCGAAATGTTTTGCCCGATCGAACACCGCTTTGGGTGCGCATCTCTGCAACCGATTGGGTTCCAAATGGTTGGGACATTGAACAAAGTATTGTACTCAGCTATAAATTAAAGTCACTGGGCGTTGATTTAATCGACTGTTCCTCAGGCGCAATTGTACCGGGGGAAAAGATTCCGACGGGTGCAGGTTATCAAACTACCTTTGCCGAGAGCATTCGACGCTCCGCGAACATCGCCACCGGAGCCGTTGGTATGATTACTGCACCCGCGCAGGCTGACCACATCATCCGGACAGGTCAAGCAGATATGGTATTACTTGCCAGAGAACTGCTGCGCGACCCCTATTGGCCGATGCGGGCTGCCAAGCAACTACGTCAATCGGTGCCTGCTCCAATTCAATACGATCGCGCTTGGTAGTTAAGGGGATTTGCGATCGGTTTTAGGTGAGCCGATTTAATCAACTAACACGAGTAAATATGTCTGAAATTGAAAGCAAGGTTGTCATTATTACCGGAGCAAGTAGCGGTGTAGGGGAAGCCACTGCTCGTCGTTTAGGCGCCAGCGGAGCCAAACTGATGCTTGCTGCTCGCCGTGAAGATAGGCTCAAAGACTTGGTGGCTGCAATCGAAAAAACAGGTGGGACGGTTGCCTATCGAGTCACCGATGTGGCAGATCGCGCCCAGGTGCAAGCATTGGCTGACGCAACCTTGGAAACCTATGGGCGCATTGATGTTCTGGTCAACAATGCGGGTTTAATATCAGCGTCTCCCCTTGACCAGATTAAGGTCGATGAGTGGGATCAAATAATTGATGTCAACCTTAAAGGCGTGCTTTACGGCATCGCTGCGGTGCTGCCGATTATGCGCCAACAGAAGTGTGGACACGTAATCAACTTGTCGTCTATTGGAGGGCATAAAGTATTACCGGGGGCGGCAGTTTACTGTGCTACCAAGTATGCAGTGCGAGCAATTTCCGAAGGGCTGCGGCTGGAGTCAAAGGGTGAAATTCGTTCTACCAACATTTCACCCGGTGCGGTTGCGACTGAAGGGCTGCTGGGGCAGTCAAAGGGTGAAACTCGTTCTACCAACATTTCACCCGGTGCGGTTGCGACTGAGTTGACCAGTACCATCACTGATGGTGATACGGCATCATGGGTGAATGAGCAATATTCCCTTGCCATTGATGCGGATGCGATCGCCCGGGCGATCGCCTATGCCATCGAGCAACCCGCTGATGTGGATGTTAACGAAATGATTATCCGTCCGACTCGTGAGGAGTTGTGAAGTAGGGCGATCGCATGAGAGTCGATCGACTCTCAATTGAATACGGCTCAACGGCTGAACTGGAACAAGGGCTGGTGAATTGAACCATATCCGACGCAGCACAGGCAAGCCGCTGCTGATTCACGGTTTGGCCGGAAGCTGGCGATCGGGGAATCCCATCCTCAACGAGCTCGCTGCTGAACGGGGCGTTGGTGAATCAGAGTATGAATACGAGGAATCACCATGCAATGCCCCGAATGTTAATCAACCCATATTCCTAAAAACGGCAATAAAAAAGGAAAATAGAATCATATCTTTTCTGTGTCAAATTTGGTCGTCAGTTCATCAATGATTATGAACCCCACGCCTGGAGATTGTCAGAGTGTCCAATCCGACTGCCTAAAAATATACCTCAATTCTATCGGTTTCCCCACAAGTGTTGAATGTTAATAAACCTTCTCAAAACCATGTTTTTACTCTGATAAACAGAAGGCATTAAACTTATCTGAAACTAACTCAATGCTATCAAAGTTACCGCGGATTGTCAAGAATTTTTAGAAAAGCTTCCAAGTGTCGGATTATCCAGTTGTGAGTACATTTCGATTTGTGTCAAGCTTATGCTAAATTTTGCGATTTACCCAGCATCAAGGAGTAAAAGAGATTTATTTGCCCCTCTCAATCATCAAGGAATAAAAATTGATATTTATTATTTCTACCTGGTTTCAAGCCAATAAAGTGAGAAGTACAGAAATTCTTAAATATGTGTTATGGCAAGTAATGAAGCCAACCAATGAAAAGCGTAAATGGGAGTAATTAGCATTATTTACTTGAGATGACACACCATTTACCTGATAACTAAACTGCTATGGGATCAATGCATTAATCAAAAAAGACTGTTTAGTCTAATCAACTTAAGGAATTCAGAAGTATCAGGAGTGAGCCTTCACTTCCGAACAAATCCTGATAGTAAATAGGGAAGAAAACAGTTAATTTAATTCCGGAAAATCCTGTCGGTATAGTCTAGAGAGGATTTCCAAGTCAGGATAGAATCAGAGAATTATGTAAAATTTTGATTCTTTTCAACTGGCTTAAAAATAATCAAAGTTTTAAAATAAAATATTAGAGGATAGCCAAGGTTGTTTAGTTGTTGAAGAGTCAGTATTGAAAAGCAGATTTATAGCATTTTGTGACCTAAACAATAAAAATGAGTATCGATTAGCAACCAACTTAGCCGCATCCGGCGCTCGCGCAATAACAATGAACAAATCGGAGAGAGGTATCAAAAAACCTGGGCAATATAACTGCTGGGTAAATTCCTAATAAGGCACCTAACTTAGACATAATAATTACCAAAAATTAAAACAAACTTGAGACTTATTATACACTTTTGATAGTTTGTATGTTATAAATTGGATAAAAAATAGGAAGAGGGTAAAAAAATATTATATAAACTCCGCTATCTTCAAGCTGTTGTGTGTGAACCAATCAACTATAAATACTGGTTTAAACAACTACTTATTCTGGATAAAATTTAGGGTGTGTAGGAGGAATAGTAACAAAGATGTAAACTTGTGTAACAAAAATAAACACTTGTAGCTGCTCACAGGTGAATATGGTAGAATCAATGCCGAACTCAGTTGAATAAAGTACAAGTAATCAAAGCTATGACATACGTTGCATGCAATTTGTGCGGTAGTAATGACTATACTGTGAGATTTGAGCAGGGAGTAGCCCAGGTAAATCAGATTGTCAATTGTAACGCCTGTGGATTGATGTATGCTAACCCGAGAACTAAAGAAGTAGACAGTGTATTAATAGAAACCTACGATCCAGAGTTTGTATTATCTGCGATAGTTAACCAAGATTCGCAGAGGCTGGAAAAAGAAGCACTGCAGGTAAAAGATTATGAAAAAACTCGAGCTTTTCTTCACAAACATTATCCAGAAAAAGGTAAGTTAATTGAAGTTGGCAGTGGCTTGGGGTATTTGTTAAACTTCTTTAAGCAAGATGGGTGGAATGTACTTGGCCTTGAACCTAATGTGGGTATGTGCAAATATGCAGAATCGGAGTTTGGAATCAAAATAATCCCAACCATACTAGAAAAAGCTGAACTAGAAGATCGATCTGCAGACGCTGTATTGATGATGCACGTGATCGAACACGTATCCGATCCTTACAGTACGTTGAAAGAAGTTTATCGGATCTTGAAGCCGGGTGGGATATTTGTGATGGAAACCCCCCGCTACGATACATTGATTTTCAAATTATTGGGTAAAAGAGAAAGAAGTCTCAGTTGCGACGGACATATTTACTTTTTTACGACCAGCACGCTAGAAAAACTTGCAACTAAGGCAGGATTTACGGTGCTTAAAACAGATTATGTGGGGCGATCGCTAACACTCGACAGGCTATTCTATAATTTGGGCGTTGTGAGCAAAAGTCAGGTGATTAAACGAATCCTTAAGGATGTGGCAGTTAAACTGCATTTAAATAAAGTTTCGTTATATTTAAATACACGGGATATGGAACGCATATATTTGAAAAAACCCGATTCTGGCTCAGTATAACAAAACTTAAGGGCACAGAACAGATGAGATAACATCAAATGTTTGAGTGCGCTAAATTAATGAGACGGCATGACTCAAGTAGTTAAGGAGGTGGCTTGATGCTGCTAGGTTTTAAGAGGCCCGCTAAAACTAAACGACCGACAACGGACACAGTTAGGCAAACATTGTGGAGTAGCACGTCACGCTTGGAATTGGGGATTGTGGCTAACCAAAAACATTCTCGACCATAACAAAGCTCATCCAGATAAAAAACTCAAGTTTCCCGCAGCTATTGACCTGCACAAACTGTTAGTAGTCTTGGTGAAGTCAGAAAATCCTTGGTATTACGAGTGCAGTAAATCTACACCGCAACAGGCATTAAGGCTTTGCGCGAAGCTTGGAAGCGGTGCTTTAACAAGACTGCGGGAGTACCGAGATTTAAGAAAAA
>JAUBOM010000027.1:0-28130 GCA_036700245.1 Microcoleus vaginatus BM001213989
CCCCTTGCTAAGGGGGGGTTGGGGGGGTTAAACGGGTATACTTTCGCAACAAACCGTTCACAAAACTGCTGAGTCCTGAAAATCCGTTTTCTTTTGCTAGTTGAACGGTGGTATTGACGGCGGCGGAGGGGGGAATCTGGTTGAGATATTCGAGTTGATATAAGCCTAAATGTAAGATGGTGCGGAGTTCGGGAGGTTGTTGGGAGGATTTTTTTGTTGCTAGTTGGTCGATGATAAAGTCGATCGATCGCATTCTCCTGACGCTACCGTAAACTAATTCTGTGACTAAACGCCGATCGAGGTCGTTGAGTTGAGAATTGCCGAAAGCGCGATCGAGTGCTGCATCTGCGAATGCACCGCGGCGGTGGACTTCGCGGAGTGCTAGAAAGGCTATTTGGCGGGGATTTTGCATAGTTAAGATATGGGGGCCCTGAAACCGGGTTTTTTTACTAAAATACTTCGTTACAGCCCGCAGATTCGGTGAAAAACCCGGTTTATTTGGTCGGAGTGCATAAGTATTGAAGATATTACATAAAAGGACTTACACAATGTTAAGTGTATAATGTAAGTAACTGCTTATTTATTTTACCATTTCCTGTTTCGACTTTCTGTACCCTTCATTGTAATGTAATATTTTATGAGTCAAATATTTGTAAAAAATACAAAAAATTTAGAGCAACAAACTCCTTCGGAAGAGGCAGAAAAGATGCTGCCGCTGGAAAATGGCGATCGGCTTTCCCAGCCTGAATTTCACGAACGTTATCTCGCCATGCGGCACGTTAAGAAAGCTCAACTAATAGAAGGAGTTGTGTATATGCCATCGCCTGTACGTTCCAGAAGTCACGGTCAACCTCATGCCATGATTATAGGATGGTTGTCTAACTATTGGGTAGCAACACCAGGAGTAGATTTGAATGACAATGCCACGGTACTCTTAGATGGGGATAATGAACCGCAGCCAGACGCTTTGCTGCGAATAGAAAATGGGGGAAATTCGCGCATTACTGATGATGATTACCTGCAAGGTGCGCCGGAATTGATTGTAGAAATAGCCGCTAGTACCGCGTCTTACGATTTGCACGATAAGAAAAAAGCTTATCGGCGAAATGGGGTGCAGGAGTATATTGTTTGGCAGATTAACAAAAAACGTTTGTATTGGTTTAGGCTAGATAAAGGTAAGTATGTTTCTATTCAACCTGATGAGAATGGTGTTGTACAAAGTGTAGTTTTTCCTGGTTTGCGGTTGGCTGTGGCGGCTTTGTTGGAGGGTGGTTTAGCGCAGGTGATGAGGGTGTTGCAGGAGGGGATTAATTCGGCTGAACATGGCGAGTTTGTTAAGTTTCTCGGCGGTTGAAACGGCGTCTACACAAACAAAACCCGCCTCAACCAAAGAAACGGGGTTTTTGACCGTTTTTGCGCTGTAACGCATCTTCTGGGCAAAAAACCCGGTTTCTGACCACCCGTGCGTCCAGAACTATAAAAGTTTCAAAGTTCCTCTGGATTTATCCCCATTTCTCGTAGTTTTTCTGATAGGCGATCGGCTTTTTGTTGCGCTTGTTCCATTTGTGTTGACAACTCGACATAAGACAAAAACTTTAGTCCGTCGGGCCGATAAATTTCTAAATCTCCCGATGCAGTTTCAAAACGGATTTGCAAACGCGGACTTACCCAACCCTCCATTGATTCAATATAGTTGAGTTCTCCGTCACTTCGCAGCCAACCTATTAACTCATTATCCTTTAAATCGTAGAAATAACATTCTTCGACTTCATAATTATCATAAAACTTAAACAGCTTAAACATTGCTGTCATGCGGTTGCCGGGGGAGATGATTTCAAAGACAACTTGCGGCGCAATATTATCTTCAACCCACTGTTTGTAGGAACCTCTGTCACCTTTGGGTCTGCCAAAGACTACCATAGTATCAGGTGCTTGGCGAGTTTTGTTATCTCCTTCGACGGGATACCACAGCAAATCACCTGCTACAAACACATTTTCGTTGTCTTTGAATAAAGCATCTATTCCGCCTTGAATTTTTACAATTAATTGGAACTGTTTGGTATTGTCAGACATGGGTTTTCCGTCGCTGTCTGGGTAGATGATTTCTGGCAAAGTTTGAGAGGGAATTGTTGTTGTCATGGGGATGACTCCATTGCTAGTAGCATCAATTTCTATTTTAGATCTATTTTATAGGAGTTACGCATGGGGCCCAGAAACCGGGTTTTTTTACGAAAAGACTTCGTTGCAATCGGCAGATTAGGTAAAAAACCCGGTTTCTTTGTCGGAGTGCGTAAGTCCTGTTTTACTTATTCGGGTTTGGTTGACACCAATGGTTCTAATAAATTGCGTTCTTCTATGGCAAGTTCTAGGAAAACTCGTCTGTCGCCCTTGGTTTCCTTATAGCGGACTGCCGCATTCAGCAGGCGGATGGGAATTTGGAATTCTTCGTAGTTGCTGGTTGGTTCTTGCCACCATTCTAACCAAGTGCGTGCGGCTTTGTCGCTTACCATTTCTGACATTAGCACGGGGATGTTTCGCACAATTCCCTGTCCTAAGATTGAGAGATATTCGTGTTTTACGTAAACTGCAATTAGGCTGGTGATGCGATTTTTCCATATCGCTGCATCGTGCGTGTTTGCGAACAGGTTGCTGGTAATTAACTCGGCATCATCTGCATGAGCTTCACCGCCTGGTTCTAGGCGTTGGAATGCGTCGTATAAGGCGGTGATACCTTCATCCCAACGATTTAATCCGAGAATGGCAATTGCGCGATTGAAGAAGACAAATGAATGTTGCTCGCCAAGTGCGATCGCTTTGTCGCAAGATATTAAAGCTTCTTCATAGCGACCGAGATTATCGAGCGTCCAGCCTCGGACAGACCAAGCCAACTCATAATTGGCATCAATTTCGATCGCCATATCAACGGATTCTAAAGCTTCATTGTAGCGTTTGAGGTAGGTGAGTACATTGCCTCGATTAGTCCAAGCCCACTGATAATTCTCATCAAGTGCGATCGCCCGGTCAAAGGATTCTAAGGCTTCCTCATAGCGTTTGAGGTTGTCGAGTACATCGCCTCGCTTAGCCCAAGCCCACTGATAATTGGCCTCAAGTTCGATCGCCCGATCACAGGATTCTAAGGCTTCCTCATAGCGTTGGAGGTTGTCGAGTACATCCCCTCGCTTAACCCAAGCCCACGGATCATTCTCATCAAGTTTGAGCGCGCGATCAAAGGATTCTAAGGCTTCTTCATAGCGTTCAAGGTTGTTGAGTATATGGCCTCTCCTACCCCAAGCCCACGGATCATTCTCGCCAAGCTTGAGCGCGCGATCAAAGGATTCTAAGGCTTCTTCATAGTGTTCAAGGTTGTTGAGTATCTCGCCTCTCCTAGCCCAAGCCCACGGATCATTCTCATCAAGTTTGAGCGCGCGATCAAAGGATTCTAAGGCTTCTTCATAGCGTTCAAGGTTTTTGAGTATATCGCCTCTCGTAGTCCAAGTCGACGGATCATTCTCGCCAAGTTCGATCGCGCGATCAAAGGATTCTAAGGCTTCTTCATAGCGTTCAAGGTTATTGAGTACAAAGCCTCGTAAAACCCAAACAGGCTGAAAATTGGCATCAAGTCCAATCAACATATCACAAGATATTAAGGCTTCTTCATACTGTTTGAGGTTGTTGAGTACAATGCCTCGCTTAGCCCAAGCCCCTTGATCATTGGAGTCAAGTTTGAGCGCCCTATCGTAAAATTCTAATGCTTCTTCATAGCGTTTTCTCTCATAGTATACATCGCCTAGGATATGCCAAACCCTCGCATCATCATAATTGGAGTCAATTGCAATAGCTTTGCCTAAACATTCTAAAGCTTCATCGTCGCGTTCCAGACTAATTAAGCAGAATCCATTTAGCAACCAATCCTTTGCCTCGCCGCGACTTGTTACTAATTTTTCCGCATATGCTAAAGCAGAAACATGATCTTTCTGTTCGATACAATTTTCAATTTCATCAAAATAAGCCTTCAGACGCGGGTCTTCCTCATTTCTCTCAATAGCCTCAAGCGCCCGCGTATAATATTCTCGTTCCATCACAGCATCAGGTGGAAGCGGTTTCAAACCATGCCGATACATAAAATGACCTTCTTTCTCCGCCAAATCAACATCCGCCATCCTCAATCCCAATCGCTGCTGCAATTCTTTCCGCGTATACCAAACCCGAATAAAATCCACAATTAATCGAATCGGTTGATTGCGCTGCTTCTTTACCTCCAGACAAAAACGCATCAAGGGTTCCCGCAATTCATACCACGATTCCCGTCCTATTTCCTCAGTTTTGACATAACCCTTATCTCGCAAATCTTTAAGTTGGCTAGATACAGTTCGCTGCTCAATAAAACAGCGTTTAGCAATTTCTTTCACTGGTGCGGCACCACCTCGATCGCACAAAAAGTCAACAATCTTGCGCTGCTGATTTGATAGATATTTCATCCGATCCTGATAGTAGGGCGTGAGGCTATCCAGCATTTCCATGAACGGTTCTACCAATTTATCGAGCGATTCAGGAGTCATCAGAAAAGCCGAAAAAACAATGTAGACGCGAGGACTGCCACCAGAAAGGTAATGCACAACTTTAATGCGATCGCGCCCTGTTGGACTTTGAATAAAAGATGCTAAATCATTATTTCCTTCTAACTTGGCAATATGATTTAATAAAGCTACAGCATCATCGAGCTTAAACTCATCTAATTCACGTAAATCAAAAAAATCATAAAAAGGATGATTAGAGTGCTTGACTCCATCAAACAAGCTTTGTGATGTTGCCAAAATTGTCAAAAATGAATAATTTTGAATATACGCCCTCAACTGCTTCTGCCCGAAATCCCCCAAGCCGCTAAACACGTCCTCTAAATTTTCTACAATCAACAACAGCACCCGCTTGCCAACAAAGTCTCTCAGCAATTCTGCGGCCTTAAATTCAGCTTGCTCCGGCGACAAATCATAAAGCTTTTCAACATCATCATGTAACTCAGCTTCATATGCTGCCGGATATTCTTTAGCAATTGCCCGGAATATTCCCCGCAATAAATCCAAAAAAGACGCAATCCCCCATTCTTCTTCCTGCAGCCACGCAATTAGCAATTTATCCCGCAAATCTTCCATCTTAGCTACGCGATGATAAATCAGGGAAACCAAGTGCGTTTTGCCAATGCCGCGCGGCCCAATTAGCAGTTGAAAATGCTTGTTATCTGTTAGGGCGCTCACCCGAATTAGCTCTACTAAATGTTCTGCTAATCCGTGACGCTGTACTAAGATAGCTTCCAGGGTTTCTGGTGACATCAAGCTAGGAGTAAATCGAGAGATAAATGTATTTTTCATAATATCTATTGGGTTTAACTGGTTCCCAGGCACAGCCGGGGAACCGATATCTAGAGGCTCTGCCTCGTCGGTTGCGGAGGAAAACAGGAGGCAGAGCCTCCGGATCAGCGTTCCCAGGCAGAGCCCGGGAACGAGGAAAGAGGAGAAAATGCTTGTTATACAAGGCTTTGAGGACTTAACTGGTTCCCAGGCACAGCCGGGGAACCGATATCTAGAGGCTCTGCCTCGTCGGTTGCGGAGGAAAACAGGAGGCAGAGCCTCCGGATCAGCGTCCCCAGGCAGAGCCCGGGAACGAGGAAGGAGAAAATGCTTGTTAGACAAGGCTTTTAGAATTTATACGTCTAATTTACCATAGGTTTAAAAAATATACGTTATTTTTGTTGTATATTTTTTAAAGCAATGTTAGACTGCTTAACAAGCAAACAAGCGCCCCTAGCTTTTACTAGAGACGCTTTCGAGCGCTTATTTTTTTCAGAGCGACTGGGTGCAACCAGAAACGCTCGTCAAGTTCCCATTTTTACGGTCTTTTACAGACCAAGGAGTTTCTATGTCTAATGTTAACACCAAGCAAGTCATTCTGGTTTCTACGGCTCCAACTGATTTGGCAAGACCGCCTGAAACTGGAGGTTTCATGCCTTTACTGATGTACGGAGGAGTTGCAGTAGCCGTGATTATTGCAATGGCTTACTTTTCCCAAACATTGCTCAACTCGATTACTGAGTTGACCAAAACCCTGAACAAAAAACGCAAATAATCACGCGTTTCCTGTTTCCCCGGCTCGGCCTGGGAACCGATATCCAGAGGCTCTGCCTCGCAACCCTTAGACTAGGAGGAGGCTCTGCCTCCAAATCTACGTCCCCAGGCAGAGCCTGGCAACAAGAAAAAATCAGAAAAATATTCCTTAAGATTTGTTACAATACGTAAAACTTCATACTTTCGCCAACACTGGATGACCTTTTTTAACGCCTCCGAACCCGTACTCCGCAGCAAACAAGAACATCTCGATGTACAAGACCTCGAAGGCTTGTTGCGACTCCGCTGGCAAATTGGAAATTTTACTCTTTTCTCAGGATTTTATACCCGCATCGACCAAACTTTTCTGCTTTGGGGTTTAGTGACAGCGGGGATTTTTTTTACGGCTCAGTTTTTCCCTATCAGTTGGAGCTTTCAGGCGATTCTGTGGTCAACTTTGACTCTAATTGGCACTGCGGGGATGGCGGTTTTGACCTTGTTTTGGGTAAGAGTCGAGCGAGTTAGCTGGATTCTTTACTCTTGGGCGATTTTGATGATCACTGGTTTGCTTCTGACCGATTGCAGTATTTTTGCCGGTTGGGGAGGTTTGTTGCTGCACCTTTGCGATTTGTGGTTGGGGTTGAGCGCGATCGGCTATTTTTGTACGGGAGTCGGTTTGCGATCGCGCACTTTTCTCCTGATCGGACTAACTCATTTATTTAGCATCCCTCTATTAACTTTTGTTGCACCTTGGCAATATTTAACCACGGGCATAATTATGGCGGGCTGTTTGTTGTTGTTGTCAGAATTGCAGTGGGATATGCGATCGCCGATCGACAATACAATGCTTAGCGAAGAACAGAAACAATTTAACCGGATTCAACAGCAAATGCGGCAACTAACCGCGACACTAGGCAAATAGGTCAAAAATTCAACAAGTGCCTTTCCTTCCCCCCTTAGCAAAAAGCTACCGCGGCAAAAATTGTAAAGAATTCTGTACAACAGCTAACTCTTTCCACAAATGGCACACAATAGAAATATACAGCATAAATAAAAAACCAACTTTAACCTGAACAGGTGTTTTGCTGTTTTACCTGTGAATCGCCAACCTTAGGAGAACGGTGTCCGGGAGGCGACTGGCTAACAATGCTGTACTTGCAACGATAAAAGTTAACTCCGGTTGAGAGTAGTTGTTAAAACAAAAAAGTGGTGCAGGGTTTTTACCGTTTCCCCTGCTTCGCAGTCTCCGAGGAGAGGCTAAACCCTCTACTAGAACAGCCTAAGGAGATTGACACAGGTTTTGACATTTGCTCAGGCGGATTTTTGAGTTCAGTATTTAAGAAAATTGAGGAAAGGCTCGCCAAGCCGCCTAGCAGGACTTACTATTAAACAAGTCCTGCTTTATGCTGGGAAATTTAAATTATGTTTTACTCTGACGTGCGTTTTCGCAATATTTCCCTTACTTCCATTAAAATCTGGCCCAACATATTTTTGCCGCTGCCATCTTTACCGCAACCCCAATAGTAATCAATAGGGGAATTTTCGACTATTTCCTCCTCGCCAGTAGCTAGTAAAATTTCTCTAATTTCAGGATGAGTTTCAAATTTGCGGAGTACGGCTTTTCGCATGATATCATCTTTGACTTGTTCCCAATCTTGGCGGAGGGGACGAGAGCGATCGCGTCCCATTTTTGCTGCATCTTTCGGCGTTTTTGCTTGGCGAATTTGGTCGCAGTCAGCGGTTGCGGGAAACTTTTGTGCTTGAAAATAATGTTCGGTAGTTGACCAATATTCTCCGTCTAACTCGAATCCGTGAGAGGAAAAATTAGAAAAACAGCCGTAGTCGCTGCCAGTGGTGTAGAAGTAGATAGTCATAATATCTTCGATTTCAACCGCCCTAATAATCTTGGTCGATCGTCAGCCTTACCTCTCTTGATTCTCTACTATCTTCACCCGCAAATCAATATTTTCAAGATAGGAACCGATGTAAGACAGCAGGGCGTAGATGAATACGATCACCCCTACCATTTCCAAAATTTCCTCAACTGAAGCCAGCAAACCGTATATCAAGTTTCGCTGACCTACCGCATCTGCATAATAGCCACAAACCATTTCCATGCCAAGTGCTCCACCGACATATATACTGCCTGCCAGTAAAAAGAAATCCCTTGTTTTCCGGGGTAGGTGCAGGAGAAACTTGAGATAAGCCAGCCCAGTAACCGCAACAAAAATCGCCCCCGGAATTACCCAAATGAAGTAAAAAAGTCCCCCTAAATCCAGTGCTTTTCGCAAGTCGTTAATAATTAATATTTCGTGCAAACTCAAAATTTCATCTAAAGAAAAAAATAAAAAAATGAACGCCAGCGCTTTCCAGTGCCCAAAATACCGATCGCCCTCCTTCTTCTTAGCACTAGCAATAATACCTAGCAAAATCGCGCAAAACAGCAAAGTAAATGACGAGTACCACGAAGGATAATTTATTTCTCTGTCTAAGTTAAACAAACTAATCCAGCGTTCTTGATAGTTAAAACCGTAGCGCAGAACTTGTACGATGCAACCAGCAACAGCAAAGAAGAGCACCCAAATGCTGAGAGAGAAAGCAACTCTCTTCGGCGAAACAGAAATAATGAACTTCATCAAGTTTTTGATAAACTAGAACAAGCAAAATCAAACTATAAAGTAAAAAGTTACAAATCGCAAGAGCGGCGCAATCCGCCCCCTCGGATTTTTATCTACAAAAAATTACCAATCCCTGACAATGCACGTTCAAATTGAAACTTTCACTGTCCGCAAGCGGTTTGCGCTTACCATCAGCCGCGGTACAACAGCCCAAAGTACCAATTTATGGGTGAAGCTAGAACACGAAGGCATCGAAGGCTGGGGAGAAGCTTCGCCGTTTTCCACAGGTTCTCGGCCCCAAACTACCGAAATTCTGCTAGCCGCATTGCAGGAGGTTGCACCGCTGCTAGAAAAGTTTACTCCCTTCGATCGCCAAAAAATCGCCCAAGTATTAACAGAGGTCAAGTTACCCTCAGCCGCCCGCGCCGGCATCGACATGGCAATGCACGACTGGCTGGGCAAAAAAGTAGGCTTGCCGCTGTGGAAAATGTGGGGATTAGATCGATCGCGCATCGTCCCCACCTCGGTCACAATCGGCATTAATTCGCCGTCTGGCGCAAGAGAAAGAGTGCGCGATTGGTTGGGTAAAGATGCGACCGATCCAGGAAGCATCAAATACCGCGCCGTTAAGGTTAAATTAGGAAATCCCGCAGGAATCGAAGCCGACAAAGCTGTGTTAATAGCAGTGCTAGATGAAGCACCAGCTAACCTTAAAATTAGTGTAGATGCTAACGGCGGTTGGAGTTTAAAAGATGCAGCCGAGATGTGTCGCTGGCTGGAAAAATACCCGATAAATTATGTCGAACAGCCGCTTTCACCCCTCGCAGATAGGGAGGAATTCTCAGAACTGTACCGTCAATCGCCCCTGCCCATTTTTGCGGATGAAAGTTGCTTTAATAGTTCCGATATACCCAAGTTAGCGCACTGCGTCCACGGCATCAATATCAAAATGATGAAGTCAGGCGGATTGACCGAAGCAATGCGGATGATTCACACAGCAAAAGCCTGCAATTTGCAAGTAATGTTCGGGTGCTATTCAGATAGCGCGATCGCAAATACAGCAGCAGCACAACTTTCACCGCTAGCTGATTATTTGGATTTGGACAGTCACTTAAATTTATTAGACGATCCTTTCACCGGTGCGATCGTCGAAAATGGGTGTTTGCTGCCAAACGAGCGATCGGGATTGGGAGTGCGGCGAGTTGAGATTGGAGAATAGAATTAAGTAGGTCGGCGCCAATAAACTTTACCATGTAACAGAATATTAAGCTATCATAACCTTGGCATTTTTTTTCCTGCTGCTCGCGAAATATACAGCTTCACTCACGGCGTCCCGGGCTGATGTATTTTCAAGTTTCATTTACTTACAATGAACCAATGACTAAAAACTATTCCATCAAAAATGGCAAAGTTGCTATCTTGCTGCACGAAGGAATTCTCGGTCATTCCGGGAAAACAGGTTTAGCATTTTTGCGCTACAGCGAAGCACAAATTGTAGCAGTAATAGACCGCCAATGTGCCGGACAATCATTACCTGAATTAACTCGCCTTCCTCAACAAGTACCAATTGTTGCTTCCGTTGCAGAAGCACTGCAATTTTCGCCGGATATTCTGGTAATTGGTATCGCTACTCCCGGCGGTGTTTTGCCTGCGGAATGGCTGCCAGAAATTAATCAAGCGGTAGCAGCAGGTTTGTCAGTTGTCAACGGTTTGCACGCGAAACTTGCACCTTTGATAACAGTTCCTTTAACCGAAAATCAATGGATTTGGGACGTGCGCCAGGAACCGAAATCTGTCGGTGCGATCGCCTCTGCTGCTGCTGCTAAATTAAGCTGCCGCCGCGTGTTAACTGTGGGCACAGATATGAGCGTTGGCAAAATGTCAACCAGTCTGGAACTCAATCGCACTTGCTTGCTGCGGGGTTTGCGTTCCAAATTTTTGGCAACCGGTCAAACGGGTTTAATGATCGGAAATGAAGGCCTTCCTTTGGATGCAGTGCGAGTTGATTTCGCCGCTGGTGCTGTCGAACAAATGGTGATAAAATTGGGTTCTGAATGCGATATTCTGCACGTAGAAGGGCAAGGTTCGCTATTGCATCCGGGTTCGACGGCCACTCTGCCGCTGTTGCGGGGAGCGCAGCCAACTCACTTAATTTTAGCGCACCGAGCCGGACAAACTAACATTCGCCATCACCCGCACGTACCGATTCCCAGGTTATCAAAAGTTGTCGAATTGTACGAAATGGTAGCCGCTGCTGCGGGTGCTTTTTCAGGGGAAAAAGTGAGCGCGATCGCCCTCAACACTCATAACTTAAATGAGGCAGAAGCGCTGTTAGCAATAGCTAAAATTCAAGCAGAAACGGGATTGCCTTGTACCGATCCGGTAAGGTTTGGTGCGGAGGTTTTGTGGGAGGCGATCGACAGTTGATATGCTACAATCAGCACCAACCAGCAAATAGCTACATAAAACTATGACACAAAGCATTCAAGCAAAAACACTGACCCTGCGCGATGTCAAAACAAAATTTAACTGCCAACTTGCAGAAGAGGAGCAATTCTTCCGAGAGTGGATTGACGGTTTACCTGAAATTACTGATGAAGAAAAGCGATATTTAGACAAAGTAAAGGCTGGCTATGCTAACAGTGCCGACTACCCCATGATAGAAGATACCGTAAAAATGGTGGTACTGGCTCCCTTGCTATTTTTAGCAGATTTATACTTGAATCCGTTTCACATAGAGGCAGAAAAATCGGTGGAACTTGTCACCGTGGATGAAAATATACTTGTCCGGGGAAGTATTGATGTTCTGCTTTTAATTGAATCTTTTTGGGTTGTTGCGATAGAAGCGAAGCGATCGCAATATTCTGTTGAAGCTGGACTTCCCCAGTTACTATTTTATATGCTGAATGACCCCAGTCCAGACAGACCAACTTTTGGGCTTCTGACAAATGGCAGCAACTTCAGATTTATCAAAGTGATTAAACAAGACACTCCGCAGTACGCTTTATCTTATGAGTTCGTAATCGATCGCGCTAATGATTTTTACGAAGTATTTCGCATTTTGAAGCGGCTAGCTGGTATAATTTCCAGTAACACCTCTGATACTTAAAGGCACAATATGGAACTAGATTCTGAAAGTAACAATAAATTCACTAAAGCTCACTTTGACTTTAACAATTTGCCCCAACTCACCAACCCTTGGCGACAGCTAAATCTGCAAGGAGTAGCTTTAGGTTTGATTCGCTTGCCTGCTGGCGATGGCTACACATTTACTCACAGCCACGCAGAACAAGAAGAAGTTTATATTGTAGTTGAAGGCAAAGGCCTGATGGTTGTAGATGGGGAACTATTGACACTTGAGGGCGGCGATATTGTGAGAGTTTCTCCCGCAGCAAAGAGAGCATTAAAAGCTGCTGAAAATAGAGCCTTGTTTGTTATCTGTACTGGAGGATTGGCTGCAGGCTATCCCAAGCAGCCCAACGCGCGCTATCTGATAGATGATGGAATTCCCGATTATGACGATGTTCCGCCTTGGTATGAGGGAAATCCCGAAATTGCCGAGAGAAATGCGCGGTTAAAAGAAAGGATGTTGAAAACTCAATCCAAACGAGACAGTCAACAGGAATCACAATGAATGAAAGTTCTTTTTCGTTGCCGCCACAATGCGCCATCCGCCCGGCCTGTGCTCCAGACATCAAATTAATTAGAATGTTAGTGTGGAGCGCCAAACTCGATCCTACTCAGTTGCGCTGGGAGCAATTCTGGGTGATAGAATGCAGCGGGGATTTGGTAGCTTGCGGACAGTTGCGGAACTTTGCGGGCGCGCAAGAATTGGGCAGTTTGGTGGTGGCGAAAGATTGGCGCGATCGAGGTTTGGGAACTTACCTCGCAAAATATTTAATTCAACAAGCTACAAAACCGCTATATTTAGAATGTTTGGGAAAGCGACTCGCATCATTTTATACTCGCTTTGGCTTCGTAGAAGCTGCATGGCAAGAATTGCCGCAGTCGCTTAAATTCAAATTCGGCTTGTCTCAATTAGCTAAAACTTTATTCAGAGTTCCTGTAACAATTATGCAGTATCAAAAAAGTTTTCTATAATTATGAGTTTTATGAATTTAAGATTCTGAATTTATGAATTGATTTTAAGTTCGACCTGTTCCATAATTGCGATTGCAGGGTGCGATCGACCTCTGCGTGAATCAGCGTCAATCCATTGTCATCTGCGGCCCGAGAAATTCTATTGTTTAGACCGCAGATGAGAGCAGATAAACACAGATTAACGCAGATGAATTATATCAATTCCGGTTGCACGATTCGTGATTGACTGTTGACTGGATTTTACACCCGACGATGCTACCGGATTTGATATCAATCTCGATCGCCTATTTTCTATGCCTAAGTAGGTAGATACAAATCTGCATCGCATGGGGAGGGCGGGTGAGTTGCCAAGTTTACTTGCTTATATCATCGATCCCCTTACGGGCCCCTAATGGCGCACAGGGTGTCAGAAACCGGGTTTTTAGACGTGTGGTGCGTAAATTACGGACTAGATATTTATGGATATTCCGGATTGGCCGATCGAGAATGCGTAAGTTCATAATTGACCGTTCGCGGTAGTCCAGTTGGCTAAATTGGCACAGCTACAAGCGTGATATGTAGGCAAAAACCTTTGCAAATTCGTTGCTGGCAGGTGGAAAAGCGTCCTGTGCCAGTACCAAACCCGGAAAGTGGACTGGCGATCGCCCCAAAGATATTGGACTCCTGGCAAATTAGTAAGTGTAAAGCAAGTGAGTCACCACCCAATCAAAAAACTCAACCCAAAAATTCAACCCAAAAATAAAACATTTTCACAGCAGCAGTAATGCGGAATCAGACAATCTCTAATGTAGCTAACCACATCTACCTGTCAGGCAAATCCCACCCACTGCTCAACTATGAAATCCTTAATTCAATACCTCGGAATTACTGGATTTATACTCACCCCAACCGCTTCTCAAATCCCTTCAACCTTTCAAAAATTCTTTGTCTTTTATCCTGATAAAACGACGGAAGGCAAGAAGAATGAAATATCAGGCAATAAATCAATCTTAACCGAGGAAATGCAGCCTCTAAAATAGCATAAACAGACAATTACACATCCATATATTTTAGCACAACAGGAGTAAATATCATGTTCAACGTAGTAAAAGCTTTCGGCTCGATTTTCTCTACCCAAGCATACAGCACAGCTAACAATATGCTAATCCAAAATTACATCAACACCAATTTTAACTACTTCAACGAAGAAGCAGTGGTGGATGAATCGATTTACCCGAATCAAACAGGTCGCGTCCGCTTCCAAGGTAGCTGGTGGCCCGCACGGTGCGATCGCCAAATCACACTCACACCGGGAGACACGGTTTATGTCATCGGCGTTGAAAACATCACTCTGTTAGTTTCCCTCGCTCCTGCAGACTAAATCAGAGATTGAAATACAAGGGCAACAAATAAATCTCAATCCCGGAAATGCAACCTCTTAAATAGCATAAATAGGCGATTAAACTTCGATATATATTAACACAAAAGGAGTCAACAAAATGTTTAACGTAGTAAAAGCTTTCGGTTCTATTTTTTCTCCTCACACCTACAGCACAGAAAAGAATATCATAATGGATAACTACATCAACACCAATTTTAACTACTTCAACGAAGAAGCAGTCGTGGATGAATCGATTTACCCGAATCAAACAGGTCGCGTCCGCTTCCAAGGTAGCTGGTGGCCCGCACGGTGCGATCGCCAAATCACACTCACACCGGGAGACACGGTTTATGTCATCGGCGTTGACAGCATCACTCTGTTAGTTTCCCTCGCTCCTGCAGACTAAACTAGAAAGTAATCTCAACTTTTTCACTGTCTGAGCCCCGACTTATTCAACAAGTCGGGGCTCAGACTATTCTGTTTTTTAGCGGCAATTTGGCGAATCGAAGATGGGAACTATACGATGCCAAGATTGGTAAATGCGATCGCTCGATAGTTTGAGTAGCGATCGCATCCACTCATTTTTCAGATTTTCGCTTGTCGATTTCGGCGATCGGCAACGACAATTTTTTCTCAATCTACTCGTTTAGCATTTAGCTTTTATCTATTTCACTCTCCTCATCTTTCTGCAACGCAGCCAAGATTTGAAAGCACAGCCGGAGCAGAAAGAGCAGAAATCCTGCTTGGGGATTGAGCCATGTGGCAATACCAACCGCTGCAAACTCGGTTACTTTCAGCAGTTTCTTCTTGTTATAAGGTTTCATCTGTCACTCTCAAGTGTAAAATGTTGACACCTTTAAGAATAAAAGTTGTCAAATAGAAAAAAAACTGTTAAAAAATAGAAATGCAAATAGAAATAAATAGATAATGGAGTTTAGTGAAAGGTGGATTCTCAGATCAAATCCGCAGAAGAACAACAGTTTTTAGAAGCGATCGCCCTGGAACTCAACCTGATAGGCGATCCACGAGCCACATTCTTGGCACGTTTTAATCCCAAAAATGCTAATAAAAAAAATTCTAATTTGGTAAGTTGTATTACATGGAACAAGGAACCGGAAAATAAGTCTCAGAAACTTCAAGAGGAATTACAAAATATTTGCAAAATCTTGGAGGATAATGGTTGCCCACTTAAGGAACCCAAACGAGGTAGAGCATTTAAAGGTGAAAGTCCGTGGGAGCAAGGGTATAAATGGCTTTGGGAATCTCGTTTTCCAGAATGGCAACGGGAAAATAATCAGCGATTATCCGTGCCAGGAGAGATATGTATCAATGGTCAAGCGAATATTGATGCGTTAGTTCAGCAAGTACGATCGCGCCTCCACGATGACATTCAACGGTTGCACGGCACCATGCCACTTTGGGGTGTCGATCGTTGGGTGCCTTTGGGTGACTTGTTTGTGGATGTCAATATTCTGGAGGAACTCAGTAGTAGTCGTAAATCGGAATTGGATGAGTTGTGGCAGGACTTTAGCCAAAATCGCAGCTACCGCAGTTTCGATCGCATTGGTTTGGGCAAAGAGCTAAAACGGGTATCAGGTTTAGAAGTGCTGGCAAAGAATGCGAACCTGATGGTGGTGGGCAAACCGGGTTCGGGAAAGACCACGTATTTGCAGCGAGTGGTGATGGAGTGCAACGCAGGTAATTTACAAGCGCGCCGGATTCCGGTTTTGATTAAACTGCGAGATTTTGTCGAGGATGGGCGTGAGGTTGCCTATTCGCTAGAGCGTTATCTAGAGGGATGCTGGCGGTTGTCGGACGCAGAAACTCAATCGATACTCGATCGAGGTCGGGCGCTGGTGCTGCTGGATGGGTTGGATGAAGTGACCGGAGAAGATGGGAAGAACATCGCCAAGGAAATTAAGCGGTTTGCTCGCACTTATCCGCAGGTGCAGGTAATTGTGACCTGTCGAACGCAGAGTCAGGAATCGCGGTTTGAGCGGTTTGATTATGTGGAGGTGGCGGATTTTAATGAAACGCAGGCGCGGGCTTTTGCCCAACATTGGTATAAGGCGGTGATGGGGGATGAGTCGGGGGGACTGGCAAAAGCGCAGGAGTTTCTGGGGCTGCTCTTTTTGGAGGAGAATAAGCCGATTCGGGAGTTAGCAATTACGCCGATTTTGCTGAGTTTGACTTGTGCGGTGTTTCACCAGACCGGGAAGTTTTACTCGAAGCGTTCCAAGCTTTATGAAGAGGGGTTGGAGTTGCTGCTGGAGCAGTGGGACAAGTCGCGGGAGATTGAGCGGGATGAGATTTATCGCGATTTGTCAGTGGAGCGAAAGCTAGAATTATTGAGCTTTCTGGCAGTGAAGAAATTTGAAAAAAAGCAATATGTGCTATTTGAGCAGGCAGAAATTGAGGAGTATATTGCGGAGTTTTTGGGGATTGGGCAGCGGGATAGTCGATCGGTGTTGAGGGCGATGGAAGCGCAGCATGGATTGTTGATTGAGCGATCGCAAAAAATATGGTCTTTTTCGCATCTAACTTTTCAAGAATATTGTACTGCTTACTCCTTTTCAAAGATTCACAGTCGTGACTCAGAAGACAAAGCAACATTGCAAGCACTAGCTCATCATGTTAATGAGAATCAATGGAAAGAAGTATTTTTTTTGACTACAGAAATGTTGGATGATGCCAGTATTCTAATATTGAACATGGAATCAGCAGTCCAAAAAATGAGCGCCGTTGGTAAACATACGGCTTGGTTTAACTGGGCACATTCCTCAACAAATAAAGCAACAGGAGATTTTAAACCTGTTATAAAAAGAGCGGCAGCTATGTACATAGCTTGTGCATTGTCTCCAGATATTACCCATAATATGGCTCTGGGAGAATGTATGAATTACCTTTCAAGATTAATTGATAGAATAGCACATTCTTACGATATTAATGAGGTATTGAGAAAGTTCGATACCTTAGTTCGCAATCGCGAGCGCCCTCAGAATAAAGTTATTTATTTAGCTCAAGAAATTGTGCCTATCATTCATGAATTAGAAATTTTTAGTGTTGTTGATTTTGAACTTTTAATAAAAAATCTTCAGATGTTAGAAATTGAAACTCCAAAAATTGAGAAAATTGAGAGAGTTTATGACCGAGAATCCTACAATCTACTTCGATGTTTTGTAGATCGGGTTTTCCAAGTATGGGCTGAAAGTTTAAGTCTTCAGCAAGAATGGAAAGCAATATTTAGAACCGAAGGGGAATTATGGAATTATCTATATGCCAACGAAATGGTTATAGCTTGTAAAGAAAGGGCAGTAAAAATTTCGCTAAAAACATGGGAATCAGTTCTTGAGAGAATGTTACTACCGATCGCCGAAATCGAAAAACGCAAACAGGAAAAAGCAGAGTATGGCAATTCGCTATAAATCCTGTCTTATATAATTTCGGCAGGGTTTATTTGAATAAACCGTGCCTTGAGTATGCTTAAATAAGTTGAGACACATACTAGCCATATTGAAACCAGTGAACTTTCAATCAGTCATTGCCACCTTAAACAAATTCTGGAGCGATCGAGGATGCCTGATCGCCCAATCCTACGACACAGAAAAAGGTGCAGGAACCATGAATCCCCACACCTTTCTCAGAGCAATCGGCCCCGAACCTTGGTCAGTCGCCTACATCGAACCCTGTCGCCGCCCCACCGACGGACGCTACGGCGAAAATCCCAACCGCTTCCAACATTACTATCAATATCAAGTTTTAATTAAACCCTCTCCTCCCAACATCCAAGACATCTATTTAGACTCCCTCAGAGCATTAGGAATTATCCCAGAAGACCACGACATTCGTTTCGTAGAAGACAACTGGGAATCGCCCACCCTCGGAGCTTGGGGCGTCGGCTGGGAAGTCTGGCTCGACGGCATGGAAATCACCCAATTTACCTACTTTCAACAGTGCGGTAGCATTGACTGTCGCCCTGTCTCCATTGAAATTACCTACGGGCTAGAACGCCTAGCAATGTATCTCCAAGAAGTCGATGCGATGACGAAAATTCAGTGGAAAGATGGCATCACTTACGGCGACGTTCACCTGCAAGGAGAAATAGAACAGTGTACTTATAACTTTGAAGCTTCCAATCCCGAATTGCTGTTTACTCTATTTGGATTGTACGAGCAAGAAGCCGAACAATTGACAAAAAAAGGATTGGTTTTACCGAGCCTTGATTATGTGCTAAAATGTTCTCACACTTTTAATTTGCTCGACGCTAGAGGTGTGATTTCGGTAACGGAAAGAACCCGCTACATCACCAAAATTCGCAACTTGGCGCGACGAGTGGCTCAGCTTTATTTGGAACAGCGCGAAAAGCTGGGTTTTCCTTTAGAAAAAGCTGTAAAAGTTTGAGTTTGAGTTGGATTGTGGGGCGGGCATCTTGCCTGCCTTAAGAACGGGCAAGATGCCCGTTCCACGAAGGTCATGTTTTTAATTAATTAAATGCCTAATTATTCGGAAAATAATACAGAAACCAATCCTCAACTGCGAATTGACAGTGTAAGCTTGAAAACACCGATCGCCTCAAGTTATTTGTTGGAAAATATATCATTTCAGGTACAGAAGGGCGATCGCGTGGCAATTGTTGGCCCTTCAGGTGCCGGCAAAACAACGCTGTTGCGGTTGCTAAATCGGCTCAGCAGTCCCACCAGCGGCTCGATTTATCTGGAAAATACAGAATATCGCCAAATACCTGCGATCGAACTCCGCAAACAAATCACCCTCATCCTGCAAGAATCCAAGCTTTTGGGAATGTCGGTGCGAGAAGCATTGGCTTATCCTTTGAAGCTGCGGGGCGTCAATTCATCAAACATTGCTGAGAGAATTAGCGGGGCGATCGAACAACTGCATATACCCCAAGAATGGCTCAATCGCAGCGAATTCCAGCTTTCCACAGGCCAAAAACAGCTCGTGGCGATCGCCCGCGGCATCATCCTACAACCAAAAATCTTGCTTTTAGACGAGCCAACATCCGCCCTAGACGCAGGAAAAGCCGCCCACCTTTTGCAAGTATTGATACAGCTAACCAACGGCCAAACCACTATTGTAATGGTAAACCATCAATTAGAATTAGCCGAGCAATTTTGCACGCGAATTCTGCATTTACAGCGCGGAAAGCTCATCGAAGATTTGCCCTCTCATCAAATCAATTGGATGCAACTGCGACAAAATTTAATTCAAGCAGAAGCAGAAGCCCAACAAGAATGGTGAACAAACTAAAAAAGATTTTCTGATCCTAGATACGCGGTGGAAATCCCAGAACCTTCTTCTAAATTCGCTTGGTTTAACCTCTGGTTGCGTAATTAATTTGGATGTTTTAACCGCAGAGGGCGCAGAGGGCACAGAGAAAGAGAAGAGAAGGGAGAAGTTTACAAATTGTTGAGGATTGCTAGAGATACTGTCAGATATTAGCTTTGGGAATGTTGTTTAATGTTGGTCTTTGTGATTTTAGGCTAAATCGCTACTGCGGAATTAAACCCATTTTTTGATAAAGTGGTCGGACTAAAATTTTTAAAGCGGGCAACTGTTTGGTAAAAACTATGGAGCCTAAAACACAAACTATACCTCCAATGATGACTGTATTGGGAGCGCCGATATAATCTGCCAATCCGCCGGCAACTAAATTCCCAAACGGTGTCACTCCAAAAAATGCCATCGTGTATATGCTCATCACTCTTCCGCGTTTGTCGTCTTCCACGATTGTTTGCAAAAATGTGTTTCCTCCTGCAAATTGCAAAATGAAACCAAACCCCACAAACAACATCATGATTAATGACAGCCCTAAGACGCGAGACAAACCCAAACCTATCAGTCCGAATCCCAGAATTGCTGGTGAAATCGCAATCCATTTGCCGAGGCCAACTATACTTTTGCGCGAAATCAAAAAAATCGCCCCCGCAAAGGCTCCGACTCCCGAAGCGGCCATCAAGAAGCCGAGGGTTTGTGGGCCCCCTTGCAGAATTTTGGTGGCAAAAATTGGGACTAAAACTGTGTGCGACATTCCGGCAAAACTGACTAATCCTAATAGCAGTAAAATTGCTCGAATGGGGGGAAACCCGAAGGCATAAACGAATCCTTCTTTTAATCTTTGTAAGGGTTTGGTATTAGTTGCGGGAATTTTACGGGCTTCGATCTGCATCGCTAATAAGCCTGCAATTACAGCGATATAGCTGAGTCCGTCAATGAGAAAGCAATAACTTGCGCCGACTGTAGCTATTACCAAACCTGCAATTGCTGGGCCGATTAGTCTGGCGCCGTTGAACATGGAAGCGTTGAAGGCGATCGCATTTGCTAAATCTTCTTTCTTTTCTACAAGTTCCGGCACAAAAGCTTGCCGTGCAGGCGCGTCAAATGCATTAATTGCGCCTTGAAAGAAACTCAGTACCAGGATATGCCAAATGTTAATGACTCCTGTTAGCGCTAAAAATGCTAGCGCTAAGGATTGAACCATTGCTAATATTTGAGTGGCAATTATGACTCGGTGGCGGTTCCAGCGATCGATTAAAACTCCTGCAAAAGGCAGTAAAATTAATGTGGGGATTTGACTTGTAAATCCCACCACGCCCAGCATCCAAGGTGAATCGCTCAAATTGTAGACAAGCCAAGCAGTAGCGACATTCGTCATCCAACTGCCAATCAGTGAGATGCCTTGTCCTGCAAAAAACAGGCGATAATTTCTCGATCGCAGCGCTGGAGGAAGTTGTATTGTTTTGATTTTTGCTAGTAGATTCATTCGAGAGTACGGCTAGAGCAATCCTATTTGATAGGTAAACATTTTTTAGGGGTAGCGCCCCTAAGCCTACCCCTAATTAGCGAAGGGCAATCATCGGGGGACTGCCCCTAGACTTATTTTACGAATCCTTGACAATTGCGATATGAGCCGGAGGTTCTATTTTACAACTCCCGAAAACCAGGATTTGAGTAGAGTTAAATTCTTGCCCGCAGCAAAACGATCGCAACATTTAATTTTTCTGTTGCGATCGCTTGACTAACGAGAAATTCCTTCCCCGAACCCTTCCCTCAATTAATGCTCAACAGCCAAGTACCGAGATAACGCAGCAAGGGAACGTCCCCAGGAGTGCGGATGCGGACGTTGAAATGGTACATTCCGCCCGGAGATGGGTTTTGGACGTTGGAGAGTACAACCTCAACATTGTTGCCTGCAGGAATTGGTTCTGTGGGATAAATTTCTATGAAACGATTTTCTTTGTCCCAGATTACTTCTTGCAATTCAATTGTTTTGTCTTTGACGCGCACTTTAATGTCTTTTTGGTCGAATTCGCCTTTGTAGTAGTCTGGATAGGATATGTTCAGTTGGGCGATCGCCAGACTTACTTTTTTGGAAGGAATTCGCAGCCGATATCTATCGCCGCTCATCCCCGCTTTTCCGTAATCTAAGCGATAGTTTAATTGGTTGGCGCGTTCGGGCCCACCGAAAATCGTGAATCCTGGCATGGACTGGGCTAAGCTGATGGCGGGCAACCCAGTCAGCAAGCAACTTGTCACCGCTAATGCTGAAAATAATCGTCTCATAATCACTCCTCTTACCAAAATTACGATGGAACCTTAAATATTTACTGCCGGCAATTTGCTATGAATGTCTTTAATATACCGACTGTCTCAGCAATTCGATCGGCAGAATCGATCGCGCGCTGGCTGACATCAATTATTTTTTGGGTAATACTGACAACAGACCTTTAAACTACAGAATTACTCAGCAGTAAAGTCTATCATACCCTGACGCAAATTTCACAGTTTAGCGGAGTTCAATCTATAAAAGAAGTTAAAGAAGCCGCCCGACCTGTGGCGATCGGCTTTACTATCAACGTGAGAAGTAAGCCAGCGATTGAAATCGCGCCTACACTTGCCTCTCGTGGGCCTGGGCCGACTGGGAAATTTGAGCCAGCCAGCGATTGAAATCGCGCCTACACTTGCCTCTCGTGGGGATGGTGCGCGGACTGGGAAATTTGACTTTCAACCCGTGGAGGCAGGTTTTGTCTGAGGCGCGGTTTCAACCGCCCTGTCTGTGTCTGTCGATATCTGTCTGTGTCAACGTAGTTGAAACCCCCAGACAAGGGTTAACTAGAATCAAGGAGAGTTCATGAAATTAGCGATCGCCAAAGAAGTCGAAGCAGGGGAACGCCGGGTGGCTTTAGTGCCCGACGCTGTAGCCCGATTAGTCAAACAGGGCGTCGAAGTTTGGGTTGAGGCCGGTGCCGGCGCAAAATCCTTTTTCTCGGATCTTGCTTACGAAGAAGCCGGAGCTCAGGTTGTCGCCGATACCGCTAGGCTGTGGGGCGAAGCCGATGTCGTCGTGAAAATCGGGGCCCTGCAAGAATCAGAAGTTCATCAACTCCGGGAAGGAGGCGTTTTCATCGGATTTTTGAATCCTTTGGGAGCTCCAGCTTTAGTGCAGCGTTTAGCCGATCGCAAAGTAACGGCATTCAGCATGGAAATGATCCCGCGCACCAGCCGTGCTCAAAGCATGGATGCACTGTCATCTCAGGGCAACGTTGCCGGTTACAAAGCGGTATTGATTGCAGCAGCCGCTTTGCCGAAATATTTTCCGATGCTGACAACGGCGGCGGGTACGATTCGCCCCGCGAAAATATTGGTAATGGGTGTGGGCGTTGCCGGCTTGCAGGCGATCGCCACGGCGCGCCGTTTGGGTGCGGTAGTCGAAGCTTTCGACATCCGCCCGGAAACAAAAGAACAAGTGCAAAGTTTGGGCGCTAAATTCCTCGATGTCGAACTCAAGGAAGAAACCGTCGCCGCCGGAGGCTATGCTAAAGAACTATCAGAAGCGGCTAAAGAATACACCCGCCAAGTGCTAACCCAACACGTCAGCGCTTCCGATGCAGTGATTACAACCGCTCAAGTTCCCGGCAGAAAAGCACCTATTTTAGTTACTAGAGAAATGGTTTCTCAAATGAAGCCCGGATCGGTAATTGTTGACCTCGCGGGCGAACAAGGCGGCAATTGCGAATGCACAGAAGCGGGGAAAGAAGTTGAATGGAACGGCGTTAATGTCATCGGCCCGATTAATGTGCCCTCGTCGATGCCGGTACACGCTAGCGAAACTTACTCGAAGAATATCTCGGCTTTAGTTCAGTTGATGGTGAAAGATAAGGAACTAAATTTGAATTTTGAAGACGATATCATTGCTGGTGCTTGCGTTGCCCGCGACGGTGAAATTAGCAACCAGCGAGTTCGCGATGCTTTGGCAGCTCAGGCTGAAGCCGTCAATAGTTAGGAGTCATTAGTCATTAGTCATTAGTCATTAGTCATTAGTCATTAGTTGTTGTTAATCCAATAACTAACAACAACTAATGACTAAGAAACAATTGCCCGGTTCCTGCTGACTAATAACTACAGGATTGACGCATTAAGACCTAGAAACCTGTTTTTTTTACAAAAATACTTCGCGCTCGCCCGCAAATAAGGTAAAAAACCAGGTTTCTCAACACAGCGTGCGTAAGTTTTGAACTAACAACTAATGACTAATGACTAATGACTAATGACTAACAACCAATTACCAATTACCAATTGTCATGGCAGAAGGATTGATTGCAGGTTTAGTGGTGTTTACTCTAGCGTCGTTTGTGGGATTTGAAGTAATCAATAAAGTTCCGCCGACGCTGCACACACCTTTGATGTCGGGATCGAATGCGATTTCGGGAATTGCGGTTTTAGGTGCAATTCTGATTTCTGGCCAAGGCAATGTGACTGTTACTTCGATTTTGGGGACGATCGCGATCGCCCTGGCCACAATTAACGTAGTCGGCGGTTTCTTAGTAACCGATCGAATGCTGCAAATGTTCAAGAAAAAAGAGGTTAAAGCGTGAGCGATTTTCTGCCGAGTGGCATTCAACTAGGTTATTTAGTTGCCGCATCTTTGTTTATTATCGGTTTGAAACAGTTGGGTTCCCCTGCAACCGCCCGTCAAGGGAATGTGTTAGCTGCGATCGGGATGTTAATTGCGATCGTTGGTACTTTGCTGGAAAAGCAAGTAGTCAGCTACGAATTGATTGCTGTCGGAATTATCGTCGGTTCCATTTTGGGAACGATTATGGCGAATACCGTGGCGATGACGGATATGCCGCAGATGGTGGGTTTGCTTAACGGTTTTGGGGGCGCGGCTTCTGCACTCGTTGCTGTGGGAGAATTCTGGCGCTATCTCACCATCCCGGAATCGCCAACTCCAGACGCGACAATCACGATCCTTTTGGGTGTGCTCATTGGGGGAATTACTTTCACTGGTAGCCTTGTGGCCTTTGCGAAACTGCAAGAATTGCTGCCGGGTGCTCCAATGACGTTTCCGCTGCAACAGCCGTTTAATGCCATGCTGGCGATCGCACTTTTAGCCGGCAGCGGTTATATGCTGACGAATCCGGAAAATGTGCCGGTATTCCTAGCTTTGGTGGCAATTTCCAATATTCTGGGAATCATGTTTGTGCTGCCGATTGGCGGTGGCGATATGCCCGTGGTGGTGTCGCTGCTTAACTCTTATTCGGGGATTGCGGCGAGTGTGGCTGGGTTCATTTTGATGAACAATATGCTGATTATCGCTGGTGCATTGGTGGGCGCGTCGGGGATTATTTTGACGCAAATCATGTGCAAGGCGATGAATCGATCCTTGGGTAGTGTGCTGTTTAGCGCCTTTGGTAGCGGTGGCGGAAGTGCTGGGGCTGCTGCTGGGGCTGCTGGTGCTACTGACAAAACTGTTCGCAGCATCAATCTCGAAGAAAGTGCGATGATGTTGGGTTATGCGCGATCGGTTGTGATTATTCCCGGTTACGGAATGGCTGTAGCGCAAGCACAGCACGCCGTGCGCGAGTTAGCCGACGGTTTGGAAAAAATGGGTGTTGACGTGAAATACGCAATTCACCCGGTGGCTGGGCGGATGCCTGGGCACATGAATGTGCTGTTGGCGGAAGCAAACGTGCCTTATCCGCAGTTGTACGATATGGACGACATCAATCCGCAGTTTGAAGAAACGGATGTGGCGTTGGTGATTGGTGCGAATGATGTGGTGAATCCGGCGGCGCGTCACGATACGGCGAGCCCGATTTATGGGATGCCGATTTTGGAGGTTGATAAGGCTAAGCATACGATCGTAATCAAGCGCGGGATGAGTGCTGGTTTTTCCGGTGTAGATAATGAGTTGTTCTACAAGGATAAGACGATGATGTTGTTTGGTAGCGCTAAGGATGTGGTTGCCAAATTGGTTTCTGAGGTGAAGCAGTTGTAAGATTTTGCAACCGCAGATGAACGCGGATTAACGCAGATGATAAAACCCGGTTTCTTGGAGAAACCGGGTTTTTGTTGGGGTTTTGTTTTGGTGTTGTTTTATGCAATGCTAGCTTGGTTCACATATTCACTGGAAATCGGTGTATGTGAAAATCCTTGTTCTCTGGCTTTTTGAAACCATTTTTCTGCTTCAGTGCGATCGGCTGCTACACCATCAGCACCGCAAATAAAAATTCCTGCTAAGTTGTTTAAGGCAACACCATAGCCTTGCTGAGCGGAAGTAATGTGTTGTTTTTCCGATCGCACCTGACAACGCGATAAACGCAATTATACCATTTTTTCCTACGGCTAAGAACGCTGCAATACCGAGATTTGCCAACTCAGAGAGTGATTCCCTACAAAATGGCTATTTACAAATCTTAGTCCCCGAAATCCTTCAATAAGTATCTACTACTTCCTGATTCTCTTTCTTGCAGCCCTCGCCATCTTGTTCGCTTCTTCCCGCCCCCGAAACTTCCAAACTAACAAATAACATAGCAACTGAAACCCGAATGTCCCTAATACAATCGCACTCTCTTCGGGTGATTTAGTAGTTCGATCGAACTTGCCAATATTCGGACTTGCTGGGATGTGATTGTTAGTTCGATCGCCCGTTTGCCGGTTAAAACTACGTTCCTCGATCGCATTACTCTTTTTAAATGTGCGCTCAATTTTTTGAAATGACTTCGGCTGTCCACAACTTGTTAAAGATAATACGCTCGAGGTAAAAATTAAGAAGTAACAGCGCAATTTCATAATTTTTACCTTCCTGTCAGCGCAAAAGAGAATAAATCAATATAGGGCTTACTCGCGGAGGTCAGAAACCTGGTTTTTCGGAAAAGACTTCGTACTAAGCCACAGATTCGCTGAAAAACCAGGTTTCTGGGCCCGGGCGCGATGAATGCTATATAATTTAAATAATATAAAATCCGATCGCACCTATGACTATACAAGAATTAGAAACTCAAGTCTTAACCTTAAATGCGGTTGATAAAGCTAAACTAATCAGCATCCTAACTCAAACTTTAACCAACGGTTCTCTAGGCATTAAAAAAACTCCCGGTGTGTGCGGAGGCGATGCCTGTGTTGGCAATACTCGCATACCAGTTTGGTCACTGGTGTGCGATCGACGTTTAGGTGCTTCCGATGGTATCATCCTAGAATCATTTCCCGATCTAACCGCCGCTGACTTGGTAAATGCGTGGGCTTATGCTGATGCTTACCCAGAGGAAATTGAACAGGCAATTAGAGAAAACGATGAAGTTATGGAAGAAAGCGAGGTTGATTAAAAGTTGGCACGTTTTTACACAGATGAAAACTTCCCGCTAGCAGTGGTAGAATTACTGCGGGCTTTGGGTCACGATGTATTAACAGCGAGGGAAGCAGGGAATGCAAATTTCAAATTCCTGACGAAGATGTTTTAGCTTTTGCTGCGAGCAATTCCCGAACAGTTTTAACGCGAAATCGCCGTCATTTTATGCGATTACACATTCAAAACTCTGACCATAGTGGTATTGTTGTTTGCACGAAAGACCCAAATTTTGAAAGGCTGGCGACGCGAATTAATGATGCTATTTCTGCGATCGATACTTTGAACGGTAAATTGATTCGAGTTAACCGTCCTTCGACATGAAAAAAAGCCGATAGCCCTTCCCGACCCAACAACCCTATAATTAAATCCCCCATTGTTCCCAAGATTAGGTAAAATTATTGGCGTGTCTGAGGATAAACTATATGCGCTGGGTTCGATATATTGCGATCGCGATCGTCAATGGTTTCGGTGTCGTCATCGGTATTATTTGGGTTGCAGTCCCCACAACAGTGGCTCAACCTTCCCTAAACTACCAACTCGCAATTTCTGGGCGACAGCCAGACAGCGAAACTCCGCAATCCCTTTCCGAACTCTACAAATTGCGCGATCGGCTCAAAGTACAATTAGATAACCTTGCCAAAAATCCCGACAGCGCCCCGTTTCCTGCAGAACTTTGGAAATCAGCAATCCACCGCCAGCAATCCCAAACTCTGGCCCAGCAACTCCAAAACGTTCAAATTCAGATTCAAATAGAAGAAATAGCCAAAAATAATTGGGACCAAGCTGCTAAATTAGCCGCCCAAGCAGCCGAAATTGGACGCACTTCTAATCCTTCTTCTGCTACTTGGGAACAGTCCCAGCGGCTGTGGCAGTGGGCTATCGATACGCTGCGACTCATTCCTCACGGTTCTTTTTTGACCGATCGGGCGATCGACAAAACCATCGAATACCAAGGAAACCTCACTGTCGCTACCTACGAATTGCAAGTTGCACGTTCTGTTGAGAAAGTTAGAGCCGAGGAAGAACAGGTAAGAGAGTTAGCCCGAAAAGAGCAAGAGAAAAAAGAATTAGCTCGTCGAGAAATAGAGAGAAAAGAGCAAGAGAAAAAAGAACTCGCCAGAAAAGAACTTGAAAGGCAAGAATTCCAAAGGCAAGAATTAGCCAGAAAAGAACTTGAAAAACAAGAATTAGCCAGGAAAGAACTAGAAAGACAAGAATTTGAAAGGCAAGAGTTAGCCAGGAAAGAACTAGAAAGGCAAGAATTAGCTAGAAAAGAACTTGAAAGACAAGAACTAGAAAGGCAA
>JAUBOM010000027.1:28230-78466 GCA_036700245.1 Microcoleus vaginatus BM001213989
GAGTTAGCCAGAAAAGAACTTGAAAGACAAGAACTAGAAAGGCAAGAGTTAGCCAGAAAAGAACTTGAAAGACAAGAACTAGAAAGGCAAGAGTTAGCCAAGAAAGAACTTGAAAGACAAGAACTAGAAAGGCAAGAGTTAGCCAGACAAGAATTAGCACGAAAAGAACTTGAAAGACAGGAGTTAGAGAGAAATCAGCAAGCAACTCCTCAACCAACTCCTGAATCAACTGCAACACCAACTCCCGCCCCAGTTACGCCTGCAGCGTCCCCGTCGAACTTTTTGTTTGTGGGAGATACTAACAGAGATGGCCAAATTAACGAGCAAGACGAATCCGGAAAAGAACAATGGTCTTTGTCTAGCGGTGCGCTAATTTTATTTAACGATCGCAATAACGATCGCGGCAAGATACCGACTTGGCAACAAACCAAAGTTATAGTTCCCCGCCGTGCAGCAATGCTTTCTCAAGTTAACTTAACACTGTCTGAAAACTTCAAAACCTCTCAATTATTTATCACTGCAGACAGCATTTCTAGCCCTCACATCAGCGTTTTTCAGAAGACGGGGGGCGGCTGGAAACCTGTAGATATATCCGGTGCTCAACCTCTAGTTTTTAGCACGAATATTGTTTTAGGTGTCGAAGCCAAACAATTTGCCGATCGCAACTGGAACGGCACTGTTAATCTCAAAGCAACTGCCCAAAACAACGGTCAAGAAATCGCCTCCACAACAATCCAAATGGGCGTTAGTCCTTGGATGATAGCGCCAAATACAGCACCAGTAACCGAAGTTCATGTCAGCGACCGAGGCTCGGCAAACAGCGAATTTATCTCCCAACTAAAACAAGCAGTAGAACCAACGGGCGCTCAAGTAAAAATTATCCAGGGCGATCGCACTTGGATGCAAGATACCCAGAAAAACGGATACGTTCAACTCCCCGAAAAATCCGAAATACGCCAATTTAATGTAGCCATAAAAAGCAATAGCGAGCCAGACAAAAACCAGCCTGCTAAATCACCTCAAGACCGGGATTTGAAAGTATTTAAAATTGGCACTCGTCGCTCTGAAGACCCTGTAAGTCAGTGGTCTGACGGATACGGCAATTTGCAGGTGACGCCGCCGATTCCCGGACACCCAATGGGTCGAGTTTATTACGGGAATTCGGGAAATGCTAGTTTTAATCCCGAGGTACTTGATTTTATTCAAGCTCAGAGAATTCAAGGGCCACCAGTGGATATTGATACTTCTTGGCTTTTGACTCGCCAAGTCGATGAAATTATCAATTTTATTCCCACTCCAACTCCCGGAAAATATGTAATGGCGATCGCCAGTCCAGAAGCCGGAGTTAAGTTGTTGGAAGAATTGGAGGGAAGAGGTTACGGCGATGTTACGATCAATCGCGGTTTGAGCACTCAAACAACAGTCAGCGCCGCCTTGAAAAATCGCGCTTTAATTCAACACAATCTTAATTTACAAAATCAGAAACTCAATCCGATTGTAGAGAAGTTGAAAAGAGAGTTTTTACTCGGAGACGACCAAATTATTCAAGTTCCGGCGATGTTTGGCTACAGCGGTTATGCCTGGTGGCCGAATATGGTCAATTCGGTGCCAGTTAACGGCAAGTTGTTAGTTTCAAATCCGCGCGGGCCAATGGTTGACGGTGTAGATTACACTCAAGAAAGATTGCGCCAACTGCTGCTTCCTGCTGGCGTCAGCCTTAGTTTTCTGGATGACAGGTATTATCAAGAATTAAAAGGAAACGTGCAGTCGGCGACGAATACTGTGAGGAAGCCAGAAGAGCGGACTTTTTGGCAGTCTTTGCCCAATAATTGAGTCCGGTAGTAAGTTGCGATCGCAATTTGTGCTCAATATTTACCGAAAATTGGTAAATTGCGATCGCCCCAGCAGATAGATTTCTCGATCGACACGGACGGCATTTTGTCAATAGCCGTGCCGTATTGGTGCAGTGCAGGCGATCGCACCAGTAACGTAAAATGTCTAAAAGCGGTCTTTGTAAAATAAATTTAGCCCCATGAGCGACCAACAGGAAAAAAAACAAATTTTGACTCAGCAACCGGAAACAATTTCCCCTACCAGCGATGAGAGCGATAGCAGTGCTATTGTCAGTGCCGGTTCAGCTTCCGCACCGACAGAAACTCCCGCAGAAATTGCCTCCCCCGAAGATATTTCAGCGCCAATCGACGAAGCCGAAACAATTCCAATGGCCGCCGATAGCGCGCCGGAAACAACTCAACTTGCAAGTTATCCGCCTCCAACAATTCAAACTGCGAACCCCGAACCAAAACCAGCCCGAGCTTGGCAAATCTTGGCAGTTTTTCTCAGCGGAATCTTAGTCGGTTCCGTCCTTAGTCTCGGCAGTTTGCTAGCGTGGAGAATGTATCAGGAAAGAGCCAACCTTCAAATCAAACTACCCGCTGACGTACCCCTCCCCGAAAGCCCTCCGCCTGTCGCAGCAGCGCCCGCCAACCGCCGGCCCGGACTTCCCCCAGCACCTGGAACTCGACTGCCCCCCACAATCCCTCCGTTGCCCCGTCCCACTCAAATACCCTCTCTGTCTGGTGTTCCGCAACAAGCTTCGCCCTCGCCGTCGCCGTTGCCAACTCCAACTCCAACTCCCGCTGCGGTTGAAACCCCTGTAACCGAGCGAGTTTACTTTGAACCCGGTGCTACGGGAACTACTCTGAGCAATAGTTTGCGAGCCAACATATCCAGGCGCTACTTACTGGAGTGCAATAGTGGCCAAAGCATGACAATAAATGTTCAAGAAGGTCAAGTTAGCGCAGCAATTATTGCTCCTAACGGTGAAAATTTAGGTACTGCCGATAGCACAGGTCAGTGGCAAGGTCAACTAGCCAGTAGCGGCGATTATACTATTGAAATTTCAGGCGATCGCCAAGCAAACTACCAAGTTAAAATTGAAGTCAAATAGCAACTATAATTGTATTAGGGGGTAGTTACAAAATACATAAGCCCCCCCTGTTGCTAATTACAAATTACCAATTACTTATTACCAATGATCGCACAAGTATCTGAAAACATCTACGAAGCAAAAACCCAGGAAATTGCCAAAGAAATCCTGCGGCTAACTCAAGAGAAAAAGCGCTCTTTTTTCGGGCAACTCCAAGACCAAATGCGCTGGGACGACAAACTGATGGATTGGGCCATGGCTAGCCCCGGACTGCGGGTGCAGTTGTTTCGATTTATTGACTGTTTGCCGGCCCTCCGCAGCAGGCCGGAAATTGCCCGCCACTTGCAAGAATACCTGACCGCCCAAGAGGTAGAATTGCCCGAAGCATTGAAAAAATTGCTCAACTTTGCTAGCCCTGATTCGGTTCCGGGTCAATTGGCGGCGACGACGGTTGCGCCTGCTGTGGAAACATTGGCGCACAAGTATATTTCTGGGGAAAATATCAAGCAGGTAATTAAAACCTTAGAGCGGCTCCGCAAAGATAAAATGGGTTTTACAGTTGACCTTTTGGGGGAAGCTGTCATCACTGAAACTGAGGCGCAAATTTATCTTAACCGCTATTTGGAATTGATGGCTGAACTCGCCAATGCAGCGAAGAATTGGCCGCAGGTAGATGCAATTGACAAAGCAGACGGCGAAACTCTGCCGCGAGTGCAAGTATCGGTAAAGTTAACGGCTTTTTATTCTCAGTTTGACCCTTTGGATGCTAAAGGTAGCGAGGAGAAAGTAAGCGAGAGAATTCGCCTGTTACTGCGCCGCGCCAAGGAGTTGGGATCTGCTGTTCATTTCGATATGGAACAGTATGCTTACAAAAGTTTAACTCTCACCATTCTCAAAGACTTATTGTTAGAGGAAGAGTTTCGCAGTCGCACTGATATCGGAATTACATTGCAAGCATATTTGCGCGACAGTGCCCAAGATTTAAAAAACCTGATTTCCTGGGCAAAAAAACGCGGAAATCCGGTAACAGTGCGGCTGGTAAAAGGCGCTTACTGGGATCAGGAAACTATCAAAGCGATGCAGAAAGATTGGCCGCAGCCGGTCTACAATGACAAAGTTGCTACGGATGCCAATTTCGAGCAGATGACGCAGTTGCTGCTAGAAAATCACGAATATTTGTATGCAGCTATTGGCAGTCATAATGTGCGATCGCAAGCGAGGGCGATCGCCATTGCCGAAACTCTCAATATACCGCGCCGCCGCTTTGAAATGCAAGTGCTGTACGGCATGGGCGACAAATTGGCTAAGCTTTTGGTCGATCGGGGTTATCGCGTCCGAGTCTACTGCCCCTACGGCGATTTGCTGCCGGGAATGGCTTATTTGATCCGCCGTTTGCTGGAAAATACCGCCAACAGTTCTTTCATCCGGCAAAGTTCTGAAGAAATGCCGATCGAACAATTGTTAGCCGCACCAGTTGCTACTGGCAATGACCAGCTAGTTTACAGCAAAGTATTTCCCAACGTTGCCGATACCGACTACGCCAATACCAAATTGCGGCAACAAGCAGAAACAGCCATCAAATCAGTGCGCGCCAACCTAGGCAAAACCTATTTACCGCTAATCAATGGCGAGTACCAAAATACTGAAGCAACCGTTAACTCTCTCAACCCTTCCAATCCCACAGAAGTAGTTGGCACCATCGGATTGCTTTCCGAAGAACAGGCCAAACAAGCCCTTCAAGCAGCAAAAGAAGCCTCCACCAGTTGGCGAAAAACCCCCGTCCGACAGCGCGCCGGCGTCCTCCGCAAAGCCGCAGAATTGATGGAACAGCGGCGCCACGAACTATCAGCTTGGATGGTGTTTGAAGTCGGCAAACCCGTCAGAGAATGCGATGCGGAAGTTTCCGAAGCTATTGATTTTTGCCGCTACTACGCCGACGAAATGGAACGGTTGGATCAAGGGAAAAATTACGACGTAGCCGGAGAAACCAACCGCTACACCTATCAGCCGCGCGGCATTTCTTTAATCATTTCGCCTTGGAATTTTCCCCTGGCAATTCCCGTCGGCATGACAGTTGCCTCCCTAGTTGCTGGAAATTGTACTTTACTCAAACCTGCGGAAGTTTCCTCAGTAATTGCAGCAAAAATCACAGAAATTTTGCTAGAAGCCGGAATCCCCAAAGGCGTATTTCAATACGTGCCTTGCAAAGGTTCAACGGTGGGCGCTTACATGGTGAAACATCCTGACGTTCACATGATTACTTTCACCGGTTCTCAGGAAGTTGGCTGTAAAATTTATGCCGATGCTGCGATTTTGCAGCCGGGGCAAAAACACCTGAAACGAGTAATTGCTGAAATGGGTGGCAAGAATGCAATTATTGTCGATGAAAGTGCGGATTTAGACCAAGCAGTTGCAGGCGTAGTTTATTCGGCATTTGGATACAGCGGTCAAAAATGTTCCGCTTGTTCGCGAGTAATTGTAGTCGAATCGGTGTACGATAATTTTGTGGCAAGATTGGTAGAAGCGACGCGATCGCTCAATGTCGGCGCAGCAGAAAATCCCGGCACTCAAGTCGGCCCTGTGATCGATGCAAATGCCCATTCGCGCATCCGCGAATACATCGAAACAGGCCGCGCCGAAGCTAAAATAGCTTTAGAAATGCCGGCACCGGAAACCGGTTATTTTGTCGGCCCAGTCATTGTTACCGAAGTATCGCCCACAGCAACTATCGCCCAAGAAGAAATTTTCGGCCCGGTTTTGTCGGTGATCGGGGCAAAGAATTTCAGCGAAGCGATTGCTATTGCTAACGGCACGAATTTTGCTTTAACCGGCGGATTGTATTCTCGCACGCCTTCGCATATCGATCGAGCCGCATCCGATTTTGAAGTCGGAAACCTGTACATCAATCGCGGAATTACCGGCGCTGTGGTATCGCGGCAACCCTTCGGAGGATTCAAACTTTCGGGAGTTGGTTCTAAAGCTGGCGGCCCGGATTATTTGCTGCAATTCCTCGAACCCCGCACCATAACCGAAAATATTCAGCGGCAAGGTTTTGCGCCGATTGAAGGAGTAGATGATTAATCTCAAATTCGTTTGATTAAGATTTGATACCCGACTTCTTTAAGAAGTCGGGTATATGCTATCATCGTTCAAAGAAGTCTGGGAGGTTTTATTCTGTTGTTTTAAGTTAATTTAATTAAAATGGAATTTACAAAAAATGGTGAGCGACTAAATTATCACAATCCTTCACTTGACCAATGTGTGAAATTTTTAATCATAGTTATATTAGTCATGGGTATGTTTTTTCGTTTCGCCAATCTCCAAAATAAAGTTTACTGGATAGACGAAGGTTACACTTCTCGGGAGATTTCCGGTTATACAGAATCTGAATTTATTCAAGAGCTTGGTGATGGTCAAATCACGCAAATAAAAAGTCTACAAAACTATCAGCTTATCAATGCAGAGAAAAGCGTTTTTGACACCGTAAAAAAATTGGCATTAGAAGAATCTCAACTTACTCCCCTGTACTTTGTAGCAGCGAGATGTTGGGTGCAACTGTTTGGAGATTCAATCGCAGTAACTAGAAGTTTGTCGGCGGTTTTTAGTGTGCTGGCAATTTACTCGGTATGAGTCACCGCTCCCAAAGCTAAATTATTACTAATGTCACCTAAAAATGAAAATGTTAAAATTTATAGAAAATTTACCGATGTTTTTGTACAGTATTTGTCACGAATTAAAGACAAAAATACCCAGATTAATATAAAATACAAACAATCTCTGCTAAAAATCACGGAAAGCTTCGAGTAAAAATAGTTAATCAATGATGTTTTATATGGCAACCCTAAAGGAGTTTGTTTAAAATGGAATTACCGGAAAATTGCAATCGACTAAAGTCTCACAGCCCTTCACTTGACAAGTGGCTACGAGTTTTAATTGTAGTTGTATTAGTCCTCGGCATATTCTTTCGCTTCGCCAACCTAGGACAGAAAATTTACTGGGTAGATGAAAGTTACACCTCCCTGCGGATATCCGGGTATACAGAATCTGAGCTTATTCAGCAAGTAGGTGACGGTCAAGTTAGGAAAATTAAAGACTTACAAAAGTATCAGCGGCTTAATTCAGAAAAAACCGTCGTAGATACCGTAAAAGGATTAGCATTAGAAGAACCTCAACTCGCTCCGCTGTATTTTGTAGCGACGAGATTTTGGGTGCAACTGTTCGGCGATTCAGTGGCTGTAACTAGAAGTATATCGGCTGTTTTTAGTTTGCTCGCATTGCCTTGTATGTATTGGCTGTGCTTAGAATTATTTGAGTCCTCGCTGACAGCTTGGTTGGCAGTTTCATTACTAGCTGTATCGCCTTTTCAAATAGTTTACGCTCAAGAAGCTCGACCTTACAGCTTGTTTGTATTAATAATTTTGCTGTCTAGCGCTGCTTTGCTGCGGGGAATGCGGCTAAAAACTAACAGCAGTTGGGCAATTTATGCGACAACAGTAGCACTGGGATTTTATTCTCACCTATTATTTGCACTGGTGTTGCTAGGGCATGGAATCTATGTAGCCATCTCGGAAAATCTGCGGTTTAATAAGACTGTAATTGGCTATTTGCTAGCAGCGAGCGCAGGATTTATTGCCTTATCTCCTTGGACTATAGTTTATTTAATAAATTCCCAAAATGTCAGTCACAAAACAGCCTGGATGTCTGTTAAAACGCCCATTTCAAATTTAGTTAAACATTGGGTGTTAAACATTACTAAGCAATTTTTTGATGTGGGATTGTACTCTGATTTACCGCGATTATATTTCCTATTGACTATCCCAGTTATTTTAATAATTTTAATAATGGTCGGATATTCTTTTTATTTGCTGCTGAGTCAGACAGAAAGGCGTGTTTGGTTGTTTGTTATGACATTAACGTGCGTGACAGTAGCTATTTTCCTGCCAGCGGATTTAATCAAGGGCGGAGTTCGATCGATCAACACCCGCTACATGATTCCCTGTTATTTAGGAATGCAGATAGCTGTTGCCTATTTTTTGGCAGAAAAAATGACATCTCCTCAAGTTACAATGCAGTTGAAAAAGCTGTGGAGGCTGGCTCTGGCTGCTTTGCTCTCTATTGGAATTATGTCCTGCTGCATCTATTTGCCAGCCGACTCTTGGTGGAATAAAGGCCGGTCTTATATGAACATCCCGATCGCCCGCACACTCAACTCAGCTTCTGGGCCATTACTCATAACAGACTGGGGGGCGTACAATGTAAACAAGTTGGGCGATTTACTCTGTTTGAGTTACTTAATCAATTCCGAAGCTAATTTTTTAATATGGTCGCCTAAAATGGTTCAAATTCCCCCAAATTTTAAGGAGATTTTTTTGTACGCTGTTTCCCCAAAATCCAAAGCTGAAATAGAAAAAAATACTCGCGATGAAATCCAAACTATTCACTATCTAACAAATTAAGATATAATTTTGAGTAAACTGCGAAAAAAGTGAAGTTTGGTTAAAAAAATGCGTTTTAATGTTCCCCGAAATTGGGTGGGTTTTTTGATAATCGCTGTATTAGTCATCGGCATTTTCTTTCGCTTCGCAAATCTCGATCGCAAATTTTACTGGATCGACGAAACATATACTTCTTTGAGAGTTTCTGGCTACACCGAAGCCGAAATAATCAAACAAATTTCGTACCAGAAAATAACCTCGCCCTCGGATTTACAAAAATATCAGCAGATAAATTCCGAAAAAACTTTAAGCGATACCCTGAATTCTTTAGCAACGGAAGACCCCCAACACCCGCCGCTGTATTACGTACTAGCGCGACAGTGGGCGCAATGGTTTGGCAGTTCCGTTGCAGCCATGAGAAGTTTGGCCGCCGTGATTAGCTTGCTAGTATTTCCCGCAATTTATTGGCTGGCTTGGGAGTTATTTGAATCTTCAGCAGTAGCGTGGATGGCGATCGCAATTTTCGCAATTTCTCCCTACCACATCTTGTTTGCCCAAGAAGCAAGACAGTACAGTTTGTGGACAGTAACTACTATTTTATCCAGTGCAGCTTTGCTGCGAGCAATGCGCCCTGACGGAAATCAAAATGCTCTTGCCCTCGTTCTTTCCTGGGCGCTTTATGCAGGCACAGTAACACTGGGATTTTACACCCACTTGTTATTTGTCTGCGTCGCCGCAGCCCACGCAATCTACGTCGCAGTCATTGCCAACTGGCGCGATATTAAAACATTCATTGCCTATTATGTAGCAGCTTTAATCGCCTCGATCTGCTTCATGCCTTCCCTCGTAAATTCTGTAGAAAACTTCAATCAAATTAGAAGCACAACATTATGGTCAGAACAGGCAAATCTCTTAAGATTAGTCAGCAGGTGGGTGGGTTCCGTAACCCTAGCATTTTTTGATATTGGCCTTAATGGAACTGCCAACGCCACACAGCTAGCCTTGCTAATTCCCGTTGCGATAATGATTTTAGCTTTAGTCGGCTATGCCCTTTATTTTCTGTGCCGACAAACACCAAAGCGAGTGTGGTTGATGGTATTGTTATTAATTGCAACAACAGCTTTGTTTTTAGCAGTACCTGATATAATGAAAGGTGGGAGGCGATCGGGAAATCCGCGATATTTAGTTCCTTGTTATGTGGGAATTCAGCTAGCAGTGGCTTACCTGCTGTCTGCGAAAATTAGTAGCAATTTGGATAACTTCAAACAGCAAAAACTGTGGAAAATAGTTATAGTTGCACTGTTGTCTGCAGGTATTATATCCGGTGGAGTTATTTCTCAAGCAAACACTTGGTGGAATAAAGGCAGCGGCTGGCTTAGCGCCGAATTACAAGTAGCTGGGACTGTCAATCAAGCCAGCAATCCCCTAATTATCAGCGATGCCAATATCGCATTTATCATGCCTTTAAGTTATCACCTAGAACCAAAAGTCAAACTGCTAATAGAACCCCGCTGTTACACTTCTTGCTACAAAAATCGAGAATTGGCACTTAAAAAACCGCAACTCTCTAAAATTCCCGAGGGTTTCAGCGAGTTGTTTTTATACAAACCGTCCTCAACTTTGCGATCGGCAATTCAGCAACAAAACTATCAAATAGATCGGGCTGGCGCTAATGTTGAGCTCAATCTCTGGAAAATTACCAAAAAATAATCTGAAAGGATTTAGGCAAAAAAAACTGGTTGCTGCCAAAAAATGTTTTGTTCACCGCGACATCATCCCAGAAAGGGCGTTTTTGGGATGATGTCGCCAGTAGAGTAGAATAGGGCTGCTTTTCGCGGTAAGCTAGAAGTTAAGAATCAAAAAATAACATCAAAAATCTACAATGACAGTCACTGAAACCTCGAATATTCGCAAACTGCTGTGCGATCCCGACTTAGGGCTGATCCCTCACCTAGAAAAGTGCCTCAAAGACTTGCACTCGTCTGCGATCGCCAGTGGAGAGAAATTCAAGGTAGAACCTTACGATATAGATCTCAAAAGCTGCCACACCCAGAAGCATCCCAACGACCAAAAACCCATCGTCACTCAGTCAGTGTTAATTAAAATTCCCCTGACTGGGAAAGTTCAAGACAAGATGCAACTATATCTGATCGCAACTGAGTTGCAGAACCAAATCGACATCAAAATTATCGAGTGGAGTGCCTTAGAACGCCGCCAATACGACATCCAGGGCATCCCCTTAAAGCAGCCCATCATCAAAATAGACGGCGAGATGAATTACGAGTTAGTATTCGATCGACCAAACTACTGCAGCATCACTCTGTGCCGCCAATTTGACTTAAGTTACGCCGCCAATTTTTAAGATCGGACTCGGCGGTTGAAACTGATCCTACATAGATAAGAACCGGCGGTTGAAACCGCCACTACACTTGCCTCTTCTCTCGCTTGAGACTCAAGGTGCCTACTGCGCACCTTGTCGTTGTCCTCTACATCGGGTATAGCACAAAATTAAATTCAAACCTCTCGATTGGCAGTTTCCGCAAGAATCCTTTTAATATCAGCAGGAGTCAGATTCGGATTAGCCTGCAACATCAAAGCTATCACCCCAGCTACCTGCGGCACTGCCATTGAAGTACCCGCAAAATATCGATAGGGAATCCCCGGTTGAGAAAGGGACACAGTTGAATAAACATCACCAGAATCCGCCCTGCCGCCGTCGCCGCCCGGAGCAACAAAATAATTAATTACCTCCGCACCCGCCAGGTTAGAATAATCCGCAAACAAGCCCTCTCTGCTAACAGCACCGACAGCAATTCCTACCTCATTGGCAAACCGAGCCGGATAATCTGGTTGTAGGCGAGCATCATTTCCCGCCGCCGAAATCACGATCGCCCCTTGAGCTTCAGCGGATCGAATCGCATCCAATTCTTGATCGTTCAACTGGAGACCGCCCAAACTTACATTAATCACCTTGGCTCCATTTGCCACCGCATAATTAATCGCATTAATTTCATCCCTAATTTTGCCGAGTCCCGCCTCATCGAGTATTTTCAAAGGCATAATCTTCGCAGTTGGAGCCGTTCCAGTAATCCCAACCCCATCTTGTTTAGCAGCAACTAAACCCGAGATATGAGTGCCGTGACTGTTATCATCCATCGGGTCATTATCGTTGTTGACAAAATCCCATCCCCGGAAATCGTCAACAAATCCATTGTTGTCATCATCAATTCTGTTGCTAGCTTTATTGCGACCGATCGCATCAACACCAGTTTCCCCCGCATTGCTCCAAATATTCCCCGTCAAATCCGGGTGATTGTAGTCAACTCCGCTGTCGATAACTGCCACCACAATTCCGTCTCCAGTCAAGCCCTGGGCCCAAACCTCCGGAGCTTTAATTAAATCTCTGCCCCACTCCTCGCCGCCCAAGCCGGGAACATCAGGAAAAGTTGCAGTACCTTGAGCTTGAGCAACTGCCGCCGCTGCATTTACCAAACCGAACCCAAAACGAGAGTCAAAACCCTGCAAGTTGCTCGGATTGTTAGCAGAAAAAGTTGCAGGAGTTGCAGACAGATTTAGGGTGAAATTTGTACTGCCTTGGTATTGATAAACTCGGACAAAGTAAGTTCCTGCTGCCAAAGCGTTGAGGTCGATCGACTCTGGCGATAAATTCGGTTCTTGAGAAGCAGCAATAATATCGGTAAAGTCAATAGAATTGTCGCCGTTAATATCTTTAATCACAGCAACGTCAACATCCGCCGTCAAACCGCTGACAGTTAATTTAAAGTCGCTAGTTGCAGGCAAAGTAAAGCGGTAAAAGCCTTCTGGCCGGGCGTTGCTAACCGAGTCTGCGATCGTTTGAGTGTCGCTCAAAACGCCTAAATCGCGAGCTTCGCTGAGTTCGTTGCCCAATACGGTAGTTGCAGAGATGAATGTATAGGCGAGGTCTTGTGGAGATGCGTTGGCTACCAAGCCTAAAATAGCATTGGATTGGCGAATTCTAATTAATGTATTGGAAGTACCGGGGGCGAGCGAGATTTCTTCGAGAATCAAGTCAGCTTCGGTAAGGTTGTCAGTCAGTCCGATCGAATCCACAAAACTGTTAAAGTCGGTAATAATGTCTGCTGCTGCCGGATCGGTTACTGCTGAATCACTGCGGAGAACAAAGGTATCTGGACCCAAGCCCCCTGTCAGCATATCTTTGCCCCCATCGCCTACTAAAACGTCGCTACCGCGGCCGCCGTTGAGGGTGTCATCTCCCCTACCTCCCTGCAAAGTATCGCTGCCGGCATCGCCAAACAGGATGTCGCTGCCGGCACCGCCGTTTAGGACATCGTTGCCGGCACCCCCGAACAGCGTATCGGAATTGCTGCCGCCAAGAATGCGATCGTTACCATTATCACCGCTAATTATCTCGGCATCCGACGAACCGACAATAAAATCGTTGCCGCCGAGGGCAAAAAGTCCGTTAGGATAAGGAGTCAAAAAGCCCGGAGTCAACGCGAAACTGTTGGGGCTATCATCTAAAAGATAGAAAAGACCGTCAGGGCTCGGGCCGACCATAGAAATGTACTCCTAGCGAGGTATATCGATCTAAATTTTAGATTTTAAATTTAAGTTTGTGGTTAAGAAAGCAATAAATAGCCTGTAAGGTGCGCCATGTGTACAGTCTGTAGGGATATTCTTCGGCGCACTGTCTTTAGAGACCTGCATAGGTTAGGTCAAACAGATTTATTCCGTTATATCATGTCCTGTAAATCAACCATAATTCTGCCTTTGCCAATCTAAAATATAGAATCTAAAACAGTATAACTTAATCCCAAATTCAAAATTGGGATCGGAAAATGGGAAAACCACACTTGCATCGAATTCAGAATTTTTTCAAACTCGCGAAATCGCGTCTCCAGCCTTATTTGCGCTATTTGATTTTGGGCGGGACGTTTTTATTTATCGCCAAAGCTTTTTTAACTCACTGGCGAGAAGTCGCGAATATCCAAATTCGAGCTGAAAGTTTTCCGTTGCTGGCGATCGCCCTTGGCGTCACTTTACTTTCTCTAATTTTTGTCGGCTGGGTTTGGATGTTGATTTTGCGGGAATTCCGCCAACCTGTAAAGGCGGCGTGGGCGATTCAAGTTTTTCTCAAAACTAATATTGCCAAGTATTTGCCGGGAAATATTTGGCATTTTTGGGGTCGAATATTGGAAGCCAAAAAGGCAGGCATTTTCCCCAAAGCGGCTACTCTCAGCGTATTGCTGGAACCGCTGCTGATGGCTTCGGCAGGCGTGCTGATTGGGTTGATTTGTTTTGACAAAATCAATTGGTTCTTGCGGTTTGTCGGTTTTGCTGCTATTTTAACGGCGATTCATCCCCGAATTTTAAATCCGATCGTTCTATTTGTAGAGCGGTTGAAGTTATCAAAGAACAATGGGGAAATTTCCAAGGCTGGGGAGGCTGCAGGCGAGCAACTAAATTTTCTTACAGAGTCTAGCTCCACTCTAGCTAAAAAAACATGGCCTGTCAATTCCCGCCACGACATTAATTTGCCAATTAAACGCTATCCTTTAGTGCCGTTAATCGGACAAATGTGTTTTATCGGATTGCGGGGCTGCGGTTTTTTGCTAACTGTAACGGCTTTAACTCCGGTGAACTTTAGCAATATTCCCAACTTGTTCGGTGCTTTTTGTTTTGCATTTGTTGTGGGTTTAGTTGTGCCTGGTGCACCGGGGGGAATGGGAGTATTTGAAGCAACGGCGATCGCCCTGCTGTCCGATCGCTTTTCTACGGGTATAATTCTAAGTGCCGTCGCTTTGTATCGGATAATTAGCCTTTTGGCGGATGTTTCCGGTGCATTTTTAGCTAAGCTAGATCGGAAGGGCGAGCGACACAGTCAGTGAGGGGTAAAATATATGAAGCCAGCGGACTTGCCCCGATTAGCAGGAGTCGAAAATATTTATTTGTATAAATATTTTTTGCTTGCGTAAGTCTGCTGGCTCTAGTTGAGTTTCCACAAAATTTTGTTAAATAATCTGTTTCGGCGGCTAAGGAACAAAGCCACAAACAATATAGTCTTAATATAAATGTAAGACCTACAAACAAACCGACTTACTCCCATAAAATTCACAATTTTATGGATTTATACCGTCCAAAAAAGTGTTTTTTTGTGTTTGGGTGTGCTACTCCCGGATCCCGGAAAAATTGTTAATTAGAAGCTATAGGGTAGACAACCATGATACCAGTTTTATCAGCAGCTGCGATCGAAGCTCCGAATCAAATCAACGCGGGCAATGAGAGTTTTGGGGAAAAGAGCGAGATCCCCCATAACCCCAGTACAATAGTATTTATCGATGCGGCAGTAGCCGACTATCAAACACTCCTAGATCGAGTGCAATTGGGAGTAGAAGCAATAGTTATCGACTCCCACAGAGATGGAGTCGAACAAATTAGCGAAGTATTAGCGAATCGCACTAACATTGACAGTATTCATCTAGTTTCCCACGGCGAACCGGGAAGCCTGCAACTCGGTAAAACCCGACTGTCTGTCGATAACCTAGAAGCTTATAGCCAGCAATTGCAGCAATGGCGGCGCGCTTTAACAATTGATGCAGACATCCTGATTTACGGCTGCAATGTAGCAGCATCCCGCGCTTGTCAGAAAGCCCGCCAGGGAATAAATTCCCTGTCTCAAAGCTCAAGTCGGTTGAAACCGAGTAAAAACAATTTCATTAAACAGTCCTCTCAAGAGGAATTTTGCTATGAGACTGCGGTTGAAACGAACGGCGGACTCGATGAAGAAGCCGTAGGTGGTGTCTATTTCCTCCACCGCATTGCATCCCTCACCGGTGCAAATATCGCCGCATCCAAGTATCTCACGGGGAGTGCAAAATTAGGTGGCAATTGGGAACTAGAAGAAAAAATCGGCAACATTAAATCGCCCCTACCATTCGAGTCAAACGCGATGCAAAATTATGCGTCTGTTTTGGCTACCTATATCGTTACTAATAATTTAGACGATAGCGGTACAGGTTCTTTAAGAGATGCCATCAACCAAGCTAATTCCAATCCCGGATTAGACACAATTAACTTTAACATTCCCGGCCCTGGGCCTCATAGCATTACCCTCGGTCAAGCCTTACCTGTCATCACCAGCCCAGTTATTATCGATGGCCAATCTCAACCTGGATATAATAAACCTGGATTTATTAGCAAACCGATAATTGAACTCAATGGCAGTTTTATACCACCAGCCTCAGGTGAGACTACTATTAATGGTTTAGATTTAGGCTATAGCCCTGGTGGCGCAGAAGATTCCAGTGGCAGTACCATTCAAGGATTGGTTATTAACGGATTTGGAAAGGGAGGAAATTTCGATGGTAACGGCATTTTGGTACAGACTAACAACAATATTATCCAAGACAACTACATTGGCACTGATCTTAGCGGTACGACTGCTGTAGGCAACACTAGATCTGGGATCACAATCCTAAGTTACACTCAAAACAATTCTCCTAATGTCACCGTTATAACAGATAATATCATCTCTGGCAACGGCGCTGCAGGCATATTTGTGGCGAGGGCAGCAGCAGACACCAAAATTAGTGCCAACTTCATCGGGACTGATTTCATGGGTATGAACCCTTTAGGGAACGAGGGCGATGGCATTCTGATCGTCGATCGAGATTCAAATAATAAAGTCATTGTTGGAACTACGCCCGGAGACAGGAATATCATTGCTAACAATAAGGGTAGTGGCATTGAAATTATTGCAGGTTCCGGCCACACTATTCAAGGCAATAGCATTTTTAACAACGAACGATTAGGAATTGACTTAATCGGTAATACTGGTGTCACTCTCAACGATTTAGGCGATGCGGATACAGGTAGCAACAACCAGCAAAATTACCCGGTTCTAACCTCAGTTAGCGACAACACAGTCAGCGGAATTCTCAACAGCACTCCTAACGCTAACTTCCGCGTCGAATTCTTTGCAAATACCAGTTATGACCCCGCAGGGGCAGGTCAAGGTAAAACTTTTATAGGTTTCCAAGACGTGCTGACAAATCCTGCTGGCAATGCTAATATCAACTTCGCCTACACTCCAGTACCAGGTCAATCGGTTCTCGTGGCTACTGCTACTAACCAAACTACAGGGGATACCTCGGAATTTTCCCGTCGCAATCAATCTCCTATTAATTCAATACCGGGAAGAACCACCACCGCTACAACTAACCCTAATAACATTACCCTCAACAGCGGAGACTTGGTATATAACGTTTTAGCGACACCCTATCCGTCTACTATTAACGTTTCCGGTGTAACAGGAAAAGTAGACAGCGTTACCATCACTCTCAACAATGTTAACACTTCTAGCTCTGCCAATGGTGGATCGCAGAACATCAACCTCTTGCTAGTTGGGCCAGAGGGACAAAATGTGGTGTTAATGTCTCAAGTTCCATCTGCACCACTCAACAACGTCACGCTGAAGTTGGATGATAATGCAGCCTCTTTTCTTTCTACTTTTCCTGTTGTTACAGTACCAACTATCGCTTCAGGAACTTACAAACCGACAAACTATTCACTGAACAGTTATCGTGATGTTTATCCCTTTTATAACAATACGGAACCGACAGGGGCACCAAAAGGGCCTTACGGTTCGACTCTTTCTGTTTTTAATAAAACTAACCCCAACGGCACTTGGAACTTGTATGCAGTTGATTCCAACCCAGAGAATAGTAACGCTTCCAATGCTACTACTCCAGGAAATATTGCTAGTTGGAGTGTAGACATTTCGACTGATATTGGCAAAGAAACGACGACTCAAAATACTCCTCGCATCTTCGAGGCTATCAACGGCAATAGTATTTCTGTATCGGATTCAGATAGCGAGTCGGTGGAAGTCAATCTCAGCGTTTCCAACGGCACTCTTACACTCAATTCGCTGACAGGTTTAACGGGAACGGGGAATGCCAGCAACAGCCTGATTTATACGGGAAAACAGGCTGATATTAATGCTGCTTTAGAAGGTTTGATTTATACGCCGAATCCGAACTTTATCGGAACGGATACGCTGACTTTGACGACAAACGATCGCGGAGCTCCAGAATTAGGCGGTGCTCAAACCGATAGCGATCGTGTGGATATTACCGTCAACCCAGCTCCACCGACGCCGACTCCACCAACGCCGACGCCGACGCCGACTCCACCAACGCCGACGCCGACGCCGACTCCGCCAACGCCGACGCCGACTCCACCAACGCCGACCCCAACTCCACCAACGCCGACTCCGACGCCGACTCCTGCGGAAACTCCAACGCCAACGACGCCAACTCCGACGCCGACTCCTGCGGAAACTCCGACGCCAACACCATCGGAAACGCCGACTCCTGCGGAAACTCCGACGCCAACACCATCGGAAACGCCAACGCCTGGGGAAACTCCGACGCCAACTCCGACGCCAACACCATCGGAAACACCGACACCGACGCCTGGGGAAACTCCGACACCGACGCCAACACCATCGGAAACACCGACGCCGACGCCTGGGGAAACTCCGACACCGACGCCAACACCATTGGAAACACCGACGCCGACGCCTGGGGAAACTCCGACGCCTGGGGAAACTCCGACGCCAACACCATTGGAAACTCCGACGCCTGGAGAAACTCCGACGCCTGGAGAAACTCCGACGCCTGGGGAAACTCCGACGCCTGGGGAAACTCCGACACTAACACCAGCGGAAACTCCGACACTAACACCAGCGGAAACTCCGACGCCTGGGGAAACTCCGACGCCCACTTCGGCTTCAACGCCAACACCATCATTACCCGTTGTTAAACCAGGAAGTGGTACTGATTGCTTTTGCCATACTATTGAGTATCCAACTCTCGATCGCCCAAACCAAGTTGACAATATTATCAACGGTAATGGTAGCGGTGCAATTGTGTTTGGTACACCGGAAAATGATGCTTTTTACGGCAGTCCAAATCCGAATATTTTCGATGCGGATTTAGGCGATGATAACCTCTACGGGGGTACAGCCAACGACCTTTTTTACGGCAACCGAGGCAATGATTTTATTGACGGCAACAAGGGAGATGATATCCTTTTTGGCGGCAAGGATAATGACATCATCCTTGGCGGGAAAGGCGAAGATACGATCTTCGGAAATCGCGGCAATGATTCTATAAATGGTAAAGAAGAGAACGACTTAATTTTGGGGTGTGAAGATGCTGATTTTATCGACGGTGGCAAAGGCAGCGATATCGCATTTGGAGGGAAGGGAAATGATATAATTTTCGGCAGCAAAGGCGAGGATTCTCTCTACGGCGATTATGGTAATGATAGCCTCTGCGGAGGTGCTGGCAATGATTGTCTGACTGGAGGTGCTGGCAATGATTTGCTAGGCGGGTGCGAGGGAAATGATACTTTGATTGGCGGTTTGGGGGATGATTGTTTAATTGGAGGTGCTGGCAGCGATCGCTTTTTACTGTCTGCCAATTCGGGTATCGATATTATTGCCGATTTTGAAGCTGGAAAAGATTTGCTGATGCTAGCTAATGGCTTGACATTCGAGCAATTAACTCTGACGGAAAATAGCGGTGCAACATTGATTCAGTTTGGGGAAACAGGAGAAATTATAGCTGCTTTAAACGGAGTTTCTGCTATCGGAATCAGCGCCACCGATTTCAGGTTGATTTAAACAGGCTCACCACTGATGCAGGTTGGCAACAAACGGTGTCCCGTTCGTATACTTTTTGTGCCGATCTAGCATCTCCCACCTGAGGCACCCTACCGCAATTGTCTCTTTCTCCTCTAACTCTGTGTCCTCTGCGCTTAACAACTCTAATTCTTATATGAATTAAAGCATTTTTTCCAGAAATTGCTTGGCGCGATCGCACTTCGGGTTACTAAAAAACTCCTGCGGCGGCACATCTTCCGCCACCTTTCCGCCATCCAAAAACAAAATCCGGTGGGCGACTTCCCGAGCAAAACCCATTTCGTGAGTTACAATTGCCATTGTAATTCCCGTTTTTGTCAAAGCTTTCATCACATCTAACACTTCTTTAACCATTTCTGGATCGAGTGCAGAAGTCGGTTCGTCCATCAACAAAACCTCCGGTTCCATAGCCAAACAGCGGGCGATCGCCACCCGCTGTTTTTGTCCTCCCGAAAGCTTAGAAGGATAAACATCGGCTTTATCTGACAAACCAACTTTTTCCAGCAATTCTAGCCCCTTCAGACGCGCCTCATCCTTAGCCACCTGCTTCACCTTTACAGGTGCATAAATCACATTTTGCAGCACAGTCATGTGCGGAAACAAGTGGAAATGCTGAAAAACCATCCCTACTTTCTGGCGGATTTTCATAATATCTGCCTTCGGCAAAGTAATATCTACCCCGTCAATGTATATCTTTCCGGAAGTCGGAATTTCCAGTAAATTCAAACACCGCAAAAAAGTAGACTTGCCACACCCCGAAGGGCCGATAATGGCAATCACTTCTCCTTTATGAATCTCAGTAGTTATCTCGCGCAAAACCTTGAGATTGCCAAAAGATTTATACAGGCGATCGACCTTAACTGCTAGTTTGGAGTCTGCGTTCGAGTACATTGGCCCCCCAAGTTAAACTAAGCACCATCAAATAATAAATTGCGCCGACAAATATCAAAGGTTCAAAGTAAATATACTTTTCTGCTCCCACAATTGTAGCGCGGCGCAGCAAGTCTTCTACGCCTATTACTGAAACTAAAGCTGAATCCTTCAACAAAGCAATACTTTCATTCACCAATGCAGGCAAAATATTTTTCAAGGCTTGCGGCAAGATAATATCGCCCATCATCAGTTTGTAGGGAACGCCAAGGGATTCTGCGGCTTCTTTTTGACCTTTATCTACGGCTTGAATTCCCGCGCGGATTGTTTCGGAAATATAAGCCCCAGAATTGAGGAAAAAAGTAATCACGCCAGCTTGCAGCGCAGATATATTATAGCCCGTAAGCTGCGGCGTTGCAAAATAAACTAAAGTCAACTGCAAAATTAGCGGTGTTCCGCGAAAAATTGAGGTGTAAGCGGTGGCAAACCAGAACAGCGGTTTAATGCTAGAAATCTTAAACAGAGACAGGACGATCCCCCAGATAAATCCGAGAAATGCCGACAGCAAGGTAAAAGTTAGCGTTACCCAAAGCCCGGACAAAATATAAGGCAAACTCGGCACGATTTTGCCAAAATCTAACCCGAACTTGGGCGCTACCGGAGGCTGATTTGCTTGAGCAGGTTCTTGCGGAATCGGTCGAGAAAACCACTTAGTAGCTAGTTCCTTAATTTGCCCGCTGGCTTTCATTTGTTGGAGGACTCGGTTGAATTCTGGAACTAATCTCGAACCTTTGCTAAAGGCGATCGCCGAACCGCTTTCTTCAGTATTGGGAATTGTGTTAAATTCCAAGTCCGGGTTCGCTGCTGCATAACCCGTAGCAACAGTATCCTCGATCACTCCTGCGGCGATGCGGTTCGATTTAATTTCTTGAATGATGTCAGGAATCCTATTGAGAGCAGCCAGTTGCACACCGGGCATTTTTTTCACAGCTTCCTGCTGAATGCTTCCGAGTTGAACGCCTACTTTTTTCCCGGCTAAATCTTCAGCTTTGGTCAAATTGCTGCCTTTATTGGCGACAATTGTATTTTGAGCTTCGTAGTAAAGGTCAGAAAAATCAACATTTTTTTTCCTTTCTGCTGTGGGAGTCATTCCAGCCATGACAAAATCGGCTCTTCCCGCCTGCAAAGCGGGAATTAAGCCGTTAAAATCCATGCCAATTACTTTCAGCTCGTAGCCCAATTCTTTAGTAATATATTTGGCAATGTCGATGTCAAAACCGATGATTTCGTTGCCGCTAACAGCCGTATCTTTAAATTCATAGGGCGGGTAGTCTGGGGAGGTCGCCAGTGTTAAAGTCTTGTTGGCTTGGGCGTAGCTGGCGATCGCAATTAAACAAAAGGCGATCGCGATCGCCGCCGCCAACATTGATTTTAATTTTAAACGTTTCATATCGAGCATTGTCCTAAAAAATCCCCTCGCCAACAAATTATGCGAAACTTGACAATTCTGTCACCACTCTAAAGATAGATAATAGTGGTAGGGTGCGTCAGGTTACTGTTGACTGTTGACTGTTGACTGTTGACTGTTGACTGTAGAAGGAGGGGTCAAAAAAATGAAAATTGCGCGAATTATTTGTTGGCCTCGGGATTCGACTTTACGCCCGACTTCGGAGCGCGGATTTGATATCATTGCGGCCTGACTGCCGGAATTGATATCAGTTGTGAGATTGTTGGTTTGTAGGAAAAATCATGCTAACTGACGCAGGCTACTTAAAGTAAATCACGCTCAATACTTAATCCATGTATCCGTGTCAATCTGTGCCGTGCCTGCCTTCTTCTCTAACAGGTTAGAAAGTAAAGCTGGTTCGCAAAACTCCCACCCATGTTGTACCGTTATCCTTTTTATGATCTGTATTAGTAATAACATAAACGCCAGGAGTAATACTGATAAAGTCACTTACCTGGATGCGGTACAGAGCTTCTACGTGAAGAGAAGTAGCATTGTCTTTGTTTTCTTTAATATCGTTGCGAGTCGTCTTTGGCGGGACGCCAACAATCAGCCCGCCGACATTGCCTTCGGAGAACAAATCTGGGAATGCAAAAGTCACTCCACTGTTCCAAATTTCCGCCTTGGCATCGCCGCCGGACAACTGCTGAGCGTCTACGTATCCCGCCCACCCTGAAAGCGCAAATCGAGACGAGGGGCGCCAGCTTGCTTGAACGCCGAAATGGTTGCCTCTTGTCGCACTTTGATTGAATGGTTGATTGGCGTTATTGCTGCCGGTGCCGAGAGAAAGGTCAACATCATTTTTGCGAGAGTAGCTTCGCACGTAACTTAACGCTAAATCGAGCTCGGAACTTGGCGAATATGTTAATTGAGCGATCGCCCCGTAGCTGCCGTTAAAAAGTCCGTTACCCTCTGTAGAGTCAGCGGCGGTATTCGCAAGATAGGTCAAAGTTAGATTCAGTTGGTCGCTCAATTGATGATTGATGGCAATTCCCGTTTCTCCGGGAGTGTTGTAAATAGCGGGGTTGAACGCTCCAAACCGAGAAAGTGCGCCTTGAGCTGCACTATCAAAATAAGGGTTGATTAAAGGAGCTACATCATCAGAAGTAAGTCCTTTTGCCCCTATTTCAACATTAGTGCGGCTCCCGATGAGGAACTGATAGCTGAGTTTATCGAGGGTGATTTCAGAGCCGCCATCCCCGTCAAAGTTGGTGCGAGTCATGGGAGTGCCGGTAGGGCGATCGTACCGAGCATTATTTCTGGCTTGCAAGCGCGTTCTCAAACGGTCAGTTCCAGTAAAGCTACTATCGAAATTTAAGCGCACCCGATACCCAAGGTTTGCAGTAGTTTTGTCATCACCCACAGCACCTTTTCCGAAGGTATCGCTCACCGCAAAAATGGTTTCTCCATTGAGTGTAGTAGTTGTCGAAAACTGATTTGCTTCGAGTTCGCTCGTCCGCGCTTCTAAGGCATCTACTCGACCGCGCAAGCTTGCTAATTCGGCGGCAAATTCTTCTTGCAAGCGTTGCAGTACCGCTAAGTCTTCTTGGGTGACAAAGTTAGCTGTTGAAGAGCCAATTAGCTTGGTAACTTGGTCTAAGCAAGCGTTCAAACCGGCGGCGAATTCGTATCGAGTTAATGCTCGGTTGCCGCGATAGGTTCCGTCTGGATATCCCGCGATGCAGCCGTAGCGTTCCACGAGGGATTGCAGGGCTTGGAAAGCCCAATCTGTCGGCCGCACGTCGGATAGTTGAGATACTGATGTCACCTGATTCATAGAGGCGGCATCTGGCGATCGAGCTGCGGTTTCTGCTGGAGTCAGGGGATTTTTTTCTGCCGGGGTTCCTGGGGTTTCAGATTGCTTTAACTCGCTGGCAATGACTGGCGGCGCGGGGGGATTTGATGTTGCTGTTAATTGGCTTTCTGAGGTGTCTGCTGTCGCGCCAGAGTGGACTGTTTCCGGGGGCGGGACCACTGATACTGCTTGAGTCGGCGCGTCTGTTTCTGCGGCAAGCTGATACTGGGTTTCCGAAAGTGCGATCGGCTCTTGCGCATCAGGAATGGGCACCTGTGCGGCAGTTGTTTCTGCTGCAAAGACCGTGCTTTTTACCACCAATAAATTACTAAACAAAGCGAGGCAAAACCAGAAACTTTTCTCAAAAAGTTTTGACATTGTTTCTCCTACTATATAAATGAAAAACCTTGGTTCTGGTCACGGCAGTTTGAACAGGTTTTACTTGAGAAAAACCCTCGCTCGGCAACACTTATTTCACAACCCAACTTTTGAGATTTATAATCAAGTTGGCGTTGAAATTGATAAAATCCACAATCCGCACTCTTTCAGGATAGCCGGACATCTCTGTGTGGCTTTTGTATCGCTCCTAGGCACCCTCGGAACCCTAGAAGAGTTCGTTGAAAATAATTCTTAACTGCAGATGGACGCTGATGGCTATTTTATGTTAGTGCAGAACCGTGAGCAGTGTCAAGTCTCTGAAGAGAGCCGATCGCAGTGAACGAGGACAATTTATGGCAACGCAAGTACAGAGGATATTACCAATTACCGATTACTCGTTACCCACGATCGATTCCCCGTTACCGTCAATCTCTTCGCCCGCGATCGCCGCAATTTCCTGAGATTCAAATTATTTAACAGATCCTTCTACTTCTTGGGCGATCGACTAACAGCACAAACCCGATGCCCATATTAAAAGTCACGAATACAAACTAACACCAATTTAAAAAAGTCTTGCTAAAATTCTCAATCTTATAACAATTATTAAAAGTCAAAGGGAACCGTAGGGATTTAGGGGCCCAACCGTGTCCTACTCCCGGCGCCGCACAAGGTACAGCCCCGCGTACCTACAGATGCTGGCATACAATCTATCTGTCTCACTACTTTTGTGAATTGATATAAAGTTGGAGAAGGTATTGTTCAATCAACCGAGTTTCTCAAAATATTGTTAAAAAATCAGCCGTAAAAAAAGAAACTATTACCTATTGACTTTTATTGAATTCTTGTGGTATATTTTAAATAATGGGAGTGGTAGCTTAAATTTAAATTTTGCCACCACTCCCATTATTTAATTGTACTTTATTGAATGCTGAGAGTCAAGCTTTTAACCCTAAAAAAAAAGGAATTTTTTTGATTAATTCAACAAAAATTAATCGAAGCTCATTATCAATTCTCCGTTACCGTCAATTACTTCGCCGATCGCCCAAGCACCAATTCCCTGAGATTCAAACCATTTAACAGCCTGTTCTACTTCCCTGGGATCGACCAACAGCACAAACCCAATCCCCATATTAAAAGTATGGAACATATCTGCTGTGGCAACTTGGCCCGCTTCAGAAATCCACTGGAAAATTGGCAAATTTGGCCAGCTATTGCTGTCAATTTTCACAGATTGATTGGCTGCCAAACAGCGGGGCAAATTTTCCGGCAAACCGCCGCCTGTAATGTGAGCCATGCCGTGAATTTCTAAACCGCTTTTAAGGGCTTCGAGGACTGGTTTCACATAAATTTTAGTTGGAGTTAGCAGGACTTCTCCTAAACTTTTGCCGCCTAACTGTTCGGGTTGGGAATGCCAATCAAAACCTCGATCGCCCGCAATTTTTCTCACCAAACTAAAACCGTTGCTGTGCACGCCCGAACTTGCCAGTCCCACAGCCACATCTCCCACCTGCACCCGGGAACCGTCCAACAATAGGCTCTTTTCGACAATACCCACGCAAAACCCCGCCAAATCGTACTCACCCGCTTGGTAAAAACCGGGCATTTCTGCCGTTTCCCCTCCGAGCAAAGCACAGCCGGCTTGCTTGCAACCGTCAGCAATCCCGGCCACCACGGCAGCTAATTGTTCGGGATTTAACTTTCCCGTCGCTAAATAATCGAGAAAAAAGAGGGGTTCGGCCCCGGATGTCAGCACGTCGTTGACGCACATCGCCACCAAGTCGATACCTACCGTGTCGTGCCGATCGAGATTGTGGGCCAACTTCAACTTAGTCCCAACGCCGTCAGTACCCGAAACCATCACCGGCTCTTTTAAACCCTCCGGGACGCTGAAAAACCCGCTAAACCCGCCGAATCCGCCCAAAACTCCCGATCGGTGCGTGCTCTTGACCATACTCCCGATGCGCGAGACAAAAGCTCTGCCCGCCTCAACATCCACACCTGCTGCTCGATAATCCATAAGTCCGCCAAATCGATTTCTAATTTTTAGTTTATTCCCATAACAGTTGACAAACAGCTTTTTTAAGACTAGCCATTCCGTAGCCCAGAAAATAAAATAAATTTTTGTAAATTTTTGTAAATTTTTCGGGAATCGGTCAAACGGCTGTAAGCACTGCAAGTAAAGCATTTTATGATAGAGAGTTCTGAGAAGAGTTGATGACGATTTGGTGAAAATCGCGATCGCAGCGATCCCCAACCGCAAAAGTTTGTGGTAGTCTGTTGCAGTTCGTGAACAACACACAAATTGCGGATCGAGTATGAGTGGTCAAGTGTCAGGGAAGTTTCAGCCAATTTTTTTTTTGCTGAAGCCTTAAAGCAAAAATGCACCCCGATACTTTGCTTTGACTCACGGGGGAATGGCGAAGGGCAAGAGAGAAATCCTTGAGGCCCGCCGCCAAACGGCCAATCCTCCAATCTCGGTTGGCAATGGCTCTTCACAAAAATGGACGTATGAAGGAAAAATTTGTTGGTGGTCTACTCGCTGTCCTGTTAGTTCCTGTGGTAGGAACGGCATCCTCTTGTCACGCACAAGCAACAAGTGCTGGCAAGCAAAACTCTCAGGCTTCCAAGCAAGTAATTTCCACCCAATCGTCCCCGCAGTTAAACGCGACTCGGGTCGAAGCACAAAAAGTCGGACAGTATCAGTACCAAGCAAGAGCTGACATTGACCGAGACTCGATCGCCAAAATTCAGCCCCACGACTTAGGCGGGCGACAAGCAGCGACAGTCTACCTGCGAAACATTCCAGTCATCACATTTCTGAACGCCAGTCCGGAAACAAACACCAAAATCGGAGAAACTGGCGTCAGCAAAGTCGCTGCTAGCAGTTCGATGCAAGTAGAGGGCGCCAAAGAAAATCCCAAAGTTGGAAACATTGCCAGCAAATCGAACAACCAAGAACCCGATGCGGTGTGGCGGGCATCGAGCTTAGCAGCAAGACTCAACCAGCTAGCCCGCAACAACATCGATCCGAACAGCATTACCGTTAAGTGGGAAAAAGGCGATCGTTACATTATCCAGGCAAACGGCGAGGACTTGGTAAACATCAACGCCGAAACCATCCTCCCCGACACCACCAACGACTTTAGCCGAGACGCCCTGCAAGCAACCAATCGCCTCCGCAGGCTCCTAGGCAACGCCCCACCCCTGGAAGAAGTCGCAGGCAAACCCCAACCACAACCCCCCGTGCTGTCTCTGGGCCCGGTTCAAGTGCGGCTCAGCGGCTGGGCTTCCTGGTACGGCCCAGGCTTTAACGGCAACCTCAGCGCCAGCGGCGAGCGTTTTAACCAAAATGATTTGACTGCAGCCCACCGCCACTTGCCCTTCGGAACTAGAGTCATGGTGAGAAATCTCGACAACGGCCGCACCGTAATCGTCCGCATTAATGACCGCGGCCCCTATGTGGGCGATCGGCTCATTGACTTGTCAGCCCGCGCCGCCAGCGTGCTGGGAATGATTAGCAGCGGCGTTGCCAGAGTGGAAATCGAAGTGATCGAACCGCAGCAAACAACTGTTGGACGGTGAGCGGTACTCTCAGGCAGAATACATAAAGTTATCCGAAGTGTAGAAGGCAGAAACTAGAATAAAACTCACATCTTGCATTCGTAGCCATAGTCGGGCTCTCTTGTAGGCGAGCTTGTTGCTAACATCGGTGCAAGAGGTCAGATCGAACAAATTCTGACAAATAAATTCTGTATTCTGCCGAATGCCTTCAGGAGATTCTAGCGGTGCGCCTGTTTACTACCATTGCAGCACTTCGCTGCTACTTAAATTCACAAAAGTCTGCTGCACCTCATTTGACAGTCGGTTTGGTGCCGACGATGGGAGCTTTGCACGCAGGACATCTGAGCTTGATCCAGCGGGCAAGGCAAGAAAATGCGATCGTCGCCGTCAGCATTTTTGTCAACCCGCTGCAATTTGGGCCAACAGAAGATTTTCAAGATTATCCTCGGAATGAAGAGCAAGACCTGCTGTTGTGCGAACAAGCTGGGGTTGATGTAATTTTTGCTCCCTCAGCAACCGAAATGTTCGGCAACCAAGCGGTCGATTCGCTACGGGATAGCTTCGCCGCGCGTACAGAAACAGAGAAAACCGCCCAAAAACAGATAGAGATTGACCTTTCATCCTTAACTCAAGTAGTGCCACCGCCGGCGATGACATCGGTTTTATGCGGCAAGTCGAGGCCTGGTCATTTTCAGGGCGTGGCGGTAATTGTGACTAAACTTTTGAGTTTGGTGCAGCCGACAAAAGCTTATTTCGGTCAGAAAGATGCCCAGCAGCTAGCAATGATTCGGAAGCTAGTCTTTGATGTTAACTTGCCTGTAGAGATTGTCGCAGGTCCGATCGTCCGGGAAGAGTCGGGACTGGCAATGAGTTCTCGCAATCTGTATTTAACAGTAGAGCAAAAACAGCAAGCCTCCGTACTCTACCGCGCGCTGCAACAAGCCTCGGAAACTTTTGCTTCAGGGGATCGCACCGCAGCGGCCGCACTCGCTGCCGCGCACGCAGCAGTCGCAGCAGAGCCCGCAGTCGAACTCGAATACGCCGAACTCGTCGATCCCGACACTTTGGCGCCCTTGCAGGTTGTGGAAACAGCGGGACTTTTAGCCGTGGCAGCCAGAGTCGGCTCTACTCGCTTGATTGACAATATAATTCTCAGGAACCGCCGGCCAATTGTGGCGATCGACGGCCCGGCGGGAGCTGGCAAATCTACCGTAACTCGCCTTGCAGCAACTGCTTTGAACTTGTTTTATCTGGATACCGGCGCGATGTATCGGGCGCTGACTTGGCTGGCATTGAAAACAGGGACGCCGATTTCCGACGAATGCGCGATCGCCGAATTAGTCAGTTCCAGCTATTTGGAATACAACCTCGATCCCGCATCCAAGATGTTGAAGATTAACGGCGAAGACGTAACCGAGGCAATTCGCAGTTTGGAAGTGACATCCCGCGTCTCGGAAATGGCGGCGATTCCCGCCGTGCGACAGTTTCTGGTGGAGGAACAGCGGCGCTGCGGCACAAAAGGCGGAATTGTAGCAGAAGGTCGCGATATCGGTACTAATGTGTTTCCGGATGCGGAACTGAAGATTTTTTTGACGGCTTCTGTACAAGAGCGATCGCGCAGGCGGCTATTAGAACTTAAAGACACCGATCGGGCTAATATTAGCTTGGCACAGTTGGAACAAGACATCGCCCTACGGGATGAAAAGGACAGCACCCGCGAGGTTGCACCTTTGCGCAAAGCGGCCGATGCTGTGGAAATTCAAACAGACAATCTGACTGTGGCTGAAGTTATCGATCGGATTGTCGGCTTGTACAAACAGAGAATCGGTTCTAAAAGTTAATTTTAGGACTGGCGGGCGATCGATCGCCCCTGATATCAAATCCGGTTAAACCAACTTGCAGCCTCCGGTAGGGACGCGGGCCGATGCGGGCCCAGGCCCTAAGAATATAACGTGCGGTTAACCGGATTTGAGCGCCGTCCCCCGGCGGCTGGGCAAAAATTTCAACCATCCCCTGTTTTGATGGGTTAGGGGATTTCTTGCACACAAACCTTAAATTTTTTTATCCGGGCGGACTTCCCCGCGATCGGTCATTTGCAGTAGCATCTTTAGGTGCCATCAAATTTGAGACGATCTTTTAACAATACTTCGGAGAGTTTCACGGCCCACACATAGGTAGCTAGAAACCCGGTTTCTACGAGTTTTGCGGCGAGTCACGATAAATCTACGAAGAAACCAAACCGGGTTTAGCTTTTGCCACAAGTCCGCACAATTGAAATTAGGTTTTGAGATTGTAGTGAGCGTTGCCCTGTGCAAGCATATTGCCCTGGAACCCTTATTCTACTGTTGGCAATCAAAAACTTTCCGAAGTATTGTTCTAAAGTTGATTAACTTGATATCAACATAAAATCTAGAATTAACTGTGTAAGGTGTGAAGGAGAGAATGACGTGACAAAAATGAAACGGGTCTTGAGGCGGCAAAAAACTTTAATCATTGCTTTTATGGCCGCCACAGCAAGTTTTTTGCTGGGTGTGACGTTGCCGATTAACTTGCGGGCAAATCAGCCATTGGAACCGATACAGGCCCAAGTCTTGACCGTATCCCAGTCGCAAGAACAAAAGCCGATCTCCAATATTAATCAGTTCAAACAGGCGATCGCCCATCGAGTAGAATTTTCCCAACAGGCTATAGCCCAATTGCAGGGAATGCGCTTTCAATCAAGCAGCGTACCGGATCAGTTTCAAGGTACAACCATTCGTGAGGCGAAACTCGACTCCCAGCACAAGGCGATCGCCCTGACATTTGACGACGGCCCCTGGCCGAAAACAACTACACAAATCCTAGATATTCTCAAGGAAAACAATATTAAGGGTACATTCTTCTGGGTAGGAAGATACCTGCAAACTTATCCCGACATTGGTAAACAGGTCGCAGCAGCCGGTCACGCGATCGGCAACCACACTTGGAACCACAAATACCTTAAGTATAACGAAGACGGTGCAGCTCGCGAGATCGATCGCACTTCATCCTTAATTGAGGAGTTGACCGGCATCCAAACATCGATGTTCCGCCCGCCAGGAGGCATTTTAAACAATGGATTGGCAGCTTACGCTCAAAAGAAAAATTATTCAGTTGTGATGTGGTCTGCTGATTCTTTTGATTGGCGGACTCTTACGCAATCTTTGATGGACAACGTGATGAGGCAGGCAAAATCCGGGGGCATTGTGCTGATGCACGACGGCGGCGGCAATCGAGCGAGAACTGTAAAAGCTTTACCTGATATTATTGCTCGATTGAGAAAGGAAGGGTACATTTTCGTAACAGTTCCCGAGTTATTGCAGATGCAAGAACAAGAGTTAAAACGCCAGGAAACAGCACAAAAATAATAATTTGGAAAAGTGGGACTTTACACCATTTTTCCATTTTTTTTGTAGGTCGATTGCTCGATTTTTCAGAACTAAGTAGGGCTTTTGACGGAGTTGTTACCCGTCCGTAAATCTGCTCTCAATCTTGCCAGGATTTGTTCTTTTGTAAGTTCTGAATCAATTCTATAAATATTTTTAGCTTTTTTAAGTAGCTTGTATATCTCTGGCGATCCTGCTGCAATACCAAACTCTGATATAATGTCATCCGGTATTAACGGCATTAACATTTCTTGCTCGTCTAAGAGTGTATTAAGAATAAGCTTTTTAAGTTCAAACCTAAAATCTGAATTGATTGAGGAATTTTTCAATACCTCATTCCATTTACTTTGATATCTATTTCTAAGCCTTACCACATCTTTTGTCACACCAAGATCACCCATTACTTCTCGAATCAAATTATCATAATCCCAAGGCGAAAAGTAGCGTTTTCGGCGCATATTCCACTGCTTAATAATTTCATCCTTTGACTCATCGCGTTCTATGGATTGTATGCACTTTAGAATCGCTTCTAGAAACCTCTGGGCTTCATCTACTAACTTAATCAAAGACTTTTCCCAATCATAATCATTCTCTGGTTTAGAAGTTCCAGAAATAGATTCAAACCACTCTGAGCATTTTTTTTGAACCCCACTATTGTGATCGTCTTTATTAGCAATGTTATGCTGAAGAAGAGTACGCAACGATTGAACCAGATAAAAATGCGTACTTAAATTTTTACTGCTGTCTAGATCAAAAGTATCGAATAGCTCTACTAAAAATTTAATATCAGACTTTTTACCGGCTTCCCAATATAAGGTATATAACCAAGAGATTACTCGCTGAAAGCAGCACTCAGACATTCCCTCCAAAGTAAACTGAATACTGATTGAACCAAATAATTGATCGCCTTCAATAATTTGAGAAACTCTGGAATCGATTTCTTGTTTACAGGCATAAATTTTTTGAGAAGCTTTCAGCACCTCTTCGGATGAATTCATAGTTATTTCTTTTTTTGCAATGGTTGAGAGTAATATGTTATCGGATCTGCAATAGGACCAAGAAAGTTGAAAGCTATGTGAAATTCACCCGGAGACTCACCTTTAAGAATATCTGGCTTGCCAAATTGCTGTGGAATAAAAGGAATGTGCTTACGCTGCAATTCTGATACATATAAAGCTCCACGTTCATAAGGTTTTTCAGGCCTCCACGCGACTTCTCCCGTAAATTTTCTTGGGTTTCCATCGGAACCACTCGCAAGATAACTACGGAGAATTCGTCTACTTCCTATTGATGAACTCTCATTTTCAAGCTCTCTAAATATTTCTAAAGAAGTCTGAATTCTATCTAAATGGAAGTTGGCCAAGCCTTTCAAATAAGTTAGAGATAGATTCTCATAAAACTCTGTTGTCTTCATTAATGTTTCTACAATTTGTAGGCAACTTTTCCAATCTTCTTGACTGAATAAAACAGTCTTTCTTTCTCCAGTAAAAAAATTTTCCTTGGCTTTACTTAACCACCAAACTTTAAGAAGTAAATACAGCGAGCGTGAATCTTGATTTATTTTCTCCCAATGTTCCTTCAAGTAATCAACTGCTCTTTCACAAGCCTGAATATTATCATCTGTTAAGGAAGATTTGAATAATATATTCTTAACAATGGCATAAGCTCTTAGGTAATAACCAGCACTAGATCCCATCGCTAAAAGAGCCTGAAATGCTTCTTCAGAAAGTTCATGGCTTCCAACTAAGTCACCTATTTCAAGACGACGCCTTTGAAAACGTTCTTGCTGGTCAGGGGAATACTCCTCAGATTCCGCTAAAGTAAATACGTGATAGGCATTTGCCTCTATTTCAGTACGAAATCCTATATCGATACTCTTGTCCGACAAAAGCTCTCTACTTGTCCAAAGCAAAACATCTATCGGATAGTAGTTTTCTGAATTTAATGAGAGCGCCTCAAAAGCTGCTTCTTGTGCTTGCTTAAGAAAAGGCAGCGATTCTTCGTAGTCTTGTATTTCTTTTAAAAAAGTAGTAAACTTGGTTCCTAAAACAGAAGCTAGTTCTATTAATAAATAACTGCGCATCCACCTATTTTTCTTGTCAAGACCCACTTGGTCAAGAGCTATACGAAGTACATTTCCTGCTCTATCTAAAAGCTCAATACGCTCCTCTAATGTTAAAATCTGATTGCTTCGTTGTTTTTGGACTGTTTCTGTTAAAAGAGTAGCTTCTTGTAGCATTAAGCGAGGATTTTGAACGCTGTAATCTTCTCGTAACTGACGAAGAATTTCAGCAATTTCTCGAAAATAGGGTGCAAAATAATTTGCAGCAAGTCCTTTAGGACCCATACTTCTAATTAAGGAAACTGCAAATAAAATCTCAGTTTCACCGTTGAAGTTACCTTTTTCACGAATATTTAATAAAATATCCCTAGCACAATCAACTTCTGCTTTTGCACTACCCAAAAGAGATTTGGAAATTTCTTGAGCTTCAATTTGATGTCGAGCACCAATTTCAAGATTACCATGAGTATCTTCGTACCACTGTACAATATCCGTTTTAAGTTTTTTAATTAAACTAACAAAATCTGTAATTGCTCCTGTATTAATTGCTCGCATCAGAATTTCTAATGGAAGATTAATTCCAAAACGTCCAGGAACCATTACTAATCGAATTAGTTTCTGAAGTAATGTTACCTCTTCTCCATCTATCACCAAATCTTCTGAAGGTAAAAGTTGATCTTCAGTAATCAAGCCCCCTTTTAAAAAGGCAGTTGCAAATGTAGTTTGTGAGGCTACCTTTCCCACAGAAGGTTTAGAGGAGTCTTGTTCCGCATATTTTACCTCTTTAGCCAATCCTGCTCTTATTTGACTTTTAGTAGGTGGTAAAAGCCTATAGAGGGCTACTAAGAACCTATCACCACCGTGTTCGCTGAGCTTTCTAAGGTCTACACTAGACGATGATGCAAACTTTTCAACAAAAGCTATAAATCCAGATATTTCGTCTATTCCTTCTCTTCTTGGAGAAACTTTACTGAGAGATGCAGGAGCCTCGACAAAATTATCTTTTTTTGCAGCCTCACCATAGCAACTACCAACAACAACTACTTTACGCCCTCGACTAGAAAGCCTTTTAGTCAATTCGTAGTATGGCTCTTGCTCAACCATTCCATCCCAAATAATTAGAACCGCAGATGCACCCAAATCTTCAGCCCATTTACAAAAAGTATCTAAATCACTTGAAAGAGGGAGTTTAGAGCGATGCTCAATAAATAAAACAGGATACTTTTTTTCCTTACGAATTGAATATGCAAGATGACCAAGAGCGATACTTTTACCCGTGCCTGACTGTCCACAAAGAATTACTGGCTCATCCTGCAACTCATTAGATTTCAATCTTTTAGTAACAATTTCTTGAAGCTCACTCTCAAAATTACGCTTAAATGCAAACCCCCGTGCATATCCTGACCAGATAGGTCTATTGCTAGATTCTGCTAGGAAAGCTCTGAACTCACTATATAATTTATTTTCTCCAATGTGTGGTGGCTCAAGAAGAATCATGTCATCTAGAATAGTTGCAGATCTCGAAACTTGATTCCAAAGATTTAGGGGAACAGTTAAAGACTTTTCCTCTAGAGTAATGCGACGACCATATTCCTCCTTCTCCGGTGGTTCACCAAGTGTAACATAGCCTGCTTCTTGAACACGTAAAAGATATACTGCCAAGTTTTCGTCATGGAGAATAACTTTACCTTCTTGTACTCCTCTAGCAATACGTGAATTTTGTTTGATTGCTTCATTTGCACTAAAAACATGAACCTGAGCTTGGTTAAGGCTGTGAATAACAGGTATTAATTTCTTTGAAGAGAACCAGTCTAAATCACCTGCATAGCCTTCTATCACCAGTGTTCCGAAAGGAGTGATAAGTTCGGGTAATTTACTGGCTAGAGCAGTTGCTACGGAATCTCGAACGTCTAGCTCATATTCATTCAAAGGAGGTCTTTTATTCTTATCGTCTTGATTAACACAGCCAAACAAAAATGTACAGTGGAGACGATGGCGATTTCTAGGATCGCTTGGATTAAGTGTTTCCGCATCATATATTGACTGTAGTTCTCGCCAACTCGTTCGGAAGGCTTTGAGGCAAATTGTGTCAATTGCAGAAGTGTAAACTCCGCTCCAGGGGAAACTAGCAACTGTCTCTAGCCATTCTGGAGGAGGAAAACGATCGCAGCGTTCTTGCATCCAAGCTAATGCTGCCTCGGATGCTTCTGAAGCGCTTCCAGCTAAGATTTGACCGTAATCATCTCCAGTCCCACCATACTTACGTAGGATCTCGGATAGAAAAGGATCTCTGCCCGACTCTAGCTTTAGATAATTTTGACCTAATAGTAGAAACGCAGGACCGGACTTGAGTCGCTCAGAAAGTTCGCTGGTTAACTGAGTCATATAATTAGACTAGCTTTTTCCATGTATCTACTGGGATCGTACCAGCTAGAGAGACAAGTTGCAGGCGACTTACCAGATTCATGACCACAAATCGATCGACAATCGCTACGCTATAACAGAGCATCAGTTCGATCGCGAATCGATCGCGTACCAGCCATGACCCAAAGTATTAGTGCGACAGGGCTGCCCCCCGCCTTCCCGGATCACACCCAACTCCCCGAATCAGACGGCACGTTCGTGAAGAACTTCCAAGGACATCCCCAGAGTATCCTGCTCACCGACTCCCTAGAAACCACACTGCAAACGCTTCACCCCGACGGACAATATGCGATCGGGCAAGATAGCGGGATATACTGGCGCGAAACCGACCCACCCGAACGCGGAGCCGAAGCCCCTGACTGGTTCTACGTCCCGAACGTTCCGCCCCTATTAGACGGAGAAATTCGCCGGTCTTACGTGCTGTGGCGCGAGTATATGGTCCCCATAATTGCGATCGAGTTAGCCAGTGGGGATGGTTCCGAAGAACGCGACAACACCCCCTTATCTCGTTCGCCAGAAGGTATTACTCAGAAACCAGGGAAGTTTTGGGTATACGAACAGATTATCCGCATTCCCTACTACGCCATCTATACAATTAAAACCAGCCAACTGGAAGTCTACAACTGGGTGAACGCCCGCTATCGCCTGTTGGAACCGAACGATCGCGGACATTACCCGATCGAGCGCATGGGAGTAGAGTTAGGCGTATGGGAAGGCAGCTATCAAAATCAGACACAGCGTTGGTTGCGCTGGTGGGATAACCAGGGGAATTTGTTGCTGACGGGGAGCGAGCAAGCTCGACTCGAACGCCTCCACACCGAACAGGAACGCCAGCGGGCTGAAGCTGAGCGTCAACGGGCTGAAGCGGAAAGTCAACGGGCCGATCGCGTGGAGCAAACACAACGAGATGCCATCCCCCAACTACTGGCAATGGGTTTAACCGTCGAACAAGTTGCCCAGGCGCTTTCTCTGTCGGTGGAAGAGGTGCAGCGATTGGGATAAAGGGCGATCGGGCTGACCATTGCCTACCCAGGGATTTGGTCTTTGTAGATACACAAGAAGTTTTCTGCATGGGTAGCCCCTAAAGCTTGAATCTCTTTGGGAAATGCACTAAGCGGGGCAATTTCTCCCTCAACACCAAACTTTCTGGCTCCAGCGGCGGTTCCTGAATGTAAATAAAGCACAACTGGTTTTAGTTCCAACCGCGCACCCAAACGTCGCGCAACATCATAGGCTGTCGTTGCTCCTAAACCTTTAACACGTCCAACAACAGACTTCATCCAATCATATAAACTATGGAAATCCTGGAAGTCTTCCAGTTGCATCTCATCAGCCAATGCAACCTCTAAACCCTCAGATAACTTATTAGCAACCCGGCATTGATGACCGTGCATCTTTCCATGCCACAGGCGAGATATCCAAGCTCTTTCAATAGCTTGATCCCAAGTTAATGTTTTGTCACCCCACCACCGATCTTCCATCTCATAAGAATTTCCCCATCTGTCGATGTACTCTTGAACTAAAAGCTGAAGATTATTGTCATCAACAGTTTGCTTTTTACTCTGGCAGGTTGGGAAAACTGTATTCATGGAATTCAGGAGTAGGTACATGAATGTATTGATACCTTAATTGTAGCCATATTACCAATTTAGGCTGGAATCTAACGGCAAATTTGGCAACTGAGAATTCACCCAATTAGCCGCCGCCAAACCCGATCGCAAAGCACCCTCTATTTGACCTTCCCCGCACAAATCCCCCGCACAAACCAGCGGCAAAGTACCCTCCGCCGCCAAACAAGAAACAGGCAAAGGATTTCGACAAAAAGCATACCGCCAGCGGTGAACCTGCAACCATTCCGGCTGTTTCAGCCAAGGGATTAAATATTCAGAAGTGCGATCGAGCAATTCCTGACCGACAGTTGGCAAATCAACAGCTTCTAAATAGCGTTCTGCAAAAATTGCGCTGCTGTGAACCACAAACACCGGCTGCTGCGGATCGAGCCGCTTGCTGCTGTCCCAGCCAACCCAAGCTAAATCAGCATTATCGGGAAAAGAAACAGATTTCCACTGCGGATTTAGATTATTTAAATCTTGCTGTTTTGCTGCAGAATAGCCAGCCATAACCGTAATGCAAGGATTATACTCCACAGAACGCAATTTGTCAAGAAAATCAGGCGACAAACTCATTTCAGCATCCAAAAACATTAAAGCTTGAGGTGCAGGAATTGCCACAACCACAGCCTTAGCAATCAATTCTTGAGGAGTCTCTAAATTGTCGTCGGTAACTTCCAGAGAAAGCTGCCACATTTGACTGTCAGTACGAGAAATAGCTTTGACGCGGCGGCCGTACCAAACATCTAAATCCTCAGCCAGATACTTACCGATAGCATTCATACCAGCAGGTGCGACATAACAAGAACTAGGAATAGAGAATATTTCTCCTTGTCGGAATTCTCCCACACTATCCGTCCAGAGTTTGAGGATGTGGCGATCGAGCAAAACCTCAATTAATCCCTGCACCGCATCTCCCTGCGGTTCCAAATAGCGTGCCCCGTGATCCGCCCTAGTACCCTGTACGCGGCGGGTAGCGACTCGTCCCCCCGCGCCGCGAGATTTCTCAACAACCGCCACAGAATAACCAGCTTGACGCAACCGTTGAGCGCAACTCAGCCCCGCCATACCCGCACCAATCACCGCAACATCGAACATAATTAAACTTTCAGATACATTACTTACCGGACTTTTTATAGGAAATAAGCCTTGAGCTGATTTCTTAACTTGCAGTTAATTTGCGATAACAACGAGCCGTAATTAAATCAGGGTGAAAAACCTCGCTAAAATTAGACTGAAGTTGAGAAAAAAATCTGTTTATTTCTTCCTGATATTCTAGGTAAAAAGGAAATTTTTGATTAAAACCTTTAAAGAAATACCAGTTAAGGATTATCTTCCCTGACGGAGCCAGCCAGTGCCAATACCGCCGCCACAATCTAAAACTCTACCGGGAGCCATATCTGATATTAATGTTAAAGTGCCTCCTATGTAATCCTGATTGGACATATGCCAATATCCCAGGTCAAATAGGTAAGCTTGTCCGACTCGATAGCGATAAAAATCGCTAGCTTTTTCCGAATCAAAATCCCGATGACCTATTTCTTTTAGGGATTTTTGACCGAGGGCAAGCTTTTGTTCTATTGTTTCTAAATAGGAGTTTGAAAATTCCTGTAGATGCTGCTTGAAATTGAAAGTATCTTGCCAAGAACCCTGCCCAAAAGAGGGTGCGACAGAAGAAGACATTATTTACCTTGTTCTCAAAAAACCAAATTAATTATAGGATTAACTGGCATTTTTGAACAGAAGTACACTAAATTATTTTTCCTTTGTTTATAGCCAATAAAATAGTGGGGATTCAGGGCGACGGTTTGACTCCTCAAGCTGCGGGGTTGCAGACGTACCGAGGGGTTCCGGGTTTGCTGTTGTGCATCTAAATTGTATTTTTAGGGCGGGCGGGACACCCCAAACTTGACTCTAAAATTTAGAGGCGCGTCCGCTTATCAATGTAGCTGCTGAGGTTATGGCTTCTAGCAGTCGGATCTTCTGTGCAAAGCCTGTCGATCGTCCTGCGCCAGGTAGTAGAATAAGGGACAGCACGAATCGACAGGTAAGACCAGTTTAAAAAAAATGTACCGCTCGGTAAGTTCCACAGGGCGATCGTTACTAAGCGACAATCTAAAATCTAAAATCTAAAATCTAAAATCGTATACGGGAGGGCAAAATTTTGGACGAACTCAGAGCAGCACTAGAATTGGCAACAGAAGAGGAATTGCAACAACTAACAGAACTTCTGTTCAGCCGCAAGTTTAACCCTTTAGATTACGTGCAAACCCCCGCACCCATAGACGTACAAAGCCGCGATCGCCAAGCATGGCTAGACGCCCTAGAGCAGCGGTTTCGCTATCTTGCAGCCGACGGGTTGACGGTACTCAGAGGGCGAACCGAACAAGTAACTTACAGACAAGCACTAATTCAAGTTTGCCGCTATCTCAAAATCCCTTATCCCAAACAGTTGTCAACCACCGACTTAGAGGCCGAAGTATTTCTGCACTTAATGGGCCGCGCCTGGAAGGGTTTGCCGGCCGAGGAACAGCAAGCGCTGACAGTGCGCGTACAGCGAGCCATCGTCGAGTCCAAACTCTCAGAACCCCTGCCAATTTCTGCGGAAAAAGACCCGCTCGGTTTACTGTTCAAAGGCGGCAGCGCTTTAGCTGTCAGTTCCATCTTAAAACCAATGTTGCTTAAATTGATGGCCAATCAATTTGCGCTGCATTTTGCCACCTATGAAATGGCAAAACAAGCGGTGGTTACAGGGACTGCAACCGCAGCAACCCAGTTTCAAAATTATGTCGCAATTCAGACAGCGCGGCGCGGTATGGCTGTGAGTGCCGCTCGTTACGGTGCGACACGCAGCGTGTTCTCGTTTCTCGGCCCGGTGATGTGGACTTGGTTTTTCGCGGATTTGGGTTGGCGATCGATTTCGACGAACTACGGTCGGATTATCCCGACCATTTTTGCCTTAGCTCAAATTCGATTAACGCGATCGGAATGCGTTTGGGAACTAGCTTAATGATTGTAGATTGTAGATTGTAGATTGTAGATTTGAGATTGGGAGTGTGGGTGAATATCAAAAATCGGTTGAAATTAGCTGCCCAACTGACAGGCGAAAATCTCAAGTCTCGCCTCCAGAAACATCCCGATCGCCGCCTGCAAATCCCTTGGAATTTCGCTCAAGTGGGGATGCTGATTTTTCCCTTAATTCCGATTTTGGGAGCTTTAGGTTTATTCCTGGGATTGGCCGGCACTTGCAAGCAAAAGTTCCGTCAAATTAGTCGCAGCCCGCTGAATCGAGGATTCGCAATTCTGAGCGCGCTGCTAGTCATCACAGCGGTTTTTGCCAACAACCGCATCGAGGCTTTTTTAGGGTTGTACAATTTCTTGCCGTTCTTTATATTGTTTGCAACTTTCAGCAGTTTAATTCAAACTCTGCCTCAATTGCGGCAATTGTCTTGGATGATTGTAATGAGTTCAATTCCGGTGATAATTTTAGGTCTGGGACAGCAATTTTTAGGTTGGAGCGGCATCGATCAATTGCAGCCTGTTTTTGGCTGGGTACTCGAACCCAAAGGCAATCCCCCCGGCCGCATGGCTTCTGTGTTTATGTACGCTAATATTTTAGCTTGCTATCTGACAATTGCTTTTATTTTAGCACTGGGACTGTGGATGGGAGAAGGGTTCGGGAACGATCAAGTTACTGGATTTAACGGATTTAACAGCTCGATTTTGGGGGAAGAGGAAAGAGTAAAAAAAGAAACAATTAATGAACGACCAATTCGAGATTCCCAATTCCAGATTCCCAATTACCGATTCCTATTTTTAAGTTTTGCAGCGCTCGGGAATGCTGTTGCTTTGATTTTTACTAATTCTCGCAATGCTTGGGTGCTGGCAGTTTTGGCAGTTTTGGCTTTTGCATTTTATGCGGGTTATAAAAAATTATTAGCTGCGGTTTTTAGTGTGGCTAGCACAGTTTTTTTATCTGCTTTTGGCCCCGAACCTTTACGGCAGTATTTGCGAATAATTGTCCCCGCTTTCTTTTGGGCTAGACTCACCGACGAGATGTTCCCAAATCGGCCGATAGCTACTTTGAGGACTACTCAGTGGGAATTTGCTTGGTCGATGACTCAGCAGCGTCCTTGGACTGGTTGGGGATTGCGAAATTTTACGCCTCTCTATCAAGATCAAATGCAAGAATGGCTTGGTCATCCTCACAGTTTGATACTGATGTTGACTGCGGAAACGGGAATACCTGCAACGCTTTTGTTGTTTGGTTTAGTTGGCTGGGTTTTGGCTAGGGGTGTTTGGCTGCTGGCGCATTGGCCACTTTTTCCTGCGGATCTCAAACATGAGCAAATAGCAACACTGGAAAAAGCGGAAAATGCTTTAGATATTAATCAAAAATCTATAATTAATAGCAGAAATCAGGTGGCTTGTCAAGATTTAAGAGCGACCGATCGCCTAATTTTTTTCAGTTATTTATTAGCCTTCGCCGCCTGTACGCTATTTAACACTGTAGACGTGACGCTGTTTGATTTCCGACTCAATACTACAAGCTGGATGCTGTTGGCGGCGATTTGCGGAGTCAGCCAGAGGGAATAGGGCATCGGGCATCGGGCATCGCGCATCGCGCATCGCGCATTGGAGGCAGAGCCGGGAAGGTTACTGATAACAAATAACCAATAACCAAAACAACTGCTAACAGTCATCAGTCATCAGTCAACAGTCAACAGTCAACTGCCAACTGCCAACTGAATTCTTTTATTCTACCGTCACCGACTTCGCCAAATTGCGCGGCTGATCCACATCCAAACCCCGACGCGCCGCAATGTGATAAGCCAACAATTGCAGCGGAATCACTGTCACAATCGGCGACAACAATTCATCCACCAAAGGCACGGGCAAAACGTAGTCAAAAATATCGGCTTCCGCCACACCTTGCTTCGGCGTGACGCCAATTAAACGGGCGTCGCGGGCCTTGGCTTCCTGAGCGTTGGAAAGCACCTTTTCGTAGACGCTACCGGGCATGGCGATCGCCACTACAGGCACTTTCGCATCCAAAAGGGCGATCGGGCCGTGTTTCATCTCTCCCGCCGGATATCCTTCGGCGTGAATGTAGCTAATTTCCTTCAGTTTCAGCGCCCCTTCCAAAGCAATCGGAAAGTTAATTCCCCGCCCCAAAAAGATAAAATCTTGGGTTTCCGTGAACTGGTGGGACAATTCCTCCACATACTGTTCTTGAATCTCCAAAAACTTTTCAATTTCCGTCGGCAACTGGCGCAAACCAGTAATAATCTCTGCCAATCTCTCAGTGCTGATTGTTTGCCGCTGGTGCGCCAAATCCAAAGCTAAGAAATAGAATGCCATCAACTGAGTCACAAAAGTTTTAGTCGCAGCAACGCCGACTTCTATACCGGCGTAGGTATTGATCACGTGCGGCATCATGTGGGCGATCGAACTTTCAGTCCTGTTAGTAATGCCTAACATTCTCGCCCGGAATTTATCAGTAAAACCCGCGCGGCGCTGCTGTTCCATCCCCAAAGCAGCCAGCGTGTCCGCCGTTTCTCCCGACTGAGTTACCCCAATAGTTAAAGTATTTGCTGTCAGCGGTGCCGGTGCGTAGCGGTACTCAGAAGCGTACTGCACCGCAGTGGGAATATTAGCTAATTGTTCCAACAAATATTTGCCGATTAGCGAGGCGTGCCAGCTCGTTCCGCAGGCGAGAATTGAAATTTGTTCGACATCGGCGCAAAGTTCCTTGGGCAAGTTGAGATTGATGGGAGAGCGCGGATTTTCCGGCTGCCACTCGCTGTCTAAATAAGCCTCCAAACAAGCTCGGACTACGGCTGGCTGTTCATAAATCTCCTTGTGCATGAAGTGTTTGAAGCCTTGTTTTTCGACTAAAACCGGACTCCAACCAAGGATGCGCGGGCTTTTTTTGAGCCTTTCCCCTGCAAAGCTGTAAACTTCGACTCCCATCGGAGTTAGCCTTGCCAATTCGCCATTTTCCAAGGACAAAACAGTGCGGGTGTGAGATACTAAGGCCGGCGTGTCGGAAGCGCAGAAAAATTCCCCGGCACCAAAGCCAATCACCAAAGGAGCTTGCTGTCTGGCGACAATTATTTCCTCTGGAAAATCTGCACAGATAACGGCGATCGCAAAGGCTCCTTCTAATTTATTTACCGCCTTTAAAACAGTTTCTAAAAATGAAAAATCAGCAACCTTCTCTGTTTTTTTCTCTTTTTCTTCTTGCTTCTTGCTTCTTGCTTCTTGCAAAAATTCAGCTATTAAATGAGGAATAACTTCTGTATCTGTATCCGAGACAAATTTATGTCCCTTTGCTTTCAATTCTTTCCGCAACTCGCGATAATTTTCGACAATTCCATTTTGAACTACTGCAACTCGCCCGCTATTATCCAGGTGAGGGTGAGCGTTATATTCCTCTGGTTTGCCGTGAGTTGCCCAGCGGGTGTGCCCGATGCCGATGGGAGCCAGAGAGTCTATCTCTGCTAGCTTTTCCCGGAGGCTGTGCAATTTGCCCTTTGCTCGGATGCAGGTAATTTCTCCTTCGGAGATGGTAGCGAGGCCCGCTGAATCGTAGCCCCGGTATTCTAGTTTCTCCAATCCTGCTAGCAAAATCTCGCTTGCTGCTTGTGTGCCGATATAGCCAACGATTCCGCACATTTAACGTACTACTCCTGCTTAGCGATCGCAATAAAACTCAAGTTTTATCATTTTTACCTTCTTCCGGCCCCAGAATGCAGATTCCGCGACAAAAAAAGAGAGGGGAATTTAATCGCCCCCTCTCTTGTGCCCGTAATTTGAGCGGCGTGTCGATCGATTTTTAGTAAGCTAGACCCATACTGCGAGTGGTTTCTGCTCCCAGGTAAACCCGGATGCTCAGAAAATCGGTGGGGCAAGCAGTTTCGCAACGCTTGCAGCCTACACAGTCTGCTGTGCGGGGAGAGGAGGCAATCTGAGCTGCTTTGCAGCCATCCCAGGGCACCATCTCCAAAACGTCAGTCGGACAAGCGCGGACGCACTGAGTGCAGCCGATGCAGGTATCGTAAATTTTGACTGAATGAGACATTGAATAAAGGCTCCCAACGAGTCACTAAAAATTTGCTAGCTCTGCGAATTAACAGATTTGACGGCTAGGTGACACCGCTATAGCCTGCACAGAGAATTAAAGGTTAGTCTACCGCAGTGATTGGAAGCACTTCGCGAAAAAGCGACAAAACTTCACAGTTATTCACGCTGGGACTCTGATAGAACCCATTTGGGATCTATATCATTGGTCAACCGCTTGAGCATCAGCCTGATGAAATACAAATTGAGTTTCGCAGTAGGATTGGTGAGAGTCTGCTCAAAGTTCTTGACCAAACTCCTTTGTAAAACTTACCTAAACTTATCTAAAGCCATCTTTCGATAATCCGAGTTTACTTCCTACGCTGTTGGGCGGAAGGTCAATAATTCCACATTCCCCCACGGACCACGGACCACTCCCCACGGACCATCATAAGGAGTGTAACCGGAATTGATATGATACCCCTTGCCCTTGCAGAATGGTAATTTTCGGAATATTGGCGGGCCCGAGTGTGAAAATAATCGAGGTTGTGACTCCACATTTCAATCAAGCCACAGTCATCGGACACACTGGCTTTTGTGCAATGGATAAAAAACGGCAAGCTGACTGGTATCAACGGCTAGATGTTGTTTGATGCCATTGGTGCATTTGTAATGGCAGAAGCCTTTAGAATCGACACTCGCAAATTGCACGTATTTTTCACCGCTACACCGAGCTATTAGATGAATTCTAGCCGTTTGTTAATCAACTTTACGCTGTCAGGTAATGAAGGGATATCGGGGAGCCAAGAAGAAACCCACGAGACTAGCGAAGAGAATAGGTGTAAAAGTGCTGAATCCTGTCAACTTGGCGAGTAGCAGAGTTGTACTAATTGGAGTTCGAGTAACTGTTGAATTCAGAGCAGCCATTACACAAATCATTGCCAAAGTCTCGTTGGATGCGGGATTAATGATAGCGATGGCCTTTCCTAAACAGGCTCCTATAAAAAAGAGTGGGATGATAATCCCCCCCCGCCAGCCTCCATTGACGATCGTACTAATGGCAAACACTTTAGCAATAACTAAAGTTAAGACAAATCCCAAAGAAAAGTTGCCCTCAACAATTTTTTCAATTTGATGTTCACCAAAGAAACGAGTGAGCGGAAAAAAAGCTGATAAAACACCAAGCCCTAGCCCAGCTAAAGTAGTGCGCACATAGATTGGACTGGGTATCGAATCAAACAAGCGACCTACACTGCGAAATACAGCGATAAAAAGCCACCCCCACGATCGCACCTACGATTCCATAAGCAATCGCTGTGCCAAAGTCATAAAGGCTCTCCACATTGTATTGAGGAAAATGCCAGGTAGGACCAATTCCTAGCTGGGTAATTGCTACAAAAATAGTGTAACTTGCACAACTTGCTACGACGGCAGGCAATATTGCTTCAAAATACTCCACAACATTCTGATGATGCAGGATTTCTAAAGCAAAAAAAGTACCACCCAATGGAGCGCCGAACAAAACTGTAAAGCCAGATGCCATGCCAGCGATACTCAAAGTTCGTAGTGCCTCTCCACGCAATTGAAAGCGATCGGCTAACCACGTACCTATTGAACCTGTTACTTGCACCATGGGTGCTTCTGGACCAGCACTGCCTCCACTTGCAATACTGATTAGCGACGACAGAATCATCGAAGGATTCTCGTTCATTGGTAACCGCCCACTATTGAGATGAATATTGTCAATAATCAACCCTATTTCGCCAGGATTTCCCAGCCAATGAATGAGCAAACCGATGAGCAAACCCGCAAGCGGCATGATGATTAGTAGAGAAAGTCCACTAAAATATTCAAATCCCACCATCATGTAAAACAAAAATATCCAATAACTTGCAGCAAACAAACCACAAATGATTCCTAGCATTGCCCATAGGAATACCGAACGTGTGAGATTTACTGGGTTTCGTTTCATTGCTGATTCCTTGTCAATAACTAGGCAGTTAGGAAGTCTTAAAAAACTATTTTGTGTAATGGTATACAATTTCTGTTGTCTGCATATTAACCTACCACCCCCCACACTTGCTTTGGAGTGTAGATCCGGGCTATCGGATGCGAAGAGAGCGATCGCAGTCTAACAAGGGCTGGCAAAGGAACTGAGGCATAGGTGATCGGTGGTGTAGCCACCGTGCAGCGCCGTCCGCTGAAGCCCTCGCCGTTAGACCGCTTCATCTCTTGGTGGTGTCAATAGCTTAAAGAACCCATTTGGGCTCTCTGATGACCAGCTAAGATCGGAAATAAATGGCATTGTCGAGCAACTTAACCGACAAAGAGTGATAACTCCGCAGCGCCCTTGCTGCGGCACAACAAGAAGGCTAGACCACCTCTGAGGAGAAAACGACAAATTGTGGACGGTATCTTCTATCAACTCAAGAGTGTATGAGCGCGATCGAGCGGGACGCTAGCACTCGCGTATAATTCCGATCTAACCGGATTTGATATCAGAAAAAACTAAAGTCCTTACTACCCACCTGGATTTGATAGGAGAAAGGACTAAAGTCATTATCATTACTACAAACCCGCGCAAATCGATCGACTAAAAGCCTAATTTTTCTAACACGGGCTTTGTGGAAACAATATGTCGATCGAGCCCTAGTTTTTTTGGCTCCACACCCAAAGCCAAAGCCACCAATTGCGACAAATGCAGCACCGGCAAACTCAACTTGCGCCCGATTACTTTTTCCACCTCCGGCTGTCGCGAATCCAAATTCAAGTGACACAGAGGACAAGGCGTGACCATACAATCAGCGCCATTGTCAAGAGCATCTTGAATATGTTTGCCTGCCATCTGAAAAGATTGGTTAGTGGCATAACTCGCCAACGGCCAGCCGCAGCACTGCGTCCGGCCTCGATAATAAACCGGAGTTGCCCCGATCGCCCGAAATACATTTTCCATCGATTCCGGCTGGTGCGGGTCATCGTAAAGCAGCTTATCCTGAGCTCGCAGCAGGTAGCATCCGTAAAAAGAGGCGCACTTCAAGCCCGAAAGCTTGCGGGTGACTCGCTTTTGCACCTCGTCGAGCCCGTAATCTGCAACGATCGCCCACAACAGATGTTTCACCTCGGTACTGCCTTGATAAGGCGAACAACCTTGTTTTTTTAGTAAACCGTTGACTTTTTCTATGTAGTTGGGATCGGTTTTCTGAGATTCCTTGAGGCGATCGTCCACATGACCGATTACCCCTTGACAAGTGCTGCAATGCGTCAGCAAAGGCAGACTGAGTTCCTCAGCCAAAGCAATATTGCGGGCGTTGACAGTATCTTCTAGTAACTGCGAATCTTCCTTGAAAGTGCCAGAACCGCAGCAAGAAGCTTTCTTGAGTTCCACCAGTTCAATGCCCAAGGCTTCAGCCAGTGCTCCGGTAGACAGGTAAAGTTCGCGGGCCGCACCTTGGGCAACGCAACCGGGAAAGTAAGCATATTTGAGATTTGGAGATGGCATAATCGTTTCTGCTGGAGATAAAAGGCAAGGGACAAGAAACGAGAGCGGTGGAGGTCGGGATGCTTCCTGCTTCGTTTCCCCTCTTCTATCCTTACCCAGTTTTAGATAATTTATTGACTACAAAGGGTTCAAAAACATTGGCTACATTGGCGTAGACCTAACAAGCGCTTGCACTCGGAACGGAGGTATACGCCATCAGTTATGATGCAAACATTCAGGCAATGTTTAGAAATAGTCAGTTAGATTAAAGTTGGCTGATACCACCATCAACCGCAATTACAACGCCCAAAATGTAAGCTGAGTCTGAAGCGAGCGGAACTAAGACTGCTTTGGCAATGTCTTCATGCGCGCCAAACCGCTGTCTCATCGTCACAATTCCATCCGAGCACCAAGCCCGGCCAATTCAGCCCGCTCGGTGGGTTCGAGTGCATAATCATAGCCGCACCTCCCCGCGTGCGAAACTCTTACTCATAGCGATAGAACACCATGGAACGCAAGATCGGGAGATGCCATGAAGTCAGATCCAAGACCCAATCAAGAAATCCTGCCTTCGATTGAAAAAGAAGACGCGGGCTGGGGTAATGGAGCAAGAAATTTGCTTTGCTCTGTGTACGGTGGCAACTACAACCATGTTAAACCGCCGTACTTGAAAGACGGCGGAGATAACTACGAGGCAAAGTGGGGTGGCCGCGGCGATCTGGCGGTCATTCCCATGTGGGGCGAATGCGATTCCAAGTGGGAGGTTTGCATCGGCTTCCATAAGGGGCACAGCCCAATCTTCGTGAGGGTTAGCGAGTCCTGCAAGGCGCAGGAGCAGCCATAGGCAATGCTCCACGAAGAGCGCTCTAGCCCTTCCATCGAGCGGACAGTCAAAAGGTCTAGCCTTTTGCCGGCAGCTCATGTCAAACGTTATCGAAATTCAAAAAGGCATTTCAGCATACTTGTTGTTTTCCTATGTACGAGCCACTGTGGCCCACAAAAGTTTTTAAGTAGACACCAATGCCCACGGCCCACTCGCTCCAGAGAGGGTCACTTAGAAAAGCGGCCAGCCTTTCTGTTGCAGATCCCCCTTTCGGATAAGATTAGATACGCAGCAACCAATGAGGACACGATGTTATGAGCCAAGACGACATTTTCACTAGAGTCCAGAAAATTGTGAAAGAGCAACTGGAAGTCGAGCTGAGCGCAGTCAAGCCAGAAGCCAACTTTGCTAACGATTTAGGAGCAGATTCCTTAGATACAGTAGAGCTGGTAATGGCCTTGGAAGAAGAGTTTGATATTGAAATTCCCGACGAAGCAGCCGAAGGAATTACTACGGTTCAAGCTTGTGTAGATTACATCAACAGCCAACTTGCAGCTCCAAAAGCATAAAATACCTGTCTTTTCCCCTAAGAGGAGAGAAGTTAGAAAACTGGAAACTCCTCTTTTGTTCTGCGTTCTGGGTGTTTAATTTTTTGAAACTGAAATCATGACAAATTTAGAGCGTAAGCGCGTTGTTATCACGGGTCTCGGCGCGATTACACCCATCGGCAATACCTTGTCCGAGTATTGGGACGGGTTACTTGCCGGGAAGAATGGTATAGGCCCGATCACCTTATTCGACCCGTCGCGGCACGACTGCCGCTTTGCCGCAGAGGTGAAGGGTTACGACCCACACGACTATTTAGAGCGCAAGGAAGCAAAGCGGATGGATCGCTTTGCTCAATTTGGGGTGTCAGCGAGCAAACAAGCTGTTGCTGATGCGAAGTTTGAGATTAACGACCTGAACGCAGAACAGGTGGGTGTCATACTTGGCACTGGCATTGGCGGCCTGAAGGTTTTGGAAGACCAGCAAGAGATCTATCTGAATCGCGGCCCCGATCGATGCAGCCCGTTTATGATTCCCATGATGATTGCGAATATGGCCGCGGGCCTGACGGCGATTCACACGGGTGCTAAGGGACCGAACTCTTGCCCCGTGACGGCCTGCGCTGCCGGGTCGAATGCCGTGGGCGATGCGTTTCGCCTAGTTCAGGGGGGTTACGCGCAAGCCATGATTTGCGGTGGTACGGAAGCTGCGGTGACACCTTTGTGCGTGGCGGGTTTTGCTGCGGCGAGGGCGCTTTCGACTCGCAACGATGACCCGACTCATGCTTCTCGTCCGTTCGATCGCGATCGTGATGGTTTTGTCGTCGGCGAAGGTGCTGGCATTCTGATGCTAGAAGAAATGGAATACGCTCTGGCCCGTGGCGCGAAGATTTACGCAGAAATCGTCGGCTACGGTTTAACCTGCGATGCGTATCACATGACTTCCCCGGTACCGGGGGGGGACGGTGCGTCGCGGGCGATCGCTTTAGCGCTCAAGGATGCGGGCTTGACGCCGGATCAAGTGAGCTATATCAATGCTCACGGCACGAGCACGCTTCCCAACGATTCTACGGAAACCAAGGCGATTAAGCGGACTTTGGGAGACCACGCTTACAAAGTAGCAATTAGTTCTACCAAGTCAATGACCGGTCATCTTTTGGGCGGTTCTGGGGGAATTGAAGCGGTGGCGACGGTAATGGCGATCGCCAATGACAAAATCCCGCCGACAATTAATCTGGAAAATCCCGATCCTGAGTGCGATTTAGACTATGTTCCTCATACAAGCCGCGATCTAAAAGTTGATGTGGCGCTGTCGAATTCTTTTGGATTTGGCGGCCACAACGTCACACTGGCATTCAAGAAGTTTGTTCGGTAACGGCTAATCCGAAAATCGAGAGTTAAAAGGTGAAAAATTAGTTTTTCGCCTTTTAATTTTTTTTATATAAATTTACAAAGTGGCGGACTGCGACGAACAAACCGGGTTTTTTACCGAATCTGCGGGCTGCAAGCGAATAATTTTCGTCCATCAAACCCCGTTTCTGGCAACCCGTGCGTAAGTCATCAATTTGTGGATCGTGGCGGGATATGATACCAAATCCGGTTATCATAGAATACTAACAAATCAACGATAGTTAAACCAATG
>JAUBOM010000243.1:0-5424 GCA_036700245.1 Microcoleus vaginatus BM001213989
AAAGACTTAATAGGAGCCAAACGGCGATTAACAGTAGATTCAGCCAAACCTTTATCCATTAGCTTGGCTTTATTAGGACTTACGCAGGCTTAACACTGTAGGAAGGCTTTGAGATTGCTAAGCCCGCTCCGGGCAGGCTTCGCTCGCAATGACAGCATTACATTGTCTATGCGTAAGTCCAGTTTTAATTAAAAACGTCAGTGACGTATTTCTCAAATTGATAAATCCACTCATAAATTTCAGTGAGAGTTATCTTAGCATCTCTTTTGGGTTGCCATCCAGTGGCATTCATCACTTTGCGGGAGTCTGTAATAAAAATAGGAATATCACCGATGCGGTCTTCTATAATAGGATTGATTGTAATTTTATGTCCCGTAATTTCCTGACAAAGCTGAGTTGTTTCATAAAGCGAAAGCGTGTTGTTAATTCCACCACCCACATTAAAAATTTGTCCTTTTAATTTTTCTAAATTGTCAATTTGTAAATCTATCAATTCTAGTAAATCTGCTATATGCAAAAAGTCTCTGACCTGTTTACCTGTCCCTCCATAACCGATGTATTTTAAGGGTTTTTGGAAGTAGTGAAATGCTATCCACAAGGCAAAAATACCTTGATCTACTTTGCCCATTTGCCAGGGGCCAGTCAACACGCCACAGCGATTAATTAGAGTTCTTAATCCATAGGCATCCGCATATTCAGTAATTAGTAATTCTGAGGCTAATTTAGTTGAACCGTAGAGAGAACGACCTTTATCCAAGGGAAATTCCTCTGAAATACCATGACTAGAAGCTCCTCGTAAAGATTGTTGCTCTAAAAGTTGAAAACGGGTTTCTGCTTCTGTGAAGTTTAAAGCATTAAGATAAGCAATAGGATAAACTCGGCTGGTAGACAGAAAAATAAAATCTGCCTGAGTTTGACGAGCTAATTCTAAACAGTTAATGGTTCCGACTAAGTTAGTTTGTAATACATAACCAGGAGAAGTGTATCCTGCTAAAACCGATGGTTCCGCAGAACATTCTAAAATTAAATCTGATTGCAATACTACCGGATCTAAATCTTCTGGATTTCGGATATCACCATGAACAAACTGAATACCTGCTTGCTTGAGCCGGGGTAAATTTAATTCTGAACCCCTTCGCTTCAGATTATCTAAGGCCGTAATTTGCCAGTCGGGATGGCGTTGGGTCAGCCCCAAACCAAGAGAACTGCCTACAAATCCTGAACCCCCAGTAATCAAAACTCTTCTACTCATAATTGTTTACCTCACTGATTGTTAGCGTCAAAACCTCTAGGTTGAAAATATATATAGCTTTTTAACCAGTTTGGCAATGTTAATATTGTACTATAAGCAAAAAATAAAAACAAGAGCCAATTGAACAATTCATCTAAGTAGTGAACTTGGTAAGTGTTATTACTTAACCAAGTAGTTAAAATGATTGCAATTAATGCTAGACCGGAGATAGACTCAAGTTGAACTTGAGTTTTTAGCCATGCCAAGATTTGTGGAATAGTAAATAGTAAAAATATGAGTCTGTAGTCCCAATTATTACCTATTAAAAAAGTTCCCATATATATACTAGAGCCTATCCTAAAAGCTTCAATTTGATTAATATTTAGTTTGTTATTTTGAAATAAATTCTCTGTGTGCTTAGCCAATAAATAAGATATTAACAAAAATAAGGCTATGCTCAAAGAAAATAGTAATAACTTAATTTGCTTAAAATATTGTGGAATATGAGAATTATAAAAACTATAAAAATATCTGCCTAATTCATCAAAGATAGCATCGAATATTACCTTTCCACCATAAGCAAATATTATACCTCTAGGTGTCGCTTTACCAACAAGAATAATACTTTCAAAATTTGTAACTACATAAATTCCAAAAACTATAAAAATAGAGAGAAAAATAACAGTAAAATTTCGCTTTTTTTCTTTAAGAGCAGTTATTAAAGCAAAAATGGGGTAAAGTTTTAAAATGGCAGCAAACATTATTATTATGTAAGAAAAATAACGCCAAATAGCGGTTGTATTTTTCATTATTAATAACGATAAAGATAAAAGAATAAAAACAATTAGATCGTTGTTACACCGTTCTATGGCCAACATTACTGAAGGAGAACACAAAATTAGTGCATAAAACAAAGCTTCAATATAGTTCAATCGTTTAATAGTAACAAAGACTAAGCTAAAAAATAGCAATCCGAACAGAATTCCCAAAATAACTGTATGACTTTGATCTAATCCCCAGGATGCAGGAACTGACCAAATTCGTGGATAGTTCATCGGACGCTTCCAAGGATCGCAGGGATTCACAACGAGAACATCATAGCCTAAGCGAATACATTCAGCACCACTCGTGATCACCCTTAGATCGGCAAAGGGAGGTAGCTTTGTTTCAACTAATGGATATATGAAATTAAATTTAATCCATGAATCAGGGTAATTAGAGAAAAAATTTGTAGCAATAGCTATGGGCATAAAATATGCAATTAAAATTGCAAACAATAAGATGCGTCCGTCAAGTTTAGTGGTTTTGGATAACTGATGGTTAAGATGGTTTTGAAAGCTTTGTAAAACTCTATACATAATTGATTATTTATTTCTCCATTTGTTTGAGGATGGTTGTTTGAGTTTGCTTGCGAACATAATCTCCCATAGAAAAATGTTTTTCTAGCCAAATATAAAGAACAATAAATAAATATCTGCTTCCCATTTCTTTGATTTTTAGCTTAGATACTCCTGCTTTACGATTTTGCCATGTAATAGGAATAATTTTGTATGAATACCCCCTCACAATTGCCTTGAGAGGGATTTCAACAGTTAAGTTAAAGTGATGAGATAGCAGCGGGTAAATACCTTGAATTACCTCTCTATGGTATCCTTTAAAGGCATTAGTTGTATCATTTAATTTTAATCCGAATATGATTTGAATAAATAAATTAGCTAACCGGTTTATGAATAACTTATGAGGGGGATAATCAACAACTTTACTGCCCTTGATGAATCGAGAACCAAACACGCAATCGTAACCTTCTTGCAGCAGATAATAGTAATCAACAATATTTTCCGGGGAATCGGAACTATCGGCCATAACAATCGCTACAGCATCTCCTTGAAAATTCTCTAAACCGCAGCGAATAGCAAAACCAAAGCCGTTAGGAAAATAGTTATTTATGTAACGCACTTTGCTGGTTTGAGAACTGAGTTTTTGCAATAATTCTTCTGTGCGATCGCAACTATTATCATTGACTATGATAATTTCATAATCAATTCCCTCTTTTTCTAGTAATTGGGTGATAGATTCAACAGTTTCGACTATACAACCTTCTTCATTATGAGCTGGAATTAAAATCGAAAAAACTTTAATTTCTCTCGATTTTTCTGATTGAGGCACTTTTCTTGAGTAAGAAGAGCTATTTTCCAGTGCCGGAGCCAATCCTTCTGGATAATATATTTCTGGAGGAAAGAGTGTTGGTTCCTGAGTTTGTTGAAGTGGAGTTTTAAAGACGAATCGATCGCTAATCAGATAATTTAGAGATGCACTCAAGAGTACACCTACCAAGGTATTAATTGCGTAATTTATCTTTAACCAATCTAATAAAGGAAATAGCAGGAAGATGCGAGCGATTACGGAAGTACCAGCCGAGAGATGGTACAAGGGAATTTGTCGCAACAATACCTCTTGAAGTGTCCACGAACCTCCTGGCCAAACCCAAATTCGATAGATAAAAAAACTTGCTAAAAGTGAAATTTCAATTGATATCACATTAGCAACATTGCGTAAGGTGGGTGTATCAAACCCTAGCTTGTCAATTATCAAAAACATCAAAAGCAAATTTATGATTGCTGATACACCACCGCCCAAAATAAATTTAAAAATTTTTTGCCGAAATAGCTTTTTTAGCATTTTGAAAAAACCTAAAAACTACATTATTTCTTTTTTTATGTTTAAGCTTTTGACATTCCTACCCCTTCAAGGGTAAGCTTTCGTGGCATTTTATCTGTAAAATTTTTACGGCAGCCACATTGTAAGGGAGAATATCACATAAAATGCGAATATTCACATTAAGAGTTGTAGAGATTTTGCCTTGGGGTTGCGATCGCGAAACCTGACAGACTGGGGACTGGGGAACGTTCAAATATAACAGGAATTACGCAAAAATACCAGTAACGCGTGCGTAAGCCCTGTATAACACAATACGGTTTACTAAAGGCAGAACAAGTGGTACACTAGAGCGTCGGTACAGTATTAGAAGTTGACAAAAAAAGAGATATATGAATTTACCCGGTTAAGGAATTCAACTCTATGCCCGGTTGAATTGGCGCAACCTTAGAGATTCGAGCAATGACGTGAAGGTTATGGACAACAGCGACTCGACGTAGATCGAAGAGATTTTTCCGTTGTCCAAGATACCGAGCACGATCACCCTGCCAATGACCAATATGGGCTAATGAGTGTTCAAGAGTAGTACGCCTTCTCAAGTCGAGACGACCAGAGGCAGTAGGTTGACGCGCTCACAACTCTTGCATTAAGGCTTCATCAGGATGAATGAATACAGTCCGTCCTTTTTTACTGTTTGTGCAGTCGGCTCTTAAAGGACAAATTGTACATTCACTCTGAGGAAAACGCAAAATTTTTCCCGGTTCAAATGGGACAGTGACCTGATTGGGACAGCTAATTAAATGGGTGTTCCAATCCAGAAAAAAGGAATTTTTATCAAATCTGCCAGAATTTATGACAGGCCTTGCCTTGCAAAATATCTTTAATGTTTCATCTCGTTGTGTAACCCAATGACTAGATAAATAACTCCGGTCAATATGTAACTCAGCTAAATAAATATTTTGAAATTTTAAGCCCCGTTCGAGGTCAAGGGTAGCAGCCGATTCGGGGGTATTGGCACGAGTCAATGCCAATGCCACGGCACAAACCACACCACTCTCTAAATCTTTGAGGACGTGGCGTTTATAACCATCTATTTTCTTAGACCGGCTTTTCCTTCCATGCCACCTATCTGGGTTCTCAATAGAAATGCGACGGTCTTTAGCCACTCCTTTGCTTAAACTCGGAACTCCTTGAGAGTCGAAAGTTACATTTTGAGATTCAATCACTCGGGCCACATCCAGATTCTCTTTGGCGACTTCAAACTCATCACAACCAGACTGGTTTTACATCCATTCTTCTACGAAAATAAGCTGTTTAAAATGATTAATAGTGCGTTTTGACGCTCTCCTGGCTCATCCCAGTTTAAGTCTAAGGCTGTTTTTAAGCTGGAACTATTGAGAATTGGCGCACCAGCTAACTCGGCAATTTCTGCTGGCTCCCGCCCCTGTCCAGCAGCTATCACACTCACTGCTTTACGCAAAGCATGACCCAAGAGATTATATGTATCTTCGACTTTACCAGCTCCCAATAACGGGGAA
>JAUBOM010000244.1:0-5400 GCA_036700245.1 Microcoleus vaginatus BM001213989
GTTTGAGAGATTTTGTTCTATTATACTCTGACGCTTTGTGACAGAAGAGGGGTAATTAAAAAGGTATATTGGCTCCTGGGGGGGTAACAACCAGCCTGAAACCCATACTTTGTAAGGATTGAGCCAATGTGTGCTAAAAAAAGATAGGCAGCATAATTGTTACACGCTTGCCTATCTCAAAAATTAATGATACCAACATTCTACCTCATTCATTTAAAAAAACGGTGTTGCTGGATTAAGGTATGATTTAGCGATTGAGCGATTTTCGTCTCACTCGAACGTAATGATTAATTGAATAGGGAACGGGAACACTATTAAACTTAAGATAGTGGATGAGTAACCGAATTGAATGTTTGAGCAACTTGCTGTCTGATTGAGAATAACAGAGAGTTTTTCTTTTTAAGCGAGCTAGCCGGATGTCCGAGTCTTGTATTTTCTCCTTCTACTCTCGTCATGTAAGTTTTGCTAACAATGTGGTCTCCATCGGGAATAAACATGAGGTAAACCTTCCATCCATCAGTCACATAAAAATAGCATTTCCATTTACTAACTACCTCATCCCATAAAGGTTTAAATGTCTGACCGCTATGGTCCCCCAACACCCACCCTAAAATACCTACTTGAAAGTGGTTTACTGCCGTCCACAACCAAATTTTATTTTTTTTGACTTAACAAATGTTTCTAGTTCATCTAATTCTCCTACTTCTGGTATTGTCTCTGGAGTGTAATAATCTGGCAGCAGTTTTCCTGCTTGTTTAATAAGAGCCATAATTGTTGTATTATGTACGCCTGTAACTCTCTCAATTGCTCGAAATTCCATACCATTAACGTACATCGATAGGCATTGTTGTTTAACTTCTTTTACGTATCCTTTCTGAGCTTCATAACACTCTATAAATTGCCTACCACAGTTAACACAAAGATAATTTTGTTTGCAGTTTTTATGTTCATTCTTGTGAATATGAGTTGACTTACATTCAGGGCATTCCATTGACTTTAATTCTCGGTTGATGTTTTTTTGTTACTATCGATCGATCTCTATCATACCTCAATCCAGCAACGCCAAAAAAACAACTAAGTTCAGCTCAATTTAAACTGATTGGAATCTTGCTACCCTTGATACAATCAGAAAAACAAGTGAGATTAGAACGGCTATCCCGGGTATTTCCCTATCCAATTACAACAGGAAGTCGGCGTAGGAAACTACAAAGGTTTCTCGATTTGCCTCACTTAACTATCTCACTAATTTGGTTCCCATTAATTACTTCTTGGTTGATTACTTATTGCCGTGTTGGTACTCGTTTATCAATCGCAATCGACCGCAGTCAATGGGGGCGCATTAATCTCTTTATGGTTGGCCTGATCTGGGAGCGAAGAGCCATTCGATTATACTGGTCACTGTTGCCAAAATTGGGAAACAGTAACTTCGACTCACAAACTACCAATTTACAGCAAGTTTTACCATTATTTTCAGAATATAAAGTCACCGTTTTAGGAGACAGCGAATTTTGTTCGGTCGATTTGGGAAACTGGCTGAGGGAAAAGGGTGTATCTTTTTGTTTAAGACTGAAAAAGAATCATTGTATCGAAACATAACATTTAGTTTGGCAACGGTTAGATGAATTAGAAATAGTACCAGGAACCTCTTTATATTGTGAAGGAAAAAGAGTGAGGAAAACTCGACCTGCGAGCGGATTTGATCTTGCTTGTAAGTGGAAAAGAAACTACGGGGGATGGAAGGTGGATGAAGCATGGTTTATTCTCACAAATTTAGGCTCATTACCAGCAGCAATCAATGCTTATAAGCAGCGGATGGGTATTGAAGGAATGTTCCGAGGCTGTAAAACAGGAGGCTACGATCTTGAAGGAACTAGCTTAAAAGGAGACCGACTTATTAACATGATTTTGCTCATGACGCGATCCTACAGTTCGGGAATATTTCAAGGCACTGAAATGAGGAAAAAGCAGGTGCAAAAATATGTATCTCGCCGCAAAGAACCTAAAAAAAGATATCGAAGACGGAGTACATTTGGTGTTGGTCTAGATGGAGAAAAGTGGGTTAATTATCTCGAAAAATATTCTGACGAGGTAGAACAGTTAATGAAGTTAACTCCAAATAAACGCCGCTTTTATCAACAAGGTATGCGGGCAGCAACCCTTATACAGTCTATCTCGTAGACCTCTTTGTCACCCCCCCAGATTGGCTCAATTATCTGAGCATAATAAAAAAAATAAAGTTTTTAACCCTAGAGACAGCAAGGAAAATGGTTCATTCAACTATCAATAAAATTGATAGTTGAATTTTGAGTGTCCGATGAGGACATCAATCTTTTCATTCAGAATTTCTGAATGATTAGCACAGCTAAAATTAGAGTGAAACAGCCCTGCCTCCTCTCCCCTCTCTTCCTCTGTGGAACAGGCGGGACGCCTGTGAATCTCCCCCCTGCACAACAGTGGAACAGGCGGGACGCCTGTGAATTCCTGCGGTTCAATCCAACACCCCCTCACCAACAAATGTGGGGCAGAACATCGAGCCCGCCCCACATTCTGCAAAAGCCCCCAAACCCTTCACTTCACCCAAGCCGGATGAGCCATCAAAGCCGCAAACGGCTGCACACCCCGCAACTGATTCGACAGCGGCAAATGACCCCTAGGCGCGCTCAAATCCCAAATAAACTCTTGCGGATACCGTGTCCAATTATTCCCCTTCTTCCAGCCAATTAGCGGCCACAACTTATCCCAATTCTTCCCCGAACCGAGCCAAATTTCCCGCTGTACCGAAAAGCCAAATTTGCCTTCGGAATGAACTTTCCACAACGTATTAATTGTTTGCAAATCCGCCACCGGCAAACTCTCCACTTGCGTAAAATACAGCCACTTTCTAACGGAAGCTGTATCACCCGCCAATTCACAAAGCTTGTCTAAAGTCAAGCGATCGGCTTCTTGAAATTCTTGTAACGCCAATAATTGTTGCAGCGGAGTGTAATCAATGTTAGAGTCCGATCGCAGCGGCACAAGCCCAGCCGGAAAATTCGCTTGCAAAAACTCCGCTGCTCTCGGAGAATTAGCACTGTAAAGAATTTGGTAAGCCTTACCCATTACCGCAGTCGGTGCCTCTGACTTGCGCTCTAATAAAAATTCCATCAATACATCCCAACCGGAATCTGCTATTTGTTGTTGCAGCAGTTGCAGTTGAGTTTTTTCCGAACCCGACCTCAACTGAGAGCGGAGTTCGGCTGTATCGGCCGCCGAGTCTAGAGAAGAAGTAGAAATCGAGTCAGTCATGAGAAACTATCAGCTATCAGCTATCAGCTATCAGCTATTAGCTGAAGCCCTGGTTTTCCCCCATTGTACAATGGTACTGACTCCGATTCACTTCTGTGTACTCGGATGCCTGCGCGCAACGCCGCCTAGTTTAGCCTCACGCCGGCACACTCTTGGCCAATGGCAGCAATCGCAAATAAGTCTACCATCTGAATTTTACGATCGATGCCATTTAAAAGAGTTTTTCTTGAACCTAGTCGTCCACGATCGAAACCCATGCAGAGAACGAAGGCGGAAAAAAGTTTATGTCATATTCCGACTCTTCCCACTCTTTGACCCAAAGCGGCACGGCGCCGGGGCGAGGAGTTGCAGCAAAGGTGCGTTCTTTGACTTCGATCGAGTGAAATAGCTGTTTTAAAGTATCTCCCCGATCCAAAGCTTCGCTGAGGATGTCGTCCAAGTCAGGATCGACCCGTTTGACGCGGTTTTTGTCGTCCTCAAGCCACAGAAGTTTCAAAGACTTCAGATCCCTCGGACTGAGGATGCTCTTGTAGTACACGCGCTTGAGGGTCGCTACGGGCTCCAATGAGCGTTCTATCCGGCGAATTTGCTGAACTCGCAGGTAGTGCCATTCCGCTAAACGCTTGCTTTCCGAAGGCGGGAGGGTTCCCTTCCCTGCTGCGTGTTTGTAGTCGTATTTAATCAAACTGCAAGCCATATTGGCTAGCAGGTGAATCAACTGTTTTTCTTTGGGTGTTGCCTGACGCCGTTCCTGGGTTCTTGTCAATACGCGCTGTCTGCGGGTAGTTTCGAGAGTATTTTCCATTGGGTTTTTACGATATGAAATACGATTGTGCCTGATCCGAATCCCGAACATCAGAAGGTAAGGAGGTTGATAGGCGGGGAAACTCCACCGACAGACTCGCCTTACCTGTTTATTTTCCCATTCACCGTTCTCTGAAACTGACCCCCACCCCCGGGATTAGGTAGACTGAGATTGGGATCGAGTTTAAACCGCCTCGATCCGAGGCGGTTGCGACAACAAATGCCACCACAACCAAAACCACAACCACAACCGCACAAGAGCTAACCACACAAGAGCGCTAATTATTTCCTGCCTTTACCCGTTTTTACCTCTTCTTGCTCCCCATCCTCATTCGTTCCAGTGTAGTTAAAGTCAGGACGGCTCTCCCGAGCCGTGAAACTGCTGGCTGATGTAGGTTGTGGGGCGATCGCAGAAGCGCTGGCGCTACCTGCACCCAAAAAGCCGAAGCCAGCCGAGGCAATTAGCCCTAATACTAAGATGCTGTTTTTCATGTTCGATGACCCTGATTTGCGTAGATTGACACTTTTTGGCTACCCCGATCTATCAGAAATGGGTTGATGCAATAACCCACTTGCCTTTCGATAAATCTGCCTGCCATAATCAATTCAGACAGGCACACCCGCTTGCGATCGGAAACGCCAGAAGTGACGTGTTACTAATGTCCACGATCATCCACCAACCCGAATCTTTTGGGTAGTGGAGCGAAAGCCATCAGGGCGTCGATCCATCAGGGAGTTATGCCATCAGGGTGCTAATCCATCGGGTAGTTAAGCCATCAGGGCGCATCTTCTACAATTAGCCACAGACTTAACTTTTATAGTTGAGCGAGTGGTTGGCCGGGCTCTGACAAGGCCTTTAAGAATTAAACTTTTTGTGGATTATCCCGAAAAGTTTGTTCTTAGGAATCCCAGAACGCGAAAGCCCGGGGAAAGTCAGCAGCATGGAATTCCATGCAATCTAAGTCAACTAAAAAAACGCAGATTAACGATATCTCCCACTCAAGCAGTCCTCAGCCAAACGCTGGGGTTTTTTATTGGCAGCTCTTGCTAAGCCTTTTCCTCCGGCATTCGGCAGGCGGAGATCAAGGCCGAAGGTTGACGGCGCTGCGGTTATGAGTTTCCCTGGCAACATCATACCACCGACTGAATTTTAAAGTATTTTTGTAAAGAAATGTAAAAAAAAGGCGTTTTCTCGTTCTCAATCCGAGAAGAGTGAAAATTCATCTAATTAGGTGGACAAGTGTAAAGAATCCCGGCTCTCCTGAGTTTATGGTGATATTTTTATATAATTAGAGAAGCAAGCTAATACGC
>JAUBOM010000245.1:0-5319 GCA_036700245.1 Microcoleus vaginatus BM001213989
GCCTCAATTAGAATTGTGACATGATCTCGACGAATTTCTATATCTTCAGTCCTGATGCGTTCGCCCCTTAATGCCCGCACAGCAGGCAAGCTCTCCGCTGGATAGATTTGATCCGTTCCCGCTACATAAAGCTGATAAGCCTCTGAGAGCTGCTCCGGTGCTATGGAAGTATCAGTTTCTTTGCCCATGAGTTGATTGCCGCATTGGTTGGCATAGTAAGGGCAACCCGTCGCATCCACGATCGCAATTCCCACCGGAATCGCTTCGAGGAACTGGGTGATCTTGCTTTCCTTAGCCTGCAGTTCTGAGTAAAGGTTGGCATTTTCGATGGCGATCGCTGCTTGAGTTGATAATAGCTGCAAGACCTGCGCTCGCTCTGGTGTAAATACTCCAACTGCTAACCGATTTTCTAAATACAATACACCGACCAGCTTGGCTTGATTTAGCAGCGGCAAACAGAAAATAGATTGAGGCTGGTTCTGTTGAATGTATGGCTCATTAATAAAAGCACCTTCACGAGTCGCATCATTTAAAGCAACAGGCTTCAGAGTCCGAATCACATATTGAATGATGGATTCTGGCAATTGATCGGCAATTGGAATAGACTGTAACACCTGAGTCGCACAAGCATTCTCATCGGCATTGAGTTCACAAGCCGCTTCAATCGACCATTCTCCTGAATTTTCTAAAATCAGATATCCGGTTTGTGCGCCAGCATTCTCAATCAAAGTTTGCATCAGTGATCGCAGCAATTGCTTCAGTTCAATTTCACGAGAAATCGCCTGTGAAGCTTTCATCACTGCTGCTAAATCGAAAGCAGTATGGAAGGGATTAGAGATAGTTTCAGCAGTAATAGGAATTGATGTGGAAGCGGCTCTAGACGACTGAGGAAAGAACTGTGGATAGCGAGTTTCTAAGTCTTTAACTTTAGCAGTTGCGCCCCAGCGATCGTAGCAATAGTGTGCCTCTTTCATGTAGGTCTGAGCAATCTTTTTCCGACCTCGCGCTAGATAGTGTTTAGCCGCTAATTCATAAGCTAATGCTTCTTCCTGAATATACTCATTTTCAGCAGCACCTGCGATCGCCCGTTCATAAAACTCTTCAGCCTCAAGAAATTGCTCTAAGACTCGTGCTTTCTCTGCCTCGACTAGATAAAATTTATGTAGATAATTCATTGGGGCGTGTTCTGCCCATTTCTGCATTTTTTCTTGGTTGGTGTTAACACAGTTTAGCCAAGCTACTTTTTCAGAGATTGAAGCATCGAGAAACAGGCTCAAAAGCGCCAGCGAATGATAGAAACAGAATACAGGTAAAACTCCTATTGCCCTCGCTTCTTCAAAATGTTTCCTTGCCAAAATGGCAGTCTGTACAGCTTGATGATATTCTTTAAATAGATAAAACAGTATGACTTTGTGCAGATATAGCATTTGAATTGCAGTTCCATCTTTAACTGCAATAGCGTGTGATAACGCCTCCTCTTCATTAAACACCCGACCAACTAAGCGACTGGGATTCTCAGACCTATCTAACAAATTAAGAATGGTCTGCCACACCATTGCAATCCAAGTTGAGGGGCTTTCCCGTCTGATTCGATCAACCGCTTTGCTGTATGTTGCCGTTTTCTGTTCCAGTTGGGTGAGTTCCTCACCGACAAAAAACGAGTGGTAGCACACCTCATATGCAGCATAGCCAGCAGATTCAAAGTCTCCGGTTTCCACTCCTTCCTGATAAACCTCAACCAGCAGTGGTATCGTCTCCTTAAGATGTACTTTCCATTGCATAATCTGGTCACTAAATACGTGTAATGCTTTAGCCTTACCTTTTTTGGTATTCAATCGTTCTGCCAAGGTAAGAGCCAATTGACCAAATTTATAGCCGAGTTCAATATCTTGAACAACTCCACATAGAACCAACCCGTAGCAGGCATAATACAGTGATGACCAGATAGCATTCCCGTAGTTAATTGATAAATTTACCGTTTTGAACGTAATCAGTATCCACAGTGCTGGTGATACTATGAATGCAGCAGACCCTATATTCGCTAGGATTGACATTGCTGCTAGCGGTTCTGGTGCAGTCATCTCTGGTAAATTAATCAAGTCTTCAATTTCTCGTTCAGCAAGTAGTGTCGCCGTTGACTCCAATCCGCCTCGAACATCTAACTCACTTGGATTTTCTGGTAAAATCACTCCCAGGAGCTTCAACACTTCCAAGCCAATTTTGAGTGCTTCTTTCAGGTTGCCCTGTGACAAATATCTTTGAATGCTGCTATCGTAAACTTGCACTTTGTCAACCACTGTCTTAGCGCGATCGAGTACCACTTCTACGAATTGTTCCATCTCATCAAAGCAACCATGAAGATATGCTGCTTCTGCTGCTTCTGAGTACAGCGCTAAGGTGAGGTCATACTCACTCTGCCAACTGTCTGAATTGAGGAGTTTAAGCCCTGTAGTGAAATACTTAAAAGCTGCTTCATAAGCCGTTGCTGCCTTTGCTTTCTGACCTGCCATTAAATTCAATCTGGGAATTTCAGTTCGTTCTGATCGAGCAGTGACTAGCTCAAGTCCTTGATTGAGATGATCGATGATTTCAAACAACCGATCGGATCGTTGCTCTGGTGAAGTTTTTTCGAGCAAATTGCGACCGATTTGGAGATGAACAACCTGTTTCTGCGATTCATCAATCAAAGCATAAGCCGCTTGCTGAACGCGATCGTGCGAAAACTTATACTCTTGAACCAACAAGCCTTCGTCCAAGTCAGACAGAGGTTGAATTAATCCCGCTTGTATTGCTTCTAATAAATCCTGAAAAATTGCTTTCGGTGATTTTTCGCAAACGATCGCTAACGTCTCTAAATCAAATTCAGCCCCGATACAAGCGGCTATGCAGAGAATTTGCTGTGTTGCTTCCGGCAATTTCTGCAACTGACGCAGCAGCAACTCCACCACATTATCAGTGATATCTTGAGCTTCAATCTCTGCCAGGTTCCACTGCCAGCTCAACTGTTGTGCATCAAAGGTCAACAGGTTTTCGCTATGCAGCAGCTTCAAAAATTCACCAACAAAGAAAGGGTTGCCCTCGGTTTTACGCAACACGACTTGGGCTAAAGAACGAACGGCATCAGAATTGTGATGTAACGTCTCAGCCACCAATTGACTCAACGGTTCCAGGGTTAAGGGGGTCAGGATGATTTCCTGAAGTACTGCTCCCTGGTTTCGCATGCTCTCTAGCGTCAAGACCAACGGATGCGTTGGAGTCAGTTCGTTATCTCGGTAGGCTCCGATCAAAAACAGATATTGGATTTGCTCATCAAGTAAGATGAGTTCAATTAACTTCAAAGTCGCAGAATCGATCCACTGTAGATCGTCTAAAAAAATGACTAGGGGATGCTCTTTTGCACAAAACGCCCGCGCAAATCTTTGAAACGTGAGATTGAAGCGATTCTGTGCCTCAGTTGCTCCAACTTCGGGTATAGGCGACTGCTTGCCAATGATTAACTCAACTTCGGGGATGACATCAATGATGATTTGTCCGTTGCTGCCCAGAGCAGTGAGCAGGCGCGATCGCCACACTTCCACCTGCTCATCCGGTTCGCTCAAGAGTTGCTGCACTAACTTTTGCAGGGCATTCACAATGGCGCTGTAGGGAATGTTGCGCCCAAATTGGTCAAATTTGCCAGAGATAAAATAGCCTTGGTTTGCTGTGATCGGTTTATGGAGTTCCTGCACCAATGCCGTTTTGCCGATGCCAGCATAACCGGAGACCAGCATCATTTCACAATGCGGTAGTAGGGTAATGTCTTTTTCTGCTCCCCCACTTCTCCATTCCCCTACTCCCTCACTCCCTGCCACTCTGTCGAACGCCGCCAATAATGCTGCAATCTTCGCTTCTCGCCCATACAGTTTTTGAGGAATGCAAAACTGTTCCGAAACATCTTGCAGACCCAATGGCATAGGTTCAATTAAACCCACTTCTGCCAGTTGCTGGGCACAGCGTTCTAAATCTGCTTTGATGCCCCAAGCACTTTGATAGCGATCCTCCGCATTCTTTGCCATCAGTTTCAAAATAAGATCTGAAACAGGTTGGGGAATCGTTGCGTTCAATTCATGCGGGGGAGTCGGCGGTCTGGCAATGTGGCAGTGGACTAGCTCTAGGAGATCTTTAGTGGGAAACGGTAATTGTCCCGTCAACAGTTCGTAGAAGGTTGCACCCAATGAATAAAAGTCGGTGCGATAGTCGAGCATACGGTTCATTCGTCCGGTTTGCTCTGGCGACAAATAGGCCGGGGTTCCTTCTAGAAGATGGAGGCTTTTGAATGTGGGATTGGTGCGACTGAAGCGAGTGGCAATGCCAAAATCAATGATTTTGACAACGCTAGTCCTCGGATTAAAGACAATGTTGCCAGGATTAATATCTTTATGGATGACATGAGCCGCATGGATTTTGCCTAGAGTATCAGTAATGGCGATCGCCATATTCAAAAAAACCGACAGCGGCATGGGACAAAAGTCTAATTGTTGCCGCATCCAGCATTCTAAAGACTCTCCACCAAAGTCTTCCAAAAGAATAACCAGCGTGCGCTGGTAGTCTTGCTGGCTGTATGCCTTGACTACGCCTTCAATGCTGAGAAAGCGAGTAATTTCATACTCCTGCCTATAGCGAGTTAAATCCTGAGGAGAGGGATAATCCTGCTTGAGAACTTTGGCAATCACTGCACAGTTATCTTGCTCTCTGATGCCCCGATACACCAAAGAAGCTAAGCTCTCATAGATTTTACTGTGGATAGTAACTCCAGGCAGGGTAATCATTGAACGTCCCCCGACGAAAGACTGTCATCCGTTTCCCAAAGTATATCGCTTGCCAAACTCCAGAATATAAAGCTCCTTGTGTAGATCTTTATATCTTGACTTGTAATTGCTCAACTCAGTAGCCAATCAGACTGGTGTGAGGCAAGGGCATGGGAAATAGCCTGGAAGGCAGAGATACTCTGACGGCGAGCCGTATTCACCAACGACCGCACCTGGGCGAACAACTCCGCACCCCAATCGGAGCAAAAGCCATGGGTGACCTTGCGAAAAACCACGCTCCAGCGCAGTGCCTGTTCACTAGAATGATTGGTCGGCGGCACCGTCTCATTGTCGAGGAACAGCAGCAGATGCTTCTCAATAGTCAAGTAGTGCCTGAAAAATTGCTGTCCCTCAGGGGACTGGGGCTTCAGATTCAAGATGTCCCACAGGCTGCCTCGGAATCGAGAGCCGTACTGCTCAAGCGTTGAGGCAGCCAGGGTCTGTCGTCGTCGGTTCACGGCAATAGCTCGTA
>JAUBOM010000246.1:148-5287 GCA_036700245.1 Microcoleus vaginatus BM001213989
CCCGGGGCTCGGCGAATTTGATACGGTTCCTGGATTTTGAGTATTTGTCCCGGGGCTCGGCGAATTTGATACGGTTCCTGGATTTTGAGTATTTGTCCCGGGGAGCGGCGAATTTGATACGGTTCCTGGATTTTGAGTATTTGTCTCGGGGATCGGCAAATTTGATACCGGCCCTTGATTTTGAGAAATTGTTTGTGCGATCGGCAAATTTGATACTGGTGCTGGTGTCGGCACAGGTGTCGGTGCGGGTGCTGGTGCTGGTGTCGGCACAGGCGTCGGTGCGGGTGCTGGTGCTGGTGTCGGCACAGGTGTCGGTGCGGGTGCTGGTGCTGGTGTCGGTTCAGGTGTCGGTGCGGGTGGTGGTGTCGGTTCAGGCGCGGGTGGTAGTGCCGGTGTTGGTACTACTGGTAGCGGTGCTAATTTCGGCGGTATCGGTGGTATCGGTGGAGGCGCAGGCGCTGGTATTGGATCGGATGTTGGCGTCGGTGTTGGCGTCGGTATTGGATCGGATGTTGTCGGCGTCGGTGTTGGCGTCGGTATTGGATCGGATGTTGGCGTCGGTTTTGGCGTCGGTTTTGGCGGCTCCTGTGGCTCAGAATTTTTCTCAACCACAATTCTTCCCCCGTTTTGTTTCGGGTCAGCCAAATCTGTTTCCCCTGTAATAACAACTGCCTTGTCGCCAGCCCCATATACAATGTTGCCAAAAGTACCGTTTAAGGCGGTGCGGGACCCGACGGCTAAAGTATCGCCTCGGTAGGTAATGCTGACACGTCCACCTTTATCCTGACCGTTGCTCTGTGTCGTGAAGGCGGAAATGCTGCAAGATATCTGCTGGCACGGGCTATTCTTGTCTGAGCTTTTGATAGTGCCTGTAGCTTGGAAATAACGGCCGGCTGTAATGCCAATAGGTCCTGATTCTTTGCCTTCGGTGTTGATATGGGTTACTACGATGTCGTTGCTGGCGTTGAGGGTGACTTTGCCGCCGTTTCCGTTGTTTCCGTTTCCGTCGTATGTGGATCTCGCCTCTATGGACCCTGTTTGAATGTTGCTTGAGAGTCTTTCAGTTGTAGAGTCTCCGGCCGTAATACTAACGTCTCCGGACTTGCTGTCTTTGGCGCTCGACCCTGCGTTGATATCGCCTGTTTCTACTTTTCCTGTCTCGCTGGTGACGGTGATGTTGCCGCCGTCGGTTTTGCTGGAGTTGGAGTTGAGATCGCCAGCGGTAATGTTGCCGTTCTTGCTGGTGACGGTGATGTTGCCGCCTGCGGTGTTGCTGGAGTTGGAGTTGAGATCGCCAGTGGTAATGTCGCCGTCAGCTTTTAGGGCGATCGGGCCGCCTTCGGTGGTCAGGTTTGTGCTGACTGCAAGGCTGTTGGCTGCTTGAATTGCGATCGCCCCGCCTTCGGTGGTCAGGTTTCCGGTGACTGCAACGTCCCCCGCAGCTACTTCTCGGCTAGACCCCGTGAGTACCACTTGACCGTCCTTGACGCTGACGCCTGTAGCGGTTTCTTGACTGATGCCTGTGAGCAGTTCGGGCAAGGTTGCGATCCGCGTCGAATCTGGGCTGCTCGTCTCTAAGGGCTTGATTTCCAAACTTAGCAGATTGTTTGCCTCGGTGACGCGCACTAATTTTGTCCCAGGGACTGATGCTATAGTAATTTGACCGCCTGGGGCCGAAAGGTTGCCGGTGCTGACAACGGTGCCGCCGAGCAAGGTTAAGTTCTGCCGTGACCCGACTGCTAAGTTTGCCGTACTGATAATTGCCCCTGCTTGAGCGCCTCCAAAAGCAAAGGAATTGGGCGTGCTTCTCAGAGATGTGTAGTCGGGCTCACCGACAGCGTTAAACAACAACGAGCCATTATTACCAAATCCAATACCCGTGGCGGTGGTTGCTGTGAAAGAACCCGGCACGTCTAAGCGGGCATTGTTGCCAAATAGGATGCCGGATGGATTCATCAGAAACAAGTTAGGATTGTTGCCGCCGGTTACTTGAATTAAGCCGTTAATAACCGAGCGGTTGCCCCCGTTTATGCGCGCTAAAATGTTGACAATGTTGGAGTTTGTTGATATAAAGTTGGCAATCTGATTTTCCGACAAGCCGAATTCTCTAAAACTGTGGAAGAGATTTTGTTGATCGCCCGATAAATCTCCTCCTTTAATATCGATGCGAGTTGACGGTGTAGGAGTTCCGATTTGTACAGAATTGACTTCTGTTTTCGTTCCTGGCGCTGCCTCAATGCTTTGAGCTTCGGCTTTTGCTTGCAACAAGTAAAGATTTATTAAGATCATTGGCAGAGAAAGTGCCAGCGACCTTATTCTTCTTTTAGAGATAAAGCTTGCCTGTATTTGAATATTTTTGGGGGTTTTCATAGGTTTTTAATGGGTAAAATATATCAATACTTTGGACAGTTTTTGAGGCCCAACCTGAGAATAAGGGTTTCAAGGCTCCAAGGAATCGAGCTACCAACGGAAAATCAAGGGTTTCAGACTACGAACTAAAAACAGTCCGGACAATTGATACATAATTAACAGAGATTAGGTAAACAAACCCGGTTTTTCAGAAAAATTGGGGTTAAAGTCTATATTTATGAAGCTACCGGGTTTCGGACTGCAAGTGCGATCGAGAGTCTATGAGGAAAATTTCCCTGTAAAATTTGCCTCTGCATTTGCAATTCCCCGAACGTATCTTCTCCACAATCTAAGTATAACTCGCAATGCCAAGAAGCTGTATCTTTGGTATGACCTAAAAAAAACAAGCTTTCCTAGACGCACTCCGACGCCTAAGAGTTATTTTTTATGTTAGTGAGAGTTTGAACGAAGTATGGCGGTTTAAAAAACCGGTTTATGCGCCCAAAACTGACGCTTGAAAAATCCCGATATTTTTTTTATAAAAAAAAACGCATCTACAATTGCCGACCCTGAAAATTCTGACAAAAATAAGCAGTCCTGGACACAACGGGCACAGAGAGTAGGGCGCGTCAGAAACGGTCGATTGCTTCTCGATCCCTGGACGCAGAAACCGAGTTTTTTTACGCGAAAATACTTAGTTGGAGTCCGAGGCTTAAAAAACTCGGTTTCTTTGGTAGTCCTGGACGCAGGGGTGCATAGAAACCGGGTTTTTTAACGAAAGTAATTCCTTGCAGCCTGCAGAAACGATAAAAAAACCCGGTTTCTGTAGTCCCTATGCGTATGTCTTTTTCTTGCTTCTTGCTTCTGGCTTCTGGCGGTTGTCTTTGGGTTTTAATCTGTCGCCCCGTTGCTGTTGAATGGGCTGTCCGGGCGGATTTGTTGAATGATTTAAGGGTTAGTTGGGAGAAGTTTGGACGGTGGGTGAGGGACTGGGTGAAGCAGGGCGCGGTGAACCAGGACTCGGTGAAGCAGGACTCGGTGAGGGATTTGGTGAAGGAGTGGATTGGTTGAATTTTTTGAGACCGACAAAAGCGTCGTAACGGGTGGTACGATCGCCAATGACGGCCGCTGTAACGCCGATCGACCGCGTGGCGTCTATCCACATTTTTTGGTTGGGAGGAAACTCCGGCAAAGCTAGGTTTTTCGGGTTAAACGCACTCTCGGTGTCGATAAAGAAATTGCCGTTGTGGGGTGTAAGTTGCGATCGTACAGTTTTCTGAAACAGTTCGCTGCTTAAAAGCGGACTTTTCGGTGCTGGAACGATCGCATCAACCACTGGAGCTCCTACTGCGATAAACGCTACATCGTTCATCCAGCCGCGAGTTACCGTAATCCCTCCAAACGGCGATGTCCATTTTGTCGCAGGTTGGCCGCCGACTTTAATTTCCTCAATTCTAAACCCTTTCGTTTTCATCGTTTCATCAAGCTGTTTCAGGGATTTGTTGGCTGCGCCCCGGTTGTTTGTTTCCACCATAAATACAAATCCAGCAGCAAATTTGTCTTTGGGATTCTGCGCCGGGGCTGGTATTAATGATAGAGAAAATTCTCCCGCCATCCAGTTCATTAAGTCTTTATCTAAATCCATGCCGGTAGTGGATTTTAAACCTGTGCGCAAAACTTGGGGATTAATCGGGGAAATCGGGTTCGCATCGGCTCCCAATACGTAATCTTGCCACAAACGCTGCAAGTTGCCGCCGGATACCATCATTATTGTATTATTTGGCAGGCGGTTAACCATTTTTAGAGCATTGTTTTCTACTGCTATCCTTCTGGTAGAATCTGGTTTTAGCCAAGAAACTGATTTGAATCCAATTCCTTCAGCTTCCAGCGTCGCTGTGGTGGCAAATCCCTGATTTTGTTGCAGTTTTTCGAGGTTTTCCGGCGAAATTTCGCGGGCTGAGTTGGCGGCGGCAAAGGCGGCAGCAACGGGCATATTGACGTAGATTTGACCGAAGGCGCCCGGACTTTTTATTTTTTCTATGGCATCTGCATAGCCAGGGGTTTTTGCTAGGGAAGGTTCACCTTTGTAGGTGTCTATTATTCTGTCTGTAGCGCTAGGATCTGTGGTGACTGCTAGATAGCTTGTGCCGAGTACGGCGACTGAGAAATTGCGATCGGGTACGCCTTGAGTTTCTGTGACTTGCACCCCTTTATAATTACGCTCAACTATTTTTCCTTGGCTCAGAGGTCTGGCTTTTGCTAATAATTCTTGGGCTTTGAGCGGGTTGGCGATTGGTAGAATAATTGCCACTGACTGTTGAATTGGCGGAGGCGGGGACACATTGGGTGCGGGCGGGGGGACTGGTATAGCTATTTTGTTGCGGAGAAAAACTACCATTGCTGTGTTACCCACCCAGGGTTGAATGTCTTGCTGGTAGGCGTAGCCGTTGCTTGTGAGCAGGCGATCGCGCATTTGGCTTAAAAACCTCTCAAAGGAAGCTTTTGACTCGGGCGTGCCAAACTCTCGCAGTTTATTCCACTGCGATTCATCGGTGGTGATGGATAGGGCCATCATCGTATCTTGGGGGACAACGGTTGCCCCCGCCGGCAAATCTTTGGCGGGGCCACGGGATAGGACGAGGTAGTAGGTGACAAAGCCTAAGCCGATCAGAAGTGCGGCGGCTCCGATCGCAAACAGCAGGGAAGATTTATCTTTCTTAAACATTATTCGTAAGGTTCGGGTGCTCGCAACATCATAAATTATATTGGGGATGGGGCATGGGGGATGGG
>JAUBOM010000389.1:0-1134 GCA_036700245.1 Microcoleus vaginatus BM001213989
ATTCGAGTTGAGAGACAGTTTTGTCAGGTTGGTGAGTGCCGATAGCCCAGTGATGCTGGTAATTTGATTGTTGCCCAGATTCAGTTCGGTTAGGTTGGTGAGTCCCGACAGTCCAGTGATATCGGTAATTTGAGTGCTGTAGATATGCAGTTCGGTGAGGTTGGTGAGTCCCGACAGCCCAGTGATGTAGCTAATTTGCTTGTGGCCCAAAGACAGTTTTGTCAGGTTGGTGAGTGCCGATAGCCCAGTGATATCGGTAATTTGATTGCTGTTGAGATAAAGTTCCGTCAGGTTGGTGAGTGCTAACAGCGGACTAATATCGGTAATTTGATTGCTGTTGAGATAAAGTTCCGTCAGATTGGTGAGTGCCGACAGCCCAGCGATGTCAGTAATTTGATTGTTGTGGACATAAAGTTCTGTCAGGTTGGTGAGTGCCGACAGCCCACTGATATCGGTAATTTGATTGATGTAGAGCCGCAGTTTTGTCAGGTTGGTGAGTGCCGACAGCCCAGTGATGTCGGTAATTTGATTGTGGCCCAGAGACAGTTCGGTCAGGTTGGTGAGTCCCGACAGCGGATTTATATCGGTAATTTGATTCTCGTTGAGATGGAGTTCAGTGAGCTTTAAAAGTACCTTTTGGGCTTCGTCGCAGTCAGCGGAAGTGCCAGCAATTTCTAACAGCATCTCAACTGTATGCCTTGCCTCTTTTGTCAGACGACTTTTGTCCTTGCACCAGTCGGCAAAGCTACTGAGATTAATTGGTTGGTCTGCTTGTTGTTCTGGCATAGTAAATTTTGATTCAAGTTTGGTAAAATGTCAGTTTTTCATGTTTGTACGCTAAACTCCTCTGGATCGATTCCCCAATTTACCCAGCGAATTGCTTCTTGAGCTGATTCTATCTCAGGTGGCACTCGCAAAGCGTGAATGTGTCCCGTGCTCGGACAAGTCATTTTTAACAAATAAATCGGCTCGACATCGGCGTTATCAATTTTTAATAGCGTGTATTCTTGCCAACTATCTAATTTTACTGCTTGCAATTGTTGGCAAATGCGATCGTAACCAATTCTCTCAATTAACACTCGACGCAGTTCGGCATTTTCTTCCGATAGAAGCCATTGTGCTTGCCACAAATCG
>JAUBOM010000247.1:0-5285 GCA_036700245.1 Microcoleus vaginatus BM001213989
CGGGCTGCAACCCTGATTCGGTCTATCTCCTAGGCCTCTTTGTCACCCCCCCAGCTAGGGAATTAAGACAAATCATAATTTCCTATCGCAATATCGGTCACGATTGGCAATTTAGCGCACAGCAGAAGTCATTGCTGAGGAAGTATTACGATGCTAATAAATTGCTGGTAGATTGCCTCAATAGCGGTTGTAATGTATCTCCTGCTGTGCGGCAGGAAATTGAGGAGACATTGCTGTTGCCGATCGCAAATATCCAAAAAATCGGTGACAAGTGCGTGAAGCGAAGCTATCCCGTAGGGAATCGCCCGCTCTAATTCCACTAGCTACCTACTCCGATATTAAGATGCGATCGCCCCACAATACGTCATTCAAAGCCAGGAAAATGTCAAAGGATATATCCACCTGGAAAAACTGGGAAAAACGGCAAAAAGCCCCCTTTTTTAGGGAGCTTAGCGACTTCTGTTATTGCTCAAAACAGAAATCCTACTGCGCCTTTGGCAAGGACTTTTGAGGGGCTGCTACACCAACTTTAGGAATATCCATTATCGGTGCATTCACCCCAAGCATCAAATCGTTCGGATTAACAATTTCCACCAGAGGCTCGTTCAAAGCCACAATCAAACCGTCAGATTCAGCAGGAACCGGCGATCGAGCAAACTGCGGAGCAAACAATTGGCGGCCGCCACCGACACCAGACACCACCGCAATCAACAAAGCTGCGATCGCACCTCCACCCCAAATCCAAATTTGTTTCGGCTTGCGTTCCACCCGCTGCAAAACCTTCGCCGCCAACTCCTGTGCAGATTGTTCCGCAGCAGGCACAGGCATTGCCTGAAAACTCTGCTGCATCATCAGCAGTCGCGAGTACAAACGCTTCACCGCGGGGTCATTTGTCAGCCAGTCCTCAACTTGCCGGCGTTCTGCCGCCGTCACTTCGCCGTCGAGGTAGGCACTCAGTAATTCAAAGCGATCGCGCATCATAGTAGTTACATTGCCCTGGGCATAATTTTTGTTAGCTTGAGTTCCAGCGAGTGCATCCCCGAGACCTTGCTGATTGTGATTTTTATCCGATTCAAAGTTACAATTCATATTTCACACTTGCTCTAATTCCCAGAAGCACCCACTGGCTATTAAGATGATTTACTGCTTATTTATATTTTAAAAGAGAAGTTTTGATGTCACAGCAAACATCACCAAATCTTCTTGACCCGCCTCTGAAATCACTCTTGCTAATTACCATCTAGATATTTTTGCAATTCCAACTGCAATCTTTGGCGAGCTCTAGCAATTCTCGACTTGACAGTTCCCAGAGAAACTCCGGTCATTTCCGCTATTTCCTCATATGCTAAACCTTGAATTTCTCTTAAAACAATTGTCGTGCGGAATACTTCCGGCAAATCCGCGATCGCCGATCGCAACTGCTCGTAAAATTCTCTAGTCGTCAAATCTTCATCAGGCCCCGGACTGTCAGCCGGAATTTCCCAATCAACCTCCCCATCTTCCAGAGCACGGGGTACGTCGAGCGACAGCGGTGTTCGCACCCGCTTGCGCTTCCGCAACTCATCGTAAAACAAATTAGTGGCGATGCGGCTCAGCCACCCCCGAAATTTAACAGGCTCTTGCAAGCGGTTTATATTGCGGTAGACTCGAATCCAGACTTCCTGAGCCAAGTCTGCTCGGTCTTGCCAGTCAGGGGCCAAGTGATAGAGAACCCTATCTACGTGGGACTGATACCGCTTCAACAGTTCTGAAAAGGCCGTAGTCTCAGGTCGATTTCCTTCCTGACACCGCAACACCAAGTCATAATTAGAGAGTTTTTCGGCTGGCAATTGCACTCTTTGAACGGTCGCCACAACCGCAGACCAGGACACGGAAATAAAGTCGCTCATCGGTGGAATTGGCTCATCGAACATTCCAGAGTTTTTGACGTTAGGAGAGCGTCACAAGTTCCCCTCTTCCATCTAAAACCTCAAATCTCAAATCGATTGACTAATGCCCGACAACCTCGCACGCTCCAATACTAACCCAACTGCTAGAACCGTCGGCCCAATGTTCCTTTTTCCAAATCGGTACATTGTGTTTGAGCGTATCTATCGCGTACTGGCAAGCTGCAAAGGCCTCCCCCCGGTGGGGACAGCCAACAGCCACCAGTACGCTGATTTCCCCCACCTGCAAGTGTCCGACGCGGTGGTGAATGGCGACCCGATTGACATCGACCCACTGGTGGCGGATTTCAGTAGCGATTTGCTGGAATACTCGCACTGCCATCGGTTCGTAGGCTTGATATTCTAGGGAAACTACAGCCTGACCGTCAGTTTGGTTGCGGACTGTACCGCTCATCATTACCACGGCTCCGTTGGCGGGGTCATCTGCCAAAGCGTATATTTCCTCTACAGACAAAGGCGCTAAGGTAATGGCAAAGCTGTCTGATTCATGGCGTTGAGGAATTGTGTCGATCGAAAGTGCAGCGAAGGAGTTCATTGCGAAAGAAGTGGTGCTGGAGAACTCGATCGATCTTGACACAAATCAAGTCGCGATCGATCGATCTTGCATCCTTGTCAGAGACACGGGGTGGCTAATCTTGAGACCCCTCTCGTAGCAAGGGCTTCATGTCCGACGCCATCGCCCCGAACCGCTGCACCAGGGCGATCGGCTACAACGATAACTCGCCCGAACCAAATTAAGGCTGTGCTTGCAGACGAGCAGGAGGCTTGTGCGATCGAATTAGCTGCCGATATTGCTGTAGCAACTCAATAAATAAGCACACCCCAATAAATAGTGTCCTTCGCAACTGAGTACAAGCAATCTCAGACCCCAACCGATTACCTCCTTCCCTTTTGAATGAGACAGTTAAGTGGAATTCTGCCCCCAGTGCCGATCCGCGTTGCCCAAATTTTTAGTAGCCGATGTAAACTTTATTTATTTTTTTGTTCCGGAAAGCTACATAAATGACATGATATACCTGTGCAGGATTCAGGAACCTTAGCCAATACTCGGCAAAAGCAAGACCTTAACGCCCTTTTGTGGCTTTTATGAAACATAAGTTAATAATTTGGGCTGTCAATCGAGGTTTTGACCTGAATCTTCATCAAAAAATGTAAACAACAATCACGAGGAAACTATGGAAGCACTAGCATTGAGCCACTCTTTTGTTGCTTATGAATCTCCAGAGTCCGAACTCCAACTCAAGTCCTTAGACGAACTGGGCTTTAAAATTCCTAATTCTGCATGGCTAGGTGTTGCAGGTATGGCAGTAGCTTTATCTGTTCTGAGTGTTGCTGGCGAAGCGCAAGCAAGTTGCGGGTACTCCCGCTGCGGCAAGAAAAGCCATCACGGCCATCACAGCTACGCGGCAGTTTCCACCAACGGCGGCCGCCTGAATATCCGCAGCCGACCCAGCAGTTGTTCTCATGTAATCGGCAAGTTATATCGTGGAGACTACGTCAAATTGACGGGTCGTTACAAACACGGCTGGGCTCAACTCAAAGGTGGCGGCTGGGTGTCTGCCTCGTGGCTGTCCTAACTCTTAACCAGAGCACTTTACATTTTTAGAAAGAGTGTTAATATCGTTACCCGGTCTTGCCGGGTAACGATTTTTTTCAAGAGGCGATGGAGAGTGAAAATAATCAAATATCCGAAATTAATCACCAAAAAGCCGAGGGTCAGCCCCTGGCTTTAGACATGGGGAGGTAAGCCGCTGCGGTTTCAACCACATTTTTGCATTCTCCGATCGATCTTTTGAGTGCTGCTGACAAACTACAACCCCATCAGCAATTTTCGTCAATCTCTCAAACTCCATTTCGTCCAGATATGCAGATACTGGATATTTTTTGTCCTCATAATGTACACACAGAGTATCCGTATTATGCTAGCGTAAATTCAGGAGGTAAAAGAATATTTGGATATCAACCAAACATAATTAGCCCCGCTAAAGATCTAAAAGCAGTCTTAGAGTTTCTTTGCAGTGAGTCATCAAAGTTGACTAATTGCGACATCTATTATGCTCGTCAGATGTACTTCAAAACTGGCAAAATACCTAGTCGATCGGACTTACATAAAGTGCTGGCTACTGAAAATCGCAATCTGCACTATAAAGCATTCTACTCAGATACTGCACAGCAAATTCTCACCACGGTTGCAGAGTCATTTAAGTCGTTTGTTGGATTGCTCAGAGGCATCAAGGAAGGAACTGTGACTCAAAGACCTACACTGCCTAACTACCGTCAAGGTGGAATGGCTCTAGTGACTTATACGAAACCTTCAGTTAAACAGAAAAATGGGTTCCTAAAATGAACGCTACGCAGCCAACTCAAAGAATGGTTTGGGTTAGATGCTTTCTATCTACCAAAGCCGTCAAACCTAGACTACAAGGCAATCATAGAGGATAGAATCTTGCCAATGAGTCGTCAATTTTACGTTTAATTGTCTATAAGTATCACTCCGTTAAAACTGATATTGATACCAGTCGAGCGCTAGGCATTGATCCAGGATTGAATAATTGGTTAACCTGTGTTTCTAATGTTGGAACAAGTTTGATAGTGAATGGATTGCGCCTTAAGTCTCTACATCAGGGGTATAACAAACGAGTGTCAACGCTTAAAGAAAATCAATCTCAAGGTTTTTGGTCTAAGCGATTAACTGGAATTACATAAAAATCAAACAGACAGGTTAGAGATGCGGTCAACAAAGCAGCTAGGCTAGTATTGAATCATTCTCTTGAAAACAAGATGGGTAATATCGTGCTTGGGTGGAACAAAGGCAGGCGCCAGGAGATTAATCTTGGTAGTAAAGCCACTCAAACTTTTGTGCAAATTCCCACCCCTCGACTAAAGGATAGAATCTCTCAACTTTGTGAACGGCATGGAATTCGGTTTATTGAAACACAGGAAAGTTCTACAAGCAAGGCAAGTTTTTCAACTTCGGATGAACTACCTACGTTCGGCGCCAAACCTGAAGGGTGGAAGGAATCTCGAAGGCGTGTTAAGCGCGGATTGTATTGCTTAAAAGATGGATTCAAAATTAATGCAGACTGTAATGGCGCTGCAAAAATTTTGCCAAAAGTATCGGCAACTTTAGGGCTATTCATAGAAGGAGTCAGTAGAGGCGCTTTGATTTCGACGAGTGAAGGTTCGTATCTGGCCTCTTCAAGAATCCCCCTCTATGAAAGGACTCGGGAGTTACAATAACCGCTAACAACCTCAACTTTACCGCCGCCGATCGGGTAAACTAATGGGACTTAAACAAAAATCAAGCCCAAACAAAGCCCAAACTCTTTTTGTAAGCAG
>JAUBOM010000028.1:0-78437 GCA_036700245.1 Microcoleus vaginatus BM001213989
CAGGCACTCCCACACCAACGCCGACAACAGGCACTCCCACACCAACGCCGACAACGGCGATACCGCCGACACCGCCGACACCGCCAGTAATAGTCGGTCCGCCGACACCGACACCGACGCCCACGCCGATACTTGGAAGTCCTGGCATTGTTATTAGTCCGGCATCGGGATTAGTAACTACAGAAACTGGTGCCACAGACCCATTCACCATCAAACTCAACAGCCAACCTACTGCTGATGTGAAAATTGATGTGCGTAGCAACAATGAGGCAGAGGGAGTAATTTCGACGGAATCAATTACCTTCAATTCTGCTAATTGGAATCAGTGGCACCCGGTTACGGTAACGGGTGTGGACGACAGTGTAGCTGACGGCGATAAGACTTATCAGATTGTGACTGCCCCTGCTGCGAGTGCGGATAGTAACTACAACGGCCTCGACGCACCGGATGCCACTGTTGTTAACAGGGATAACGAGACTGCTAGCAATGCGCCAGTCGCAGTCGATCCCTCAACTGGGGTGGAATATAAGCCAGGTGAGCTTCTGGTTAAGTTGAGACCTAATGTAAACGATGCTGACCTCCAAAGTGTTTTTCAAATTAATGGCGCGATCGCGATCGAATACCTTGTACCGCCAAGCCAACTGTTGGGAGTGACACCCACTCGATTAGATTTGTGGCGAGTTGTGAAGTTTAGTTCAGACGCACAGCTACAAGAAATTCAAACAAACTTGGCTCGAGATTCCAGAGTAGAGGCAGTTGAACTTAATTATCAAGGGTCGATTTTATCAATGCCAGACGATCCGAAATTCAGCGAACTTTGGGGATTGAATAATACAGGAAGCAGCGGCGGGACAGTAAATGCCGATATTGATGCACCGGAAGCTTGGGATACTCAAACTGGAAGCAAAAGGGTCGTTGTGGCTGTTACAGATACTGGTGTGGACTACAACCACGAGGACTTAGCAGCAAATATGTGGAGAAACTCAGGCGAAACTCCAGGCGATCGCATTGACAACGACGATAACGGTTACATAGACGACGTGTACGGCTATGACTTCGTCAACAATGACAGCGACCCGATGGACGATGTAGGTCACGGCACTCACGTTGCAGGCTCGATCGGGGCTGTTGGTAATAATAGCCGGGGTGTAGCGGGAGTGAACCATAACGTTAGCCTGATGGCGCTAAAAATGTCTGCTCCTGTCTTTCCCGACGTGAAATGGGCAATGCAAGCCATTCATTACGCTACCGCTAACGGTGCAGATGTTATCAACGCTAGTTGGTTTACTCGTTCCTCTCGAGGGCTGTTTGAGGCTATCAGCGACGCCAACGATGCCGGAGTTCTATTCGTTACAGCAGCAGGCAATGCTCGTCGAGATAATGATATCTACCCGGTCTACCCCGCTAATTACGAACTCCCCAACGTCATCTCGGTGGCAGCAACGGATCGCCACGACAAATTATGGCGAGACTCGCAGTTTGGAGCTCGGACTGTAGATTTAGGCGCACCAGGAGTCGATATTCTCAGTACAATTCCCGGCAATCAGTACAAGTCAGAGGATGGCACCTCAATGGCTGCCCCTCATGTGGCAGGTGCAGCGGCTCTGCTTTTAGCTCAAGATCCTAGCCTGACACCTGCACAGCTAAAAAATATCTTAATGAACACTACAGACCCGCTTGATTCTCTGAAAGGAAAGACGGTCAGCGGAGGGCGTTTAAATGTCTGGAAAGCCCTCAAAGCCCTCAACCGTCCGCCTGTCATCAACTACGGCCCGGATACAACCCCGTGGCATTATGCATCCCTGCGAGTAAGCAATAACCCAGGATTCGAGTACCAATTTCCCCAGTACACTTTCACAGACCCCGATCCAGGTGACACGCTTACCTACAAAGCAACTCTGATCGACGGCAGTCCCCTGCCAAGTTGGCTGATCTTCAATCCAGATACCCGTACACTCAGTGGCACAAGTCCCATACCGCAGCAGTTGAGGATTAAGTTAACAGCAACAGACAGGCTGGGTGTTAGTGTCAGCGACGACGAGACGGGTCCATATTCGGATAAGGGTATGTTGCTGAGATTTAGCACCACCGGCGTACTTATTGACGGCTACATAGAGGGTGCAACCCTCTTCCTAGACGCCAACAAAAACGGCGTCAAAGATACCAACGAACCATCCACCACAACCGATAACAGCGGTAAATTTAATCTCGATATCCCCTTCGAGACTTTCGACACCAACAACAACGGAGAAATCGACCCATCAGAAGGCAATCTAGTAGCCACAGGAGGCATTGACACCGCCACCGGATTACCCCTAGAAACACCAGTCACCGCACCACCAGATTCTAGTGTAGTCACCCTCCTAACCAGCTTAATCGCCGACTTAATTGACAAAGGAATTGCACCAGAATCAGCCCAATCTTTAGTCAAAGCTGCCCTTGGACTCCCCGCCGATGTTGACCTAACTAGCTTAGACCCCATAGACGCTACCAACAACAATCAACCGGGCGGCGTCCAAGTCTTATCCGAAATGGTGAAAGTCCAAAACTTCATCACTCAAACTGCCGCTTTGATTGACGGTGCATCCAGTGCAGCTAGTCACGATATTGTCAAGGCTGTTGTCAGTTCAATTACCAATCAAATTCAATCCGGTACAGTCTTAAACCTGAGTAATGCAGCAGCCTTAGAACCAATCATTCAGCAAGCAGCCGCTAAAATCCAGCAAATAGACCCCAGTTTCAACAGTCAAACAGTCACCCAAATTACATCGCAAGCAGCGACAGTAATGGCAGCAGCCAATCAGCGCATTGATGCCGCTGTCTCCAACCCAACAGCAACATCAATTCCTGAATCACTTGCCCGCCTCCAAAAAGTAGCTTTGGGCCCAACCACTCAAGACTTCAAAGAAATTGGTACGGGAAATAAACCTATTTCCCAGGTAGTTGCTGACAATACTGGTACTGCTTTAGATAGCAGAATTGAAGCTGTAGTATTGCCTGTTGGGATTGCAACTCCTGTTGTCAGCGGCGATGCTGATTTGGGCAGCAATTCCGCGAATGCAATTCTCGGTACGAATGGCGACGATATCCTGAGTGGCGACAGCGGCAATAATGTTTTGATGGGCATGAGGGGCAATGATTCCCTCAATGGCGGCATGGGAAATGACTCGGTTTTCGGCGGCAAAGGTAGCGATACTTTGCTCGGAAGTAGCGGTGATGATGCCTTATTTGGCAATCGCGGTGCTGACATTTTGAATGGCGATGATGGTAATGATATCCTTTACGGAGGTAAGGGCGATGATTTGCTGACGGGCGGTTTGGGAATTGATACTTTGATAGGAGGAATGGGAGTAGATAAGTTCCTACTCTCTACCAATTCCGGTACTGATACGATTACCGATTTTGAAGTCGGGAAAGACTTGTTAGTATTAGGTAATGGACTGAGTTTCTCGCAATTGACAATTGCTCAAGATAGCGGTGCAACTTTAATCCGGTTTGCACAAACAGGGGAGATTTTAGCTTCTCTCAGTGGTGTTTCGGCTAGCAGTATTAGTGCTGTTAATTTCGGATTGGTTTAAGAGCGAGTTCGGGTTGATTACGCAGATTTCGGCATTCCGCGAAACTCGTGAGTCTGATAGTACGACAGGGATTAAAAACCCCTGTCTCATAGCTAATATCAAATCCGGTAGCATCGTCGGGCGTAAAATCCAGTCAATAGTCAACTACGGACGGTGCAACCGGAAGTCATATAATTTATCTGCGTTAATCTGTGTTTATCTGCCTGTATCTGCGGTTAAAAAAAGAGAATTTGTTAACCGCAGATAACAATGGATTGACGCAGATTCACGCAGATTAAGAGAATAGAGATAGGAATAATTCCGATGCTAACAGATTTGATATAAAGTGCTCTGGCATCAGACTGACCCAAAATCCGGGTTAAATACTCCTGTTTTCACTCCGCGTCGGCGGATGAGAGTTTGACTGTTAAGCGGTTTCAACGGCCGAATAATCAAGGGGATAAAACCGGATTTAACCTAATATTCCTACTCAGCACCGCTGATATCGCATTCCCGGCAACTGCGAAACTAATCCCAACAATTCCAACTGTAAAAGTATACTAGAAACTGTTCCCGCTTCTAATCCAGACACTTCGACAATTACATCAAAAGAATTCGGCCCAGATTCGATCGCACTTAACACCTTAGCCAATTCCGGCTCCAACGGCGGCTCTTGCTTTTCAACCGTCGGATTTAGTGGAAATAGCGACAACTGCTCGACCTTATCCAATTTTGGCAGAGCTCCGAGCATTTCCAACAACCTGTCTTCGCTTAAGAGTCGATCGCTACTCGGCAGAATCGGATGAGCACCTTTACTCAGCAACTCTAAACAACCAAAGGAACGCTCATCATCCAATCTTGCCGTCAAAACATACACATCCCGGCAAAAATCATTAGCTTGATAAGCAGTAATTAACGCGCCCGATTTTTGCGGAGCTTCTATCACTATTGTAGCGCGGCTTAAGCCAGCAATTATGCGATTTCGGCGCGGAAAATTAGTTTTATTCGGTTGAGTGCCCGCCGGATATTCGCTAATTGCCAATCCCTGCTGCAAAACGCGATCGCGCAACTTCTCATTTGGCTTAGGATAAACAATATCGACCCCAGTTCCAAATACAGCCAAAGTCCTGCCTCCCGCTTCCAAACAGCTTGTATGAGCCTCTGTATCTATTCCAGCCGCCAATCCCGAAACAACAGTAAAACCGCTTTTAGCCAAAGCCGTACTAATTTTGCGAGTCCACCTTCTGCCGTATTCCGAAGGGCTGCGAGTGCCAACAATTGCTACCGTCGGCGTAATTCCTTGATTCTCTTTTACATCGACTAAACCGCTATAGTACAGCACCGGCGGCGGATTGGAAATTTCCAATAATAAGCGGGGATAATCTGGATCTGCAGGCGTCCAGAAACAGGGATTTTTTATAAGATGTTTTTCGAGAAATTCTTCGGGATTGAGTTGGGTTCGTTCTTGCAAAATTGTTTCTATTATTTGCTTACCCAACCCTTCGACTCGCATTAAATCAACTGGTTTTGCCGTCCAAGCTTCTGCCAAACTATTGAAATGTTGGTGCAATCTTTGCAACAAAATCGGCCCGATACCGTTAATCTGCGACCATGCTAACCAGTAAGCGCGTTCTTCTACCAACGAGTTGCCCTCAATTTATCTGAGAATAATTTTATCATTTTCGGTTGAATATAGTAGGGAAACGGCACTGCAGTGTTCTGTATTAACACAGATTTAAAACTGCTATATAGATTTTTTTTACCAACCTCGAAGGCGCGTTAGCGCTAGAACGCGAAGGGAATTAAGGGAGAGGTTGACAATTACTGGCTAGATTTTCCAATCGACGAAACGGGCGTAAATATAAGCAATAATTTCTCCTGTCACAGTCCGAAAACCTTGGCTCGATTTCCACCATTCTTGTGGGTTGTAATCTTGCGGTTCCGCAGCTATAATGCCGACTTTAATGTCAGGATTCAGCACTTCTTTGAAAATAATCCAACTTCTGCGGGCGTGAGTGCCAAAAGAATAAAGATTAATTGAGTCAACTTTTAGGGCAGAAGCAGCCAGCCAATCCCGAAGTGCGATCGCAGAAGCAGCAGTGCGATGTTTCACAACACTCGCTGCCGGTACAGCTATTACTTTGTCTTTATCAAATCCTAACGCAATACAAGTCGCGGCACTCAGTTCGGCATAATTTTTATATTCAGCGAGATAGTAGCCTTTACCTAAAGGAAGTCCTGTGGTAATTAATTGGCGGTATTCGCCTTTTTTGAATTCGGCGATCGCACTTTTGATTGCATAATCCGGCAACCAGCCTTCGACAACCAAGATATCTGCTTTAATCGGCGCATTTACCGCCAAGAATGGATGGATACTTGTAATAATTAAGAGCATTAAAATTATCAACCCCGCGCTTGCAATTACCCAACCTTCCCTAGTAATTGCCCAGATTTCTCGACGACGGATTAGACGAATTCTCATTTTAACTCTATCTAGATGTTTTCGGGTATGGAGGCAGATTCGGCGAGACAGGGGAAGAGGGAAATAGTGGGAAAGTGATAGAATTTCCCAAAGTCCAATGCCCCATTCCCAATGCCCCATTCCCAAATTATTGGTGTTTCAGATACTCAAAAACGCTTTTATCACCGATATCCTGCGGCATCGGTTGAAAAAACTTGCGCACAGCAAAGATGATAAACAAAGTCGCCCAAATTGCTAGCAAAAACTGTTCATTTTCGGCTGACAGAAAGCCGAAAATATGTCCTAAAATTAAGAAAGGAACTCCCGGAGTCAAAAACTTAGTTTCTAGGCGGTTAAAGCAGAAAGCTTCTTTAAAATAAATGCCATTTAAGGCGGCAAAAGTAAAGCCAATTCCCCACAACGTGGCTGGATGTTCGTACACTGCTAAAGCTAAGGGTTCGCTGCTTTGTAGGGCGACAAACAATGCTGCCGCGCCGCCGATCGCCCAAAACACCTGTAGTGTTCGGTGCAGCGCAATCATGTAAATGTGAATAGTTGCCAAGCTGACGCCTAAAGCTATCCAGAAACAAGCAAAAACAGGCGTTACAGCTTGAATTGCAATTGGGTTGTCGCCCTGTTGTAGCACCAGAGTAGCGCCGATCGCAAAACACAGCGCCGCCACCCCCAGTCCGGCGCGGTAAATCAACACTCCCGTGCGATCGCTTTGAGTAATCGTAAACTCGCCGAATTGTCCTTGGTAGATTTCCGATTCATTAGGCGATTTTAGTAGTTGCATTACAGCTTCCTCCTATTAGACACGAATGTACTTCTGCCAAGATATACTTTATTGATAAACCGATACAGCGAGACCGAGCGATGCCTAAATTTAACCAGCCTAAAGTTAACCAACCTAAAGTTAACAAATCTAAATTGGACGATCGCCCAGATCAAAGCAAATCTTTTCCTTCACAATCCGAACTTCCTCCTGTTCAGCTTGATGAAACCATTGTAGCAGGCAGAAGACCGAAACCGCTAAACGACATCCAGCGCCTGCTGGCGGAAGTACCCGCATTGGGCTCGGGGTTCGATCCTGAAATGTTCGCCCATCTCCAGGAAACTCTCCCATTTAATCTCAAGCAATTTGAAAGTAAAATTCAGAAGGTTTTAGGATCGAAAAATATTGATGTCAGCCTTGAAAATTTACTCAAGTATCTAGAGTACATCAAGCAAAATATTCAAGTTCCGTGCCATGTTACCGCCATACAAGAGTTTGAATGGGAAGAAGAATATACAATGGGCTCTGGCAGCAAAAAAGAATATGCAAAGCTCAAAAAAACTCAACCTTCTTATACTGATAGCTTCACCATTAATCGCTTGGAGGATTTTGTTGTTCAGGAAGAAGGCATATTTGTGGAAGTGCAGCGCGTCGGCGAGCGCCAAAAGTTTATGCTGCCTTTATCCGAGTTAGAATCAGTTGATGTAATCTCCCCCAACACTCAGTTATTAGATGATTATGCCCTGTGGTTTGTCAATTATTAAGGAAGTCTTGTCCGAGTGTCCGAGTGGGAGAAGGGGAGAGTGGGAGAAGGGGAGAGTGGGAGAAGGGGAGAGTGGGGATGGGAAAAATCTTCCTTCTTCCTTCTTCCTTCTTTCTTCTTCCTTCTTCCTTCTTCCTTCTTCCTTCTTCCTTCTTCCTTCTTAATTAAATTGAAGTCGCAAAGTGCGATCGCGAAACCAAAGCCAAAGCTTCAACCAAACTGCAAACAGCCGCAATCATCGCCACTTCGCTATTAAGCTGACTGACAGCAGAACCGACACCAATACCCGCAGCACCGGCTCCAATAGCGAGGGGTGCGGTGACGCTGGAGATACCGGAAGCGCAAAGTACGGGGACGGATACGGCGCGGGAAATTTCAAAGGCGGAGGCTAAAGTAGGCGCTGCTTTTTCAATTAATCCCAATGTGCCGGCGTGAATTGGTTTGGCGCTAGTGCCGCCTTCTGTTTGGATAATGTTAGCGCCAGCTTTGATTAATTCTATTGCTAACTGCACTTGTTTGTCGAGTTCCAAAATGTGGGGAACTGTCACAGAAAGAGTGATGTTGGGAAATAGCGATCGAGTTTGGCGAGTCAACTCCAAAACTTCCTCAGCTTCAAAGCGGCGGCCTGCTGCGTAGAAAGCATCAAAGTTGCCAATTTCAATCAAATCTGCGCCAGCTTCTACCGCAGGTACAAACTTTTCCGGTTCTACAGCCGATACACAAATTGGCAAATCTGTCAACTGTTTTGCCATCAATACCAAATCTCGATCGGCAGCAATATCGACAAAGGTAGCACCGCCGAGATCCGCTGCTTTGACGACAGCCGCAACGTTCGCGGCATCAAAATTATTTAAACCGCTGATAATTTTCAGGGCGCGGCCTTGGTCAAATGCACGCTGCAATTTATAATTTACACTCATCGTTAGTTTTCCAACTCAAAAAATTTCTTAGACTTATTTTGACACGGATTAGAACTATTTTTGACAGTCCTGGACGCACTCGGACAAAAGAAACCTGGTTTTTTACCGACTGTGCGAGACTCTAACGAAGTATTTTTGTCCATCAAACCCGGTTTCACCGGTCCCCTGCGTAAGTTTTATTTGAGTTTTAATTCTTAATTTTTAATTACTTCCAGGCTGGCGAAATTTGTGCACATCTTTGATAACTTGTACCCAGCCGTCAGAGAGAGATTCGAGAATACGAGATCCCTTTTCTTTCGTCGCCACCGTCGCATCGCCCAACACACCACTTTCAGTCAACTCTCGCGTCAGCCAAGCAAAAGGCAAATTCCCTTCCATACTCAGCAAACTGTCGATCGGCAAATTTTTCGGATATTCTGTAACAGCCCGTTCCATTTTCACCTGATCCGGCAAAATTGACAGCATCAAACTCGTTTCTGCATCACCCGCGTGAATCCCAAACTCCAACTCCTTCGCAGTTAATAATTCAGCAGCCACATTCGGAACGCGCCAAACAAACAGCGGAAAAACCGAAAAATCCTGATATTTTTGATGAATGTCCCGCGCCGCAATTTCCATCACCTGCGGCTGTCCGCCGTGAGCATTCATTAACACTAATTTCCGAAATCCTGCCCGGTAAATACTGTCAGCAATTTCGCCAATTACTGCTAAAAGTGTCTGAACACTGAGCATAATTGTACCGGGAAAATGGCAGTGTTCGTTAGACTTGCCGTAGTAAAGAGTTGGCAAAGCATAAGCGGGAATATTTGCATCTAACTTTGCCAGGGCTTTGCCTGCCACCGCCTGGCTAATTGCCGCATCTACAATTAAAGGCAAATGGGGGCCGTGCTGTTCGATCGCACCTAACGGCTGAATTATAACTATATTTTCCTTATCCGACATAGACTCAATTTCTGTCCAAGTCAGATATGGAAAAAAGCGCGATTCGGGAATAAAATTGTGCATATTGTGGCGGCAAGAGCATAGGCAACCAAGGAAATCAACTAGCCGGAAAACTAAAAAATAATTTCCCAAGATAGATCCCATCTTCTGTCTGTCGGTAGATAATATAATATAGCAGATGCTTTAACAGCGCGCTGATATACGCTCGCCAGCTCATACCGCAAGACGTAGAGACGACTAATTGATGGAAGCTTGGCAAACCCCAGAAACTAATTTAAGCGACATTCCGATCGCCGAGGAACTGTCGCACCGTACCCCTCGATCGCACGACCGCAAAGCAGAAAACCGGGCGCTGCAAACGCTGGCCCGACAACTGGCAACCTCGCCCCACACCCTGCTCAAAACACTGGTTGCCATCGCTCAAGATTTGTGTGGTGCAGGAAGCGTCGGAGTCTGCTTGCTAGAAGAAAATGCCAGTGCCGAACAAATCTTTCGGTGGGAAGCCTGGGCGGGCGCGTGGGAAGCCGCAGAACACAGAAACACACCCCGCACATTGCGCTTGTCCGGAGCCGGGTTCGATCGCCAAACTCCCCAGCTTTACTTCGCTCCAGAAAAATACTTTACCGACTTGCAGCAGCTAGAATTGCCGATCGCCGAAGCGTTAGTTGTGCCGCTGCAAGCAGAAAATCAACCGCTGGGGGCAATATGGATTGTATCTCACTCCGACGATCGCCAGTTCGATGCCGAAGACTTGCAGATCGCGATCGCCCTAGCAGACTTTGCCGTTGCCGCCCTACAAATCGATCGCGCCCATCAAACCAAAGAAGCTTTGCGACAAAGCGAAGAACGCTGGCAGCTAGCCTTGCAGGGAAACAACGACGGCATTTGGGATCGCAACCTGCAAACAAATTGCCATTTCCTGAGCGATCGCTGTTTAGAGATTTTGGAACGCGGGCCCGAAGAAGTCAAGGACTTCAGCCAATATTTGAGCTACATTCATCCCGATGATTTGGAGATAATGCAAAGCAATTGGCAGCAGCACTTGCATCGAGAAACATCACATTACTGCTGCGAGTACCGCATCCACTGTCCCGACGGGCGCGAAAAATGGATTTTAGCCAGAGGGCGAGCAATTTGGGACGAGTCAGGCAATCCCGTGCGGGCCGTCGGTTCCCTCACAGATATCAGCGATCGCAAACAAACTGAAATTGCCTTCAAACAAAGCGAAGAACGTTTGAGCATCGCCATCGAAGGATCGGGCATGGCAACCTGGGATTTAGACCTGCGAACAAATCGAGTAATTTGGTCGGCGAACCTTTTCAGCATTTTCGGCTGCGAACCGAAACCGGGTGGCGAAACAACCCGGGCTGTGTGGAAAAAATGCGTCCACCCAGACGACTTAAAGCAAGTCATGCAAGCAGTCAAAACAGCTCGGGAAACGCGATCGCTCTACTCTCCCGAATACCGCATCATCCGGGCAGACAACGGAGAAATCCGCTGGTTGAGCGCGTTCGGGCGCCATCTCTACGACTCCTCAGGCGAAGCAGTGCGGTTTATCGGAGTAATACTTGATGCTACCGATCGCAAAATGGCAGAACTCGCCCTGCACGAGAGCGAGCAAACCGTGCGCCGTCAACTAGCAGAGATAGAGTGGCTGTACCAAACAACGCCCGTGGGTTTGGCCGTTTTAGACACAGATTTGCGGTTCGTGCGGCTCAACCAGCGGTTGGCCCAAATCAACGGCTTGCCCGTCGAAATGCACATCGGCCGCACCCTACGCGAAATTGTCCCCGACTGGGGAGACACAGCCGAACCTGTGTTCCGCCACATTCTCGAAACCGGAGAACCGAAGCGAAATTTTGAAATCAGCGGTGAAACCAAAGCTCAACCCGGTGTTGTTCGCACTTGGCTGCTGAATTGGTTGCCGCTCAAAGACACGGGCGGGGAGATTGTCGGGATTAATGTCGTGGTACAGGAAATTACCGATCGCAAAATGGCCGAACTCGCCTTGCGAGAAAGCAACAACCGCTTTGAGTTAGCTACAAGGGCGATCGACGGCATCGTGTTTGAGTGGGATTTGGCATCGAACTCAGTTTACCGTTCCGAGGGACTGCACTCGCTCGTCGGTGTCCGCCCAGAGGACGCACAGGCAACACCAGAGTGGTGGATAGAACGCATCCATCCCGTCGATTTGGCGCGCCTCCAAGCCGGGCGGGAATCAATCTTAAGTGCCGAGCGCTACGAAGGCGAGTACCGAGTCCGGCACCAAGACGGGCGCTGGATCGATGTTTGGGAACGCGGCTGTTTGATCCGCAACCAGCAAGGTGAAGTGACCAAAGTTATCGGCTTCACAACCGACATTACCAAGCGCAAACAAACAGAAGCAGCACTGCGCGATCGCGAAGCCCACCTGCAGTTGATTCTCGACAGCGCCAAAGACTACGCCATCTTCACCCTCGACACTGACGGACACCTTACCAGTTGGAACGCAGGCGCGGAGAGATTGCTGGGCTATACCGAAGCTGAAATCGTCGGCGAGCACGGACGCATCATCTTCACCCCAGAAGACTCTGCAGCCAGAAGGCCGGAAGCAGAAATGCACATCGCCCTGACTCAGGGAAAGGCAGAAAACGAGCGCTGGCACGTCCGCAAAGACGGCAGCCGCTTTTGGGGCAGCGGGCTGGTGATGCCCCTACGGGACGGCATCGGCGAGGTGCAAGGTTTCCTGAAAATCATGCAGGACAAAACCAAGCGCCGGCAAATAGAAGAAGCACTGCGGCAAAGCGAAAATCGGTACCGCACCCTCGCCGATGCCGTCCCGCAATTAATGTGGATCAACACCGCCGACGGCAGCTTAGAGTTTGCCAACGAGCACTGGCAAAGCTACACGGGCATCATGCCCGCAGAATTTCCGCTGGCTGCGCCGGTGCTGGAATTATGTCATCCTGAAGATCGGCAAACAGTTGTCGCCACGCGCACCAAGGGGATTCAAGCAGGGGAATCCTACGAATTCGAGTGCCGGGTGCGCCGGTTTGACAGCATCTACCGCTGGCATCTAGCGCGACTTGTGCCCGTCAAGGATGCGGGGGGACAGGTGGTGCAATGGGCCGGGATCGGCATTGATATTGACGATCGCAAACGAGCCGAAGAAAGCTTAGCAGAAAGCGACCGCCGCTTCCGGCAACTGGCTGAGTCGCTTCCCCACCTGATTTGGAACGTAGACTCCGCCGGGGAAATTCGGTTTACCAACCAACAAAAATGGTCGGAATATCTGGGAATGTCTTACGAGGAAGCAGCGAGAAACAATTGGGAATCCCTAGTCCCGCCCTCGGATTTGGCAGAATCTTGGGCCCGCTGGCAAGAATGTCTAATCACCGGAGAAGTTTATCAACTTGAGCTGCGCCTGCGGCGGGCAGCAGACCAAATGGAACGCTGGCATTTGTCGCGCGCTATCCCCATTCGCGACGCAGGGGGCGAAATTGTCGAGTGGATCGGCTCGAATACCGATATTCACGATCGCAAACAAGCCCAACTCAACGAGCAGTTTCTCTCGGATCTCGAACTCCGCTTGCGCCAGGGCTCCAACCCCGCAGAAATGTTCTGGGAATCGATGAACAGTCTGGGAGAATATTTAAATGTCGATCGCTGCATATGGCACGAAATCGATGCTGAAGCCGACCTGGCAATTGTCCCGCAAGACTGGCACCAGCCCCACCTTGGCAGCGCCGCCGGCACCTATAAAATCTCAGACTTTAAGACGCCAAAACTGAAAGCTCTCTCTATGGCAGGTCAAACAGTTGTCATCTCAGATACCGCTAATGACCCGCAGACAGCGCCTTTGGTGGATAACTACGAGGCCGCTAACATAGGCGCTTTGGTCGATGTTCCCTGCCTTCACGAAGGGCGCTGGGTGGCTCTTTTGGTGGTGACATCACAGGCGGTGCGGCACTGGCGGCCCGATGAAGTTTCGCTGGTGCAAGAAGTGGTGGCTCGCCTCTGGAGGGTGATCCTGCACGCGCGAGCCCTGCAGGACCTGCACGAAAGCGAGGCTCGGTTCCGCGCTCTAGCTGACAACATCGCTCAGTTGGCCTGGATGACAGATGCCAGCGGCGGGATTTTCTGGTACAACCAGCGGTGGTTTGACTACACTGGCCGAACCCTAGAAGAAATGCAAGGCTGGGGCTGGCAGCAGGTACACCACCCGGAACACGTCGATCGGGTTGTCGCAAAATTTAGGCGCTGCATTGAAACAGGCGAACTCTGGGAAGATACTTTCCCCTTGCGCGGCACAGACGGATCGTACCGCTGGTTTCTCTCCCGCGCCGTGCCGATTCGCGACGATGGAGGCAAGGTGCTGCGCTGGTGTGGCACCAACACTGACATTACCGATCGAAAAGTTGCAGAAGCCGAACGGGAACGCCTTTTAGCCGGGGAAAAGGCAGCGCGGGAAGAAGCAGAACAGGCTAATCGCGTCAAAGACGAATTTTTGGCTGTTTTGTCCCACGAATTGCGGACTCCCTTAAACCCGATTGTGGGCTGGACGAAGCTGCTGCGATCGAACCGTCTGACACCGGAAAAGCAGCGTTACGCCTTAGAGACGATCGAGCGCAACGCCCTACTACAAACCCAGCTTATCGAAGATTTGCTCGATGTGTCGGGGATTCTGCAAGGCAAGCTCAGCTTGAATATTGTACCTGTAGATTTAGCCGGGGCGATCGGCGCTGCCATTGGAACTGTGCGTCTGTCGGCGGAAGTTAAGTCGATTCAAATCAGCACTCAATTTGCACCGAATCTCGGCCCGGTGTTGGGCGATGCGGGCAGACTTCAGCAGGTAGTCTGGAATTTGCTGTCAAATGCCGTCAAGTTCACCCCGCCCGGAGGCAAAATCGAAGTCGTTCTCGATCGGGTTGACACTGACGCCCAAATTACTGTAACTGATACTGGAAAAGGTATCGAACCTGATTTTCTGCCCTATGTATTCGACTACTTCCGGCAAGCAGACAGCACGATGACGCGCAAGTTTGGCGGATTGGGTTTAGGATTGGCGATCGTCCGCCATCTCCTCGAACTCCACGGCGGCACGGTGAAAGCCGAAAGTGCAGGCGAAGGACAAGGCGCGACATTTACCGTCAGGATACCCCTGATGCCCGTGCAACCTCAGGCAAGTCCTGCTGCTGCTGGGCCGGAGCAATCCTTCAATTTGAGCGGTATTAAGGTGTTAGCGGTGGATGATGATGCCGATGCCCGAGATTTGGTGGTTTTTCTGCTTGAGAATTGTGGGGCAAGCGTTACAGCAGTTTCTAACGCGGCCGATGCCTTGGCGGTTTTAACTCAGTCTGTGCCGGATTTGCTGTTGAGCGATATTGGAATGCCCGACACCAACGGTTATCGGTTGCTGCAGCAGGTGCGGGCTCTGCCTAAGGAGCAAGGGGGACTGGTTCCGGCGATCGCCCTCACCGCTTATGCTGGAGAAATTGACTATCAGCAGGCGCTGGCTGCAGGGTTCCAGCGGCACCTTTCTAAGCCTTTAGACCCCCAGAAGTTGGTGCAGGCGATTTTGGGGGTGCTCGATCGATCGGGCGGAAGCATTGTTTAAGGCGTTTTTGTGTATGAAAAGTTTTTATTTAACGAACCGCGAAGACGCAAAGAACGCGAAGGAAGAAGGGAAGAAGGAAGGAAGAAATAAATAATATTAAATCCGGTTAGATCTGAGATGTTAGACTATTCTCAATAATGCTTTTATGGACGTTGCTCAGAGCAACGGCACACAAGAAAATCTATCTCTTATGGAACAGGCCGGAAAGCCGCTTCTTGACAATGCAATATCTCATATCGTTTCCGGTTGCATCACAATAATAAAATCGAGTCAACAGTTAACACTCAACCATTGAGTTTTTCCACCCCTCCTTCTACAGTCATTAGTCAACAGTCATTAGTCAACAGTCAACAGTCAACAATTCCGGAGGAGTGCAACCGGAATTGATATCAGATATAACCAATTTTATGAGGAGTGCGATCGCGCATCATCTCCAATAAAAAACCCCCACAGATGGAGGTTTTTTGATGATTATTGGCTATCGTCGGACAGGTTAAAACATCCTGTCCCTGCATGATGCCCACAGCCCTAAGACTCACTTCTTAGCGGTAGTCGGTGCGGACGGATGGATCGCGATCGCCCGTTGTAGTGGTATAGCGGACATTTTCTTCGCGTTTGCGGGGAATCAAACCCAACAAACCAGACAAGCCAAGCAATCCCAACCATCCCCAATCAAAATCGCGATCGGTATCAGTACCTGCAACATCAGAGCCAGGAGTTGTGGTGGTGGTAGTGCTGTTAGTACCGTTCGTAGTACCGCCAGTTGTATCTGTCTGAGCAGAAGCAGGTAGATGAGCTGGTGCTAGGGCTAAACCAGCAGCTATAATACCTGCACCGATTGCTTTGGATAAATCAGAACGTTTCATAATTCAAATGCTCTCTGTTGGTTAAAATCTTTAACTATTACAACTATCCTGCGTGATGCCCACAGCCGCTCGACTCAATTCTTAGCGGTAGTCGGTGCGCACGGCTGGATCGCGATCGCCCGTTGTAGTGGTATAGCGGACATTTTCTTCGCGTTTGCGGGGAATCAAACCCAACAAACCAGACAAGCCAAGCAATCCCAACCATCCCCAATCAAAATCGCGATCGGTATCAGTACCTGCAACATCAGAGCCAGGAGTTGTGGTGGTGGTAGTGCTGTTAGTACCGTTCGTAGTACCGCCAGTTGTATCTGTCTGAGCAGAAGCAGGTAGATGAGCTGGTGCTAGGGCTAAACCAGCAGCTATAATACCTGCACCGATTGCTTTGGATAAATCAGAACGTTTCATAATTCAAATGCTCTCTGTTGGTTAAAATCTTTAACTATCACAACTATATCGATCGCCTATTAAAGTTAAATCCACCTCTAGCAGTAAACATACTTATGTTCCACGTATAACTACAGATTGATATCAGATTTTTAGCAGCAAGACGAAATTAAACATTGCTCGCTTGTGAGGCAGTGCGGCACTAGAAATCGGGGGCCTGGCACATCGCTCGCTTGTGAGGAACTCTGGCAGTCCCGACAATAGACAAAGTGTTGTTGACAAAAAAAGGTAAACTCAGATATTGCACAGACAACAGTTGGAACTCGATCGACGGAGATAAAAACTTTTGGGTATAGAGCTACGCAGCTACGTATTTCTAGACAACTTGCAGCCGCAGCACGCAGCATACATCGGCACCATCGCCGCCGGATTCTTGCCGCTGCCGGGGGATGCGTCGCTGTGGATTGAAATCTCGCCCGGTATCGAAATTAACCGAATTACCGATGTCGCCCTCAAATCTGCCTCCGTGCGCCCCGGAGTCCAGATAGTCGAACGCTTGTACGGTCTTCTGGAGGTACACTCGGGCCAGCAGGGGGAAACTCGGGCTGCAGGCAAAGCAATTCTAGAATTCATCGGAGTCCGCAGAGAAGAAGGTATCAAACCACGAGTGATTTCCAGTCAAATTATTCGCAACATTGACCCCCACCAAACACAATTAATCAACCGCAGCCGCCGCGGACAGTTGCTGCTGGCGGGACAAACGCTTTATGTCTTAGAAGTAGAACCGGCGGCCTATGCAGCGCTGGCGGCCAATGAAGCAGAAAAAGGCGCATCTATTAACATCTTAGAGGTTCAGGCTGTAGGCAGTTTCGGACGGCTTTACCTCGGCGGCGCAGAACGAGATATTATAGCAGGTTCCCAGGCAGCAATTGCGGCGGTGGAAAACGTGACGGGTCGAGAAAATCCAGCAATTTTTGGTCGCAAGGAATAGCCGTTAAAGGAGATGCAATTATGGCAAACACACAGCATTTAGCGCTGTTAAAAAAAGGTGCAGTTACTTGGATTGAATGGAGAAGTCTCAACCCAAATATAGAACCGGATCTCAGCGAAGCTAACCTCGCCGAAGCCAATCTCAGAGGCGCGCATCTTTGGCGATCGAACCTTTTAAAAACAGACTTGTTTAAGGCTAAATTAATTTCGGCAAACCTCGCTGAATCTAATTTTAGTTTAGCAAATCTTGCCGGCTCGCAACTGCTGGAAACTAATTTAATTAAAGCTAATTTAACTGGAGCCAACCTCCGATCTGCAGACCTCAGGGGAGCTGATTTGAGCGGTGCTAATTTAATTGGGTCTGACATCACCGCTGCCAATCTCCAACAAACCGATTTCGCAGATGCGAATTTAATCGGTGCGGTGATGTTTCGAGTTAATGCGATGGGCGCCAACCTCAACTTTGCTAATCTCAGTCAAGCCAATCTCACTCAAGCCGAATTCATGGAAGCACATTGCTATGCAGCCAATTTCTCTAAGGCTAATCTCGGGGAAGCTCACTTCACAGCAGCATATCTTTTCAAGGCAAATCTCAGTTTTGCGGAGTTGAGCGCTGCCGATTTCCGGTGGGCAAACCTCGGGAAAGCTGATTTGAGAGGGGCGAATTTGACCCGGGCAAATCTCAGAGGAGCGAACTTGGCGGGAGCTAATCTGGGCGAAGCTATTTTGAAAGGAACAATCATGCCTGACGGCAGCATTGTTTGATAAATATTGGATAATATTTAGTGCTGTAAAATAACCGCGATAGTTAAAAAAAGCTAGTTGTGCGTTTATCGAAAGGATTGCCAAAACATGAATTTTTGGGGCGGGTTCAGACTTTCTCTCTTATACAAATCCGAGATTTAGTAAACCCGCCTCGGCTCAAAATTTGCAACTGTCGATCGATTAATTATTGCCGGGCGGCGATACTCGATAAAGCCCTCTGACGGGGCCTGGATCGGTCTGTGAACCTTGCTGCTCTCCTGGAAGTGTAAACTGATCTTGGAGTCCGGCGGGAGTGGGGAAACAGCCGCTCGGTTGAGGTGCTAGCTGGCAAGGTGCAGGCAGTGCCATGACTGAGGAATCGAAGGGATTGACAGCATCCGGGACGCGGATAATCGGGTCGCTGGAAACTTGGCGCTGCATTATTCGTCGGTAAAGGCCGTTGACGCGACTCGCATCCCGCTCCATTTCTTTTTCGGGAAAGGCAACGACGCCGCTGGGGGAACCGATGCCTAAATAGTCGCCCAAGTAACCTTGCAAGCTGACGTTGTGGTAAAAGTCTCCTGAAGCTTCAAAGATTTGTCGGTTGAAGTCGTCGGCAATCGGGTGAAATCGCTCTGTTTGTGCTTGAGCTGGCTTGACGGATGCCATTGCGGCAGAGGCGACAGCGAGAATCAACGCGCCGCTCAGGCTTTTTAACTTTTGACTCATATATTTGGGCCTCCTTAATTAATTCCGATTCCACTTTGACACTCCCTGTCCTTTACGTGAGGGATTCTTAATTCAGCGACTGACCTTAGAATGGTGCGTCCTTTCGGCAATACTCAAACTTTTCAACAGTAGAAATCCTACCAATTAACGAGCCTGATTCGCAGCCACCCCAGAGGGCGTATCTCCAAAAGCGTACTAGGATATTGACAAGCGAGTTCGGGTATGCCCTACCCTACTTAACAAGACTAAATAGTTTGTTTCTCTGGTTAAAGGAACTGTGTTAAGCCCCTAGCTGTTTATAGAGTTTTCGCCGCTATGAGTCCACCGGTTTTCGCGCCAAAGTGTGTCGTTAACTGTTTTTATGCACGATGGCGTTGCGAGTTTAACCTTGACGACTCTAGTATACTAGAAATTTCCTGACTTTTAGGAAGGGATTTAAGAAATTAAAGCCGTCCTAGAAGGACAGGGTTTTAGACCCAATTCCCTTGATAAACTGATTATCGGCGGATTATTTGTGTGTTTTACACGGTGTGAGTTATGAATGCTGCGGATTTAAAAGTGTTGCGCGATCGACTTCTAGATTTGTTGTGCGAGTTTGCCTATCGCGAAGGCGATTTTGTGCTGTCTTCGGGGCAGAAAAGTTCTTATTACATTAACTGCAAACCGGTGACGCTGCACGCTGAAGGTGCTTTGGCAACGGGACGTTTGCTGTTGTCGATGCTGTCGTCGGATGTGCAAGCTGTGGGCGGTTTGACTTTGGGTGCTGACCCGATTGTAACTGCTGTGAGTGTGGTTTCGGCTCTCGAAGGTCGATCGATTCCGGCGCTAATTGTCAGAAAGGAGACGAAGGGACACGGGACAATGGCGTATATTGAGGGGCCGCTGTTGCCTGAGGGCACGAATGTGGCGGTTTTGGAGGATGTGGTGACGACGGGTAAGTCGGCGATGCAGGCGGTGGAACGGTTGCGGGGTGCGGGTTATAAAGTCGATCGCGTGTTGTCGCTGATTGACAGAGAGCAAGGTGGTGCCCAGTTTTATCAATCTGTTGGATTAAACTTTGAAACAGTTTTTACGATTAACGATCTTCAAAAGTGGATGGCTAGCAAAAAATAGGCAAAAGTGCGATCGAACTGACCGAAGATCGCCATTTTCATGAACAGGCTTTCGTGCCTCTTCCACAAAAGTTTTCAAGATGTTTTTTTCTAGTTTTTCTCGTTACCAGGCTCTGCCTGGTAATGAATATCTAGAGGCTCTGCCCCCCATTTGAAGTGAGGAAATCGGTGTTTTATTGGGTCGGATTAGAAACTATGCCCGCTCTAATTTTATTATCAAAATCAGCTCAGGTACTTGAAGGACAAGGGAAAATAAAGTTTTCGGTGCTAAACAAGCGCCAGCTTTCAGGTTCAGAATCTCTACCAATAGGCCTATTTTAGCAGAGCGAAATTATAACCTGAGTTAGATATTAATTAGAGAAAACTGTTTTAATATGTTACATGACGACGCAAGGAGAAGCAGTAATGATTTTACCTGCATCTATTAAAAGAAAATGGAAACTACTGGCAACAGCCTTTATTTGTCCTCTGACACTAATTGGTGTTGGGATTCAGCAACAACCGCTTCAAGCACAACAAAATCCATCTAAGACTAATGTTGCTGCTTTGCCAAATGGTATTTACCTGTACGGAGATACGCCACAGCCCAACCAAGTTCTTCAAAACTATATTGTGTTTCAACGCCAGAACGATCGCGTCGTTGGTGCAATCTACGCGCCGCGATCGGACTTTACGTGCTTCACTGGTAAAATTCAGGGAAATACACTGTACGGCAAGGCAATCTCAGCCGGAAAAATTCAAACAGTTGAAGTCAATACTCAGCTAACAAATCTGCATTCTATTCGGACAATTAGCTCAAACGATCACCGCATTCTTTCAATGTGCCAACAGACAGCGCAAGCTAACATATCCCGGTAAATCTTTTACTTCGCTCAAATGGTGCATTAGGCTGGCGGTGCGTTACACTGCCTTAACGCACCCTACGAATTAAAAATTTCTGGTTTCTCGTTACCAGGCTCTGCCTGGTAATGAAGATCTAGAGGCCCTGCCTCCATTAAAAAATAGTACAAAATATGAGTTTTTACCGCCTGCTTAATGGCCCTGAAAAAAATCCGTTTTATTGACTTATTCTCAGGAAGAGGCGGCATGAAATTAGCGTTATTCTCTTTTTCGGAAACTCCTTTTAATATAGCAATGCTTGCAGGAGCCGTAAATTTTTTACCCCACCCCAACCCTCCCCGAACCCGCGAGGAGGGAGTAAGAAATTCACAAATGATTTAGGATGGCTATATAACTTTAAGTAAGGTGCGCCATCAGCACCCAACTTTTGGGCGAGCAGGATGCCCGCCCCACAAGAAACGAAACAGCTTTAGGATTAAGTAAGGTGCGCTATCAGCACCCTACGAATTAATCCAATTAGCTTTGGGCTACAGGTTCCTTAGCCAAAAACTTCTCTAATTCCGTCAAAGCATCGGCATCAACCTTAGTCTGCATCGGACAGAACTTAGGCCCGCACATCGAACAGAATTCAGCAGTTTTATAGATATCCGCCGGCAAAGTTTCGTCGTGATATTCCTTTGCCCGTTCTGGATCTAATGACAGCTCAAATTGACGGTTCCAATCGAAATTGTAACGCGCTTTCGAGAGTTCATCATCGCGATCGCGCGCACCCGGACGGCCCCGTGCAATATCTGCAGCGTGAGCCGCGATTTTGTAAGCAATCAGCCCGTTTCGGACATCCTCAGCATTCGGCAATCCTAAGTGTTCCTTCGGCGTCACGTAACACAGCATTGCAGTACCGTACCAACCAGCCATCGCCGCCCCAATTGCTGAGGTAATGTGGTCGTATCCAGGCGCAATATCTGTCACCAACGGCCCCAAAACATAGAAGGGTGCTTCCGAACACTCCTCCATTTGTTTCTTGACATTAAACTCAATTTGATCCATCGGTACGTGGCCCGGGCCTTCCACCATTACCTGCACATCATGTTCCCAAGCTTTGCGAGTTAATTGTCCCAAAGTTTTGAGTTCAGCTAATTGAGCATCATCCGACGCATCGTGAGTGCAACCGGGGCGCAGAGAATCTCCCAAACTAAACGAAACATCGTATTTTTTGAAGATTTCAATGATGTCGTTAAAGTGAGTGTAGAGGGGATTTTGTTTGTGGTGATGCAGCATCCACCGCGCCAAAATGCCGCCGCCGCGAGAGACAATCCCAGTCAACCGATTTTTTACCAACGGCAAATGCTCGATCAGAATTCCGGCGTGAATTGTTTGGTAATCAACACCTTGTTGAGCGTGTTTGTCAATGATGTGAAGAAAGTCATTGGGGGTCAGACTTTCCATATTACCGTGAACGCTTTCTAAAGCTTGGTAAATTGGTACAGTACCGATCGGCACCGGTGAAGCTTTGATAATCGTAGTGCGAATTTCATCCAAATTGCCGCCGCCGGTGGACAAGTCCATGACGGTATCAGCGCCGTATTTCACTGCTAGTTTAAGCTTGTCAACTTCTTCTTCCATATTGGAAGAGTTGGGAGATGCACCGATATTAGCATTGACTTTGCATTTAGAGGCAATGCCGATCGCCATCGGTTCCAAATTCGGGTGATTGATGTTAGCGGGAATAATCATCCGTCCCCGCGCTACTTCGGCGCGGATCAGTTCTGGCGGGAGATTCTCTCGCTTAGCAACAAAGTGCATTTCCTCAGTAATTACACCTTGGCGGGCGTAGTGCATTTGAGATACATTGCTTTGCCCCTGACGCTTAGCGATCCATTCGGTACGCATATTTAATTTCCTTGATAAACAGCTTCCCTCCGCTGGTATTACCCAGACTCAGGTTCTAAGGGTGTTTTCTCAGCCCGGATATTCGGGCACCCCTAGCTAAGCTTTTAATAGTAGCACTGATGTCTGTACGCGACGCCAACAACTAAGGAAATCTTAATATTGAGAGATAGATGAGGGGAGCGATCGGTCTATAATATCTAATAACTCAGGCAGAAAGGAGGCTACAAGATGAATACATTTGAGTCAAACAGCGAGACATCTCCCCCAAAGCCTCTAGCGGATGAGGAACAGGAAAACGATATTCACGATAGCGGGGAAGATGATAGCGGGGAAGATGAGGAGGACATTATTCCCTCCAGATTTTCCATAGCAGTTTCTCGAACTGATTTTGATGTAGCGGGTCTAGTTAGACGCCTGGAAAGGGAAGACGTATTTATTCCCGACTTCCAGCGTGCTTATGTCTGGAAACCAAAACAAGCATCGCGTTTTATAGAATCACTCTTGCTTGGTCTTCCAGTTCCCGGCATATTTCTAGCAAAAGAGCGAGAAACAAAAAAACTGCTGGTGATTGATGGTCAGCAAAGATTACGTAGCCTTTTATATTTCTATCAAGGCAAGTTTCCCAACAGTCGGCTCTCGTTTGCTCTGAAAGGGGTTCATACAGAATTTGAGAAGGAGACATATAAATCACTGAAAGACGCATACCGACGCCAGTTAGATGACTCGGTTGTATCGGCTACAGTTGTCGAGCCACTTTATGCAAACGACGAGAGTAGTATTTACTATATCTTTGAAAGGCTGAATACCGGAGGTACTATCCTTAAACCGCAGGAAATTCGTGCTTGCATCTATCACGGCGAACTCAATGATTTGCTAGGGCAACTAAATAAAAATCCAGCGTGGCGTGAGATATTTGGTCTCCCAGACAAAAACGGGAAAGATCAAGAACTTATTTTACGATTCCTGGCTTTTTACTTCGAGGGAAATGATTATAAGCCTTCTCTAAAAGAATTTCTTAATCAATACATGAGGCAAAATAGGCACCTAGACAGCCAATCAGAAGAACAAATAATAAACGCATTTATCCCAACGATTGAAGTGATCCATAAAGGTCTTGGTAACAAAGCTTTTAAACCTCAAAAATTATTGATACCTACTTACTTTGAAGCCGTAATGATAGTTACTGCCCGCAGGTTAGAACAAGGCAAAATTAATAATCTTGAACAACTGGGAGAACGCTATAAATCACTAACAGAAGATGATAATTTTACTGGAGCAGCTCAAAAAGTACGCAATCTTACTAGCCAAGATAATGTTAGGAAGAGGTTAGAAATTGCGTCCTATTATTTAGGAAATTTGGAATAGTAAGTATTGCATAAAAGTAGCGTTAATTATGATTATAGATTTCTGTGTTTCAGCTCTAACCTCTCGCTATCAATTAGCCACAAATTCTATAGAAGTGCAATACAGCACTTGATTACCCACCTAATAGAAATTGCGCTGATTTTGGCTGTCAAATATATTGTAAGTTAAGATAGATTAGGTTTACGAGCGGCGCGCTCGCCCTAACCCAATATAAAATCAACACTCACTTCTAACTCGGGAAAAGCCAGCGGCGCAACTTGTTGACCGCGCCAAAACTTGAGCATTAAACTATAACCGTTCGGGCCGGGCTGACGGTAGACTTCCAAACAATTTTCAACTAAATCTACCAGCCAAACTTCCTGAATGAGCGATCGAGCGTAAATCGATACTTTCACATCTCTATCATAATCAACCGTACTATCTGAAACCTCAACTAACAGCAAAACTTCAGACGGTACAGGATGGGCTGTAGCGTAGTAATCAGCGCGAGGTTGCAGCAATACAACATCCGGTTGAGGTTCAGTGCGCTCACTCAACTGGATAGGGTCTTGGGCACCTATAATCGCACGTCTTCTCTCCAAATCCGAGAACACAGCGATCAGACGCTTAACCGAACTTGCGTGACGAGTACCAATTGCAGCCATTTTAACAATCTCTCCTTCTATGAGTTCGACCCGATCGCCCTCGGAGAGAATACCAACCTCAGTCATCAAATGATATTCATTTACTGTAAATAACCGTTTTTGAAGCTGAACAGACATATAACTATTCTCCTTGTTTGCAGCTTACCTAAATTTACCATAAAAAAACCGCCCCAAACAGAGCGACCAAAAGAGAAAAAGTTTCGATTACAAACCTTAGACAAAAAGCATTTAAATGTCCGATTCAAGTTGGGTTAAATACTCGCCCATAACTGTACCGATGGTTCATCGCCAACTATTAATACAGTAAAATTGGATCGAAAGCTGCCCTCAAATTTAACTGGTCATCAAGTAACCGAACTAATTCACCATAAAAAAAACCGCCCCAAACAGAGCGGTAACAAGAGGAAAAATTTAGATAACAAACCCGATCCAAAAAGCATTTAACAACTTGCAGACATATTAGTAGGGCAAGCATTGCTCGCCCCTACTAACACTCTTAAAGCAGAGTAATTGCAGTCGAGGCCGGAGCACCGATCGGTCCTGGGCCAAAACCTAAATTCACCACGCCACCATTCAAACCAGAAACATTATTAAGTGTCAGAGTGACGCTAGTTTGACCGGGATTAAAGTTCACCGCACCACCAGAAGGATTCGCAGTAAACGGCCCGACAATATTGAAATCTACATTATTCACAGGTTGGTTGCCGCCGGGAGCAACAATCAAAAAGTCGATCGAAGCTGAAACCCCAGTATTGCCGCTGCGGTTAATTGTGAAATTTCCAGGAGCGCCATCAGGCACAGAACCCGGAGACGAACCGTAAGAAAAGAAAGTAGGAGGCACAGCAGTAGTATCAACAATCGACAGAACCGCTGCTGAAGGACTCGCCAAACTACCGCCACTCAAGAACAAATTCACCGTCTCAGTAGGCTCTGTAAGGCTATCAAATAAAGTTTGAACCGGAACTTGCGCGCTAGCTTGTCCGGGTGCAAAATTCACCGCTTTTTGAGCCACAGCCGTGTAATCCGGTGGAGAACCCGCAGCCATAGCAGTACCGTCCCCAGTGCTGAACACAATCGTTGCCGACGCAGAAAGGTCGCCACCGCGATTGATCGTAATCGGAGCAGTGCTACCCTCGTTGACGCTGTAAGTAGCCGCACTGAAGAAAAACGTGTTTTGACCGGGAGTCGGCGTCGGAGTCGGAGCAGGCGTCGGAGTCGGCGTCGGAGTCGGAAAAGGAGTCGGAGTCGGATTCGGAAAAGGAGTCGGAGTCGGAGTTGGGACGGGCGGCACATCCAAAATCGTCAAGATTGATGGATTGCTGCCCACATTCCCACCGCTGAGTACCAAATTCACCGTTTCCGGCGATTCCAGCATCATGTCGCTCAAAGCCGAAATCGTGAAACTAGCGCTATTTTGCCCCGGAGCAAAATTCAGGGAACCAGCCCCCACAGTGTAATCCGGTGCACTGCCTGCAGAAGTCGCCGAACCGTCAACAGAAGCGTAGCTAATGGTTGCAGCACCCGTGCCACCCGTGCGAGTAACGTTAATCGTAGCTGCGCCGCCTTCATTCACCGTGTAACTCGCTTGGTCGAACTGGAAGATACTCGCAGGCGTCGGCGTCGGTGTCGGCGTCGGTGTCGGCGTCGCCAACTCGTCAGAAATCGCCAGAATTGTTGCCGGCATACTACCCAGAGTTGCACCGCCTGCGGGAGCCTGAAGTTGCAAAATCGCCGTTTCGGTTCCCTCAGCCAAACCGTCAGCCACGAGATTAAAGCTGATAGTCTTGGGCGAGGTTTCCCCGTCGGCAAAAGTTACCGTTTGGGGCTGTGCCACATTGTAGTCAGCAGGGCTGGCTTGACCGTTGGCTCCGCCCGGAGAGACAGTGTAGTTTACCGATACTGCGCCTTGGCTGCCGCCCGTGCGCGTGACGTTAACAGTGACGTTATTTCCTTCTGTGCCGCTGTAGGTGGGCTCGCTGAAGTTCAACACGCCTGCACCGAGAACGGGTGTCGGGGTGGGGGCTGGGGTTGGAGTCGGCGTCGGTGTCGGTGTCGGGACTCCAGCTAATTGGAACCAGGCCGGATTAGCGCTGAGTTGGGCAGCGCTAAAACCTTGGATGTTGACTAAATACTCGCCGGTGCCGGTATCGCGAACTAGGGTGTTGCCGATGCTGATGCCGTTTAAGCCGGTGCCGTCGATGAACTGCAAATCGCTCAATTGCAGCCCCCCAAATAACTGGATGACATCGTTGCCGGCGACTCGAAAGTCGGTAATCAGGTCGGCATCGAAGACTCCGGGACCGCCGGTGGTGGCTGTGGGTCTGCCGTCGCCGACTCGCCCGATCGCAAAAATGTCATTTCCAGCGCCGCCGCTCATCGTATCAGAACCGAGGTCGCCGTAGAGTACGTCGTCGCCGAGGTCGCCCAGCATCAAGTCGTTATCTTTGCCGCCGAACATGGTGTCGTTGTCTTTGCCGCCGAACACGGTGTCATTGCCGTTGTTGCCGAAAACGCTGTCATTGCCGATGTCGCCTCTAACTAAGTCGTTGTCTTTGCCGCCGTATACTTGGTCGTCGTCTTTGCCACCGTATACTTGATCGTTGCCTTCGTTGCCGTTAACAATATCGTTACCTGGGCCGGCGAATATGAGGTCGTTTCCTGATCCTGCATTGATCGCATCATTGCCGTCGAGGCCGTTGATGGTGTCGTCACTCAGCAAGATTACCGGGTTAATTATGCGACCGTCTGGTAAAAATCCCGGTATGACATCGGGACCGAGAGTTCCTGTTATGTTTGCCATTTTTTTTACTCCACAGGTTAATTATTTTTTCTTTTGGTAGAAGCACCTGTAGAGATTGTTCTGCGTAAGACTGCGGGATTTTAATTAACAGATGATTCGGGATAAAAACCTGGTATTTATGTCACTATTGACTAGAGTTTTTTACCTAAAACAAATCCCTCACTGCAATTATTTGCTGTCCCGCTGTTTTGGTAACTGTATTTGTGCTTCGATGTCCTGTTAATAGTGAAGAATGAGAATGCTCTAGCAATGTTCCAGAACTTTTTAAGTTTTTGCCTGGAAATTACTACTTATTCAACTTAGCGGGACTCAGACAAAAACCGAAGCGAAAATGGATTTAAAGCCAGAGCTATAAAGACTTTTAGCTCAATTAGGCATAAATCTACTATTCACAAAGGCTTTAGGCGTTTTTAGGTCATCAACCTGTTTTCCTTGTGAGCGAGAGGTTTTCAGCCCCTAAAGCAGCTATAAAAAATGTAATTTCCGTTAGGAAATAATGCCGACCGCCCGATTTTTATATTACTGCTAATAGTTAAGCTATCGCTTTTCTCACAAAGAAAAATAGAGGACGCCTCAACCCTGTGTTGTCAACCTTTTTAAGTTTAATTCTCTACCTCATGCACCCATTGACCGCTCTATATTTTTCTATTAAATCAACCTATTTCAGGACGATATTTTAAAATATTTGTAGAGATTTTATGCAGCAAAAATTCGGGTGTACACGTAGCGGTGCGCACCTTACGCCAACCCAAAATAGGGGTACACACGTAGCGGTACACCTTACGCCTAACTAACTGTCCGAATATTCATTGGATTGGGGCTGGTTCTTCCTTCTATTTTTCGCCGTCGGCAAATCCTTCTGTATCCTGTTTTAATTCTGATACAATTGCGCCTCTATCGCGCCAAGCTTCCGCATTTTCAGGCTTGATGGCAATAGCTCGATCGTAAGCTGCCATTGCTTCCTTATAGCGCTTTAATTCTGACAAAGCTATCCCCACATGACGCCAAGCATCGTAGGAGTCTGGCTTAATAGCAATCGCTTTCTCATAAGCTGCGATCGCTTCTTCATGGCGCTGCAATGAAGCCAAAGATTCGCCTTTACAAAACCAAGCTTCGTAACACTCGGAATTAAGGGTAATTGCTGATTCGTAAGAGGCAATTGCTGCGGAGTGCTGCGACAGTTTGTCGAAAGCTACGCCTCGGTTGTGCCACACTTCAAAATCCTGCGGTTTAAGGGCTATTGCTTTGTCGTAGCATTCGATCGATTCTTGATATCGCTGCATTTTTCCGAGCACAGCGGCTTTATTGTACCAAACTTCGTATTTGTCGGGCCGGATGCGTAGAGCTCGATCGTAAGAATCAATAGCATCGCTGTAGCGCAGCAGTCTCCACAGCATATTGCCTCGATTGTACCAAGTTTCGTATCTGCTGAGATTAAAAGCCAGAGCGCGATCGTAAGAATCGACTGCTGCTGCATACTCCTCTATTTTGCCCAGCATCGCCCCTCGATTGTGCCAAATTTCGCTGTCGGTTGCTTTGATAGCCAGGGCGCGATCGTAACTGGCGATCGCTTCTTCGTAATGCTGCAATTTACCCAACAAAGCCGCTATAGTGTGCCAACAACCGTATTTTAGGGATTCGCTTGAACTTGCTCGCTCGTAACAAACGATCGCCTCTTCGTACCTGTGCAATTTTCCCAGCAAATTCGCTTTATTATACCATGCTTCGTAGTTATCCGGTTTAATTGATATTGCTTGGTCGTAACAGGCGAGTGCTTCTTCGTGGCGCTGCAATTTTATTAACACATTTCCGCGCCAATACCAAGCCTCATCCAAATTATTATTCGCTAAAATAGCTTTTTCAAAGCAGATTACTGCCTCATCATAATTGCCTTGAAAATAAAGCCCTTCGCCTTGCTTGATATAATCGTCAGCAATGAAATTTTCGTCGCTAGGGGGTGCTGTTTGCGAATTTTGGGAATTGTTTAACTGCGGTTGAGGTGCGAGTTTGAGAGCTTCTTTGCCAACAACTGCCGGAACTTGGGAAATTTCTTCAACAATTTGAGATTTTTTATCGTAAACTTCTGTCAGCAAAACTTGCAGGTGCATGAGAAATTGAGATTTGAGAGTCTCAATTTGCTGGACCGAAGATTTGGAAAGTTCAGTTTCTCTAGTTAAAAAATCAATGGATTGTTTAGCTGCACTCATTTGCGCTTCTAATTCTTCCCTCAACTTTTGATTTAGTTGGCGAGAATTTATGAGTTCTGATTCCAATACACCAATCCCCTGCAATCGTTTATTGGCATCAGCAACCAACTGTTTGACTACCAGCCGCCGCATCATCCAAAAAAAGGCAATTGTCACAGGTGGAAAGACAGTACCAAGAATTAGTAAAATATTGAGCAGATTTATAGTATTATTAAAATCGTAGCCAGATTCAGCACTGCCAGTAAGCGGGGAAATAAAAGCGAAAACCTCGCGAACTTGAGGATTGCTTTCAACCCCGGTTTCGATTAATTTAGTCAGCCAGGTTTCTTGTAAAGATTTTGTTAGTTCATCGCCGGATGCAGCAGGAGTGTTTGCCTGGCTTTTTGCAGCAGATAACTCCGGTTGAGCGGAAGCTACCAGCAAACCTGTCTGGGATTTTACAGCAATTCGTGGGGAAAATTGTTCCTGAGCGATCGTCTCAGGCTCGCTAATTGACTCAGCCCGACGGGATGCGGTAGTATTTGGGGAAAATTGTTGGTGGGCGATCGTCTCAGGCTCGCTAATTGGCTCAGCGGCACGGGATGCGGTAGTATTTATGCCATCAACAAAGTTCCTAGCCTGCGGTGTCTCAGGAGAGATAGGAGGTGCAGCAGGATTGGCGCTAGTATTAGCAGTTAAATTCTGGGATGCGAGGGCAGCCAGAGTCAATAGAGCTACATTTGAGACGCGCATAAACGTCAATTTACCTAGAAGAAATTAGTGCCTGGTTGTCAGCGATCGGGCGATCGACCTCATACTCTCAGCAGTTAGAATAGCTGACATGAGGAAGGCTGACTTACTATCTCCAAAATACGCGCGCAGCCTGACTTTTCAGGAAAAGTGCCAATAATTCTGGCTGTGCAACTTTGGTGAAAGAATATACTCTCACCACTAATGCGGTTGGATAACTCTCGGAATCATGATTAGGCTGGTAGGGCGGGGTTCACCAATCTGCACAATTAGCCGAATATCCGGGTGAACCCGCCCCAACCGACCCGATTTTTGACTCTAAACCCCAGCTAAAAGCGCTTCCGGCTGCTGACTTTGTGCCGCCACTTCCTCTAAATCAGCACCGTAAATTTCACAGCTATTATTCGGACTTTCAATCAGCTTAATCTTGTGCAACTCCCAGCCCAATTCCCGAACGGGCGATCGCAACAATTGCCCGATCCGAACTGCAATATTCTCCGCAGTCGGTACAACCTCCTCAAAATAGGAAATCTCCTTATTTGAAAAAGTGCGATCGATAGTATTTTTCTCTGAATAAGCGCGTTTTGTAGGGTCAATCCCGCCGTGGTTGCCCCGATCCTGATGATTGTTGCGTCGGTCCTATTGCTCTAATTATCTGCGATCGACCCGCTATCGATCGTTGAGATCGGAAGCAACCTTATCAAGTCTGTCATTGGCATCTTTGGACAGCTTGAGACAATAAGCAGTCGATGCTAGTAGACCGGAGAGTTGCCGTGATATTTCCCTCTGAGGCTTTGCCCAGAAGTACAAGCCCAACTCCCGCAAAGCTGATGAAGACACAGGCTTCGGTCGTTACAAGGGCCAAGTTAAAACTATGGTGGGCTTGGCGCAATCGTTCTTTGGCAATAATCATTTCTATTGTGGAGTCAGAGTGGGTGATTGGCTGGTTGTTCATAGATTTTGTTGAGCCTAAACTTTATACTTCTAGTGTGAAGCAAAATGCTTGAAACCCTGACTACACAATAATTTACTTGTGGCTCTCTTGTGCTTGCTCTATGATTGTCTTATGCTCTAGTTTCGATTTTGTAAGCGATCGTCTCAAAAGACTCTCCACATTATGACTCACCTAAGCATGAGAAAAAAGAAGAAGATAACTATTCCCGCATCTTCAGAAGGTGTAAAGATAGCAGAAAACGCTCTGATCGGGCTAGGATTTCATTCAAAAAGTAACTTTTCCAAAGCTCAGCTTTTATCACGCCGTACAATTACCAATTTTTTTCAGTGCCGGCTTATTCAGCTTGATTCCTTTAAGAAAATATGTCAAGAACTGAAATTAGATTGGACGAAAATAGCAGGAATATCAGAAGGAAAATACTCTAAAAGACCAGAAATAAATGATGGCATCAACCCTGATATTAATCAAGGAGGGGAGAAAATGCACACACAAACATTTTACCGTCAAGTGACTGTAAGAGATGAAAAAACTCATACAATTAAAGCTAAAATAAAATGGATAGGTGATATAAAATCATGGGAAAATTTAAGTCGGGTTGAATGGAATTTACGAAAATATTCAGGAGACACTCTAAAAATTACTGATATTAAAGAGGGCAGCATCCGATTAACTGTAGAGGGTTCTCAAGAGGAGATCGATCGACTTGTATCTCGCATTAAATCAGGAGAATTAAAAGAAGTAAGCGGTTTTCCTGTTGAAGATGTTCAAATTTTGAGTGAAAGCTCAGAGGATGACGAAAGAAACGAACTTAATAATAAGTGGTGTCTAGTACGAGAGATTGTTATTCAGGGAATTAGAGATCGAAACTTGAGTGGGTTTGACTTAAGTGATGCCGACCTGAGATATGCCAACCTGAGTGGTGCCAACCTGAGAAGTGCCGACCTCAGCGGTGCCGACCTCAGTGGTGCCAACCTGACAAGTGCCGACCTCAGTGGTGCCAATCTGATTGATGCCAATCTGATTGATGCCAACCTGATGAGTGCCTACCTCAGCGGTGCCGACCTCAGAAGTGCCGATCTCAGTGGTGCCTACCTGATGAGTGCCTACCTGATTGGTGCAAACCTGGTTGGTGCCAACTTCAGTGGTGCCAACCTGATTCGTGCCTACCTCAGTGGTGCCAACCTCAGAAGTGCCTACCTCAGAAGTGCCGACCTGAGTGGCGCCGACCTGATTGATGCCAACCTCAGTGGTGCCAACCTGATTGATGCCAACCTCAGTGGTGCCAACCTCAGTGGTGCCAACCTGATTGGTGACCGGATTCGTGCCTACCGCATTCATGCCGACCTGAGTGGTGCCGACCTCAGAAGTGCCGACCTCAGAAGTGCCGACCTGAGTGGTGCCAACCTGAGTGGTGCCGACCTGATTGGTGCCAACCTGAGTAAGACTAAGGTTGAGAAAGCCCGATTCAGCTCGAACTTAGGCTGTTCTGAATCGATGAAGCAAGACCTGATTAAACAAGGCGCAATCTTTGAGGATTCTCCAGGCGATCGCCCTGAAGTTCCAAAAAAAGTATAATGCTCTGGAATCAGCTAAAAATGAGCCAACTTCTCAAGGAAAATATGATTAATTGTAGTTTTCTTTCAGAGGACTTTAGCTATGAGACAGGGGTTGAAAACCCCTGTCGGACTCTCGGACTGCCGGACTCTCGGATCTACAGAGAAGACTCGTGAATCTACCAGCAGATATTCAGCACTAAACCCCAGCTAAAACCGCTTCCGGCTGCTGACGTTCGGTCGCCACTTCCTCTAAATCAGCACCGTAAATTTCACAGCTATTATTCGGACTTTCAATCAGCTTAATCTTGTGCAACTCTGCGCCCAATTCCCGAACGGGCGATCGCAACAATTGCCCGATCCGAACAGCAATATTCTCCGCAGTCGGCACAACCTTCTCAAAATAAGCAATATCCTTATTTAAAAAAGTGTGATCGAACGGTTCAACAACATAATCGTCAACGGCTTTTTGCAAAGCTCCCAAATCAGCAATCATGCCAGTCCGCGGATCAATTTCCCCTTTAACAGTCACCTCTAAATGATAGTTGTGACCGTGACCGTTGGGACGAGCACATTTGCCGTAAATTTCCGAGTTTTCTTCAAAGCTCAAATCGGGACGAGCCAACCGATGGGCCGCGCTAAAATGAGTAGACAAAGTTAGATAAGCTTCCATTCCGTTTCCTAAATATTCAGCCCAAAGTTCGGGATGTTCAAACAATTGAATTTTGGTCACAGGCAAATGAGGGGCTAGGCGCAGCCAAATTTGCCGTGCTATGTTTTCGGTAGTTGGCAGAGTCTGCTCAAATTCCGGCCACGTTTCGTTGAGAAAGGAAAAATCGAGATCCTTGGTAACTTCCCGTTTGATGACGTGCTTGACATCAGACAGGTTGAGCACCATGCCGTACTCGTCGAGTTTTCCTATCATGGAAACGTAAAGGACGTAATTGTGTCCGTGTCCCGGTGCGCGGGCAGTTGGGCCAAACCGTTCAAAATTCTCGGCTTCGCTCAATTCCGGCAGCCAGTACCGGTGACTCGCCGAAAACTGTGCCCGACGATTGATGATGCACTGCATAAAAGTCAAGTAGGGTAAGCTTGTTAAGTTCTGTAAAGAACTCGCTTCTTAAGGATAAACTAATTTTTGCTGGAATTTTTCAATAATTTGAGGGTGCTCTAAATGAATTTCTACCAATTTTCCAGATATTGGCAACAGGTCGTCGCTCGCTCGAGCCGCCGGGCCCATTTTACGTCACCATACAGATATCCGGCAGAAAATACCGCTACAAAATAGTTTTTCGCCATCTGTTACTAACCCATCAGTTACCACCCTTTGAGAAAGTGCCTGAAGCGGATTTATCCGGAAGGGCATCCATCTTTTTTGCAACACAGGGCACTGCACCGTTCGAGTTTTTCGCCTAAGCTCTGCAATAGTTAGCAGTTTGGCGTTCACTTGCGCTCAAAACTCATCACCCATTATCAATCACCAATTACCCATTACCAAATATTAATGAATTCGATTACTGTACGAACCGATCGCTTTTTTGAACATTTCTGGCGTGCCATGACAACCCCGCGATTCTATATCGGGGACACTCATTTGTCCATCAGTGCGATCGTCCAACTGATAGTTTTAGCTATATTTGCCTTCATTATAGCTAAGATTATTAGTGAAGGAATCAAGCGCAGCGTGTTAGTTCGGATGGGATTGGATCGCGGCAGTCGAGAAGCAATTTCCACCATCATTAGCTATATTTTAGCAACTCTTGGCTGTATAATCGTCCTGCAAGGTGCCGGCCTCAACCTCACTTCTCTCACCGTCTTAGCTGGTGTTGTCGGCATTGGTTTCGGCTTCGGCTTGCAAAATCTCGCCAGCAACTTTATCAGCGGTCTCACCCTGCTATTTGAACACCAAATTAGAGTCGGAGACTTTATTGAAATAGACAATCTATTAGGAACAGTAGAAACAGTTTCGATCCGCTCCACAATTATCAAAACAATTGACGGACTGTTTGTAATCATACCAAATATTAAGTTTGTCGAAACAAACATTATTAACTGGAGTTATAGAGACCCCAGATGCCGCCTCCACATCCCCGTCGGCGTTGCTTACGGATCTGACCCAGTAATAGTTACGGAAGCGCTGTTAATTGCGGCGCGGATGGAATCGAATGTCTTGTCCCATCCTTCTCCTAAAGTATGGTTTCGCGGTTTTGGAGATAACGCTTTAAATTTTGAACTTTTAGTTTGGATTGACCAGCCACAGGAAAGTGATGCCATTAAAAGTGCAGTGAATTTTTTAATAGATTACGAATTTCGCAACCGAAATATCGAAATTCCCTTTCCCCAGCGGGATTTGTGGCTGCGAAACCCGAAAGAGTTAACTCAATTTTTTCAGAACAACAAAGATGATAATTCCAACGGCAAACTTTTTCCGCAGAATGCAAAACATTCAGCAGAACTCAAACCTAATCCCACGGTTTCTGAGCCTAAAAAATCAGGGTCTAAATCGCCTAGTAATTGGACGCTGCGAGATTTGTTGCGGCGAGTAACTTATTTTGAACAGTGTACGGATTTAGAACTGCGACAGTTAATTGAATACGGCTACCGACAACTGTTTTCAGCAGGACAGATTGTATGTAAAGAAGAGGACCCTGGCGATTCTTTTTATATTATTCTGTCGGGTACTGTAGAAGTGCTTTCTCAAAAAGCCAATAAGTATATTGCTACGCTTCACGAGGGCGAGTTTTTTGGGGAAATATCTTTGCTGTTGGGAACTCCGAGAACGGCGACTGTTAAAACTAGCGAAGATGCAATTTTGTTTGTGGTGGAACGCCACGACTTGCAAAAACTTTTAATAGAACAGCCGAATTTAGCAGATCAGATTGCTCAAAAATTGTCGGAACGCCAGCAAGCTTTGAGAGATTTGGGATTGTTAGATGGCGACTCTCTGGGACAAACTCCTTTTATTAAAATTCGCAAGCGAATTCAAGTTCTTTTTGGAATTTGAAAGAAGGAAGAAGGAATAGGGAAGAAGGAAGAAGGAAGAAGGAAGAAGGAAGAAGGAATAGGGAAGAGGGAACAATCTGCTTTTTTAACTTTTAAATTTTAATTCCTCCTGTGCTTCCCGCCGCAGTCTAGCGGCAATTCTAAACAGTTCTTGACCGGTGTGCAAGTGGCGATCGTCATAATTGAGGGTAAATAGCTGCAATTCTTCTATTCCGTCTCCGACTTGATTGATGCAGTAGTAGAGATGGGCCGCAACTCCGGCTACATTAGATGGATTGGGCATCGATGTAAAAAAGTTATGAGCTTTTTTGAGAAACTCGCGGCTGGTTTCGATATAAAGTTGAAACTTTTCTATCAGTTCGTCATCAAACGGATCTGCAGACAACTCGTCTATTTCCTTTTTAAGCGGCTTCAAGATGCTATTGAGCATTTTATTGACGGGTTTGTATACTTTAATCAGCCACTGTTCCATTTGTTCGTCAGCGTCCCGTGCTGTTTGTGCTTGCTGGCGGCTGACGTTTGGTGCGACTGGTGATTGCTGTTCGGTTTGCTCGGAAAATTGGCGATCGTAAGATTGTCTGCGCTGGGCGTCTCCTAATATTTCATAGGCTGCATTGAGGCGGACAATCTCTTCGTGATCGGCTTTGGAGCTGTGGCTGTCTGGATGAAATATTTTGACTAAACGGCGGTATGCTTGTTTGATCTCGGCTTGTGTTGCGGTTGGGCTAATCTTTAGGGTTTTGTAGTGATTGATAACGGAAGACACGCTGTTATTTCCTTGAAATCTGGATAATCTGCAAAAGTGCTTGACAAGAGTTTCATAATTTGCTAAGACAATAGCTATTTACTTGATATAAAAAAATGTCAAGTATAACTAAAAAACCTCAGTTTTAAAATTATAGCAGTCGTCAAATCGGTTAGGCAAAATTATTGTAGGGCGGGCGCTACTATCATCTCATCCGATTAGGAGAAATCTCACCCGCAGCAACACCCTACTGCCATTACTATGTATTAACCGCCTTGGCGGTTGCTATATTACATCCTTCCAATCCGTTATACTCATCGGTTGGCAAATTGCTAATTGCGTGTTGGTGCGGGTGAGTACCTCAAGCTTGTGGAAAACCGCCCGATCATTTCTTTTGCCTCTGCATAACTAAAAATTAAGCAATGGATAGTAATTACTTAATCTTGTCGTGATAGTTTTTTAGTGACCTTAACAGAAAGTCAAGGTAATTATCTTTGAGTCACTCAGGGAAATCACAATCATGGCACTTAAACTGCAAATTATCCATGCTTCCAACCTTGAGGGTGGAGTTCCAGCGATCGACAGCAACCTCAAAGATACCGATCTACCTCCATCTGAAGACAAGGAGACTCAGGATTTATCTGTTCGCACAGCTTCACTGCTACAATATGAGTCTTTTTTCCTGACAAACAGCGAGGAGAATTTCAGCGTTACTCCTGGCTCACTCAAGGGAATACTGGGGGGGATTTCGGCGCTGGGCGGTAACGACAATATTGTGGGAAGTGTTGATTCAGAGCAAATTAATGGGAATTCTGGTAATGATTCACTCTCTGGTGTTGGCGGAAATGACACCCTAATTGGCGGTCAAGGTAATGATATCTTGCTAGGCGGAGATGGGGAGGATTTTCTCAGTGGAGACAAAGGTTTAGATACTCTCACTGGCGGTGCCGGAAATGATACGTTTTTGTTGCGCCGCACTCAGGGTACTGATATTATTACTGATTTTGGAGCGGGCGATCGCTTAACTTTGGAAAGTCAACTTCAATTCTCGGATTTGTTGATTACTAGCAGCGCGACAAATACAGCAATTAGCCTCCGAGATGGCACATTGTTGGCAACGATGAATGGAGTACAAGCTATTAACCAAAACAATTTTGTTGAACTTCCCCGCCGCCCTTTAATTATCGGACATCGCGGCGCAAGTGGCTACCGCCCCGAACATACCCTAGCTGCCTACGAATTGGCAGTCGAGATGGGTGCAGATTTCATTGAACCTGACGTAGTTTCCACTAAAGATGGAGTCTTAATTGCCCGCCACGAAAATGAAATTTCGGGGACGACGGATATTGCAAAACGACCGGAATTTGCCGATCGTAAACGCAAAAAGACAATTGACGGTCAAGAAGTAGAAGGTTGGTTTACAGAAGATTTGACCTTAGCCGAAATCAAAAGTTTGCGGGCGCGAGAACGGTTGCCAGAGTTGCGGGGGACAGCATTTGACGGTCAATTCCAGGTTCCTACACTTCAAGAAGTAATTGATTTAGCTAAGCGCAAAAGTGCCGAAAAAGGGCGGACAGTTGGAATTTATCCAGAAACAAAACACCCGACTTATTTTAAGTCAGTTAATTTGCCTTTAGAGCAGCGGTTAGTGCAAGTGCTGTCTGCTAATGGATATACCAAACGCACAGATCCGGTGTTTATCCAATCCTTTGAAGTGGGGAATCTCAAAGAGTTAAATAGCTTGACCGACTTGCCGCTGGTGCAGTTAATGGATGACTTTGGAAAAAAACCTTATGATTTTGTAGAGAGTGGCGATCGCCGTACCTACCGCGATTTAATGACAACCCAAGGGTTGACAGAAATCAAAACCTATGCGGACGGAATAGGGCCTTGGAAGCGAACAATAGTTGTCGAAGGTGCAGATAAGAAATTACAGCCCGCTAATAGTTTAATAACCGATGCTCACCAGGCTGGCTTATTAGTTCACCCTTACACTTTCCGCAATGAATTTCCTACTTTTTTGGCTTCCGAGTATGGCGGTAATCCAGCTTTGGAGTACGAACAATTTTACCGCTTAGGTGTAGACGGTTTGTTTAGCGATTTTCCCGATACAGCCTTTAATGCAGCCACGCGGCTTTATCCTTTCTCAAGTGTAGACTCTCTAAGGGGCGTGAGTTTGTAGGCATTGCATTATAGCAGTGGCCAAAATGGAAAGCAGGGCGTTACAAAAGTACGCCCTGCTTTCGATTGCTGCGATTCTAACCCGCGATCGACCTAGTTGAGGGCCATCGCCAGATTGAGCTCTGGATCTTGGAACAAGGGAGTGCTCAGATAGCGTTCGCCGAAGCTAGGCTGAATCATCACAATCAATTTCCCTGCATTTTCCGGACGCTTGCCGACTTTCACTGCCGCACATAGTGCCGCACCGCTAGAAATACCGGACAAAATTCCTTCTTCTCTGGCCAAGCGGCGGCCGTAGGCGATCGCGTCATCATCCGTAACAACTATAATTTCGTCGATCGAGTCCACATTCAGCACCGGCGGCACAAAACCAGCACCGATACCTTGAATTTTGTGAGGCCCTGGCTTTCCGCCCGACAGTATCTGACTATTAGCCGGCTCAACGGCGATCGCCTTAAACTCGGGTTTCCGCGACTTAATCACCTCTGCGACACCCGTAATCGTACCGCCAGTGCCGACTCCCGAAATCAGGAAATCCACCTCGCCGTCTGTATCTTCCCAAATTTCCTCAGCCGTTGTCGAACGGTGAACCTGCGGGTTCGCTGGATTCCGAAACTGCTGCAACATATACGCATTGGGAGTTTTGTCCACAATCTCTTGAGCGCGGCGGATGCAGCCGCTCATGCCCTCAATTCCGGGAGTCAGTTCTAGTTGGGCCCCGTAAGCTCGCAGCATCGATCGGCGTTCCGTGCTCATCGTATCAGGCATTGTCAAAATCAACTGGTAGCCCTTAGCCGCCGCCACCATTGCCAGAGCAATTCCGGTATTGCCAGAAGTCGGTTCCACTAAAACCGTTTTCCCTGGACTAATCAGCCCTTCGGCCTCGGCTTGATTGACCATACTGACACCGATGCGGTCTTTCACCGATGATGCCGGATTCATGCCTTCGAGTTTGACCACAATCCGAGCCACGCAGCCTTCAGCTTGGGGAATGCGGTTGAGTTGCACCAGGGGCGTCCGCCCTACCAATTCTGTAATGTCGCCAGCAATACGCATAATCTTTGTCAGTTTGTAATTAAGTAAATGTTAATTCCTAGTTGGGAATATTAACTAGATGTAATACATGATATCGAGCTGCCGTCTGCCATTTCGCTTTTCGCACAGATCCTGTAGCGTGTATTTTTGCAACACTGAGTTGGCAATCGATCGGGCTTCTTGCCAAACTTCCCAAATCACCGCACTTTCTACAGTTTGAGCGGGCGAGTCTTTTTCAGAGCGATCGAACTCTGAGCCTTCGAGACAGTTGATAATTTCTAGGAGTGTAATTTTCCAGGGTTCCCTGGCTAAGATATAACCTCCCTTAGCTCCCCGCTGGCTGCGAATCAGCCCGCAGCGTCTCATAGTAGCGAGCAACTGCTCTAAATATCGATCGGGAATATTTTGCTGAGCCGCTATCTGGCGAATTTGCAGAGGCTCGCCTTCATCGTAGCAATCGGCAAGCTCCAGCAAAGCTAAGATTGCGTATTCGCTTTTACAGGAGAGTTCTACCATAATTGCTTCAAATATCAGAATTATCAACTCCGAAGTCAGATGTTAAAAGTCTACTCAATATTGAGTTCCCAATTCTAAATCCTAACTTTACCTTTTATTATACCCCGGTTTTCCACTGAACTTAATCGACTTTCATCACAGAAGCCTTAGGACGATCGGCACTCTCGCTTCTGTGAAACTCAGTTGGTAGTTTCGACTCCCTGCGCTTCCACAACGGCATTACCTCAAGAAACCGGGTTTCTGCGTCTATGACTGATAATTTTTAATTTTTAATAGCTTCTGGGGGCCCAATTCGTCCCCCACAAAAAAGCCCTGCAGCAGGCAGGGCTAAACGTCGCATCTAGAGTTGCCAGCAGAGAGGGTATGACCCGCCCTGCCTTCTCTAACCCGCTCTTAGAACGTGAAAGTAGTTCTCAGAGTACCAATAATGATGTCGTCGTTACGGTCATCTTGATTGGGATTGGTCACCCAAATCACGCCCGGAGTAACAGAAATGTTGTCCGAGAGCTGGAACTTGTAGAACCCTTCGATGTGATACGAATCATCGTTGCGGAAGTTCCGCAAACTGCTGGCAGCTTCAAGTTTATCCAAGTAAGGCTCACGACCTACCACGAACCCTAGCAAGTTGCCTTCTTTCCCTAAATCGGGCAAAGCCAAGGTGACAGCGTAGTTCCAGATTTTCGCATCGCCGATGCCGATAATGCGGGCATTGGTTAAACCAGCCCAGCCGCCAAGAATAAACCTCGGGCTGAGCCGCAACGAAGCCTGAGCACCGTAGGAGTCGGTAACAACTTTACGAGCGCCGAAGCCGTCAAAGCCTTCGCTCAAACCGTTGAGAGAATTAGCCACGCCGGTACCGGTGAAACCGCCTAGACTGCCTGGCCCATTCGCTAAACCATTGTCAAACCCAAAGTTACCTCTGCTAAAGTAACCGTGGTTGTAGTTGAAAGCAATTTGCAAGTTGCGTCCGGGGGTAAAAGTCAACTGCCCCATCGCCGCGTAGTCGCCGTTAAACAAGCCCGCGCCCTCGCTAGGATTGGCTGCATTTGATGCCAAGTAGCCGAAGGACAGAGAAGTCGGGCCAAACACGCCACCCAGCAAGCCCCTGCCGCCGAAGGCGTAGTCAAAGCCGATACCTGCACCGCCACCTAAGCGATAAATCGGGTTCCGCTGTCCAAAGGTGCTCAATGACCCGTTGCCGCCGTCAAAGTCTTCAAAGTAAGGGTTGACTGTCGGCAGAATGTCGTCCCAGACGACAGCGTTGGCTGCAAGGGTAACGTTCAGTCGCTGACCGACGGGGAACTTGTACAGCAAGGTGTCGAGGGCAACAACGTTGTCGGTTCTGCCGACAAAATTCCAAGTTTGAGTGCCTTCGCGGGTAGCCCCAAGGTTGAAGCTGCGACCGTTGCCGACTTGAAGCCTGGTCAGCAGCAAGTCTCTGCCGGTGAAGCTAGTGTTTAAATTCAGACGCACCCGTTGTTGGAAGACAGCTTCGTTGTTGTCGCTACCGAGGTTTGTGTTGTCTCTGCCAAAAACGCTAACGTCGCCACCAAAGTCGTCGCTGAGGGCAAAAATTGCTTCCCCAGTCAGCTTGGTAGTAGTTGAGAATTGGTTGGCTTCGAGTTCGGCTGTCCGAGCTTCCAGAGCATCGACGCGGCCGCGCAGGGTTGCCAGTTCCGCTGCAAATTCTTCTTGGAGCCGTTGGAGGGCTGCCAAGTCATCTCTCGTAGCTAAGTTGCCAGTGCCTCCTCTAATTAACTCGCTAACCCTGTCTAAGCAAGCATTTAAACCGGCTGCGAATTCGTAGCGGGTCATGGCCCGGTTGCCGCGGAAGGTGCCGTCGGGATACCCGGCAATACAGCCGTAGCGCTCAACTAGGGATTGCAGTGCTTGGAATGCCCAGTCTGTGGGCCGCACGTCGGAAAGTTGAGATACAGAGGTAACTTGACCTTCAGTTTCGCCGCCGGCTGCACCTTCGCTGCTGTACTGGTTGAGCTGTTCTAATGTGGCGGCTGGGTTTTGATCTTGTGGTGCGGCAGTTTGGGCTACAGATTCAGCCGGTTTGGGCAAATTTTGTTCTGCCGACTCTGCCACTGTCGGGGCTGGAGTTTCTAATTGAACTGCACCGATTTGCTCTGGGAGAGCGGTAGCTGCCGGGGCTGGAGTTTCTAGTTGGGCTGCCGGGGCAGAATTTTCTACTGGTTGAGCGACTGTTGGCCCGGCGGCTAAAGATTCACTTGTAGGTTGTGATGCCGCTTCGGGATTTGCCGCTGCAGGGGCTGTGTTGGCTCCGGCGATCGCACTTTCAGTTGCAGCCGTGTCCAAATCTGCAATCGCTGCCTGGGTTTCGTTGCCCGCGGAGGCTTGGGAAATTTCTTCGACTGGCTCGGAGGCTGCGGTTGTTTCGGAAACAGCAGCTACAGCATTGAGTTTAGCTTCCGAGGCTTCAGCGGTTTCAGCGGTTTCAGCTTTGGCGGCCGTGGGCTGGAGCGCATCAGCAGCCTGCTGAGCCTCTGCTGCCATGGCGCTCGAAGAAACTACTAGGGTAGCTCCTAAGACTGCTGGGCTGATTAATAGGTAACTCCACAAAAATTTCGACATATTCACTCTCATCCTCACACCGATTACAGAGAAACTTTTCTAGTCTTCTATGTGGTCAGTCGTTGCTCAACTAGCATAATCTAAAAAAAGACCTAAAATACACTTTTTCTTTTGATTCTTTCGGGCTGACCCAGTGTATAGATCTGACTGGCCGCTGCACAGAGCCTGTTTTCTCACCTGTACTCAACCGCGTCAAAACCCTACCAGACTTGGGCTGTAGATTGATTTGACGGATGACACAACATAGCGCCCGATCGCCTTATTTACTTTTTAGCACAGCACGCCCGACTCGTCTAGGCTGATTCGACTTTAGCATCCAAGTTGTGTCCGAGGACGCTAAAGACTTGGCGATGATCGAACAATTCTAACAAATCAACGTTGATTTTGTTGTGGGCTGCTTCTTGCCGCAAAATTTTCATCGCTGCATCTGTTCGCAAAGCTCGTTTGTAGGGTCGATCGCCTGCTGTCAGGGCGTCGTAAATATCGGCGATCGTCATCAATTGCGCTTGAATTGGAATTTCTGACTTTTTTAAACCTCGCGGATAGCCTGTGCCGTCGAGTTTTTCGTGATGTCCGTAGGCAATTTCGGGAACATTTTTTAAATCCTTTGTCCAATTAATTTGCTTGAGGAAGTCATAAGTGTGAGTTACATGAGATTCTATCTCCGCTCGTTCTTCCGGCGTCAGGTTGCCCCTCGACACCATCAATTGCACGATCTCGTCTGGGCTCAGCAGCGGTTTCTTTGCGCCGTCTATATCTCTGTAAGTTTGTTGAGAAATCTCTCGCAGTTGAGCTAGGGGTTCTGCTGCCAAAACGTGAGGCTCGTTTGCCTCTAGCAGAACTTCCCAGTATTCTGCTAATCTGGTTTTCGCCTCTGCTAGCTGTGTGTCTAGCTGTTCGATTTCCTGGCATTGAGGACACTCTGGCTCCTGGCTCGGGTGTTTTCGGTAGGCTGAATGCTCCAGCAAGTATTTATATTTAGACTGGACGCATTCCATTTCCATAGTCCGCTGAGCTAAGCCAAAGCGGTGGCGAATGATTTCTAGCTGTGCGGGGTAGAGCTTTTTCTGCTTGGTCAAAACTGCTTCGGACACTCCGATTTTGCCAAAATCGTGCAGCAGGGCGGCGTAGCGAATTTCTTGAATTTGGCGGTTGTTAAAGTAAACAGAGCGCAGTCGTCCGCTGCTGACGGTGTTTACTTCTTCTGACAGGCGTACTGTGAGGGCTGCTACTCGTTCTGAATGGCCGTAGGTACAGGGGTCTCTGGCTTCTATGACTTGCACCGAGGCTTTGACGAAGCCCTCGAACAAATGTTCTATGCTTTCTTGGAGTTGATTGCGCTCGATCGAGATTGCTGCTTGAGAAGCGAGCGATCTAACTATCCTTTCTTCCCAATCCGAATACTGCTGCGTCGATTCCCAGGCATTGTCTGCTGTCAGCACCGTATCTGCCTTTGTTTTGCGGTTGATCAGTTGCAGTACGCCTATTGTCTCGCCCTGTCGGTTTTGCATCGGTAGTACCATTACCGAGCAAGTGCGGTAATTAATATCCCTGTCAAAACTGGTATCTAGCTGGTAGGGTACGCCGGAGGGTAAGTCGTAGGCATCAGACAGGTTCAAACTTTGACCTGTAATTGCCACGTATCCCGCCAAGCTCTTGTCTGTCAGCGGCAGGGAAAACTCCTTAAACGACAGTCTGGGTTTAGAACCGTTTTGGGCTACCTTGAACAGCAGCTTAGATGTTTCCTGGCTGTTATCTACTAAGTAAACGCTGCCAGCATCGCTGTAGGTAATTTCCCTACTTTTGGATAAAATTAAGTTTAACAATTCGCCCAAATCTTGGGCGCTCGACAGAGCCGCGCCAATATCTAAAAGCTTTTCTATCAGATCGGTTTTTTCTACAGCAGACTCGTTCTTGAACTCTGGCTTTTCAAATACGATCATGGTCGGATGATGGGGAATAGCCTTTTATACATTGGACTTTTGGCATCTCGACTTTTTTACACCTGATGCTAACCCCGAGTCGATTTTTTATTTGCGAGCTTTCCGCGAGCGGGGACTGTCTCTAGATACAGTGGCTCTTGTTGGGCCAACAGGAACTCTTTTAATCTAGCGTAGAAATCTCTTGGGCGGCAGGCCAAGTCTTTCTCAGTTAAGCCTCCAGCATCGTGAGTTGTCAAGTTAAGTGTAACTTTGTTGTAGGAGTTTTCTATGTCTGGGTGATGTGCTGCGGCTTCTGAGGGGGTGACCAACATATTCACAAAGGCGATCGCTAAGGGTAAAATCTTTAAATAAATCGGTACAGCGCAGTTGGTTGCCTTCAACCGTCGGGCCTGACAATTGACTGGTGCGCTCTTGAATTTCAGTCTGGTTAAGTAGGTCAGCCATATTTTTTTTCCATGGCCGCTTAACTGAATTTGTAGAAAATATAAATTTTTGTAAATTCCGTGAATAATCCGGTAGTAATAGGTATGAGTACATAAGCTACCGTTTAAAACAAGGCTGTAACCATCAGGCTTCTTACAGAAGTCTTGTAGTAAACGTAACGGAATAGTCACCCGAAAGAGTCACCCGAAAGACAATGTGTTCAATAGCGCTTTCCCTATTTTGTTGAAAGGTTGGAGAGATACCTCTGCATCGCTCGAGCTTACGGCAAGAAGCTTACGGCAAGACCCGATGGGCCATACACTATAAATTTGGGACAAGTCCTCGATTTACTGGCTTAAATGGATCTGCCCACCTGTATAAAACCTGACAAACAACTATCCGCTCTCACCAATAGTGTTGAAGCTCAAGTTTTAATACTCAAGATTTAACACTAATTGAGGTGAGAGCGGTCTAGCGGGTCTTCAGATTAGAACCTGACTGCCGGGAGAATCCCTAGCTCAGCCTGGTTCCCCGTGGAAGTCGTTTCCAGTTGGAGACGACGGCTGACTGCTAGTGAGCGGCCCCGGCGCACAGCCGGTAGTTTCCAATCTGATGACCCATGCGTTTACTACTTTCTATCATGGGCATCACCTCCAGTTTAGCTAAATGGCTTCATATTTGAACGCACATCACCTAAATACAAGATTTAAGGTGATGATTTGTGCGCTAGCCATTGCCAGCGTTACCGAAAGAACTTGCGTTCTGAGTATCATTCCAGTAGTCACAATTATCAGAATAACACAAGGAATTAGAAATGGGGGATGCAAATTGACATTTTTGCAAGCTCGGGGGAAATTACTGCAGCAGCAAGGTCTTCGATCGATCTCTACAGCAATTGGACGATCGAGATTTTGAGGGTTAACTGCAAATATTTGATTAAAATGCCATCGGTGTGGGGCGATCGGGTGTAAAGTCGGTCTAAATGCGCGATCGGCTGCTGCTTGATTTTTTGCCAGAAGAATTTGCCAGATGCGGCGATGTCGTCGGGTGCAGCGAAAGTCCGCCAAATTTATGAAAGGCAGAATTTGACTGTTGTTGAGTTAGCAAGTGGGCACAATCCCAATGCGGCGCGTGAACGTCAACGCTTAGGGTAATTAAGGCAATGTTAATAGGATTCAACAGGTTTGTCTGTTAACAGCGGTTACTGAGGCAGCTATACAGGGAGGGGCTCGCAAAACGTTCTTGTGGTTGCCTGGAAAATCTACAACTGAAGTTCGTGTACCAGGGTTAGCATTTGCTGCTTTAATGCCTAATGCCTCAAGTTACCCAGTAATACGAGTGTAAACACTGTTTCGGATCGGGAATTTAACATAAGTTTTGCCCTCGTTGCCAATCATCGGAACCCACACTTGAGTTGATAATTCTTTGACCGTATAAGGTTTTGAGGGAGTAGCGAGTTTTGGCGCCATTTTAGCAGCCTTACGCTTTTGGGCAATTTCCATCGCAATTTTTAATGCTGCGGCAGTTCTTGGTCTACCCCTTGTTTTTACCTCTATGTCGCTTTGATTTTTTATAGCATGGCGTAACAAGACTTTTAATAAATTAAAAAGCTCCCGCCGATGGGCGGGAGCTTTTTAAGCATTAAGGGTAAAGTCTAAACTGCTTTATCTTACCCTTTTAAAAAGTGGGAATTTTTGCTGTTTCGCGGTGATTACAGAGCGTTACCGCGAGGCAGAACTTCTTCAGGGAAGATGAAGTTTTCGTGGGGTTGGTCCGTAGGAGCCATCCAAGCACGAATGCCTTCGTTAAGCAGAATGTTCTTAGTGTAGAACGTTTCAAACTCAGGATCTTCAGCAGCGCGCAATTCTTGGGATACGAAGTCATAGGCGCGCAGGTTTAATGCTAAACCGACGATGCCAATGGAACTCATCCACAAGCCTGTGACAGGTACGAACAGCATGAAGAAGTGCAACCAGCGCTTGTTGGAGAAGGCAATTCCGAAGATTTGCGACCAAAAACGGTTGGCTGTCACCATCGAGTAGGTTTCTTCAGACTGAGTTGGGTTGAAGGCGCGGAAGGTGTTTGAGCCTTCGCCGTCTTCAAACAAGGTGTTTTCTACGGTTGCACCGTGGATAGCGCACAACAGCGCGCCGCCCAAGATGCCTGCAACGCCCATCATGTGGAAGGGGTTGAGCGTCCAGTTGTGGAAGCCTTGCAGGAATAACAGGAACCGGAAAATTGCTGCGACGCCGAAACTGGGGGCGAAGAACCAGCCTGATTGACCCAAGGGGTAAAGCAGGAATACCGAAACAAACACGGCGATGGGGCCGGTGAATGCTAGGGCGTTGTAGGGACGGATGCCTACCAAACGGGCGATTTCAATCTGACGCAGGCAAAAGCCGATCAGTGCGAATGCGCCGTGGAGGGCGACGAATGTCCACAGGCCACCGAGTTGGAACCAGCGGGTGAAGTCCCACTGTGCTTCCGGGCCCCACAGGAACAGCAGGGAGTGTCCGAGGCTGTTGGCTGGGGTGGAGACTGCTACGGTGAGAAAGTTGGCTCCTTCGAGGTAGGAACTTGCCAAACCGTGGGTGTACCAGGAGGTAACGAAGGTGGTGCCTGTTAACCAGCCACCGATGGCTAGGTAGGCGCAGGGGAATAGCAGGATGCCAGACCAACCTACGAAGACGAAGCGATCGCGTTTGAGCCAGTCGTCGAGCACATCAAAGATGCCTCTTTCGTTCTGGGCGCGTCCGACTGCGATTGTCATTGGGGTAAAATCCTTTTGCTTGTTAAAAGACCAAGGTTTCTAATTAAAGTTAACATAACTATATATTAGAAGTTCAGAATTTTTCAACATAATTAGCAGAAGTTGATACACAATGCCGATCGGTCGCTCGCGAGCTCGTCAGCGAACTGTGACGCTCGGTGGGCTACTTGAATTAAAATTTGGCTTTAAGGCTGTTTAGTTTTATGACTGCAAAAACAACGACCTCGATGGATTCGGTTCTGCGCTACCAGGTTGTGGGCTCCCGCCGCTTCAGCAATTTCTGGTGGGGGACGATTGTCAGCATTGGAGGGACTGGTTTCCTGCTGTCGGGCATTTCCAGCTACTTGCACGTGAACCTGCTGCCTTTTGCTGACCCGACTCAGCTTGTTTTTATCCCCCAAGGCATTGCGATGGGTTTTTACGGTGTCTGCGGCGTGCTGTTGGCGCTTTACCTGTGGCTGACTATTCTCTGGGATGTCGGTGGCGGTTACAACGAGTTCGATCGACAAACTGGTAACATTCGGATCTTTCGCTGGGGTTTTCCCGGCAAAAACCGCAAGGTTGATTTTACCTGCAAGACATCGGAGGTGCAATCTGTGCGGGTGGACATTAAAGAAGGTCTCAATCCGCGCCGCAGTATTTATCTTAAGCTCAAAGACCGCCGTCAGTTTCCCCTGACTAGAGTCGGACAGCCGATTGCTTTGTCTGAAGTGGAAAATCAAGCGGCCGAATTGGCTCGATTTTTGCAAGTTCCCCTAGAAGGACTTTAGGGATTTTCGATTAGTTAATGTCTCGTAGGGTGCGCGGCCGGGCGCACCAAATCGATAAATATTGGGTGCGCACGACTCGGTGCACATCCCTGGTAAATCGATAAATCTAGGGTGCGCCGGGCCGCGCACCTTACGTCATTGAGTGAAAGTGAAAGTGAAAATACAAATGCAAATGCAAATCAAAATTCAGCGGTGGTTGTTCTCACTTTTAATAATTGGTGCGTTGTTTGTCGGGGGATGCGGTAGTTCCCCTGCTGTGAACTCAACTCCGACAGGTAATCCGACGGGTGAAGGCATTTCTTTGTCTCCGCCTCCGTCTCCTGCTGTGGTGGCGGCGAGTTCGCAATTTAGCAATTTGCCACGCTTGGAAGGAAAAGCAACGGTGGTGATGACGGTTAAAGGTGCTCCAATTACGATCGAACTCGACGGCACAAATGCTCCAATTACTGCGGGCAATTTTGTCGATTTGATTCAGAAGGGAGTCTACGACGGGCTGGTATTTCACCGAGTCGTGCGGGAACCTCAGCCTTTTGTAGTTCAGGGCGGCGACCCCCAAGGTAAAGACCCTAAATTCCCTACGGCGCGGCTGGGAACGGGCGGTTTTATTGACCCGAAAACTTCTGCAGAACGCAGGATTCCTCTGGAAATTAAAGCTAAAGGTGCTGCAAATCCGACTTACAGCGCGACGCTACAAGAAGCTGGGGTTAAGGAGAAACCCGTGTTGATTCACAGTCGCGGGGCTGTGGCTATGGCTCGATCGCAGAGTCCTGATTCGGCTTCTTCTCAGTTTTACTTTACTTTGACCGATGTGCCGTTTTTGGACGGCAGCTATGCGGTTTTTGGGTACGTGAAGCAAGGGATGGATGTGGTTGATAAGATTGAAGCGGGCGATCGCATTGAGAAGGCTACTGTTACTCAGGGTTTGGAAAATTTTAAGCCTGTTAGCTGAAGGTAGTCAACCAATTTTGGATTTTGGATTTGAGATTTTGGATTTGAGATTTTAGATTATCCCCACGCGATCCGATGGCTTGTAAATTCGGGATTTGAGATAAGGGAATTGGATTTGAGATTTGAGATTATCCCTTTTTAATCCAAAATCTCAAATCGTCTGACCTGATTCTTCTTTTAATCCAAAATCCAAAATCTCAAATCAGCTTAGCTATGGATGTTGTTGTTACTGGAATTGGTCTTGTTTCGGCTTTAGGCACTCTGGAAACGAGCTGGAAAAGACTACTGTCTGGAGAATCGGGAATCGAGCGGGATCAACCTTTTTTAGAACTTGAACGGCGACCTTTGGCTTTAATTGGCACAAAACCTGCCGATTTAATAACTTTAATTCGGCAGGTTGTAGCAGATGCTTTGCAAGATGCTGATTTGAGTCTGCCTTTGGCTGATTGCGGGATTGCGATCGGTTCTAGCCGAGGTTTCCAGGCAAATTTGGAAGAATTGGCTAGCCTTGGCATTCGGCATTCGCAAGAAGAAATAAGGAAGAAGAAAGAGGGAACGGCATTACCGATTCCAGATTACCAATTACCGATTACCGATTCTCAATTCGTGAATTTTTTGCCTCACATGGGGGCAATGGCGGCGGCGAGGGCTATTGGCTCGACGGGGCCGGTGCTGGCGCCGATGGCTGCTTGTGCGACGGGTATTTGGTCGATCGCCCGTGCTGTTGATTTAATCCGCACTGGTGAGTGTCAGCGGGCGATCGCAGGTGCTGTGGAAGCGCCAATTACACCGCTGACTGTGGCTGGATTTAACCGGATGGGTGTTTTGGCAAACGCTGGGTGCTATCCCTTTGATGAAAATCGGGAAGGCTTTGTACTCGGTGAAGGCGGGGCTTTATTTGTATTAGAATCGACCGAGTTGGCAAGGCGTCGTGGCGCTAAAATTTACGGTCGAGTTTCCGGCTTTGGCTTGACAAATGATGCTTGCCATGTTATTGGACCGGAGCTGGGAGGGAAAAGTGCGATCGCCGCGGTAAATCAATGTTTGAAACGCAGCAATTTAGCGCCGGTTGATATAGATTTTATTCATGCTCACGGTACTGCAACTGAGTTAAATGACCGACACGAAGCACTGTTAATTCAGAAATTGTTTCACCCCAGAGTTGCTGTTAGTTCGACTAAGGGGGCTACGGGTCATACTTTGGGAGCTTCGGGAGCTTTGGGCGTGGCTTTTTGTTTGATGAGTATTAAATATCAGATGTTGCCACCGGGCGCGGGAATGAAAAAACCGGGGTTTGAATTAGATTTTGTTCGCTGTGCGCGATCGGCTATTGTGAGAAATGCGGTTTGTTTGAGTTTTGGCTTTGGCGGGCAGAATGCTGCGATAGTTTTATCTGCCGAGCGTTAATTTTTGCAAACTCGGTCGATCGGCATTTAAATTGCACCATCTCTCTACAGTTAAAATTTTGTGGGGCGGGCTCTCCGGCTCGTCTGCCCCTCCAATTTAAATCAGAAAATAGTACCATATTTATGTATTTTAGTCAATTAACTGAGAATTTTGGTGATCTTGCTGGTGCTGCTGTCCTAGTCTGGCTCTGCATCCCGACGCTGCTCCTTGCGTCAAAGGCAGGGAGGCTAGAAAATAGAGGCAGATTAAAGCAGTATTGTATTTTATTAACGCACCGATGCTTATAAGCGAAAATTGAAGAAAGAAACTGTTTAAATTAAGCCTCAGGTATTTTCACATGGATCTGGCATCTCATCGATTTATGTCTTATTTTGAACCAGAGCAAGCTGCTCACCTTTGCCAAATAGCTATATTGGAGAGTTGTGATGAGGAAACGCTGGTTTTTGAAGAAGGAGAAAAAGCCGATTGTTTATATCTAGTTTTATCAGGTGAAGTCGAGTTTAGCAAGCGCCTTGAAAACAATCAATATCAAACTATTGCTGTCGCTAAGGCCGACGCTTATTTTGGCGAACTCGGAGTTTTAGACGGCGAGCCTCGCAGTGCTAGAGCTGTGGCAGTTGCAGGCTCGACTTTTGCAAAAATAGATCGCGAAGAACTGATAAAAACTCTCCAGTCTGCTAAAGGCAGTTCGGTACTGGAAATGTTTAGTTTCATTATTCAAAAATTGCGGGATACCACGGATCAATATGTTGGTCAGTTCGTACATAAACAAAAAATGGTATTGGTAGGAGAAATGGTGAGCACAATTATTCACGATTTTAAAAGTCCTTTTACGGGAATTAAACTTTCCAGCGAAATGCTCAAAGAAATGCACCCGGATGAGGAAAGTCAGGAGTGGTGCGAACTTATTCAATTGCAGGTTCAGCGAATGTTGGGGATGGCTGAAGAAGTATTAGAATTTTCGCGCGGCAATTCTGTATTACATAAAAAACCAGTTAATCTAATCCAGACTTTGCAGCAGTTTGAAAAGTTGAACAGAGTTTATTTTCAGGCGGCAAAAGTAGATTTGGTTATACGGGTAACAGAAGTGATAGTCGAAGCGGACGAAAATAAGATTTTGCGCGTTTTGCAAAATTTAGTTGGGAATGCTGTTGAAGCTTTTAGCGGGCGCGGAGGTCTGGTAGAGATTGCTGTGTGGCAAAGTGAGGAGTGGGCAGAAATTAGCATTTACGATAACGGCCCGGGCATTCCCCAGGAAATTAAGGAAAAGTTATTTGAACCTTTTGTGACTTATGGCAAGCGGACTGGTACTGGGTTGGGAACGGCGATTGCTAAGTCGATTGTTGATGCTCATAAAGGGGAAATTACTTATGAGTCGGAGGAGGACAAAGGAACAACTTTTTATATCCGCTTGCCGAAATGTAGAGCTTTAGCAGAGCAAGTTTAAGTCGGTAGGCAGATATATACGATTGACTCGATCGCGCTTGCCTCAGAAACTTGGTTTATGAGTAGATCTTCTGTTACCAAACAATATTTTTCTAAGAAACCGGGTTTAAGAGCGTAAGTCTTAATACTGTGTAGCGATTTGCAGAATCAAGTAGAATTGAATTAACGAAACGCTAAAAATCTGATGCCAGTTACTATTCAAACCTTACCCACAGAAGTTATCGATTTAATTGCCGCAGGCGAAGTGATTGACTCGATCGCCGCTGCGGTACGAGAATTAGTTGAAAATTCTCTGGATGCTGGCGCAACTCGCATCGTTGTTTCTGTCTGGCCCGAACAGTGGCGGGTGCAAGTTGCAGATAATGGTACAGGAATGGATCTGGAAAATTTGCAGCAGGCGGCTTCGCCTCACAGTACGAGCAAAATTACCACTGAAGCAGATCTTTACAAAATTGCTACTTTGGGGTTTCGCGGGGAAGCTTTGCACAGTTTGGCTCAGTTGGGCTGTTTGGAGATTTTGAGCCGGCCCAATGATTTGGGATTGGGCGATTTTTGGGAAAATCGAGAGTCGGCGCCAAACCTTCCCAGCTCATCATTGTTAAGGGGGGGAACCCAAAATGCTCGATCGGGCTGGCGGGTGGTTTACAATAACGCAGGCTCCGCTGTGGAGGTGGAAACAGCGGCGATCGCTCCGGGTACGGTGGTGACTGTTGATAATTTGTTTGGCAATTGGCCTGTGCGTCGCAGTTTTTTGTCCGCGGCACAGCAAATGCGATCGATACAATCAATCCTTCAGCAAATTGCTATTTGTCACCCGCACGTTAATTGGCAGTTGCGTCAAGGAAATACCCCTTGTTTGCACGTAACTCCTGGTAGCACAGCGGAACACATTTTACCTCAATTTGTGCGCGGTGTCCGAGGGAGCGATTTGCAGTATTTAAAGTTAGATTTGCCTGCGAGTCCTGAAAATCAGAAAGCAGCAAGTTTATTGGCAGAAACTCAACTTGTTGGCTCTACAGTTAAGCACAATTACCAATTACCGCTTGCCAGTTCTCAATTCCCAATTCCCAATTCCCAGTTTTTAGAATTAGTAATTGGTTTGCCCGATCGCTGTCACCGCAGACGGCCGGATTGGGTGAAGGTGGGGGTGAACCGGCGAGTTGTGCGATCGCCCGAATTAGAGCAAACTATTCTCAGCGCCTTTGCCCGCACTTGTCCGCGCGATCGCTATCCCGTGTGTTTTGTTCACCTGCAAATCTCCCCCTCGGAAATCGACTGGAACCGCCACCCAGCTAAAGTGGAAATTTATCTGCACGATCCGAGTTTTTGGCAAGCACAAGTTAGCACGGCAATTGCTCGCGCTTTGCACCTGAATGATGAAGTTTTGCCACCTGCCCCAATTCCCGATCGAGTGGGAAAATTACTGAAGGCTTCGGAACAAAAAAGCGCTTACAGTGTTGGGATTCCGGCTAGGCAGAATGATGAAGGTGGCGAACAGGAAAAAGCTCATAAAATAGGATTGATGCAATTGAGGGCGATCGCTCAAGTTCACAATACTTACATTGTTGCCGAACATTCCAGCGGAATGTGGTTAGTCGAACAACACATCGCTCACGAGCGCGTTTTGTACGAGCAATTGTGCGCGGCTTGGCAGCTAAAATCTCTCGAAAAACCAGTGATTCTCAGTCAATTATCTGCGCTGCAAATTGAGAATTTATCCCGCTTGGGTTTGTCGGTAGAAACATTTGGGGAACAGCTATGGGCTGCCCGCGAAGTTCCTGAGTTGTTAGCCGATCGAGATGACTGTGCGGATGCGCTTTTTGAGCTCAGTAAAGTCGCAGATTTGCAAGCTGCTCAAGTTGCTACTGCTTGTCGCAGCGCTATGCGCAACGGTACTCCTTTGAGCCTTTCCCAAATGCAAAATTTGTTGGATGAATGGCAGCAAACTCGCAATCCGCGCACTTGTCCTCACGGCCGCCCTATCTATTTTGCTTTGGAAGAATCGACTCTAGCTCGGATTTTCCGCCGCAGTTGGGTGATTGGTAAAAGTCACGGGATTTGAAAGTTCATTTGACATCCGATGGCCTTCACCGAGCGTCTCTATGCCAAAAAAATATATCGTGAAGCTTTATTAAAAATAGTGGCTGATTTAGATAGAAAAAATTATAATATATTAAAATTTAAATAAGGCACTGTTTTTAATATTTTTTAAGCAACAGGCTTTCTGACCTCTTCCACCCGAAAAAATGCCTAGTTTAAAACAAAAAATGTCTTTTGTGGAACAGACCAGAAAGCCTGTTCATGATATGGCTACAAAATGTCAATTAAAAATAAATTAATTATAAATATGGATTTTCCGATCGCCAGACAACTCTTTTATCAAGAAATAAATCAGCCGGATAGCTCGATCGACCTGGCGAAAGCTGCCCTTTACATGGCTTTGGAAGAATACCCAAATTTAGAGCCCCAGGAGTATCTCAACGCTCTCGACACGATCGCAGATGAAGTGCGCTCGCGCCTGCCGGCACAGAATTATCCGCTGCGGATCATTCAAACTATTAACACCTATTTATACGGGGAGTTGCAGTTTGCGGGCAATGATGCGGATTATTACGACCCCCGCAATAGCTTTTTGAATGAAGTGATCGATCGGCGTACTGGCATTCCCATCTCTTTATCTTTGGTTTATTTGGAGGTTGCTAAGCGGATTGATTTTCCGATGGTGGGAATTGGGATGCCGGGACATTTTTTAATTAGACCGGATTTTGAAGATGCTGGCATTTTTGTTGATGCGTTTAACGACGGCGAGATATTATTTCCTGAAGATTGTCAAGCCAGACTTTCTCAAATTTACGGTCAACCTATGGAGTTGCAGCCGGCTTTTCTCGCCCCGGTAAGTCCCAGGCATTTGTTGGGGCGAATGCTGGGAAATCTGAAGGCGATTTACTTGCAACAGCGAGATGCTTTGAGGGTGCTTTTGGCGATCGAACGGATTTTGCTGCTGTTTCCCGAGGCGCTAGGGGAACGGCGCGATCGCGGAATTCTCTACTATCAACTTGGGCGCTTGGTGGAGGCGCGCCACGATTTGGAACTATACCTGAGAAATGCTCCGAATGCTCGTGATGCTGCTACAATTCGCCAATTGGTCGATCGGCTCGATCGGGATATGTGAACTTAAATTCGCTATATATCGCACACTATAAGAGGTGAAAGCGACACTCAATAAACTGCTGCCCGACGGGCAAATGTCGCTTTTATAAGCTTTGCAAAGCTATAAAAAATTGTCAAACCTCATAACTTAACATATAAATTATCAATTAACACCTATCTTTTGATAGGTTGAATTTGCTTGACATGACTGTAAAATCATAGGTCATTTACGGAAATCCCCAGTCCACTTTCCCGACTGATACCCGCACACACGCTCGAGCGAAAAAGTATTTTGACGTAAAGAGGCACACACCCATGAACTTTCAGTTTCAACAAGGTTATCTCAACGGAATGCAACCGCTGTCAGCCCATTTAGCCAAAAAAATGTCAAAGTCTTTATCATTAGGTTTGGCGCTTTTGCTGGGAACAAGTGCAGTATTCCTGAGCAGTGGCAAAGCTGTTGCGTTAGACAATGTTACCGTAAAATACGGTGCTGTTGACGTAACATTACCGATAAGCGACTTGCAAAGCTTGGCACAAACCGGCAAGGCATCATCTCAACTGCAAAGCGTTCTGAGTCTTGCAAAACAAACTCCCGAGTCGATGCGCGAAATATTAACGCGAGAAGTGCCTTTAGATTCCCAATTAGTAGGGCGGCTGGCAACTACTTATTTTGGGGAAATTGTTTTCAGACAATTGGGCGAGGTTGCTTATGCGCCGACAGCTCGGCTTCAAAGCGCGCCCGCACTGCGCGATGCTTTAGTCGCAGCTTCCAAAGATGGCAAAATATCGCTGATGGAAGTGATGCAAAATTACAGCCCTGCGACCTTAGAAGTTGACGGGAATCAAGCTATGGCTATCTACGAGCGAGTCATTAAAGACGTGCAAGATTTGCAAGCTTTGTATCAGAATTCCCCGGCTTTGCAAAATACGGCCGGCCAAGCCGTGAATTCGGCTAGAGAAATGATTTGTCAGCCCAGTCCAGCGGGAAGTACGAAGTAAATAACTGAAGTTGCAGGGAATTGGGAATTGGGAATTGGGAATTGGGAATTGGGAATTGGTGCTTTTTTTCCTATTAGCTCTGAGTTTTCAGCTATTACTAATTACTCATTAGCAATTACCCATTACCAATTACCCATTATCCCTTACCCATTACCCATTTTTTGAGATAGTTGCTCGGCTACCCGCTTAAGTCGGCGGAGTTGGTCTTTCATATCTTTCTGCGTCCAAGGGGCTGCAAATTGATTGAAACCAAATCTAATTAAACGATTGGGAATTTGAAATTCAAAGCGGTTAATTAAGAGAGTTCCTTGGATTTGGGGCTGGCATTCCCAGCGATCGCATCCTTTGAAAAATCCGTCAAACCCCCACACAATTAAACCGGGTTGTCGCTCCAACACAACACTCTCTAAAGTGGGTTGCAAAACCGGAATTTTTATGATAAATAAGCTGCGACTTCCTACAGTAGTATCCCATTCGCCCTCGGGCTCGCAACGCAGCAGAGGGTTGAGCCACTTGTGCATCAAAGTGCGATCGACTATACACCGCTCCACCAAGGTAGCAGCAGCGCGAATTTCAATGGATTGCTCGAAAACTTGACGAATTGACATGAGAACCTGCAACAACGAGGGTATTACAAAACTTTGCTTACTTTATAGTCCTTTATTTACTTGTACCGTCAATTTTTCCAGAAATTAAAAGATTGACACACTCATAAATACAGTGTATCATCTTGAATTAAAGTATATATACCGATTATGCAGTTAGTCGAAAGGCACGTCATTAAACCAAATCATAGGTTTTATCGAGAAGCCGATCGACTGTCTTGGCTGTGCAAAAATCTTTACAACAGCGCTAACTACATCTACCGTCAAAACTTTTTCGCCACCCAACAAACAAACGCTCTGGCTGTTTATCACGCTCTCAAAACAAGTCCTGATTACAAAGCACTGCCCGCAAAGGTAGCACAAAGCACGCTCGGCTTAGTCCTCAAAGCATGGACTAGCTATTATCTGGCAGTGCGAAACTATCAGGAAGACCCAACTAAATTTAAAGCCGCACCGAAAATTCCTCATTATAAAGGTTCAAGAGCTCGAAAAAGAGAAGACGGACGCTATGTAGTTGTATTTAATTGTCAAGCTGTCAGCAAAATAGCCTTAAAAAAAGGATATGCTCGCCCCTCTGGGACTAATATTTGGTTGCCCTCAAAAGTCACCTCGATTCTGGAAATCCGGATTGTTCCCAAGGTAGGTTGTTATGTGGTCGAGGTCGTCTATGAAAAGTTAGAACAGCCTTTACAAGTTAATCAGAGGGTAGGTGCAATAGATTTAGGATTAAACAATCTGGCAACATTAACCTACAATGTTCCTGGGTTAGTACCGACAATCTTCGATGGACGGGCTGTTAAGTCAACCAATCAATACTGCAATCAAGTTTCATCGGTGTTGAAATCATTGCTGCCCGCAGGCCAAAAAAACAGTAAAAAACTCGCCAAATTGTGGCACAAGCGTAACTGTAAAGTGGATTACTACCTCCACACCACGAGTTCCGCAATTATTAAAGAACTCGTCAATCATCAAGTTGGCTTGCTGGCTATAGGCTGGAACCAGGATTTCAAAGATCGGATTAAGACTGGCAAGGTTAACAATCAAAATTTTGCCTGCATTCCCCATCGCCGATTCGTGCAAATGTTGCAGTACAAAGGACAAATTGCGGGAATTAAAGTTGTGTTAGTAGAGGAGAGTTACACATCCAAATGTTCAGCCTTGGATTGGGAACCAATTCAAGAACATTCCGACTACATTGGCAGTAGGGTAAAAAGAGGATTGTTCAGAACCAAAACTGGACGCCCCATAAATGCCGATGTAAACGGTTCTTTGAATATTGGCCGAAAAGCAGTCGGAGATGGGTTTATCCCTAATTCGATAGAGGGTTTTGTAGTTAACCCAGTACGATTAAAAGCGTACAAACATTAAATTTAGGCGATGTCTAGATTTTTTGGAACTATTATTAAAGTTTCGTCTTTTCCATGTCAAATCTGAGGTTAACTTGAGAAAAAAATGAATGAAACTTGGCAAGAAATAACTCAACCCATCTCGGGTCCAATAGCGGCTTTGTCCGATCGAATTGTGGCACAGGCCCAGCCCGCAAATCCGCTGGCACAGGCCGAACGCGGAATTAACAATCTCTTTCAGGGCACAAACCTTGAAAATCTCCTCTGGGCCATCGGTATCCTGCTAGTTGGCTTGATAGTATCAGCCCTCGTCTCATCTGTAGTGGGGGGATTGCTCAAGAAGACTACGATCGACAATCGGCTGGCTGCTTGGATTACCGGCCGTCCGGAAGCAGCAGGAAGCCCGCAAGTGGAAAAATGGATTTCCACAGCGGTGTTCTGGATCATTTTTATCTTTTTCCTAATTGCCTTTTTCGACCGCCTGAATCTAACGGCTGTCTCGCAACCGCTCAATACTTTTCTCAATCAAATTACCGGTTTCTTGCCGAGGTTAGCCGGCGCGCTAATTTGGTTGGGGATTGCTTGGGTGTTGGCGACAGTCGCCAAAATGGCCATATCGCGGGTGATGCGGACTTTTAGCGTGGACGAGCGCTTGAATCAGGAGGCGGGCACTGCGTCCAGCGAGCGACCTTTGCTGCTGAGCGATACTGTGGCGAATGCGCTGTACTGGTTCATCTTTCTGCTGTTTTTGCCGCTGATTCTGGAAGCGCTGCAATTGCAGCAGGCTCTGCTGCCTGTTAATAATTTGCTCAACCAAATTCTGGCGGCAATTCCGAAAATTCTGGAAGCTGTGCTGATTGGGTTTGTGGGCTGGCTGCTGGCTATGGTGGTGCGGCGGATTGTCACGAATCTGTTGGCTGCTGCTGGGGCGGACAGTTTGGGTGCTCGGTTTGGAATTTCGCGGACTTCCGGCGGACAATCGCTGTCGTGGATTGTCGGGACGATCGTCTATGTTTTGATTTTGATTCCAACGGCGATCGCAGCACTCAACGCTTTGGACATTCAGGCGATTTCGCAGCCTGCAGTCGCAATGCTCAACGACATTTTGAGCGCGGTTCCCAAAATCTTCACCGCAGCGCTAATTCTGGCGGTTGCTTACATTTTGGGGCGTTGGGTAGGCGATTTGGTGACTAATATCCTGAGGGGAATTGGCTTTAACAATGTCTTTTCTTGGTTGGGAGTGCAGCCGAAGCAGCCGCTGAGGCTAATGCCGAGTTCGAGCGATCCGGACGCAACAATACTTCAGGAACCGGAAGTTCCGACCCGCACGCCTTCGGAATTTGTCGGCATTGTGGTGCAGGTGGGCATCATGCTGTTTGCTGTGGTGGCGGCTACCGACGTGCTGGGGATTCCAGCACTGACGGCGATTGTCAGCGGTATTGTCCTGGTTGCAGGTAGGGTGCTTTCGGGTTTGGTGGTATTTGCGATCGGCTTGTATTTGGCGAATCTGGCGTTTAGCTTGATTGCCAGTTCTGGAACTCGCCAAGCGCGGCTTTTGGGCCAAGCGGCTCGGATCGCGATTATTGCTTTTGTTGCGGCCTTGGCGCTGCAACAAATGGGCATTGGCAGCGATATTGTGAATTTGGCTTTCGGGCTGCTGCTCGGGGCGATCGCAGTTGGCATTGCTCTAGCTTTTGGTTTGGGCGGGCGCGAGATTGCGGCCGACCAAATTCGCGAATGGTTAGCGTCGTTTAAACAAGATAAGACGCCGCGTTCCTAACTCTATAAAAAGGCGTTTGTCAAGTACAAACGCCTTTTTTTTATATAAAAAAATTAATTGCTCGTCGGCTAAAATAAAAATAACCAGCATTGAGGAGACTTAAATCATGACTGTTTTAACTTCTCTCGAACAAGAAGAAATCCAATATCCCAGTAGTGACGGAGAACCGATGGCGGAAAGTGACATCACGCGCGATTACATAACTTACGGCGTGGAAGCTCTGAAGCTGCACTTTCAAGGGCGATCGGATGTCTACGTGTCAGCAAATTCTTTCGTCTATTACGAAGAAGGCAACAAAGCAGCAGTAGTTGCTCCCGATATCTATGTAGTATTCGGAGTCAGAAAACGCCAAAGAGATAACTATAAAATCTGGAAAGAAGCAGGGATAGCCCCGCAGTTTGTCTTAGAAATAACCTCAGAAACAACTCAAGATGTAGACCAAGAAACCAAACCAGAAATCTATGAAAGTTTGGGAGTAAGGGAATACTTTCAGTACGATCCGTCTGGGGATTATTTGAATCCGATATTGCAAGGATTACGTTTAGTCAACAACCGATATGAGCCGATTCCTGTCAATAATATCGCCTTCGATACGCTGTGGCTGTACAGCGAAGTATTGGGACTGGAATTGCACTTAGTCTCTGGAGAATTGAGGTTTAGAAATCCTCAAACAGGAGAGTTTCTGAAGACTTACCAGCAATCCGAACAAGCGCGGCTGGCGGCAGAATCAGCCTTGCGCTCGCTCATTTCTCACCTGTTAAATTCGGGAATGAATTTAGAGCAAGTTGCACAAATGATGAATTTATCGCCATCGGAAGTTGAACGATTAATAGCGGAAAATGAATGAGCGATCGCCTGCTTTCTACCTGTCAGATTACAGCCTCGGATCGACAGGTTCGCTCTCCATCGCTAAAACTCCGAAAACGCACTCGTGAACTTGTCTCAATGGAGCACCCGCAACAAATCTCTCCAATGCTTCTACACCGAGAGCAAACTCTCGCAACGCCAAAGAACGCTTGCCGGAAAGTCCGCGCGATCGCAATTTTTCTAAATGTTCCGGCAAAGAATATTCCAGACCATAAATAATTCGCAAATACTCTTTACCGCGACATTTCACCGCAGGCTGTACGAGTCCTTTGCTCTTTTTCACAATAAAATCCATTGGTTTAACAACCATTCCTTCGCCTCCCGCCGCCGTCAGTTTTTCCCACCATTGAATCCCTGCGGATCTGCTGTCAAAATCGGCAATCTCAACTATTTTGTATTCAGTAGCTAACAGCAATTCAGGGTCAGCTTTACAAATTTGTGAAATCTGTTCCATGTGCCAACAGTGATTTTTGTCAGTGTGAACAGTTCCCTCGGTTGCCAAGATGTGAAAAGGCGCTAATTTGAGGTCTAAGAGCGATTTCACTGGCCAGCAGTAGCGCTGGTAGGCCTTAACATAGCGATCGGCTAGTTCGGCTCGCTCTTGATAGCTGGTTAGCAAAGAATTAATTTCAACTCCCCGCTGGTTTGCCTGTTCTAAGTTCTTAATCGCCTCCGCAAACCCGTGACGAGATGCTGTTCCCACGGCGGCGTATTGCTCTTTCACTAAACCTTGAGCTTTGGCTGACCAAGGCATTAATTCGCAGTCCAAACACACCCAATCGGTTTGAAAATTCTCCCAAAAATTGCTCGCCGTGAGAGCGACATTTACCCGCGCTAAAAATTCTGTTTCTAAGGTAGAATTATCGAAAAAATGCCGTCCCGTGCGGGTGTAGCAAATGCCGATACTCTCGCTGAGAATGCCAAAGCGGCGTAAAGCTGCCGATGCGTCGCGGCAAACAATCGCAACTGCACGGGAACCCATGTGCTTTTCTTCGCACACAACTGTCGATATGCCCTGCTGTTGGTAGTAGCTAAATGCTTCGGCTGGATGTTCTAAAAGTCCTGGTTCTTTGGAAGTAGCAGCGGGAGACATTGTGGGCGGTAAATAAATCAGCCATTTGGGATTTGCTGCAAACCGACTCATTACTTCTAGGGCTGCGATCGCATTTTCTTCTTTAATCGTAATGTTACTTTGCAGGCGAGTTGAAATAATGCGTTTTCCGAGTACGTCGCTAATGTCCAGTACGTCATCAAACTGCTGTTGGGCGGTGATACTCACGGCCGCCAAACCGCTATTGATAACGGGTGAATTCATGTCTCTATTGTTAAGTGGGGTTGGGCTGTCTTGAAAGAGGATCGGTTTGGCAGGTTCGCAGTAAATTTTAGCAGCAGGAACGCTGACAAATTCTCTTTCGGGATACCGCAAAGCTGTTAGTTTGCCCCCGAAAACGCAGCCGGTGTCAATATCAACTGTATTGTTCAACCATTCTGTTTCTGGAACCGGGGTGTGTCCGTAAACAACCGCTGCCTGACCTCGATATTCGGCGGCCCAATTGTAGCGGACGGGCAAGCCGAATTCATCGATTTCGCCAGTTGTTTCTCCGTACAAGGCGAAATCTCGAATGCGGCGCGATGCGCGTCCCTGAAATTCAGCTTTCATCCCGGCGTGGGCGACGACTAATTTTCCGCCATCGAGGACGTAATGCCCAATCAAACTATCTAAAAATTGGCGAATTTCTCGTACTGCTGATTCGCGCAATTCATCCGGTAAAGCGGCAATTTCTGCTAAGGTTTGTTCGAGTCCGTGGTTGATTTTGACATTTTTGCCGTTGAGTTTTCGCAGCAGTTTGATGTCGTGATTTCCAGGTACGCACAAAGCTGTTTCTGCGAGCACCATGTTTCGCACGAGTTTGAGGGTGTCGAGAATGCGCGGGCCCCGATCGACCAAATCGCCCAAAAATACGGCTTTACGCCCTTCTGGGTGCGCGTAGGTGGGAAAATTCCCCAAATCGGATTCGCTGGATTTTTCGATAATTTGATAGCCCAACTGTTGCAGCAATTGTTCCAATTCGTCGCAGCATCCGTGAACGTCGCCGATGATGTCAAAAGGGCCGCTGTCGCCTTTGCGATTGTTCCACAAAGGTTGTCTATCGAGTTCCACCGCGTCGATTTCCTCTGGGGAACGGAGGACGTAAACGTACCGAAATCCTTCGCGATCTAGAGATTTGAGCGATCGCTTTAAATTCTGAATGTGGCGGCGAATTACATGATTTCCAAAATTGCGGTTTGCACGTTGTTGATTGCGATCGCCACACAATTTTTCTGGTAAATCTAGCACAATAGCAACCAAAAAGCAATGGTATTTTCGGGCTAATTCCAACAAAGGTTTGCGGCTTTCCGGCTGAAGGTTGGTGGCATCAATCACAGTTAGCTTACCTGCGGCCAGACGTTTAGCAGCGATTAAATGCAATACTTCAAAAGCATCAGCGGTGGCCGCTTGATTGTTTTCGTCATCGGAAACCAGGCCGCGGCAGTAATCCGATGAAATGATTTCTGTAGGTAGGAAATGTTGCCGCGCAAAGGTGGATTTGCCGGAACCGGATGCACCGATGAGAACGACTAGGGATAGTTCTGGAAAAGTAATTTTCATTTTTTAATAATATAGATTTTTTACTCGTTTTTACTCCTTTTACTCGTTACCAGGCTCTGCCTGGTAACGCATATCCAGAGGCTCTGCCTCTAATTCTCATCGAACCTCGCGAGGCAGAGCCTCTGGGCATCGGTTCCCAGGCTGTGCCTGGGAACCAGTAAATATTATTATTCAGCAAACATTTGTACCAAAGTATCTAAAACTGCTTTTTGTTCGTCAGCGCTGATTTGACCGAGATATTTAACTAATCGATTTTTGTCAACAGTCCGAATTTGATCGAGGACGATTTGCCCATCTTTGCCTTGAAAATGACAATCTATGCGGCTGGGATATGGTCGCCCCTTCGTTGTCATTGGAGCAATGATGACAGTGGCAATGCGCTTGTTCATCTCATCTGGTGAAATCACCAAACAAGGTCTAGTTTTCTGAATTTCACTGCCAACAGTGGGATCAAGATCAAGATTCACTCGAAAAACATCAAAACGTTTGACTACCATTGCCACTCAAGCTCCTCCCAATCCGTAGTGGTGACATCATCAAGAAGGACATCATCATGTTGCTCTGCCATTTTTGCGAACGCTTCCTCCCAGCCGGCACGCGGTTTTGGGGCTGCACTAATGACGATCCAACCGGCAGGCGGTTTTTGGGCTGAACCAATGACGTACCAATCGGCACCCGGTTTTTGGGCTGCACGAATGACGATCCGATCGCCGTGAACTTCGATTTCTACTGCTTCGCTAATACCAATTTGATCTAACAAAGATTTGGGAATGCGAATGCCCTGAGAATTGTCAATTTCAACGATTTGGGTTTGAATAGATTTACTCATAGCTGAAGCCTGCTTTTTTCCAAGTTTAACTATATTGTAAGCACAAACAGACTGTCGGGATTATTTTCACTGGGCGAATATTGCCATTTGCGTAGGCGAACCTACTTCTAAATCTTCAGTTCCCACACAACGAAACTCTACCCCACAGCCAAACCGTTCGGCAACCCCATTCGCCCAAGTTTGAAATTCGGCCCTTGTCCACTCAAAGCGGTGATCCCGGTGGCGAAATTTGCCCGCAGGCAAGTTTTCAAACCGAACATTATATTCAATATTTGGAGTTGTGACGATCGCACTTTTGGGTCGGATAAATTCAAACAAAACCCGCTCAAAAGCAGCTAACCGTTCTAAATCCAGATGTTCGATCACTTCAATTACCGTCGCCGCATCAAAACCAGTCAAGCGGCTGTCCCGATAAATTAGCGAACTTTGAAGTAGTTGAATGCGAGATTGCTGTGCGGGAGACAATCGATCGATTTGCAAACGTTCCCTAGCAATTTCCAATGCCCGAAAGGACACATCGACGCCTGTAATTTGTTCGATCGAGCTTTCTTTCAAAAGCAGTTTCAGCAGTTTTCCCTCACCGCAGCCCAAATCTACCACTCGCTTAGCACCACTTTGCTTTAAAACCTCCGTCACAGCTTCCAAACGCTGTTGATTCAAGCTAATTCGCTGTTCTAAAACTTCCTCTTCTTGCTGATGAGCAACTTCGAGTTCCTCAGGGTCGATATGAGCTTCTTCTGCTAACAGTGCCACAGCAATTCGCGTCAGACGGCGCTGGCGTTTCAGATAGCGGTTGGCAATTTGTTCGCGGGCGGGATGCGCGTTCAACCAACCTTCGCCGTGATGCAATAACTTCTCGATTTCATCATCGCCCACCCAATAATGTTTGTCGTCATCCAACACGGGAATTAGCACGTAAAGATGGCTTAACAAATCCGCCAAACGAACTGTATTTTGCAGTTCCACAGAAAAGTAAGGACTCGCGCCCCACTCGGGAAATTGCTCGTCAAGAATCAGGGGTTTTGCTGCGACTTGATAGCCAAGCGGCTCAAACATTTGCCGCAGGAACTTCTCGCCACCGCGACAGGGCAAAACTGACAGATTAACTGTCAAAGGAATAGCTGTTTCTGCGAGCTCTGGGCGGTCTTTGCAGCGACCGGATAGAGCTGTACTAAAGACTTTGGCGAGGGCGACAGACAGAAACGAAGAGGCAACGTAGGGGCGATCGTTCACGTATTGTTCGAGAGGGCGATCGCCGGATTTCGACTTGCCCCGCACCAAAGCAACCGGATCGACATCTAAGAGTAAAGCTGCCGTGCACCTTTCTGCATTTGCCTCTGGATAAAACACGCTGGCTTGCCCGAAAGTCATCGGAAAGGATTGATGGCGATCGGGATGTTTGTGCAGCAAATAACCTAAATCTGTAGCAGGGACGCGAGTTGTAGAGATGGTTAATAACATAATATTAGGAATCGGGCATCGGGCATCGGGCATCGGGCATCGGGCATCGGGCATCGGGCATTGGGCATTGGGCATCGGGCATTGGGCATTGGGCATCGGGTATTGGTAGTTCTTCACAAATAAAACAAATAACAAATAACTACTCACTGTCGATAATTAATCTGTGTATCCGTGCCAAAATCCGTGTCCTGACTTCCTTCTTTTCACTGAACTTTCTGTTTCTCCACACTTCCCAAATCCAACTTAGCCCGCAACTCTTCCTTAATCCGATTTAAAATAGAATCCTCATCCAAAGAAGACAAAATCTTGCTCACAACAGCCTTTGGCCCATCATCTCCCCAAGAAGCACCATTAGCCAAATAAGCCTTAGTAACTTGACCGATTCCATAGGAAGAAACCCCCGCGATCGCAGCTTGCGTCACCGCCACAGACAAATAAGGCCCTAAAGCCAAACCCCCTGTCGCTGGCGTCGCCAAACCCAACAATCCTTTCAACGAGCTCAAACCAAAATTAGCCAACAATTCGCCGGCCGTAATCCCCCCCATACTAATCGCAATTTTTTGCAGCAATTCCACCGCGCCCGCTTCCGTCATCGCAATGCCGTAAACTTTAGATAAAGTTAATATCATCACCACATCAATTACCGCACCGCTAAGAATATCAACTACAGTAATTGGATTAAGTGCGATCGCCACAGCTTTAGTCATTACCCCGTTCCAGATAATGCGATTAGCCGCGTCATCTCGAATTTCCATTTTTCGCTGCACCAAATGCTCGTTAATATCCCCCGCACAGAGCATCGTATTCAGCGCGACCAAAGATTTGCCTTCCCGGTCTAAAATCTCCAAAATCTTTAATTTTAAATCTTGCACTTGTGGCAAACTGCGAGTCATTTGCACGCCCATACTTCCGTCGGGACGGCGCACCGCCCTCGCCGTCAAAGGGGAAGCCGCCGCCATCACAATTTCATCGGGAGACAACAATTCTCTCACGCGATCGTCTCGAATTTTATGATAAATTGCCAGCCTGTCTGCATCAGGATACTGGTCAATTTTATTAAAGACTAATAACATAGGTTTTCCGGCTTCCCGCAACTGCGAAAGTGCTGCGTATTCGACCTTTGTAATGTCGCCAGCAACTACAAACAAAATCAAATCTGCTTGTTTCGCAACGCGGCGGGCTAAAAGTTCGCGAGTTTCGCCGTCAACTTCATCTATTCCCGGAGTGTCGATTAATTCAATTTGCGACAAACGGTAAATAACTGGCGAAAGTCGATCGGGCAAATTCTCATCAATTCCCTCTCCGACATCCCACTGGCCGATAGTCGTGGTGCGAGTCACCCCGTGAGTCGGGCCAGTTTCAAACACATTTTGACCTAGCAGCGCGTTCAAAACCGAAGATTTTCCCCTTCCCACCATCCCAAACACAGCTATTTGCACGCAAGCGCGCTCTAGCTTGTCGAGCATTTTCTCCAACCCGCCAATTTCCGGTTCCAGTCCAGTTCGCTCTTGAAGTGTCAAGTCGAGATTTTCTACTATATCTCGCAGAGCATCTTTAGCGTGGCGCAGGTTGAGTTCTGCCTGAATGTCTGCGAAGCTTAAAATTGTGTCATCTAATTCGCGATCGACATTTGAAAAATCCGAGGCTTCAGTCATTGTTACCTGATGTTATAGCTTTGCTTCACTGAAAGTTTCAACCGATATGATGCCATTCTAGCTTTTTCCGTCTGCTTTGTACATTAGGGGTACGGCAATGGCGTGTTTATAATCCGGGTAGGGACACAGCATTGCTGTGTCCCTACAGATATCATGTAAAACCTGTTTAATTTACAACAATGATTAACCGCCTCCAAATAATAGCCAGTTATCCATTTCCTTTACGTGTAATAATTTTCCTATTAATCGTGCTAGCAATTTGGCTGCCGCTAGCAGCACCAATTTATCTCTTAGTTAAAGATAGTAACCTAGCAACTATTCTGACAATGGGATTGTTGTTTACTGAGTTTCTGTTCCTCGTGCCGCGCTGGGGAAAACAGGTTTACGGACAAACCCAATTACTCAAAAGTTACGGGTTAATCAATACGCGAAAAAACGGTTTGGAGCTTTTAATCGGATTGGCGATCGGGCTTTTGCTCACTTTCAGCTTATTTGCGGTGCAAGGGCTGTTCGGCTTAGTCGCGTGGCAAAATTCTGATAATTTGCCGAGAATCATCGCAGAAGGGCTGTTAAGCGCCCTTGGAGTCGGTTTTGCGGAGGAGTTGGTATTCCGTGGTTGGTTGCTGGACGAGTTGCAGCGGGATTACAATTATAAAATATCTCTGTGGGCGAATAGCCTGGTGTTTGCCCTATCTCATTTTATCAAACCTGTCGCGGCAATGGTGGGGAGTTGGCCACAGTTTCCGGGGTTGTTGTTGCTGGGTTTGATTCTGGTTTGGGGAAAAAGATGGCGCCGAAATCGCCTCGGTTTGTCGATCGGGCTTCATGCAGGTTTAGTCTGGGGATATTACACGATCAACATCGGGCAGTTAGTGCGATATTCGGCATCTGTTCCCGAGTGGGTGACAGGAGTTAACGGCAATCCGCTAGCTGGGGCGATCGGGCTGTTGTTTTTGAGTGTCTTGGCTTTGGGAATGCGAAAAATGTCTGAACATTCCAAAGGTTTCGAGTAAGGACGAGGAGTCGTTATTTGCCACAACTTTGAGGACTAAATTCCTCACTACCACCCAACTTATTCAGGAATGTATAAACTTATGAAACTCAGCATCTTTGGCACTGCTACACTGTTAATGTATACAGGTTTGTTAGCTCCGGCAAACGCACAAAATACCGCACAAGTCAAGCCAAATAATTCTTTAGTTCAAGTGCAGACAACGCGAGAACAAGTTCTCAATGCTTGCGTGCAGAATCAGGCTGAAACCCTGCCAAATCCTTTTAGCGATGTACCTTCCAATCACTGGGCTTACAAAGCTGTTTTGACAATGTATTATTGCGGGGCTTACCGAGAAGGGACGCCACCTGCTTTAATTAAAGAATCACTGCAATCGGGGCCTCCTCCTAGAGAAAGTTTGCCTTCCCGATCGCCGTTTCCCAATTTCCCATTAGAGCCATTTCCCGTGATTAATTAAAGAATTACGGGAAGCGGGATATCCTACTAAAAGAAGTTTTTATTCCCGATTACCTTTGCCACATTTCCCATTACCAAGATTTTAAAATTGAGCCCGAACCGTAAACGAATAATCGCCACCTGGTTCTAATTGATAATCCCATTTTTCCAGAAAGCGGTGCAGAGGTTCCTGAATCAATGCCCTACCCTGAGAAGGCTCAAGTATCAGTGTTTTTTCTGCCGTGAAACGCCACTGAAACTGCCACTCAAAATTGCCGGCAGTCACTTCACCCTCAATCGTGCCTTTTTGCCAAGATTGGCCAGTAACCCGGACATATGCAGTTGTTTCAGGCAAACGTCTCGAACTCACCTTTTTGTTTCCGCGTTTGTTTCTGCAATTGTGCGACTATTGTAAAGGCTCATGGCTTTTTCTACTCCTTGGTGCAGACTCAGTTCCACAGCTTCTACAACCAGTTTAAGCACTTTCTCTACTAATTGACTTTCCTCTGAGGAAAATTTTCCTAAAACGAAGGAAATCGTATCTTTCTCATTTTTAGCAGCATCGTTTTGAGGTTTGCCGATGCCAATCCGCAAGCGGGGAAATTTGTCTGTGCCCAAATGAGAAATTGTCGATTTCATGCCGTTGTGTCCGCCGGCCGAACCTGCAAGGCGGATTCTCAATTTCCCGATCGGCAAATCCATATCATCGTATACTATTAATACCGACTCTGCAGGTATTTTGTACCAATCCGTCGCCGCCCGAATCGCTTGACCCGACAGATTCATGTAAGTAAGCGGTTTCAGCAAGCGGATTTTCTGTCCCCGCGGCCGGTTTCCCTCGCCAAATATGCCTTGAAATTTGCGATTTTCCGACAGGGAAATCTGCCAAGATTTAGCCAAGGCATCGACAGCATTAAAGCCTATGTTGTGTCGGGTGCGATCGTATTTAGGTTCGGGATTTCCCAACCCAACTATTAGCTGGGGAATCACTAACTCCGCTGGTGTTTCCGACTTCTGAGTGTTGTTCATTTAAATGTCTGTGCTATCTTCCTTGGGCTTCGCCGCCGCGAGTTTTTCAGTTTCCGGTTTGCTGCTAGTTGCTACTGCTTCTTCTAGCTGCTTGGCTTCCCGCGTGAACTCCGACTCAAAGTCCCGCGAAGCGTCTTGAAAGCCCCGAATTGCCTTCCCCACACTCCGGCCGATTTCGGGTAATTTTTTCGGGCCGAATACCAATAGGGCGATCGTAAAAATAACTGCCATTTCCGGCAAACCAATGCCAAAAATATTCATGGTTTTTGTCCTGCAATTTGTTTAGTTACTTCCGGTTTATTTAGGAAAAAAGTAACCTGAAGGGATAAGGAAAAACGGAAAAACTTAGCTTTTACCCTTTCTCCTCAACCCTCAGCTTTTACTTTTAGCCTTACTGTTTTGCGATCAATTTTTAGCGGCCGAGACTTGACCAATCCACATCCACATTCTCCAGAATCAGCGAAGAGTTGTAGATTTGCAAAATAATCAACAAGAACACGAAAAACAGTCCAATGAACACGCTCATCAATAGCGTGGTTCCCCAGCCGGGGGCTACCTTGCCGTATTCTGAGTTAAGGGGTTTGAGTATATCTCCTAACCAAGTCCGTTGTGCCATAAGTCACCTGCAATGAATCTCTACAGAAAAGTTTGACATATTTCTACCGCTAATTGCGATCGCAATTTCTCAGAAATGCGGCAGGGCGACTGGGAGAAGGGGGAGTGGGGGTGGGCTGCAATACCGTACTGCGCCTAAAATCACTAGACTTTCAGACTGATTGTTATTTTTTGTAATATTATAGAGTGGAGCACTCATAATAAATCAAAAATATGGAACCCGCAGCATTTCTCGGCATTTCTCTCGGTATGTGTCTGGTGGCAATCACTGGTTTCTCGATATACACGGCTTTCGGTCCTCCCGCTAAGGAATTGAGAGATCCTTTTGAAGAACACGAAGACTAAAGAAGAAGAAAGTTCGGCAACGGATTTGGTAACGGATGGAAGGAAAAAGTCCGAGGGAAGTCGTTTGATGGAAGTCGTCAAGCGTGAATATTTTCACGATTCCCCCCCCTCCCCCACTCGGACACTCTCCATCAGGGGCAGGCAACCTTGGCATCGCCCCTACAAAACCTCTCTCTGACCGAAAGCATCCAGGATACAAGCCCCCGGATTCATTCCTTCGCAGACTCAGGACCCAGAAATAAAAAACCTGTATCCGATGAAACTTGCCCCCCGAATTTATCCGTGGGGTCAATGCTTCAATCTAAAATCTAAAATCTAAAATCTAAAATCTAAAATCGATTGACCCTACAAGATATTATTGTTTTTTTGCACTTACCTACTTAATGACTAATGACTAACTCAGAACCAACTGCATCGAGACAATTAATCTTAGTAACTGGGCCTGCCCGATCTGGCAAAAGTGAATGGGCCGAAACTCTGGCTGCGGGTTCGGGAAAACAAGTAATCTATGTGGCTACCGGCCGGGTTGATGAAGCCGATTTGGAGTGGCTTCGTCGCCTCGAACAGCACCGAAAGCGCCGTCCAATCAACTGGATAACTCTAGAAGTGCCGATCGAATTATCGGCCGTTGTGCTCTCAGGCAAGTCGTCGGATTGCTTTTTGATTGATTCGCTGGGAACTTGGACGGCGAATCTTTTGGAACAAGAAGCGGCAGTTTGGGCTACTACGCAGCAAGATTTGCTCGCTAGTTTGAAGTCGGCGGCGGCCGATGTAATTTTGGTAGGGGAAGAAACAGGTTGGGGCGTTGTGCCTGCTTATCCGGCGGGGCGGCTGTTTCGCGATCGTCTCGGTACTCTCGCGCGCCTGATCGGGGCGATCGCCGATACTGTTTATCTCGCCACCGGCGGTTACGCCTTGAATCTGAGTTCTCTGGGTACGCCGCTGCCGCCTGCTGGGAAAAATTAACAGCCGAAGTCGCACTTGACAAGGGAGATAAAATCTCGGTTTCCTGATGGACAATTTTAACTGAAAATCAGGTATGATTTTAACTAAGATTGAAAACTCAAAACATACATAAATCACTCAAAAAGCATACTCTCTCGGGCAACCAGCACAACAATTTGACACGAGGAATAGCCAAATTTTGAAAAAATGTAAAATATAAAATGTCTCTTGAGAAAGAGTGCACATTTCCAATTGAAAGTCTAAAATTACCAATTTGAAGGGTTGACTAAAAATTATGGCCTCAGAGAGTGAAGTAAGAAAATACATTGCTTACTGGTTTCAGTTAGGCAAAAAAGTATTAATTCGCAATGGTTCCGAAGCGCTGCTGCCCAAATCGGTAATTGCGGGCGATCGCTACAGCAGCGAATTTGAAGAATACTGGCAAAAAATCCTCTCGCCCGACAGCGGAGACTGCTACCTGCAAGGCACAAATGAAACAATTGCCCAACTGCTGACACCAGCATGGGAAATCAGTGCCTGCGCGCGCTGCGCTATGCCCGTAGTGTTCCGCGATTCCGGAATGGCCCCGGAGTCCTGTCCGTGTTACGACTTACCGAACTGGCCAGATACCGAAATGCCCCAACCTCGATCGCCCGTGTCCACCCAATCGCAATTGTCAGGAATTCGCGATCGACTCCTCAAAGCCGGCGGCGAGTAAAGATGGGGAGAGTAGGAGAGTGGGAGAGTGGGAGATGGGGAGAATAGGAGTTCATCCTTTATCCTCCTAATTAAGGACTAACGACTAACCACTAATAACTTCTGCCTGCGGTTTTATACCTCAAAGCAGTGGTGAGAAGGCAACAAATTGTTACAATGTCTTTACAATGCTTCACAGGTCTGAGTTTTATGGATGTCAAGACGGTATCGCCAGCCACCCCCCTAACTTACTCAAATTCAGGGACTCACCCTGCACTCGGCAATCTCCAAGAGGTAAAAACAGTTCCCCTGCAAGCAGTAGAAGTAGAACTAGAGAGTGCGACAGCAACTCCCGAACCGCTCAAATCAGCCAGAGACATAGCTTACGAGTTGGCAGGAGATGCTGTGCGCTACGATCCTGTGGCGATCTCCGCCCTGTACCGAAATCGCCCCCTGCAAGTGTGGGGACGGCTGTCGAGCGTTGTTTGGACATTTTTTAGCTTTGCCCTCAGTGTGTGGTTGGACGGCAAAACAGGCAAGGCGGCCACCAACCAAAAGCGTCGCGCCGCCAGACTGCGAGAAATTCTCAGCCAACTCGGCCCCGCTTTCATCAAAATCGGACAAGCACTCTCAACACGGCCCGACTTAGTACCGCCGGCATATTTAGAAGAACTAACAACGCTGCAAGACCAATTGCCAGCGTTTCCTAACGAAGTAGCATATCAATTCATCCAAGAAGAATTGGGCGCCCACCCGAGGGAAATTTACGCCGAAATCACACCAGATCCGATCGCCGCAGCTTCCCTCGGACAAGTGTACAAAGGCAAACTCAAAACCGGGGAAACAGTCGCAATCAAAGTGCAGCGACCAGGTTTAGCCGAGAACATCGGCTTAGATATCTACATCCTGCGGCGGGTTGCAGTGTGGGCACAAAACAACTTCAAAATAATTCGCAGCGACCTCGCAGGCATTATGGACGAGTTGGGCGAGCGAATTTACGAAGAAATGGACTACACCCACGAAGGTCAAAATGCCGAACGGTTTGCCCAACTATACGGTCACATCAAAGACATTTATGTTCCCAGCATCTACTGGGAATATACCGGCCGCCGCGTCTTAACAATGGAGTGGATAACCGGGGTCAAACTCACTAATTTAGAAGCAGTCAAGGCTCAAGGAATTGACGCTCCTTACTTAATTGAAGTGGGGGTGCAGTGTTCTCTCAGACAGCTTCTAGAACACGGTTTCTTTCACGCAGACCCGCATCCAGGCAATCTTTTGGCAACTCCTGACGGTCAGTTGGCTTATCTCGATTTCGGGATGATGAGCGAAGTAAAACCTTATCAGCGGTACGGCCTGTTAGAAGCTGTGGTGCATTTGGTGAACCGCGACTTTGAAGGTTTGGCAAAAGATTACGTGAAGTTGGAGTTTTTAACACCTGACACGGATTTGACGCCAATTATTCCAGCTTTGGCCGGCGTGTTTAACAATGCTTTGGGTGCTAGCGTTGCCGAACTAAATTTCAAAAGCATTACTGACGAGCTTTCGGCGGTGATGTACGAATATCCTTTCCGAGTTCCCGCTTACTATGCTTTGATTATTCGATCGCTCGTTACGTTAGAAGGGATTGCGATTAATGTCGATCCAGAATTCAAGGTGTTGAGCAAAGCTTATCCTTACGTAGCAAAACGGCTGTTGAGCGACCCCGCACCGGAATTGAGAGCATCCCTGCAAGACTTGCTGTTCAAACACGGGGAATTCCGCTGGAACCGCTTAGAAAACTTGCTCAACAATGCCCGCGAGAGCGATGATTACGATGTCAGCCAAATCTTGAACCAAGCTTTAGAATATTTATTTTCCGAAAGAGGAGATTTCATTCGCGATCGTATTGTTCTGGAATTAGTCAAAAGTCTCGACACACTTTCGAGCAATGCTTTTGCTAACGCCAAAGCAGTCGTGGGCGAATGGTTTGGAGTCAAGGCAAATCAACCTGTGGTTTCACCAACAGAAAAAAACAATCTAGAACACATCAAACGGATTTGGGATATTTTGCAATCAACTCCTGGTTTTGACGGGACGAAAGTATTGCAGCTACTTCCGCAGTTGTTGGTGAAACCAGAAGTGCAGAATATGGGGCAGAAAGTGGTCGGCGGTTTAGCTCAAAGAGCAGTTGCTAGACTAATTCGCGAGTTTTTGGTGTCGCAGGAACCGGCTGTCATTTCCGGGAATGGAAGCTATCCTAAAACTTCGCCTCAGTTGTCTTTACCTGCGGCGAAGTAGTTGGATTGGGATTTTTTAACCGCAGATATTAGCAGATAAACACAGATGAACGCAGATGAAATTTCGTCTGCGTTCATCATTTTAAGCTGCTGCTTTAGCTGCTGGTAAAGGTTCAATTTCTTCTGGGTTGGCGTGACGGCGGGGGTCATCAAAACCCCAAGCAAATAGCCAATCGGGGTCAGCGTTACCGCACCCGATCGAATATATTTGGCTGTGTTTGAAATGCTTGAAAAACTCCTGACACTTTTCATCGGTCATTAGCGATTATTCTAGCGGCAGGTCGTGAATTAGGGCGTATAAATCAAATTCGTTTCGCTCTGGATTCCATTGATATCGCAATTCAGGAGTGTAACCAAGTTCTAGCAGTTTTGTCAATGCTTCATCAGGGTTTTTATAGTTGTCTAAGTGAACGCGGTTCAGGGAAACAACTACTTGTACATTGTGGTACTTTGCGGGCGTTAATTGATATTCGGTCATCGGTTTTTATTTTTTTTTTCAAAAGTAATAATTTTTCCGTTACATTTTATTATCGGTTAGAGTTGCTTTTCAGAAAATAAAACAAATTTACTGAATTAACCGCAATGTTCACCCTGCTTGTCCGTGCACTATTATAGAAGGAGTCACAGAAAAGCGTAGCGAGCGGGAGTCAATATATGCAGGCAATCCTTTTAAGCCGTGAAGAAGTTGCACAACGTGCAAAGCAATTGTACGAAAGCAACATCCGCCAAAAGGTCGAGGTGGAAGAGAACATCGGCAAGATGGTCATCATCGACATTGAGACAGGTAATTATGAAGTCGATAAAACAGGATTGCAAGCATCTCGTAACCTTAGTAAGAAGCACCCAAACGCCCGACTCTTTGGTATTCGTATTGGATATAATGTTGCTGTCTCATTTGGTGGTGTCATGGAGCGTGTCTGCAAGTAATTTCTGGGATTGTGACAAATAGACACGCAACTGTAACGCTGACTTTCTTGCTACCGAATGGCTCAAGCATCCCTATTGAGTTCGTCATAGATACAGGCTTCACTGGGGAATTGTGTCTTCCTCTAGAAGCTGTTTCATTGATGGGCTTGACCTTTAGACACGACATTCCCGCAAATTTAGCAGATAACAGTGAAGTCTTGCTACTACTTCAGGAAGCGCGATCGTCCTTTGGGATGGTGAAGAGCGAGAAGTCCTAGTCATTGCGACAGGAAGACGACCCTTGCTTGGAACTGCCTTGCTGGATGAGCAAGAACTTGTTATAAAGAACTTAGTCTATATAAATCTAGAAAGTCAGAGAAAATTATGCCTCTATTTGAAATCCCCTCTTCAGATGGATACCATTCAGATGTAGTCTTTGTCAGAGATCCCAACAATGGTTCAGATAAATTTTTTACACATTACTCTTATACAATAGGTGCTACCGCAAATATTAATGAAATAACCGATCGCCGTGGAATACCTGGCAATAACTTCCGTCCCTGGTCTTGGTATGTAGAAGAATTTCCCAAGGTTATGGAACGAATCTATAATTCTCAAGAATATTATGCTGGAGAAAGCGTTCTGGGAGAATCGAAAATTGATCAAGACTTTTATGTGAATACTGCTATGCGTCTTGGAGCATTAGAGATTCTAGCCAACATTTTTTCTGGACGTATCACAGCTAATGATAAAGATCCATTCCCGCACCAGCTAGCTTTGCAGCAATATATGAACGACAATGGTGAGAGGGTTCGTCGTTTATTGATTGCAGATGAAGTTGGACTTGGTAAAACTATTGAGATTGGATTGGTTCTTAGAGATCTCTTAGTTGCTAAAGGAAGTTTTGAAAGATTTAGGTGTTTGTATCTCACCAAGGCCGGACTTGTTGAAGATGCTTGCTTAAAATTACGATCTGTGATGAAGGGTGCGCTCACAGTTGACGGTCAAAGCCAAAATATTGTTCAAGTAGTTAACTCCTTTAGAAGCTATGGCGCTAATCATATTAGTGGGATTCAGGTGGCAAGTATTGATGCCGCGCGGCTCTATGTTGATAAAGACGATAAGAGTATTTTGCCTCAAAGTGTTCGCCCTGAAATCCTAATTATTGATGAATGCCACCACTGTGGAAGCAGCGGGGAATTAAGTCGATTGGAACGAATTAGTTTAGCAACTCAAACCTACAAAGCAGCATATCAACTAATTAGTGGGGAATATTGGCAAGATTCAGAACCTCCTAAGCTTGTTGTATTAATGAGCGCAACCCCTTTTCGCTCCAGCACTCAGTTTATCAATCTACTACGTCTGATTTCCCATCAAACTGTATTTGAAAATGCTTTCTCAAATGAGGTTGGTGAAAATAACCTCGTAGCGGAGTTAAAAAAAGAAAAATCTCCCGCTACAGTCATTTGGAGACAACAGAATAATGTTTTTAGTTGGAGTGGTCAACCATTATTTCCAAAGCTAACTGTAGATAGAGTTAAGCTTAAAACAACACCAGAGTATTTGGAAATTATGAGAGACATTTGTGAGTCAGTTCAAAGAATTTGTCTTGATAATGGTGAAAGTTTTGGCGGTTTTGCGACAAGACAGCTTGAAATGAGGCTGACTAGCAGCTCTATAGCAGGAGCTATTTGGCTGTTTCGTTGGTGTATCCGACATAAAACTTGGAAGACAAAAGAAATCTATAGACAAGATACGCATAAAAGTACAGAAAGTTTGCGTAAGCTAATTGTCAAAATTTCTCAAAGAATTGCTGAATTTGAGTCAGACAACTCTAATAAATATGCAGATGTATCTTTCCCTAGTGATAGCTTTCATTTTAGGCTTGCACGTCTTGCAGGTGGTGGAAAAGTAGATGATATCTATAGATTTAGCGAAATTTTGATAAAAAAAGAGGATGAAGGAAAATACTTTGAGGCTACACCTGATGAAATTATTGAATTAACTGGTTTAGCAACTAGATTGCTTAACTTCTCAACCTCAACACAAGATAATGGGGTAGAAAATGCCAAGCTAAATTGGCTCAAAAAAATGCTTGAAAAATATCCTGATTCACGATTTCTTGTTTTTACAGAGATTTTACAAACTTGTGAAATTATAACTAACGGGACTTAAACAGATATAAAGGAAAAAAAAGGGTATAATGCTTAATCAGAGGCA
>JAUBOM010000248.1:0-5227 GCA_036700245.1 Microcoleus vaginatus BM001213989
AAGAATTTACAGGCCGCCCGCACCCCATGTGACAGTTGGGGTGCGGAATGTGGGCAATAACTCTTCTCGGTGCGCCAATACCAATACACCCATCCCCTTTTCTGCAAACTTGCGAGCGAGGTGTGCAAACAAAACTGTCTTTCCGCCACCAGTTGGCAATTGCAACATTACGCGGAGATTACTTTGCCAACTGTCTAATATTTTTTGAATCAGTTCCGTCTGGTAATTTCTGAGATTGTAAGTAGTCTGGGATTGAGTGAGCATAAGTTTCTCTAAGTAACGGTACAACCCAATTAGGGAAATTCCCGTAATTAAGCAATAGCAAAGGTTTCAGCCTCTAAAATTAGTTTTCACCCAATCGCATTCCGAACTTCTTCAGCCCGCGTCTCGATTCTTGGCTCCAATCCGAGTGATCGTGGCTCGACTTTGCTGCGCAGAGTTTTCGGCAACTATTTTCTGCGTCGGCACCGAGCGGATTTTTTAAGACTGGCCAACCAGTAACCGCCGAGCACCCAGGAAAATTTAGCATCCAGATTACCTATTTTTCCCCATCTGGACTTCTATAACCGCTATAGCTTCATCAGGATAAGGAATTTTTGGGAGTGCGGAAGTGTGACAGTAACTTCTCTACTATTGCCATAAACGGCTGTCAAGGGATTAAAACAACAGACCAGCCAGTTAGATCGGCCAGCAAGCGATTTACCCCAATTTGGCTTGCTAGCTGGTTTAGCTTAAATCCTTGTTAAGCGAGGCTTTGGGCCAAATTTGTAAGTTTCTGCACGATTGCTACTCAAACCTCTCTCACTGCAGGGCTTCAGGTTTGGGTTCCTTCGGTTTTCTCTCAAAGACTTGGATATTTGGCTCTGATAGCACAAAGCCGTTAGAGGTTGATTCACCCATCTTGCCACTGATAGCTGCCACCCACTGGGGATAGTTGACAGCAGCATCCTCAAGCTTCTTCCATATTTTTGGCTTGACAGTAACGGACACGACCCGACCGTCGCAGTCAAGCTGAAATATTTTCCAGTTGTCTTTGTTGGTCTGTACGTCAAGAGGAAGTTCATTAATTTTGATGGTGACTTCGAGCTTGCCAGTTGTCATAGGTAGTTTCGTTGGTTTGATACGTTGCTTTTTTGGTATTGCGTCAGCTTTGTTTAATTTTTTGGTCGAGGGCTTGGAACTGCGAAAGCTTCATCGGGATAGGGAATTTTTGGGAGTGCGGAACTGTGACAGTAACTTCTCGGCTAAAGTGCGATTCCTTATCAAGAGCGATTAGGTAGTCAATTTCTACACTGCCAAAGCTAAGGTCTACCACTTCCCCTCTTTCTCGGGATGTAAGCCACTATCCAAAATCCGTACCCGATCGCCAACCTTAAACTCTTTATGGTGACGCTTGGTTGCAGGACTTTGTGCAGAAGGTTGAGAGACTTTTGCATGGCTTTGGGCAGCACTGGGAGCCTTACTAGGCAAGGATTCTACAGGAGTTGCAGGACTTGAATGGGTAACCTCCTTTATTTATACTATTTCGGTTGCACTCAGTTTTTTTTCTGAATTTGACAATTCTCTAAAATGTTGGCGGTTAAGTCCTGCAAGTCCTGTAAACCCTTACCCTGTATAGTCGAAACTCCTGGATCAAGTCCTGATCAAGTCCTGTATTAGGGGTATCAAGTCCTGCCATCACCGCTAATTTTTGGGAGTAAGTGGGATGCTCATCTTCGTCACGTCGCAGCCTCCGTCCGATAAATGTGACATGACGACCACTCCGATCGCGGATTACGGGTTGGTGCAGTAGGCGTGCAAAGTTTCTCAAGCCCAGGAGAGAACGTTGTCAGACTCATCGCAGGCTTCTTAATTTCCTCAAATTTTTGGGAGTGGATTTGCGGGTTTTGTGGCCTACCGCGCGCAGTAGGCGGTTTGCTCAGATGGTGTTCGTTCCAGATTGCAGCGCGATGAGCGTACCCGCGCTGGCAAACATCGGCTAGCACATTCTGAATGTCGATCGCTGTTCGTCGAAAGGCGCTGGCCTTCAGCCTCTCGGATGAAGACGATGCACTCGTTATGAGTAGCCAGGTCTATGCTCATGCTTCCGAACGTCAAAGCCAATCTTCAGATTCTGGCGAAAACCTGCAGTCGGAGTCTGAAAGCGACTTGAAATCTGGCAGCAAATCAAGCTGATGCGCTTCAGTATCTGCTGTGAAGATTGGCAATTCCAGCTCTGGCTCTGACTCCTCCGAGGCGATCGGCACAGATGACTGTTCTGGCGTCGGCGTCAGTATTGACTCTCCTTGGGTCACTGCTTCTGTTGTCGGCTGTTCCCACTCCTGCTTCTTGAGTTCGATCTGTTCAGATGGAGTTTTTGGCTCGGACTCGGAAGGAGCGGGGGCGTGAGCTAACTGTTCCGGCTGAGGCTGAGCTTCTAACTCAGCTAGTAGCGCTTTAAATACAGTTCGCTCACTCGTCGTCAACGCGAACCAAACTTTTTTTCGGTTAGCGAAACCTTTGTCGCAAGTTTCCCTGAGACATTTTTTCACGGTATCGGTAACTAGGGGGCCTGATTGTGAGATCGCGAATCGCATCAGGTTAACAAGATCTAGTTCTTCTCCGTTGAGATTTGAGTCGGCCGCAGACTCTGAAACCAAGTAACGCCCGTTAAGGTTGAATTGTTTGGTAGGTTTACCTTCTTTGACTGAAATCTCGCGGTCAAGCTCAATCCGGCACAGCCCATCGCTCCACACCTTAACTACGGTGGCTCGCTCGTCTATATATTCTTGAGTTGGATACTGGACCGAAACTTTTACTCGCTCGCCGACATTCCAATTCACCGTCGGGACGCTCGGTGGTTCTGTTGGTTTGGATTCCATAGGGGCGATCGAAACTTGCTCTGCCACTATTTCAGATGACGGGGTTTGACGGGGTTGTTGCGGGGTTACGACGGGGTTTGCTACGGGGTTTAAATCCTCACCTGGTAAAGGTTCTGGTATTTTGACGGGGTTGACGGGGTTCAAATCAACTTTTTCTACATCCGCTGTTGTCGTTTGCTGATTTGTCTGACGACTTCCTTCATGTGATGAAGTTTCTAACTTTTCTGAAATGTTTTGAGTATCTAAACCCCGCAAATGGCTGCAATTCCCGTCTGGCAAAGGTTCTAAACCCCGTCGTAACCCCGTCGTAACCCCGTCAAACCCCGCATCTGGAGGGCTCTGAAGGATAAGCGCTGAAAGTGAATCTGAATGAGTGGGCGATGATTCTCCGTCGGTGCGGAGCCTCAATCCTTCAAACCAACTGCGGCCACGAGAGCGCTGCCATTTAACCCCAGTGAGTTCCAGATAATCGTTGCAGAGTTCCGAAAGCATCTTTGGATATTTGATATGAGAAACTGCCTTAAGCCCCGTGCTACACCAGTCTTTGTAGTGTTCGTAGAGTTTGCCCGTAGATATCGAGGCAGTCGGGTCTACAATCAAGCAATCGTCGAAGTGAGCCGCGACACTGTTGGTTTGCAGCTTCATATCCCATTCTTGAAATTTGAATTCTGCAATCTGATTGTTGCCCTCTCCTTGAATATGTTGGGTGGTGGCACTGTCAGATAGGGTCAGGCAAACGGCGATTAACTGGGAGATTTCATCATCCATTGCAGCCTCTATTTGTGGATTTCTGAGCACCGTTGGTAATGGATTATCAAAATGAACGAGACACAGGCGACGGTCTAACCCAGTAGTATCGCCTACAAAAATTGGGTTGTTGCTTCCAACAATTAACAAGCCGTAGAAAAAAGCATCAGAAGCCGGCTTGTACACTTCCCGGTAGCTAACAGCATCGCCACCAGTCAAGGAGAGAATTTCATCTACACCCGTAGCGGTGCGTTCATCCGGGCAGGCGACTAATTGCTTATCAATAATAGAAGCCATTGTGGAGCCGTCATTCATGTTTCTCAATTTGCAGGCTTTCCAGTTTTCTCGCCCTACAATTTTTTGAAGCAGCCGAATAAACGTACCTTTCCCGCTCCCCGGTTTTCCGATTAAGTGAACGAACATCTGCAGATCAAAAAACCGGAACTTGAGCAAACCGTTAATGATTGCTAATAGCTTGAGGATTTTTTTCGGACTACCCTGCATCGCTGTATTCATCCAGTGATAGATGTTCGGGCAGTTGTCTCGAAGGGTGTCAATTGTGCCAAATTCTGAGAATCTTAGGGATTTATATTTGTATGGCAAGTGCGACGTGAAACCCATCCCAGGAAAGTGTTTGAGGGTTTTACCAGTCTCTACATCTAGCACTAAATCATCAAAAGCAATGTATCGCTTCCTATCCCACATATCCCAGCGCTTTACTCGCAATTTAGCGCGTAGAAGCTTCATGGTATCAGCAATGTAGCTGAATCCGAAGTAAGGAATGTTTTTGGCATCAATAGTAGCTTGTACTAATGTCTCGAAATTTCCATCCTCTGTTTTTTCCCAAACTTTTCCCGACCAAATCTTCCAGCATTTTTGTTCGTTATCGAATTTCCAGCTATGGCCATAATCCTCCGCTATCATGCCAGCTAGCTGTCGTGGCGAGGGGAATTTGCTTTTTTTCTGCCCTTCGGCATCAGCACTTTCGCCTTCGCCAAATAGCTTAGCTTTGCTGAGAATTGCTCGGAATTCCTCAATCCCTTTGTGCTGAATAAAATCATCCATCCCGTTGGTTGCCTTTATCTCGCCGGACTCAATCTCAGATCTAGCGGCCCAGGCACCAGTGATACTTCTCACTGGCACCTTGAATTTAGCCAATTGCTTAGCCAATTTCCGCTCGGCCGCCCGCACATTTGGATTTGTGGCGGCATCAGCATCAAAGCCAATGATAAAGCCAAATCCAGCCTCTGCGAGCTTTCTCAGTGCGGGTACTAGAAATCGCTGATTTTCCGGGTCGCGGGCTTTGCCGGTGAGGCCTTGCTCTACTCCTAGTAAGGAAATTGTGGGGATGCCGTTCGAGCACCCGGCAAGGGCTTTAAATACTCCCTCGGTAAGCAGAATGTAGGGTACATCATTGATATAAAAAGCTTCTCGCTTTAGGGCTTTTATCTCCCAGTAGAGCGGGTTATCGGGAGATGGGGGGACGAAAGCATCAAATTCTCCGACTGACGTTAAATACTTTGGCGGCTCCTTTTTGCCTCGCTTCGGCTCCCGGATATCCGGTCGGTATTGTACTTGCCCATTTTGCCCTATGAACAGGATGCCCGCCGATTTTGTCG
>JAUBOM010000249.1:0-5120 GCA_036700245.1 Microcoleus vaginatus BM001213989
TGTTCGCATTTAAAATCAGAAATTGCCCCGATCTGCCGCCTGTCCAAAGCCACAGACAGCCGTAGAAAAGGATGCAACTTACTAACTACTTCCCGGTATTTTTTCGTCAGAATTACAAAATTATCCTGCTTTTTTTTCGTAGGATTTTTTTTGCAGACCATCAAAGCTAGAATGTACGGTGCTTACTGCTGTCCTCACTGTCATACGCAACAAGAACTTTTCGGCAAAGAAGCATTTAGCGCGATTACTTACATTGAGTGCCATCCCAGAGGCAAAGATGTTCAACCGGATTTGTGCAAAGCTGCCAATATTAAAGCTTATCCCACTTGGGAAATTCGGGGTAAATATTACACGGGCCGGCAATCTTTGGAAAAACTGGCTATTTTATCCGGTTATAAAGGCAGCAGCAATTTTTGGCCACAACTTCCCTCTCCTTAAAAATATCTAAATTAGTTCGCGATCGCACTCGCCCACTAAGAAACCGGGTTTTTGAACCGAGATTGACGGTTTTCAGCAATTATTTTGCTTACAAACCCGGTTTCTCGCCACTCGTGCGTCGAGGGCTATAAATGTTAGGTGCGCCGTGCGCACCTAACATTATGATTTTTATGAATCCAACTTCTGAATAATATGAATTGACGTGGCAGTGAGCTGGTTATTTAATTGTAATTAGGCGGACAGAGATATGTCAATGTCCGATTAGAAGTTATTCAGGAGACTGAAGCGATGCAGTTACGATTTAGCAACAAACAAATAATCTGGAGCAGTTTGCTATGCTTTTCGGCGATTGCATTTCCCGTAACGAGCCAAGCTATAACAGTACAAAAAGTACCGACTACCGCCAAGTAAATAACACTTGGGTAACGGACAAGGCAAACATTCTCAGCGACAGCACCGAAATTCAGCTCAATCAAATGATTTCGGATTTAGAGGCGAAAAACGGCTCAGAAATCGCTGTTGTGACAGGACTATTTTTTTATCAATAGAAGGGGTAACATCTCATGGCTACAAATTTTAGTTCAGATCGTGTAATAGTCAAACTGAGGCCGGGCGCGTCTTCAAGTGAAATTACCAACTTGCAGGCAGAAATCGGAGTCACAAAAGTCACCAGAGCCTCACAATTTGGGATTGACGTTTGGCAGATTCCTTCAGGAAACGTTGAAGAAACAATATCCGCTTATGAAAATGATTCCCGCGTTGAATACATAGAGCCGGATTATATTATCACCCTTGATGATGTCGAAACAACGAGTCCTACTCAAGAAAATTTAGCAACAATTACACCCCAAATCACAACTCCCAACGATCCTGCCTATCCCCTATTATGGGGACTCAACAACACAGGTCAAAGTGGAGGAACACCCGATGCAGACATCGATGCCCCCGAAGCGTGGGATATTCAAACGGGAAACCCAAACACAGTTATCGGCGTTCTTGATACAGGAGTTGATTACAACCATCCCGACTTAGTGGATAATATCTGGACAAATCCAGGGGAAACCGCCGGAGATGGCATCGATAACGACAATAACGGATATATTGATGATGTTCGCGGCTGGGACTTTGCCTATAACGACAATAACCCGAGCGATGTGGACGGACATGGCACTCATGTTTCGGGAACCATTGCCGGAAAAGGCAATAACAGCGTTGGTGTGACCGGGGTTGCTTGGAATGCCAAGATTATGCCACTTAAGTTTTTAAATGATAGTGGTTCTGGCAACATATCTGATGCGATTTTGGCACTTAATTATGCTACGGCTAAGGGCGTCAAACTTACTAATAACTCTTGGGCTGGGGGAGGCTACAGTCAAGGCCTATACGATGCCATCAATACCGCCGGACAACAGGGAGCTTTATTTATTGCTGCAGCGAGTAATGACTACGGGAACAATAATGACATAGCGCCTGTTTATCCTGCCAGCTACAATCTATCTAATATTATCTCTGTTGCCTCAACCACAAACACCGATGGACTCTCATCTTTCTCCAACTATGGGCTCACCAGTGTTGATTTAGGAGCGCCAGGTTCTGATATTTATAGCACCACACCCGGAGGAAATTATGCCACTTACTCTGGGACATCCATGGCATCTCCCCATGTCAGCGGCGGGGCGGCCTTGGTGTGGTCTGAAAATCCGACTTGGACAGCACAGCAAGTTAAAAACCGGCTGCTGGAAACAACTGATCCTATTTCTGCTTTGAGTGGTAGGACGGTTTCAGGGGGTCGGTTGAACATTAACAATGCTTTGGGGAGTTCTACCCCACCACCCTCGATCGCCAATGATAACTTTGCTAACCGAATTTTACTCGGTGGCCTACCTGTGAGTACAACAGGCTCAAATATTGGAGCCACCGCAGAACCACAGGAACCTAGCCAAAGTGGGCTAATTAACTCAGTTTGGTGGTCTTGGACAGCACCCACTACCGGGACAGTTAATTTTGACACCAGAGGCAGTAATTTCGATACTTACTTGTCGGTTTTCACTGGTTCAGATCTTCCTAACCTCACTCTCCTTGGCGCCAATGATGATGGGGGAGGGAGTTTGACTAGCCTGGTTAGCCTGGATGCTACAGCCGGGACAACCTATCAAATAGCTGTTGATGGTTGGGCGAGTAATACCGGTCAGATTGCACTTAATATTGTCGTTCCCCCTCCACCGAATGACAATTTTGCCAACCAAATTGCTTTGACAGGTGAAACAGCCACCACTACAGGCTCAAATAGGGGAGCCACCGGAGAAGTAGGTGAACCTACCCAAAGTGGGATAACTAACTCGGCGTGGTGGTCTTGGACAGCACCGAATAGCGGGATCTATAACATTGATACCAGAGGCAGTAATTTCGATACTTGGTTGTCGGTTTACGAGGGTTCCGATCTTGCTAACCTCACTCTCATTGGCGCAAATGATGATGGGGGAGGGAATTTAGCTAGCCTGGTTAGCCTCAATGCTACAGCCGGGACAACTTATAGACTAGCTGTTGATGGTTATTCCAGTGGTACAGGTGCGATTCAACTTAATATTGCCCCTCCCCCTCCACCCAATGACAATTTTGCCAACCGAATTGCTTTGACAGGTGATTCTGCCAACAGTACAGGCACAAATAGCGGAGCCACCGGAGAAGTAGGTGAACCTGCCCAAAGTGGGCAAATTAACTCGGCGTGGTGGTCTTGGACACCAACCAGTAGCGGGTTTTTTCAAGTTGACACCATAGGCAGTGGTTCCGATACTTACTTGTCGGTTTACAATGGTTCTGATCTTGCTAACCTCACTCTCGTTGGCGCCAATGATGATGGGGGAGGGAATTTAGCTAGCCTGGTTAACCTGAATGCCACAGCCGGGACAACCTATCAAATAGCTGTTGATGGTTGGTCGAGTAGAACCGGTTCGATTAACCTTACTACTACCCCTACCGCTCCACCCAATGACAATTTTGCCAACCGAATTGCTTTGACAGGTGAAACAGCCAACGCTACAGGCTCAAATATTCGAGCCACCGGAGAAGTAGGTGAACCTACCCAAAGTGGAACAACGGAGTCGGTGTGGTGGGCTTGGACAGCGCCCACTACCGGGAACTATACTTTTGACACCATAGGCAGTGGTTACGATACTTACTTGTCCCTTTTCACTGGTTCCGATCTTCCTAGCCTCGCTCTGGTTGCAGCCAATGATGATCGGGCGGAGGATTTGACTAGCCGCATTACCCAGAGTGTCACAGCCGGGACAACCTATCAAATAGCTGTTGAGGGTTGGTCGAGTAGAACCGGTCAGATTAACCTGAATATTAGCCCTACCCCTGTTGGCTCTGCTGGCGCTGATAACTTAACCGAAACTGCGAATAATACGCTCAAGGGGGAGGTTGATAAAGATCCTCTAACGGGTGCTACGGGTGCAGATACTTTGACGTTGCCGTTTCCACAATCCTATGTACCCGCCAGGGTGCCGGTTACCGACTTTGCCAGTGAGAAAATCGACGACTTACTGACCGAAGGTGGAGCCACGATGAATGCTCCTAGTATCTTTAGCCCTGCTGCCAATAGCGCTGTCCCCATCTTAGAAAAGGACCTAAGTCCAGTGTTTACCGACGCTAAAGGAGCATTAGCCGGAAACCAAGCTCTAGGAATTAATAGCGCTCTTTCCGGTGTGGCTAACACTAGCCCGTTCGCCGATCCTTACCTTGTTGGCGTTTATGAGGCTAAGCCAGGCGGCTTTTAAGTTGCATAATATAGAACCCATTTGACATCTTTATTGTCTTGAAGTAAGGTCATGGCTGTCCTAGGTATCCAGCAGCTATGCCTTACTCCAGAAGCCTCACAGACGAAGAGTGGGAAATCCTTGCATCCCTACTGCCTCAGCTATTGCCTTAAATGATTTGATGTTTGGCAACGGCGGTAGTGACAAGCTATGCGACTCGGAGGGCAACGATACTCTCAACGGCAGTAAAGGCGACGATTATCTGATTGGGGGTTTGGGCAATGATATTCTCAACGGCGGCCGAAGGCGCGATCGCTTTGTTTTAACAGCAGGTTCCGGCCACGATCTAATTACTGATTTCACAAAAGGTGAAGATTTACTCGTGTTAGCGATCGGTCTAACTTTTGCTCAACTTAGTATTACCCAAAACGCTAATGCAGGTTTCATCAAAATTAATCAGAACGGTCAACTGTTGGCTGCTTTGAATGGGGTGCCAGCGAGTGCGATCGATCTCAATGATTTTACCATCTTTGGCTAAGCACTACATCATCAGCCCTGTCTGGCGTGACTGCCGAGCGAAAGTCGAGCGAAATCCCTCAAAGGCTTGCAATCTAGTAGTTTGTAGCTGCGCGCTGCCCTGCCTGGCCTGTGGGTGCGATCGGCTTTACCCGATCCTACCCGCTGGCGATCGACAATCAACCTAGTTTATTGCCGATCGCCTGTTAAAAGAAAAAGATTTAACGATCGCAGCCAGAGAGATTTCACGCCTTTGAGAGTCTTCTTCACCACGAAGACTCTCAGAGACAGTGCACCCTACAGTTTCTCGTTTCCCGGCTCTGCCTTGTATTTAAACTGGAACCAGAGTCTGCTCCAAAGTTGCCACTAATTTGAGATTGTACTCATCCTCAAAAGACGGCTTTTTAT
>JAUBOM010000390.1:0-1118 GCA_036700245.1 Microcoleus vaginatus BM001213989
ATTGGTGTCGCCAAAAAGCTGATTTGAGTCCTGAAGCTAAACGTACTGTTGAGGTACTGTTGCAGAAAGCGGAGACTACTGAGTGCGATGCGGCCGATCAGGAACTTTCGGGTCTCATAGAACTCGACCTCAGCAGCAAGGAAATCAGCGACCTCAAACCGCTTGAATCCTTGACTAACCTGACTTTGCTCTCCCTCCGCAACAATCAAATCAGCGACATCAAACCGCTAGAATCCTTGACTAACCTAACTTGGCTCTTCCTCTTCGGCAATCAAATCAGCGACATCAAACCGCTACAATCCTTGACTAACCTGACTTGGCTCGTCCTCAGCCACAATCAAATCAGCGACATCAAACCGCTAGAATCCTTGACTAAACTGACTGATCTCAACCTCGAAAAAAATCAAATCAGCGACATCAAACCGCTTGAATCCTTGACTAACCTAATTTGGCTCTACCTCAGCGGGAATCCGATCGCCCCCAAAACTTGCCCTCTAAAGCCAGAGTCTATCTGTAAGTGGGAACTCTGAAATTAAATGCTCAAACCTTACTGTTGGGAAAATTAGAGGTACAAGATTATGACACTTATAGTTACACACAAACACATGAAGTTACAAAAGTCGATCGCACTTGCTTGTTGTGCGATCGTAGCATTATCTGGAAATGGACTGTCTGCCAAGGCCGCAGAAACGCGATCGGGAAACAGTAGACGAACATTTGCCGATTGGTGTCGCCAAAAAGCTGATTTGAGTCCTGAAGCTAAACGTACTGTGGAGGTGCTGTTGCAGAAAGCTGAGACTACTGAGTGCGATGCGGCTAATCTGAAACTTTCGAGTCTCACAGAACTCGGCCTTGGCGACAATCAAATCAGTGACATCAAACCGCTAGAATCCTTGACTAACCTGACTTCGCTCAGCCTCAGCGACAATCAAATCAGCGACATCAAACCGCTAGCATCCTTGACTAACCTGACTAAGCTCTACCTCTACAACAATCAAATCAGCGACATCAAACCGCTAGAATCCTTGACTAACCTGACTTCGCTCTACCTCGAAAAAAATCAAATCAGCGACATCAAACCGCTAGAATCTTTGACTAACCTGACTTGGCTCGAGCTC
>JAUBOM010000250.1:0-5110 GCA_036700245.1 Microcoleus vaginatus BM001213989
TGCCTCTGATTAAGCATTATACCCTTTTTTTTCCTTTATATCTGTTTAAGTCCCGATAGGGACTTAACAAAGTTTCTGACGTAACCAACGCTCGCAAGGCTTTAGGGCATTTTGATTGGCAAAACTCTCTTTTGAGCCAAGAGGACAGCGCAGAAATCGACCTTTATTTCGAGTTGGTACTGAATCAGCGAATTGCACCCGGTTTGGCACTTGAGCAAGCCATCAGCTCTTGATTTGCAGGGAGAAAATCTCACTCTGGGTCGGGAACTAAAAATGCGGATATTTGCCCTCGCTCAGGGCAGACAAATAATTACCTGGGGGTTGCAAGGCGAGAGCGATTTGCTCGAATGTTTTTGCTCTATTTTCTTGGGAAAGTTTGCCGTAGAGGAGTGCGAATCCTACCGCAACAAATTCCCCAAGGATTCGGAACAATACGCCAAATACCAACAAGTGCGGGATTATTTAGAAACGCTGGGAAATAGAGCAGCATGGATTAGCTGCGAGCTTGGTGAATTCCCGGCTGTTGTGCCCGACTTGAGCCGATGGCAGCGAGAGCTTCCCAACCAGCCATCCCAACCAGAAACTTCCGTAAATAGTGAAACAACTCCAGCAACTGAGTTGGCTCCTCTTCAGGAATCCGAAGACTCTCAAGAACTGTGGGAACTAGCCAAGAAGCGACTTCTAGAATCCTGGCAGACCGATGACGTTACTCCACGGGAGGATACTGCTACTTCATCAGAAGGTGAAGCGGACAAAGTGGCGGATGAAGCTAGTGAAGTGTTGCAGGATAAGGATTCCAGCACTACTTCCCTGCTTCCGGAACCAGAGCGCTCGAAGGCGTTGGTGAGGGCAATGGCGCGCCTCAGCAGTCGGGGAAGTAGTGAAGTCGATAAAGTAAGTGAAGTCATTGCCCTCATCCCCGCTCAACCAGACAAAGCACTTTGGTTGAGCTTAAAACTACTGAGATTTGGAGTCACGGCAAGCAGTCGAGATGTGTTTGGCTGCGGTACGGGAGGTAAAGCGTTCCAGAAAGCAAAAGATTGGTATCAGGTACTTGAGTCAACCTTTGGAAAGATTGTGGAATGACATATAATTTAAGTAAAAGTCAGGCGCTTAATTACCAACAAAGACGGTAGTCGCAGTTGCTTTTATTCTCCTCAATGATGCGATAATAAAATGGCAGAGATGGGGAAACTGCGGTTGTGGAACTAACAAAATACAGTTGGTGGGGTGAATCCAACGAGCCGGCACCACACCTGAAAACTAAAAATCCACTGGGAAAACCGCTGCTCCATACACTAGTCCTGCCTGCGATTTCTACTAGGTAATCATTTCAATTTCTCCCTATTTTATCGACTACCATCGCCAACTATTACTACTAAAAAAATCCTCTCAAGCGTAATATTGATAAAATCTTCAGAACCAATGACATTGGGAGAAATGCCTATCAAAGTGGCTAAAACTTTACCACTGTCAGCTATTGTAATTAATGTGCCATAATTTGCTGGCAAAATTAATAGCTGTTCAAAAGTCAAACCGTTCATTAAAGACACAGTATCTTCAGAATTGGTAAAATTTAATATTGTATCCATGCCCAAGCCTCTACCTACAAGAAATCTATCGTTATCTCTGCCACCAATTAAAATATCATCTCCTAAACCACCTAACAAATTATCTGAATTTTTCCCACCATTTAGGATGTCGTTGCCGTCACCCCAAAAAGTTGATCTCCAAACTTCAAACCCATGAGAGTGTCATCTCCTGCATTACCAAAAATGTAATCAAAAGACGCAGCCCCCATTAATATGTCATTGTCAGCTAAACCTGCCAAGTAAGTATAAACTGGACTCATAAAAGAGATATAGGTAATAGAAGGGTTAATATGTATAATTATACTTTTTCTCAAATTTATTGAAAAAAATTTGTAATTTCAGCCTAGGCTACTGATGTCTTACAAATTTAAAGTAGTGCCTTACTGTTTAAAATACCCTTGTCTTACCGCTTATGGTAATGGTATGTTACCGCTTGTGGTAATGGTATGTTACCCCTAGCTGCTAGGTAACTGCTAAAGGTTACACAATTGATTAAGTAACTGTCAGTTATCCCAAAAACCATCAAACCGATGCGGTGCTACCTGGGTATAGCGAACTGTGTGGCTAATGTTAGCGTGTCCCAGATATTTTTGAATATAGATAGCTTATGGGTAACTGTCAAGGATTATAGAAATAATTTTAGGTACAGCCGCGGTAAACAAATTTATAACCCTACCTCGCATCGTTCCACAGCAAAGTATCGCAGCAAATGACCTATACAGTGATACTGTAGTGATGTTGCCGGAGAGTACGCAAGATCAGGGGTTCTGAAAATTATTGGATGATTAGTTTTAAGTTTCTGATACGGTAGGGGTAAGGTTTTACAAACTAAGTTTTATGTTGCATCAACTTTCAATTACTACTGGGATATCTCGAATATGTTTTTTAGACTTGCCATAGCTGCTATCACCGCAGTGTTGATTATTGCAACCTCCATGTTTCCGGGAGTTGCCTCCGAGAAAACGGTGAAACCTAAAGTGCCGGGTGTCTATCAATTCGAGTTAGGCGATTTCAGAATTACCGCCCTCAGCGACGGCACAGTGCCGCTGGATCTGCATTCCGTCCTGACCAATACGAACCCGACAGAAATCGATCGCCTCCTGGATCACAGCTTCCTTACAAACCCCGTTGAAACTTCGATCAACGTATTTCTCATCGACACTGGAGACAAGCAGGTGTTGGTAGACACAGGTTCAGGGGAATTGTTCGGGGAACGGGGCGGCAAGCTACCGATGTCGTTGCAGGCAGCAGGCTATAGGGCCGACGAGATCGATATTGTTCTCATTACTCATATACATCCGGATCACAGTGGGGGTTTGGTTGTAGGAGGTCAACTCATGTTTCCAGCAGCTACGGTCTATGTCGGCAAACCCGATATCGATTTTTGGCTTAATCCTGCTAATGCAGAGCGCTCGCCAAACTATCAAAGATATATCAACGAAGCAGTTAAGACAGTCAAACCCTATCTCGATGCGGGCAAGCTGAAACCGTTTTCCGGCGAGACGGTAATTTTACCCGGGATTACTGCCTGCCCCACACCAGGACATACGCCCGGGCACAGTTTCTTCCTGGTGGAAAGCAAAGGCGAGAGTATCGAGTTTTGGGGCGATATTTTGCACGTGGCCTCGGTTCAATTTCCGAAGCCCAAAATCACGATCGAGTATGATGTCGATCCTAATGCAGCAGCAGCGCAGCGGGCGAAACAATTTGCCGATGCAGAAACATCCCGTCGTCTTGTAGCACCCGCCCATGTGTCTTTTCCAGGAGTCGGTCATATTCGTGCGGACAATCAGGGCTATGCCTGGGTGCCTATAGACTATCGCTAGCGTGAATAATGAGGCTTTGCCGCAAAAAGAATAAGACATTGAAGCGTCCAGATATTCCGCTATTTATCGTTTAGCCTTTACCCTCCCTGAGAGATTACTCATCAAGCGCCCAAGGAATCTGTTGAACAGGCTCGATTATTTGATGCCGCTGCCCCGGTTTGCTTCGAGGTAGTCTAGAAGGGCCTCGTCAAATCGTTTTTCTAAGTTATCTAGCGACTGTGCGACGCACAAATTAACACTCTCCGGCGTAAAGGCATTCTTGATTCTTTAATCTACGATTCAAATTGCTGAAGCAGGATTTCTCCAACAAAAGTAGAGGTCAATTCTTAAGAGAGTGTTATTTGGCTCAAGATATCCCAATCCATTGCATCATCGGGGAACAGGGATAATTGCCCGGGCGATACGTTGGACTGACCGCGGTTGTGGTAGGACAGGTGACACGCGGTACACAGAGCGATTAAGTTTTCAGGGCGGTTGTCCTCCGGTATCCGGTTGCGGTGGTGCACCGCCAAAGTTAAGGCACACCGTTGTGATTTGGTTAAGTCGCTTTGTTTGCCGGATCGGAGGCATTGTTGATGGCACGCAAGCACAACGCCACCCTGCGTTTTCTTTCACCGAGAGCGCAATCTCTTGCCAATTGTCGGGATACCTCTTTGGTTTAGGCATAGCGGTAAAAGCTCATCTTTCCAAAATAGGGCGATCGCTCTGTTAAGTAAATTCAATTCAAAATTATCAGCACTCAAGGTCAACTTCAACGCTGTCTTGATTCTCCCACAGGAATTCTGCCAATAAGCGAAAATCTTCAACGGTGGGCTTATAGCTGGCAAGCTACGAACCATGCTTCGGTTAAAGTAGCCCATTGTTCGGGAGTATCGGGTTTTTGGCGCACCAGGGTGAGGAAATTGGTTGTGGTGCGGGCTTCTGCTGCATCCACCCCAAACCTGACCAGTTGCATTTCAAACGACGGATCGCTGCTGTGGGCGAGGATGTCGGCGTAGTCTGTGTCTAGTAAATCCAGCGGTTCGATGGGCGAATCAGTCATTCTCTGCATTCCATATTTCTTAGTGCCTATCTCACCATCATTTCACACTTGACTCAGTTGGAGAGCGATCGCCACGTGAGAGCACACAAAATACACAGCAGCAGAAACTCACTTGACGATTGCACACAGTCCCGGCGACCCCTGGGTTTTTTAGTTGGTGAATCCTGGGATGACAAGCGTTGGTAAGGAAACTTAAAAAGCAGCAACCCCACAACTTTTGTTAAGCTTGCTAGATTGGGGAGCCGTTTAAAAATCAACCCTATGGATTCACTAATTTGCAAAACAGCAACAGCAACATCAACAGCAACATCAACAGCGTTTTGAACTCGGTGCTGTTTATTGAATTGACGGCCGCCTGTTGCTGGGGAATGTACCAGGCTTGGATGATGGGTAAAGCAACCACCGACAAAATAATCGAACTCGCTCTTTAAGCTGCAATGCTGTTGGGTATAGATACTGCTAAGAAGATTAACCTCTAGGAAAAAGCTGTCTCATCAAAATAGTTTTGATTTTGTTAAGAAATAAAACACTGCACCAGAGAAGATCGTAAATAGGGATATATAATACCATTTCCCTAAAAGTATGCTATAATAACAACGAGATTTTGAGGACTTTTGTATGAAAGTAAATTACCCTGAAAGAATTGATTT
>JAUBOM010000251.1:0-5034 GCA_036700245.1 Microcoleus vaginatus BM001213989
CGGATCTCACTGCACTTACTGCTAATTTGGGGGCAATTCCTAACATTACTACAGCAGGTGGTACAAGTCAGACATTGACAGTTACTTTCAGCGATAGTAGAGGAGTTGATGTTAGCAGTTTGGATAATTCTGATGTTGTTATAAATTGGTCAGGTGGGGCTATTCCTGCTACCTTTGTTAGTGTTGATGTTAATAGCAATGGTACGCCGCGAACAGCGACATATTCGTTTACGCCACCTGGGGGAACTTGGGATAATGCTGATAATGCTACTTATACGGTGAGTTTGCAAGCGAAGCAGGTGAAGGATGCTAGCGGTAATTTTGCTGCTGCTAGCAGTTTGGGTACTTTTAGTGTTGATGTTGCGACACCCGCACCCGCACCTGCACCAACACCCGCGCCCGCGCCAACACCCGCGCCAACACCCGCGCCCGCGCCAACACCTGCACCAACACCTGAACCCGCGCCCGCGCCAACACCTGCACCAACACCTGCACCCGCGCCCGCGCCAACACCTGCGGAAACCCCTGCACCAATATTTGCACCAACCCCTCCACCAACAATAGAGGAAACACCTGCACCAACACCCGCACCAACACCTGTACCAACCCCTGTACCATCGATAACGCCAACACCCGCACCAACGCCAACAATGGCGGAAACACCGACACCGACGCCAACACCATCGGTAACACCAATACCAACAACCAACAACATCCCCAACGATGACTGCATCTGCGATGACATTACCTATCCCAACTTAAACCAACCGAATAGGGTTGGAAACACCATACTCGGTGTATCAGGAATTCAAGTAGGCACTGCCCAAAACGATGAATTTCTCGCCACTAACAACGGCAATATATTTGATGCCAAATCTGGGAATGACAACTTATATGGTGGAGCGAGCAACGACATATTTAATGGCAACCAAGGCAACGACTTCATCACTGGAGGCAACGGTGACGACTTCCTCTATGGAGATGAAGGAAACGACATCGTTCTTGGCGAAAAGGGCAAGGATTTAATCTTCGGAGGCAAAGGCAATGACTTGTTACATGGCGGCGAAGGTAATGACATCCTTCTTGGTGATAAAGATGATGATTTCATCGATGGTGGCAAGGATAATGACGTTTTATATGGCGGCAAAGGTAATGACATAATGCTTGGTAGTCAAGGTGATGACTACCTGTTTGGACAGTTAGGTTCCGATACTATCTGCGGCGGTGTAGGTAATGATTTCATCAGCGGTAACCATGAAGCAGATATCCTGGGAGGGTGCGAAGGAAATGATACTCTTTACGGAGGCCTAGATAACGATACTCTCACGGGTGGGAAAGGAGCCGATCTCCTTTACGGAGACTTGGGGAATGATAGTTTGATTGGCGGTAGTGGCAATGATATCTTTGCCTTAAAAGCTGGTCAAGGATTTGATATAATCGCTGATTTTACCCTGGGTCAAGATTTGATTGGATTAAGGGGAGGTTTGAGTTTTGGTCAGTTAGCAATCACTCAAAATACTCAGGGAACTCTCATTAAAAATGTCTTGACAGGAGAGGAGTTAGGTGTGATGATTGGAGTGAGTGCGAATGCGATTACATCCGCTAATTTCCAGGTGATTTAGGAAATCAAGAAAAGTGCGAGCTCCCCTTGAGTAAAAAAGGGAGCTCGCACTTCTACGAATTTTAAAAGAGCTAGCCAAAATTTAATGATTATTCATACTTTCTGCAGCGCCACTGAGTAGGCCCAATTAAAGCAGAAATCAGAATTCGCAAAAACGCTAACGGATCGGCTAAAGGTGACAGCCAAAACAGCCATTTACCAGATGCCTGAGTTTTATCGTAGGAGGGTGTGATCGCGAAACACAAAGCCGATCGCACTGCAACCAAAAATACATTCAATCCCAACAGCTAAAAGTGCCCAAATACAGCAACCGACGGCACCGAACCAAACAGCAGATAGCAGAATACAATCGGCACGGGCAAATCTTGACCCGGCAGCAACAGCCACAAATCGCCTTGTTTTTACATGGTCAGCGCTCTATCATAGAGGCTTTCTACAGAATTTTTATGAGAGACTTTATTAATCGTTTTCAACCATTCTTCCCATTCTAATGCACGCACCCTTCAAGTTCAATATTTATTAAAATAATCTACCTGTTTTCGCAAAATTTGTTCGGTTTCTTGAGGGTTAGACCCTGTTAGCACTTCTAGCACTTCCAGAATTGCCGCGAGAAATTCTTGGGCATAAGATTCTCTTTCGGAAATCGAACTAAAGGGAGCGATATAATTTGAAGTATTGGACTGGGACAGGGAGATTAAACGCGCAAAACCTGCCGTTTTTTTGGGCAAAGATATTCAGTTGGTAGGCACGACCAAACAACCGCTAGCTAGAGCTTCCATGACGGAGATACAAGAAGTTGCTGCAAAGGTATTTGGGTACGCTAATATATTAATCGCAATTTCTGTAGGCGCTGGTTTTACCAACCATAATTGCCTAATATAAATAATCTTATAAACCCGCCCCAGCGCAACGGTAAATCGCCATCTACCCTCTTTCAAAATACAAAGTGCGGGTTCACCCTTTTTCTGCACTGTGGGGCGAGAAGTCCTGTAAACTCGGCCCGACTTCGCTCTTTTATAATTTGCATAAAATGACCAGAGAAAGATAAAGATTTTGTAAAGGAGAAACTCAACCACTGGCAGTATACTCGAACCCTGCTAAGCTCCTATTAGTTAAAAGTTTAGGAGGTCATTCGTTACCAGATAGAAATACCGCCATCGCCAATCAAATCGGGCGATCGCTTTGTGCATATCAAAAATCAGTAATTATACCTAAAGTAAAAACAGATGAAAACCCTTACTCAACTTAACAAAAAAAATCTCTTTGTTGCTTGCACGACCAACCAGCCAAGGTCGATCGTCATCCTCGACCCCACAGTACCAGACAGCAACCACATAGCCTCTGGCGTCAAACCGGGCACAGCCACCTATATCCTGGAAAGCCAACCTGATGCATGCGAGCAAATCACCACATTCCTAGCTCAGCATCAAGGCATCGAAACCCTCCACATCATCACCCACGGCGGTTCCGGCAAGATTTACTTAGGCACGACAGAACTCAACAGCAGCAATATCGAAAACTACAGCCAACAGTTGCAAAAGTGGCGAAACAGCTTCACTACCAACGCCAGCATCATATTGTATGGCTGTAATTCCGCAGCGGGGAAATCCGGCCACCAATTCCTGACTCAACTGCACCAACTCACAGGCGCCAACATCGCCGCCAACTCCCAAACTACAGGTAACAGCAAACTAGGTGGCACCTGGGACATCCCCCAACTCATCCCCCCATCGCCCCAAGCGCCGAAACTTGCCCTCACAGAAACCACCCTCAAAACCTACAGCGGTGTACTAAGCTTCGCCCCCAAAGTAGACTTCCCTACTGGCGCTGAACCCCAATCCCTCAGCATCGGCGACTTCAACGGCGACGGCCTCCCTGACTTAGCAACGGCGAACAACAGCAGCAACAGCGCCTCCATCCTGCTCAACACCACGCCCATCGGAGACGCCACTCCCACCTTCGCCCCCAAAGTAGACTTCCCAACTGGCGCTGGGCCTTTCTCCGCCAGAATCGGCGACATCAACGGCGACGGCCTCCTTGACTTAGCTGTGGCGAACGCCAACAGCGACACCGCCTCCATCCTGCTCAACATCACCGCCAGCGGAGCAGCCACCACCCCCACTTTCGCCCCCCAACTCACCTTCCCTACTGGGAGTTCCCCCCAATCCGTCAGCATCGCCGACATCAACGGCGACGCCAAACCTGACTTAGTTGTGGCAAACTCGAGCAGCAACGATGTCTCCATTCTGCTCAACACCACCGCCACAGGAGCCGCCACCCCCACTTTCGCCCCCCAACTCACCTTCCCTACTGGCACTGGCCCCAATTCCGTCAGCATCGGCGACATCAACGGCGACGCCAAACCTGACTTAGTTGTGGCAAACTCGAGCAGCAACAATGTCTCCATCCTGCTCAACACCACCACCACCGGAGCCACCACTCCCGCTTTCGCCATCCAAGTCCCCTTCCCTACTGGCACTGGGCCCGTATCCCTCAGCATCAACGACATCAACGGCGACGGGAAACCTGACTTAGCTGTGGCGAACGGCGGCAGCAACGATGTCTCCATCCTGCTCAACACCACCGCCACCGCCACAGGAGTCCCCACTTTCGCCATCCAAGTCCCGTTCCCTACTGGCACTGGCCCCAATTCCGTCAGCATCGGCGACATTAACGGCGACGGGAAACCTGACTTAGCTGTGGCGAACTTCTACAGCGGCACCGCCTCCCTCATGCTCAACACCACCCCCACCGGAGCTATCACCCCCACTTTCGCCCCCCAACTCACCTTCCCTACTGGCACTGGCCCCAATTCCGTCGGCCTCGGCGACTTCAACGGCGACGGCCTCCCTGACTTAGCTGTGGCGAACACTAACAGCAACACCGCCTCCATCCTGCTCAACACCAGCCCCATTGATGGTATTGCACCAACAGTTGTCTTAACCTCTGAATCCCCACCACCAGCCACAAACGCAGCATTTTTAGTCACAGCAACATTCAGCGAAATCGTCACAGGATTTATTGGCAGCGACGTTAATCTTACTAACAGTACGATTAGCAACTTCACAGGTAGTGGCACAACTTATAATTTTACCGTTACACCTAATGCTGATGGCCTTGTCACCGTTGATGTCCCTGCTGCTACAGCCACTGATATTGCTGGTAATAATAATACCCCCGCCACTCAACTGACTCGCACCGCCGACATCACCGCACCAAATGTTGCCTTAACATCCCCATCCCCAACAACCACGGCAGCATTTTTAGTCACAGCAACATTCAGCGAAAGCGTCACAGGATTTATTGCCAGCGACGTTAATCTTACTAACAGTACGATTAGCGGTTTCACGGGTAGCGGCACAACTTATAATTTTACCGTTACACCTAATGCTGATGGCCCTGTCACCGTTGAT
>JAUBOM010000252.1:0-4996 GCA_036700245.1 Microcoleus vaginatus BM001213989
GCGCTATCGAATGAAAGCCAAGTTAAAAGTACCCAGGCGTTTGAGTAGCAAAAAAGATCCGGCGGCAGCAATCGAGTTTAAAAAAAACTAAAAAAATTGCTGAAAGTGGTCTCCTGATTGGAGTCCACTACCCCTAATCCAGCAAAAAATGGTCTCAAATATGGGTGTCAAGATGAAACTAGAATTGGCTTAAAAACGATTGAAAGGAAAAAAAATACAGCCCGTGGAGTCAAACCAATAGGTTTAGTTCAATGGAATTTTAAAGCTTACTATTTATATGGGGCGGTAGCTCCGGAAACAGGAGAAAGTTTTTGGCTGGAATTTTCACATTTGGATAGTCTATGTTTTCAAATATTCTTAGAGCAGTTAGCCGGGAATATCCAGATAGTTTAAATGTTGTTCAATTAGATAATGGTAGGTTTCATCATAGTAGCAGCATCAAAATTCCCGACAACATTTTACTAATTTTTCAACCGCCATACAGTCCTGAATTGAATCCGATCGAGAGAGTATGGGAACATATAAAACAAGAATTGATCTGGGAAGTTTATGATAATTTAGATGAAATAAAAGAAAAAGTCCGCGCTTTTATTGAAAACTTTTCACTCTTAACAATAGCATCTCTAACCGGATGGGATTACATTCAATCGGCACTAGTTACTATTGCATGATTTTGGAGAAATGGTATTAGTTGCAGCTACTCACCCCGATCGCATAGATTCAGAGATAGAGCAAGGATTTTGTTCGTTTCCTCATACACCGCCTCGATGAAACAGATTGTCAACTCACTCGACTCTCATCCTCGCGCGATCGCGAAGTGGTTATGTTGTGGGGATTCCTGCCCGTCTCGCTAAAATTATCGAAGGGTTTTCCACTCGGCCGATCGCTCCTCCAGGAAATGGATCGGTTTGCGATCGGTTGGGCGCTACGATTAAGCTGGTTAGCTTTTCTACGCTTTCAAAGCTGGGTGCTGAGGGCAATATTTGTTGCAGTAGTTGCCGCATTGACCGCCGCTGCAATGCCAGGGGTGCTTCGCGCAAAATCCGGCGATTTAACTTGACGGGAAGTTGAAAATTCACCTGCGGATTGTCTGCAATTGGAGACATTGCTCGCTGTAGCAAGTCGCTGGCTGCAAGTTCGAGATATTCTACGTCGGCGCGGAGGAGTTCCGCTGTTTGAGCTAGCGCTTGTTGGGCTTTTGGGTTGAAATGAGTTTCCAAATAAGGCAATAATTCCGATCGAATGCGGTTGCGCGTATATTGCAAGTCTTGATTTGTGGAATCTTCCCAAATTGGTAGTTTTTGCTCTTGACAAAATTGACCTGTTTGCGATCGAGTTATTTCCAGCAACGGACGAACTAAATAGATTTTAGATTTTAGATTTTGGATTTTCGATTGGGAATTTTCATCCTGATTTTCCAATCTAACATCGGCCGATATTTGGGAGTTGGGATTTTCGCCGGAATTCCCAAATCTAAAATCTAAAATCGGCAATCGAAAATCGAGCAGGGGCCGCGTCCAGGTGAGGGCGGAAAGTCCGTCGGCGCCGCTGCCGCGAATCAGGTTGTAGAGGAGTGTTTCGGCCCGATCGCTGGCTGTGTGGCCTGTAACAATGTAGAGGTAGTTGTGGGCGATCGCAATTTCGGTTAAAGCTTGATATCGCCACTCTCTGGCGGCTGCTTCTGTTTTGGGGATGTCCGAGGCTGTTTCCAAATAGTAGGATATTCCCCAGTTTTTAGCTAATTGTTCTACATGATTGGCCGAGGCTTCCGAGTCAGAACGCCAACGGTGATCGCAGTGAGCAATCCCTAGTTTCCAGCCCCATTTGGGCTGCAAATCTAGCAGTAATTTAATTAAACACAGAGAATCTTGTCCGCCGGATACTGCTACTAACAATCGCTGATGTGATGGCAATATTTGTCGGTGAAGCAGCGTCCGGTGCAGTTGAGCGTGGAGGTGCGTCCAATTGGAAGATTCAGCCATGAGAGCAGTTTTTCATTAAGCAAAAAGAAGGAAGGAAGGCAACTAGGAGTGTAGGGGATTTAACGGATGGATTTTGAGGAAAGAAGGGGGCTTATCCCCCTCTCCCAATCTCCCAATCTCGTACTCTTTGCCTTCCTAGCTCCACATTCCTAGACTTTGGGGGTCGCGGTCGGGATACCTAGACATAGGAAAATTATTAATTATTTGTGTTGATTCACTGAGATTTAATTGCTCATCTATATCGGTTTGATTTGAGCTATCTGCGCCGTAAATTTGCACGGTGTCTGATATTTCCGGGGCGGCAGAAATGGCTTTTTGTTCTTTGATCTCAGGTTCGCTCGGGCTGAACTCCAGACGGATCCTAAGTTTTCCTTTTGTCCAGTTTTTCCCCGCACTTAATAGCTCGCAATCCATGCCGTCTGAGAATAATTTTTCTTCTACCAATTTTGACTGCATAATGGCCATAAATTCGCTGACTTTGAATGTACATTGATACATCAAAGCGCTGGTAGGGGCCGACAAAACATCGTCTTCTTGGGGAAATATTGGCGATTTGTCCATATCAATTGTCCTTATTTTAATGAAGTTCGGCAACGAGCAGTGTACGGGATTTAACGGATTTAACGGATGGATGTTGAAGTTCTAGGTTCTAGGTTCTAGGTTCGAGAGAAGAAAATTTGACAATCTGCTGGTTGAGTAAGGTGGGAATTGTCCACCCTACACCCAGAGGATATTAATCCCTATTCTTTGACTTATCCTGTTCTTCTGTGACCCATTGGTGGATCGGGAATTAGAAAAACCAACCGTAGGAATGTAAACCTTTGCCTAACAGATTAACGCCTAGATAGCAAATCCAAACTACCACAAAACCTGTGGCGGCTAAAATTGCTGGGCGTCTTCCCTGCCAGCCGCGAGTGATGCGGGCGTGCAGGTAGGCAGCAAATACCAGCCAAGTAATCAGCGCCCAAGTTTCTTTCGGGTCCCAACTCCAATATGATCCCCAAGCTTCGTTAGCCCAAACCGCACCGGCAATAATGCCAACTGTCAGTAAGGGGAATCCTAAACCGATGATGCGATAGCTAATGTTATCAAGAGTTTCTGCTAGATTCAAGCGCTGGGGCGAGAGAAGTTCTGCGGTTTGGGTTGGGACGGTTGATGGGGTTTGAACGGTTGCTAATTCGAGCACTGCGGTGGTGCCCAAACCGTTATTGTTGGAGTTGAAAGAGGGTTCGCTGAAAACTAATGCGCTGTCGGCGCTGGTTTCTGCACTTTGAGGTTCGGGGTTTTGAGGGCGTTGGAGGCGGTAGTTGCCGTTGCGGTTGCTGTTGGTGCCGAAGGAACTACCGGTGAGTTCGATTTTTTGGCCGCGGGTGACGATTAAAAAGGCGATCGCCAGTAGCGCTCCTACCATTAAAGTTGAGTAACTCAGCATCATGACGCTAACGTGCATCATCAGCCAGTTTGATTTGAGGGCGGGTACTAGGGGCTCTGCTGATTGCATGGTTGCGGGCAGAGTCAGGGCTGCAAAGGCGGATATTGCCATTGCTACGGGGGATGTCGCTACTCCTACTAAGCGGGAACGGCTCATGTTTTCCGCGACTAGGTGGATGGCGGTGATTCCCCAAATTAGGAAAAATAGGGATTCGTAGAGATTGCTTAAAGGAAAGTAGCCGGCTTCTATCCATCGAGAACCGAGTAAAGCAGCGATGGATAGGTTGGCGACGGCCATTCCTGCGGTTCCTAGTGCTGACAGGTAGGGAATGCCGGGGAAAGCTGCGCCAACCCAATAAATGAGCATTGTTGAGAACAAAATGGCAAAGGAGATGTTGTCCAGCCAGTTCTGGAGTACGACCAGATCCATAAAATTTACTCCGGTAATGTTTTTACTTTTTTTGGCTAACTAGATCGATCGTACTGGGGTTGGGCAGTTTTGGGTTTGGGATTTTTAATTTTTGTGGCAATTCTGACTTGTTGGCGGTTGTTGAGGTGCCCGCGGGCGATCGACCCGAAGAGGCTAATAAATACGTCAAACGCTCTCCCCCTCTGCTTCCTGGGTTCAGGGGCGGTATTTCGTGCAGCCGCTGTTGCTGGGAGGAGGTTAAGCGTGCGATCGGGGCCGGTATTCTTCTGGTGGCGCAGAAGCTGATTGATGATGGTGGAAGATGTTTTGGGCGTGAGGGCTTTCTCAAATTTCCTTGACATACTCGGACGGCCCAAGCACCGGGGATTCTAGGCCCAAACAGTGATTGCAGGCAAAACCTGTCTAACATCACCTAACCCAAGAGTCGAGGCCCCGACTGCACAAATATTACCAGCAGCCTTCTCGTCTCTTCCATTTACTGACTGACAGCACGGATCACGCCACTCTCTGACCGACAAATCCAAACTTTCTAAAATGTGACCACAATTAGAGCAAGTCTTGCTGGATGGATACCACCTGTCCACATACACGACTTGTTTACCTTTCTTTTTGGCAACCCATTCTCTAATTTGCAGAAACTCACCAAATGCTGCTATATCTGAGATTTTTCCACCCCAAAGCCGTTGCATTCCCTTGAGGTTCACCGTCTCAAAACACACCACATCAAACCTGTTAGTTAGATCGTGAGCCAACTTCCAGAACCAATCACATCTAGTATTAGAAATATCTTCATACTTGCGTACTAGGTTCTTTCTTGCCCGTTCTCGGTTAGATGACCATTTTAACTTTTTGGAGTCTTGCCTTGAAGCCGGGCGAATTTGATTAAGGGAAGCTTTCAGGAATTGGAGGATTCAATCTTAGAGCCTCGCGACGAGCAAGTAAGGAATGTTTTAAGTCCAAAATCAAATCCAGGGATTTTACCCGTCTCAAATTTTATTTCAGATTGGCTCACACTGTCAACGACAACAACCATAAACAATTCGCTTAATGGTGTGCGTTTGATGGTTAGCGTTTTGACTGTTTCCTCCTGGGGGGGGGCAGGGCGAACGCATCTAAACTTTATGTTAACATAATCTGGTATATTGGAGAAGAA
>JAUBOM010000391.1:0-1103 GCA_036700245.1 Microcoleus vaginatus BM001213989
CCATCGAAGTCGTCGAATATCAGACACAATCGTGTAAATGCCTCGAATGTGGTGCAGTAGTTAGAGGAAAACAACCCCAGGGAGTCGTTCCAGGACAAGACTTGAGCGTTAATCTCCAAGCACTATTAGCCTGGCTGGGCAATTATGGACATCTTTCCTACGCCAAGCTGACTGAATTGTTGTGGGAACTCGGCAGGATAGAAGTGTCCGTAGGAACACTCCAAAAAACCAATCAACGAGTAGCAGCAGCAGTCAAGCCAGCGATTAAAGCACTGTGGGAATGGGCCCCTCTACAATCAAACGTTCATGTAGATGAAACGCCGTGGTGTGTGATGGGAGTGAAAGAATGGCTATGGACTGCTAGTGGAGAAGGATTCTGTTTATTTCATGCCGCAGATACCAGGGGGCGCGTGGAACTAGAAACCATGCTGGGCAAAGAATTTGCTGGAGTCTTAAGCTCAGATGATTTCAGTGTTTATAATGGCGTGAAAGTCGCAGCTCAACAGAAGTGTCTGGCCCATTTACGGCGGCATTTCAAGAAAGTGCTAGAACTTCCTGGCAACAATAATGCAGCAGTCGCTCAAATATTTCTGTCATTAATTGATGAAGCTTTTAGATCCCATGAGTGTTGGCGCAAGACCAAGGAGCGACTCACCTACGACTCGTGGGCAACTGATTTCAAAATACGATTGAATCAGGCTTTGGCCACTTGGTTGAACCTTGTGGGTTATGCCTCCGGTTTGTTGCTCAAATCCTTACGGGATAAGGCAGAACAATGGTGGTATTTTCTCTCTGACCCCTCGGTTCCTCCGGATAATAATTTAGCCGAACGTTCTCTACGGCTAGCTGTCACGAAACGGAAGGTTTCTGGTGGCTCTCGTTCGATGAAAGGATTTGAAGAAACTGCTGATCTATTGAGTGTGATTCAAACCTGTCGTTTTCAAGCTCGTTCAGTAATGACTTTTTTCCGTGAGGCTATTTCTGCCCATTCTTGTGACTACTTTCCTATGCCTGAGCTCATTCCCATTTTTCAGACCTGAATCCTTACATAAGTTCTTCCGGTTTTGGGTTCAACAAATCCATAAACATATAACCATTCATAC
>JAUBOM010000253.1:0-4967 GCA_036700245.1 Microcoleus vaginatus BM001213989
TGCCTAGTAGAGTCCCGTATTCCCTCTCGTTTTCTTGCTGTTGAGTGAGTTTGTTCAAGTCATCCAGAGTTAGCTCGAGAGTCTCTTTTGAATGGATTGTTAGTCCGTCCGGTTGCTTACACCTACCAACAATAGGCCAGTTACTATCGCCTGATTTGCTCTGAATGGTAATCTCAAACTCAAAGATGTTCATGCGTCATGTCCTCTCATTATTTCTCGCTCTCCCGATGCCTTAATAACGAATTATTTTTCGTTATTAAGGCTAATTAAAATTAAATATTAAACTTGCTGCATCTAATTAGGAAAAAGCATAAAAACATATCTTCTGAAGAAGATTGAGTATTTTTTTTGTTAATAGAAATCTACTCATATTTCGATTTTAACAGAAATTACCCTCTTTAACTGAAGATGCGGTCAAATGAGAGGATGAATCTACTGCTATTGAATATATCGACTTCTTGATTTCGACGCCAAACCCATATATTTGTAACGAAGCAGAGCGCCTTCAACTGGCTTAAATTAAGGTGACACAACCGATGTCACAAAAATGGGCACAATGGATTGTGAAATTTAAAAATTATAGAGCGAACTCAAACACTTAACAGGGAAAGAAGCTTTTCAAGGTTCCCAAGCCATGAGTCAAATAAATCATAGTGTCTGTGTAATTTTAGGGTAAAGTTTTATTAAAAAAATAGCACGTTTGAAGCGAACTCAAACACTTAACAGGGAGAGAAGCTTTTCAAGGTTCCCAAGCTCGGAAAAAAAGTAGACTACTTAAAGCAGGAATTACTGTCAGAATACCCCAAACAAGAACTTGAAAACAATATTACTATTATATAGTCTAATCCTTTAACAAGAAAGTCGGTATTTTTCTGAGCAGTTAAATTTTGATTTTTATGACGTTCACTCACTTATTTTTCCGAGCCTTCGGAATTTTTAGCACCCTATATTATATAGGGTGACTGCGTAAGTCTTGAGGCTGTTAAGGGGCGATCGTAACAGCGGACTTGTGTCCTCGTTTCGGTCTGACGCTCACTACTTTTTTGGTGGACTACTAGGAGGGATGATAGGCTTACAAAGATTGCCTTCATCAGGCATACGTTCGCGCTCATGGTTGTTCAGATAGTCGCGTACCCAATCGCAGCTCATTGCTAAGAGTTCATCCATTCCGCCAATCTGCCACAGGCGGGCGGTGCCGTCTTCTCCAGCAGTGACTAGCTGCTTACCATCCCGGCTGAACATGGCGCTATTGACTTCACCTTGATGCCCTTTGAGGACAGCCAACTGCTTGCCAGAGGTGTCCCACAGACGGGCGGTCTGGTCTACTCCACCACTGACTAAGAGCTTGCCATCCCGACTAAACTCCACGCTATTGACTTTACCTTGATGCCCTTTGAGGGTACGCAACTTCTTGCCCAACGTGTTCCACAGACGGACGGTGCCGTCTTCTCCACCACTAACTAAGAGGTTGCCATCCTGACTAAACTCTGCACCGTAGACTATACCTCGATGCCCTGTGAGCATACGCAACTCCTTGCCAAACGTATCCCACAGGCGGACGGTGCCGTCTTCTCCGGCAGTGACTAAGAGCTTGCCATCCCCACTAAACTCCACGCTATTGACCCCACTTTTATGCCCTTTGAGGGTACGCAACTCCTTGCCAAACGTATCCCACAGACGGGCGGTGCCATCTTCTCCTACAGTGGCTAGGAGCTTGCCATTCGGACTGAACGCCACGCTATTGACCCTACCTTTATGCCCTGTGAGGATACGCGACAGCTTGTTAGACGTGTCCCACACACGGGCGGTGCCATCAGCTCCACGAGTGACTACGAGATTCCCATCCGGGCTGAAATTCGCACTCAAAACCATATCTTGAAGCCCTTCGACAACGTTTGACCGGTTGCCAGAAGTATCCCACAGGCTGACGCTGCCGTCTTCTTCTACTGTGAATATCTTGCCATCCGACCTGAACTGTGCATCATAGACCTTAGCTTGATGCCTTTTGAGGATATGCAACTGCTTGCCAGACCTATCCCATAGACGGGCGGTGCGATCTGTTCCTACAGTGACTAGGAACTTGTCATCCTGGCTGAACTGTGCATCATAGACCTGGCCTTTATGTCCTTTGAGAATGACAAACTGCTTGCCTGTAGTGTCCCACAGACGGACGCTGTCGCCTTCTCCTGCAGTGACTAAAAGCTTGCCATCCGGACTCATGGCGATCTTGTCCGCACCTTGAGATATTTTGAGGACGAACAACTTGTTGCCAGACCTCTCCCACAGGCGGACGGCGTCATCTATTCCTACAGTGACTAAAAGCTTGCCATCTGGGCTGAACGCCACGTTCTTGATATCACCTTGATGCCCTTTGAGAGGCAACGGCTTGCCTTTAGTGTCCTGCAGGCGGGCGGTGTACCACAGGTTGGCGGTGTTGTCTTGCCCGCCTGTGACTAAAAGCTTGCCATCCGGACTGAACGCCACGCTATTGACATTACCTTGATGCGATTTGCGAACGGTCAACGGCTTGCCGGAAGTGTCCAGCACACCGGTGGTGCCGTCTTCTCCAGCAGTGACTAAAAGCTTGCCATCCCGACTTAATGCCACGTTATTAATTTCACCTTGAGTCGCTTTGAGGGGACGTAACTGCTTACCAGACTTGTTCCACAAGCGGACGGTGTCTTTTTTTCCTACAGTGACTATGAACTTGCCATCCGGCGGGCTGAACATGGCGCTCTTGACATCGTCTTTATGCCCTTCGAGGAGAGCCAACCGCTTGCCGGAAGTTTCCCACAGGCGGGCGGTGTTGTCTTCTCCAGCAGTGACTAAAAGCTTGCCATCGGGACTGAACGACACGCTATTGACATTACCTTGATGCCCTTTGAGGACAGCCAACGACTTGCCAGATGTGTCCCACAAACGGGCAGTGCCGTATTCTCCAGCAGTGACTAGCTGCTTGCTATTCGGGCTGAACGCCATACTATTTATCGTTCCTTGATTCGTTGGGAAATCAAGCGGCTTCTTCTTGCCAGAGATGTCCCACAGGACGATAGTTGACACCGGGCGCCATAGGCTTTCAGTTCCACTGGTAGCTAGAGTCTTGCCATCCGGGCTGAAAGCGATATTATAAACTTTTCTTTGATGGCTTTCTAAACGGTTCAGTTCCTGCCCTGCATAAATTGTCTCGGACAGCTTGCCTAGCACTTGATTTCTTAACCCAGCCTCTGGCCATAGTCTTTGCCACAATGACTGGTTGAGTGCTTTCGCTGCCCGTAAACTTCCTATCCGTGCATCCAGTGTCTGATTAGAAGCCAAGCGGGCTTCAGCCGATTCTAGAAAAGCCTGAATCTGCTGGATTTCTGATTTCCGCCACTGAAATCCAGCAACAATGGCAAATCCACCCAAGACAAAAGCGGAGATCGCAGCCGCCATGAGCAGGCGTTGTTTGCGCTGTTCCTCAAGCCGGCGTCGTCGCTCGCGCAACTGGACACAAGCCAAAATATATTCAGCTTCTTGTTGATTGAAATGCACAAATTTGGGCTGCTTTAACAACACCTCTGCATCTTCTAATCGTCCCCCTTGATGGATCAGATAAATGTCTTTGTCTGGTTGCTCTTGGTGCTGCTGCCACTCCTGAGCTGCCTGATTGATGGTTTCTCGCAATAGCAAGTCACTGCGGTTCTGATTCAACCAATTTTGTAACGTCGGCCAGTAGCGGATTAAAGCTTCATGGGCGACTTCTACTTCTTCCTTCCCCGTAGCTTCGTTGCGACTGGTAACTACAAGCCGCACGCCTTCCCCAGCCAACTGCTGCACCAACTTCCTTGTCACTGCTAGATCATCGCCTGTTGGCACCAAATCCTCTAACTCGACTCGTCGGCGCGTGTCTCGTCGCTTCTCCCCTGGTACCGCACTGGCATCCAAGCGGGTTAAGCGCAAGAAGATATTCTGGACTTGTTCTTGCTCAGCAACTAACAAGCTATTGTAGAAATCATCGGCAGTCTTAGCTATTGCCTTTTGGACTCCACCGATCGCCTGGTACTCCTCATCGCACAGCCACCGCCCGCGCCGCCGTTTCCACAGTTCCTGCAAAGCATATTGCAGCAGCGGCATCGCCCCTGGTTCCCCCTGCACATCATTGAGAATCGCGTGGCTCAAGCCAGCTTCAAAGCGCAGTCCCCCTCTGTCTGCTTGCATTTTCATCGCTGTAATCAGTTCCGCAGGTTCCATCGGCCCAACCAATTTTTGTCGGGTTTCAATCCGCTTTCTCAGTTCCGGGTAAAAGGTACACTCTCCCAAAAAGTCTGCCCGCATTGTAATTACGACTTTTCGCCGATCGGCAAAATTTAATAACTTTTCGATGAATTCGACCCGCTCGGCTTTATCTTCACACAGGGTAAAAAGTTCTTCAAATTGGTCTACCACTAATATTGAATGATGCTCTGATACCTTCAATAATCTTTCTAATCGTCTTTTTAGTTGCCTCAGTGGCTCCTTTCCAGGCGTCATGTAAGCCCACTGGAGGCTTAGCTCCTCTTCTTTGAGCTTAGGAATCAGTCCTGCTAGCACCACCGATGACTTGCCGCTACCCGAAGTGCCGATTACGGCTAAGAAATTGTCCTTCGCCAGTTCCTTTTGTAAATCTCTAATCAGCTCATCGCGCCCAAAGAAGAACTTGTGGTATTTTTTCTCACCGAAAGAAGACAGCCCCGGGAACGGGCACTCAGCCTTGTATGCTGGTGGTTGCTTACCCAAGGCTGCCAAAGCGTCGAAACTGATTTCGATTACTTGCTCGCAGAGGTTGTTGAGTTCTACGATTGCCTGCTGGCGTTGTTCGCGCGCTGTGCGCGACTCGGCTCCCCGTGTATCTTTCAGCGCCTTTACCTGGGTTTGAAACCTCTGCTTGAGTACGGAAGCATGGGGGGCGCGTTCTGCCAGGAGTTTGCTCAGCTTGCCAATACCATACT
>JAUBOM010000254.1:0-4954 GCA_036700245.1 Microcoleus vaginatus BM001213989
GATGCCTGTTCCACAATAAAATTCATCTCTTGTGGAACAGGCATCTTGCCTGTTCATAAAAGGATTATTGACAATGCTGCAACCTCTCTTGTGGAACAGGCATCTTGTCTGTTCATAAAAGGATTATTGACAATGCTGCAACCTCTCATATCGTTTCCGCTTGCATCGGAATAATCAAATCGAGTCATTAGTCATTAGTCATCAGTCATCAGTCAACAGTCAACAGTCAACACTCATCAGTCAACACTCATCAGTCAACAGTCAACAGTCAACAGTCAACAGTCAACAATTACGGACGGTACAACCGGAAGTGATCTGATGTTTGCTCAATCTGCTAAAATTGTAATTTCATCCAAAGATGCGATCGCCACATCAGCTTTTTCCAAATGACTAACCTGGGCATTCCCCCAACAAATCCCGATACAGCCCGCCGCCTTAGCATTTTTCCCCATCTGAATATCCCCCGCTGAATCTCCCACCATCAGAGTTGCTGCGGGATTTACTCCCAGTTTCTCACAAGCTTGCAAAAATAATTTCGGGTCTGGTTTATGAACCGTTGAATCAACTCCCATTTCTAACTGAATCCAGTCGGCTAATGCATGGTGTTTCACAAATTTCTGCACAACCTCAGTCGTAGCAGCCGAAAGAATTCCCAGCTTCAAACCCGCTTCTGAAAGATATTTCAGCACTTCCAAACTACCGACAAATAAAGGAGAAACAGAACTATTTTTAAACATTTCGTCAGCTTCGTCAAAGGCGCGGCGCGCAACAGTTAAAGATTCCAGCCATCCCCTGCCGGTTTCGGCGATGTATCCCGCCGCAACAATCTCATTTTCCCTGCGACTACCGACTGCTAGCAAACCCGTGGGGTCGATGCTGCTGCCTTCGATACCGAAAGCCATTTGTAAAGGCTCTCCAACGCCCGGAATTTGAGCGTCTGCGAGGCGCGCTCGCTTAATCCCCAACAGTCTCAAAAATTCCTGAGAGTCCTCTAGAGTGCCGTCTTTGTCAAAGATTACGGCTTCGATATTTGAGAAGGTAATGCCCCGACATTTAATAGTTACCAAGAATCATAACTCCCGAATTTCTATATTTTTTTCTATTTTCTCACGTTGTGTTTTTTTTGGCAATTTTTTTGAGGAATTGTTACTTGCTAACAATAATGTTTTGTTTGTATAAGATAACGATACAACAATTTTGTGTCTCTACAAAATCAGATTGTATACGAACATCTGTAGGAACAGCGCCCGGCTCATTGGTGTCAAGTTAAGGCTGGAAGCCTTGAGAAATTTCGTTTTTAACCCAGTCTAAATCCCCCTAAATCCCCCTGATAGTCGGGGGACTAAAGAGCGCTTCTTCCCCCTTTCTAAGGAAGGCTAGGGGGGATCGAGTCTTCGATACAAATGAAATAAACGAGGGTTTTAGGCGATTGTTGACACCACTGAACAATGTTGTGTCCCTACAAAATCAGATTGTATACGAGAGGGAAATGGCATTGCCTAAGTTTGGCGCGGGACTCTGCTGCGTGTGACAAAAAGCGGTTTCAACCTCCGATTATTATTTCAAAAAAAAAAAACAAAAACAAAAGAAAAGAAAATCAAAATCTCCCTACTAGATTGGCAATAATTAATCCTAGTTGAATCGGCTTGATCGGCTTAGCAATATGAGTTTGAAAACCAGCTTCGATCGCCTTTTCTTGTTCTTGATCGCTCGCATACGCAGTCAGCGCGGCGGCTGGGATTTTTCCTCCTGCTTCCGCAGCAAGAGCTCGCACTTGCCGAATTAAGAAATACCCGTTTTCCTCAGGCATTCCGATATCCGAGATCAGCACGTCATATCTGCCGGGATTTTCCGTCAAAGCTGCCATCGCTGCTTTTGCTGATGCTGCCGTCAAAACCTCAGCGCCGTACTTTTCCAGCACAAATTTTAAGAGATCCCGGGTATCAGGCTCATCATCTACAACTAAAATTTGCAAACCATCCAAAGAGGGGATGCGACAATCGATCGCCTCTGCGCTCGCCTCTGTCGCGGACTCTGGCAATGCAGCCGTCTCTGGTGGGCTTGGCGGTGTCAACTCTTGAGGCGAAGCTCTCAGCGGCAATCTCAAAATTATTGTAGTTCCTTGTCCCAAACCCGGACTTTCGGCCTCCACCGCTCCCCCGTGCAGTTGAACAAGATGATACACGATCGACAAGCCCAATCCCAGCCCTTGATTCGCCTTAGTCGTGCTGGAATCTCCTTGGCGGAAGCGATCGAAAATATGCGGTAACAACTCAGGCGCAATCCCTTTTCCGGTGTCGGTGACTCGAATTTCAGCATAATTCTCGATCGCCTGCATGACGATTTCCACTCGTCCCCCCGCCGGAGTAAACTTAATCGAATTAGACAGGATATTCCATAAAACTTGCTGCAAGCGATCGATATCGCCTAAGACCTTTACAGAAATCAAATGCGGAACAATTTCAATGTTTTTGGCGGCGGCTGAGAATTGAACCCCCTCCAGCGCCGCTTGCACCACTAACCGCAGATCGATCCAACGGGTAGTTAGTTTAAGCTTGCCGTTAGTAATCCGAGAAATATCGAGAAGATCCTCGATTAACTGAGCTTGCGCCCTCGCGCTGCGCTCGATTACCTCTAGAGCACGATAAGTTTCTGCTTCCTTCAGTTTCCCGGAACGCAGCATTTGTGACCACGCCATAATCGGAGTCAGGGGATTACGCAATTCGTGGGAGAGATTCGCCAGAAATTCATCTTTAGCTCGGTTAGCATTTTCTGCTTGTTGGCGGGCTGACTGTTCCTGCTGCAATAACTGCGATCGCTCTGTCTCCAACTGCTTGCGATCGGTGATATCCTCGATCGACAACAAAATCATTGAAACCCTGTCTTCTGGTTCAACCTTACAAGCATTTAGCAGCAAAGTTTTCTTCCCCAGCCCCCCAAAAGCCTGCTGCAGCTCAAAGTTGGTAATCTCAACATTATTAACCAGAATATCTTCCAAAAGCTCTCGCAGTTCCGGCGAATTCCACGGCCCGATAGCAAATTCAAACCAAGAATCTTGAACGGTTTCTGAAGATGAAACTTGAAACGTTTCGTATAACGCTCGATTAGCGGTGTTCACTTGCAAATCAGCATCCAGCACCATTAAAGGCGTTGGCACGCTTTCCACAATTGTTTCCGCATAGTTGCGGGCTGTTTCTATGGTGGCAGCACTGCGTTTGAGAGCGTCAATATCGATCAAAACCATTACCACACCCTCAATCTGGTTTTCCGCTGTGCGGTAAGGGCGAATGCGGAGGGCGTACCAATATCCCGATTGAGTTTGCACTTCTTGTTCTTTGGTGTTGAGAGTCTCTAGCACCTCCAAAATCATCTCTTCCAAGTTGGGAATCTCCAGATTGACTCGGATGTCGCTCAAGGGACGCCCGACATCGGTAGAAATCAGATTGAACAGCCGCTCTGCCATTGGCGTAAAGCTGCGAATCCGCAAATCGTTGTCCAACATTAAAATTGGAATATTGATACCAGCCAGCAAATTAGTCACGTCGTTATTAACCTGCTGCAAATCGAGATTTCGAGTGCGAAGTTCCTCCACAGTGGTAATCAGTTCTTCGTTAGTAGCTTGAATTTCTTCTTTAGCCGTTTCTAGTTCCTCGTTGATGCTTTGTAGCTCCTCGTTGCTCGATATAATTTCTTCGTTGGCAACTCTGAGGTCTTGCGTGAGATTTTCTTGCTCCTCTATCACAGCTTGCAGGTGTGCTTGAGCCATATTTTTCTCTTGTTTGGCAATAGCAAGTTGCTGCCTCATCCGCACTATTTCCCGCTCTAAATCGCTTGGTTCTAACCTGTCAAAATTGTCGATTTCAAGGTCGAGCGCTGGAAGTAAACTTTCTTCAAACAGCACCAAAAAATAGCGTGTTTCCGCGCTGGCCGGCTGGAACGGAATCACCTCAAAATTGACGAGAAGCGTCTCCTCCCCCTCTTGCACCCTCAGCCGTTCTTTTTTCACCGTCACCTTCTGAGTTTGCGCTTGATAAATTGCGGTGCGAAGGTCAACAGACAATCCTGGTACCGCCATTGCGAACAAGTTTAAAGTCGGCGTTCCAGGTGTGAGTCTTAAGTACCGATTGGTGTCTCCCCGGAGTTGCACAATCTCCATCTGCTCGTTGACCACTGCACCCACAGGATTATAGCGCTTTAAAATCAATTGGTCTGTTTCGCGCTGTAAGTCAAAGCTATTAGAAAAATTTGCATTCATGGGCTGCGGATTCTCTGGTCGGGTTAGGGGAAAGAAACTTGTCCCAAAGGGAAGCCGGGAAGGAGTCGCAGTTGACTTTTTGGCATAAATTTTAGAGGGCGCATCCACTAAAGTAAATAATTCCGAAGATTTGCCCGTACTTTCGGAACTGCCCAGCATCATGAAGCCGGTTCGGTTGAGACTGTAATGAAAAATTGACAGAACTCGTTTTTGCAAACGTTCTTCCAAGTAAATCATCACATTGCGGCAGGTAACTAAATCGAGATTAGAAAAAGGCGGGTCGATGCCTAAGTTTTGTCTGGCGAATACGCACAGTTCGCGGACTACTTTGCAGATGCGATATCCGCTTCCTTCTACGGGGATAAAGAAGCGGCGGCGTCGTTCTTCGGAAACGCCTAACATCTGGTTTTCCAAGTAGAAACCAGACCTCGCTTTGCAGATCGCCGCCTCGCTGATATCCGTGGCAAAAATCTGAATCGCCGGCGGGATAACTCGATCGCCCAAAAACTCTAACAAGCAAATGGCGATCGAGTAAACTTCTTCACCAGTCGAACATCCTGCCACCCAAATCCGAATCGGAACTTCTGCCGATTTATTGTGGGTAATCGTAGGGAAAACGTACTCTTTTAAGCGTTCAAAAGCTTCTATAGCCTTTATCAGAAAGATGAGGTATCATGTTACTGACACTCACTCGTGAGG
>JAUBOM010000029.1:0-6442 GCA_036700245.1 Microcoleus vaginatus BM001213989
CAAGAATTTACAGGCCGCCCGCACCCCATGTGACAGTTGGGGTGCGGAATGTGGGCTTAAGCAAAGCCTAAGTCCCTACCCGTAGCTGAAGTTTCAAGAAGTGGTGTCACCAGTTGCTAGTTATGAATTAAGAGTTGTAAGCGACATTGGTTGAGCGGTGAGATTGATGTTTCGATCGCTCGCTAGAGAAAGAGTTTAAGGAATTAAATGTCAATTCTGCATCCAAAACTCTTTAACTCATAGCTGCTACTTAACTCATAACTCATAAGTCATAACTTGCAGAGCGAGTTGCACCAGCTTTACATCTTGCCGTGCTGCATTACCTGTTGAAGGTGCTGCCGAATTTCCTGCGCGTGCTCCATGTCAGCTTGCTGCAATTTTTGAAACAGTTCAGCACAAGGCTGAGAACCAGTTTCCTGAGCGTCTTTCATGTAAGTATCGTAGGCTTTCAAAGCTTCAGACTTGTTTTGCAAAACAGTTAACAAATCATACTCGAGGTTGCTGATGACGCTATTTTCGTTAGTGCTCATAAACTCACCATCTGCTAGGATTTGTCCCAATTTTTACCGATCCGGGGATGACTATTCATCTGTCTAGAAGGGTAGAATTTTCTACTTTCCACCGTAATAAAACGCAACTTCTTTATCTTTCAGCGGTGCGAAGTCAGCAGCAACGAGCATTTTATCGAGCTCGTTTTGAGGCAGATGTTTGACACCGATTCGGACAATGCGCGATCGCATTGTATTTGACACGCCACTGCGCTGTCTGCCGGCTTCTAATCCCATCACTTGCTTGTAGAGGTCTAATTTTGCTTGCGGAATCGGAGTACCGTCAAAGTCGATTCCAGAGGCGATCGCAACATCGATCGCATCTGCACCAGTTGTAGGTTGAGCCGCTGAGTTTGTTTCTGAAGACATTGTGCAAATTAAATAAAAAGGACGATCGTCATAAAAAGTAGTTTAGTCCTAAAAGTGCCAAAGTTGAGCACCAAACTCTAGCACAGCTCAAAATAACGTAAACTCGTGAAACAAGCTAAACAGTCCGCCCCACAGTCTTCGATTAGTGTTCGATTAAGGACTGTTTGGCCGGGGGGCGAGATCCTTGAGCATTTCTTCAAACAACGGATTGCCAAAACTCATCAATTGCAGTGAAGCATTTTCGTCAAAGATATCCGGGTAAAATGTCATAGAATAAATGCAACCTTGATAGTTAAGATGCCAAGTGCTAAAATAATTGCAGAAAATTTTACCGTAAGACCAATGTCCTCGCAGTCCCAGAAGTTGCAATAAATCGAAAACTTCGATCGTGTTAATCTGCATCGGCGTGACGGATAATAATAAGAGCGATCGGCTTCTTCTAGGCTTAAATCGTCGTTACCAAAACCTATCATATCTTGCAGAGGACTAAAATGTTCGCGAGCCGCCACTACTGCACTTCTTACCTCAAACACAATCAATTCACCTCTTCAATAAATTTACTTGTTATCCAACTGTGCCTGGTACACCAGATCCAGAATCAGAGACTTTAGGTATTTTCAGGATCTGCCTTAGAACCAGTTAAAAACAGGGGGTTTTGTTATCCCAAAAATTCTTAGCTCAACCTTCAAATACCTCTGCGTTTTCAATGATAAACCATTCGTGGTACAATACTGTTAAGAAAAACTCTTCTCCTTTTGGTCGATCGCACACAGCCATATATCCCGATACAAACATATCATCGTCAAAAGTTGTATCCTTAAGAAACAGAGTCAGCGAGTTGCCATCCGCGCTCCAAATTGTCCGCAAAATCGTGATATTTTGGTGACGAGATGCTTCAACGGGCAATAACACCCACCGCCCCTCAATTTCGATAAATTCTGGTTCGCCGTATCTCAACTCAGACTCCCATGTCTCCGGCCCTTCGTGCTTCTCAATAATCCGATCCCACCGCACTGTTTTAATCTTCGCTAAAATTTCGTGTGACAAATCAGCTACTTTCATCCGATTAATTTCCTAATAAAATTAACGGGTTCCAAGGCTCTGCCTGGGAACCGATGTAAGCGAGGCTCCGCTTTGTTTTTGCCTGGGAAAGGTTGGAGGCAGAGCCTCCTGATATGCGTTACCAGGCAGAGCCTGGTAACGAGTAGATACATCAAATCCGCTACTTTCATCCGATTAATATCTCACTAAAATTCGTAAGGCTTTCAAAGCATTTGAACGATTGCCCTTGGCAATTTTACCAAACCAATAATATGCCTCTTCATTACTCATAGCCATAATCCCCTCGGCAATATTCGCAATTCGTTATGTTTTCGATATCAAGCGACCCAAAACTTCTCGAATTAGGGTTGTTTTAATGCCATCAGTTGCGAAGGTATTGGTAAAGAATTTATTGGCATATTGATAAACTTGAGGTGCAGTTCCTTCGACTACCAGCCGCAATTTTGCTGCAAATAAATTTAGAGACAAGTCTCCCGATAAAATCTCATCTCTGGGTACGCAGGTATCAAAGATTAATGGCAGCATCTCAAAGCTTCTTAACTAATAATATCAATTCCGCCCTTCATCGGAATTATTCATCTCTCTCTTGTCTCCCTCTGTATTCTCTGCGTTCTCTGCGGTTAAATCATTCCGATATCCAATAACTAATGACTAAAATCGACATTTCCCCCGCTGACAATTACCCCAACTCTCGCATTTTTTGCTTTCACAACACCTGAAAGCAAAGCTGCCGCCGCCAGCACTCCAGTCGGCTCAACAACTATCTTCATGCGTTCCCACATAAAAAACATTGTGCTGCGAATTGCCTCTTCTGAAACTGTTGCCATATCATCAACATAATGCAGCACCAAAGGAAAGGTTAATTTCCCCAAAGATGGCGTGCGCGCACCGTCAGCAATCGTGTCCGGGTTAGTAACAGTTTGCAGCGTTTTCGTGCGGAACGATCGCGCCGCATCGTCTGCTTGTTCCGGTTCTACCCCGATTACTTTACACTGGGGAGACAAAGTTTTTGCGGAGATGGCGCAGCCCGACAGCAAACCCCCGCCACCGCAACAAACTAACAGCAAATCCAACTCTCCAACTTCTGCGATTAATTCCAGCGCCGCCGTACCTTGTCCCGCAATCACCCGCGCGTCATCGTAAGGAGGAATAATTGTCAAGTGCCGTTCGGCGCCAATTTTAGCGGTTAACTCTTCACGGGAAACTTGAGTGCGATCGTACAAAATAATCTCTGCGCCGTAGCCGCGAGTCGCTTCTTGCTTGACTTTGGGCGCATCTGCAGGCATGACAACAGTAGCAGGAATTTCTAGTAACCGTGCGGCAAGGGCGATCGCCTGCGCGTGATTTCCCGAAGAAAAAGTCAGCACTCCCCGCTGTTTTTCGGCTTCAGATAGCTGCATTAAAGCATTGCAAGCACCCCGAAATTTAAACGAACCCGTGCGCTGAAAGTTCTCGCACTTGAAAAATACCTGAGAATTCGTGCGTTTGTTGAAAGTTTCCGAAGTCAGCACCGGCGTCTTGAAAGCTTTGCCCTGCAAGCGATTTGCCGCCGCTTCCACATCGGCGAAACAGACTTGCAAGGGATTTTGGGCACAGAAGTGGGTACTCATAGATTTTAGATAGATTTGGACGATCGAGGACTTTATTTGTAGGATAGCCATTGCCCGCTTCACTCATACCATTAAATTATAAATTTTTATTATATTTTGCAGGATAAGAATTATTAGGTGTTGCGCTTAATGGTTAAAAAAGCTGTTGACTAAAATCAAAGTTATGACAATTTACTATCAAAAAGTAAAGGGGCGTTTGTACTTGCACAGGAGAGGGATTAATGAATACAAATTTAACCACCGCCCGATTAATTGTAGGGAAGCGGCACGGCGCAGTGTCCTGATTTTGGGTAATATCAAATCCGTTAGCATCGGAATTATTCATCTCTCTCTTCCCTTTCTCTGTATCCTCTGTGTCCTCTGCGGTTTAATCATTCCGATACAACCGGAATGGATATAACGGGTAAAATCAACCGGATTGGATAGTGAAATTGCCCTCGCGAGTGCGATCGACTCCCACCATCAACAACAAGGCAAAAGAGGACACAGCAAAGCCGTTTCCCTACCCAAAAAAGCTCGCCTAAATTGTTTAATAATTACAAAAAAAAAGGACACAGCCATGCTGTGTCCTTACCCGTATCTTGTAGGAACACGGCATTGCCGTGTCCCCACCCGTACCGCCGATATCCCGATTAGGATTCTTGCCGTTTAGAACAAGACGATTTCAGAATTACCGGTACTTCCCAAATTGACATCGACAGTTGCAAACAAACTGTTACCGCCAACAGTAGAACCGTTGCTATCGTAATACAGCTTAGTAGATACAGACAAACTGTCGTAGATAGCCATAATCGACGGCCCGTTTAAAGTTGCTTCGATCTCAGCTACAGAAGAACCAGTACTGCTGTAAGCGTAGAAACTCGCATCCAAAGCCCCTCCGGTGGTAAACGCTGCAAAACCAGTTTTGTCGAGGTTAATTACATCCTCAGCAACGTTGTAAGTGGTAATTAAATCCCCGCCGCCAGCAGCAGTTCCGCTGAACACAAACACATCCAAACCAGAACCGCCGTTGAGAACATTGGTTCCCACACCACCGATTAAAGTGTCATTCCCGGGGCCGCCGTTGAGATTATCGCTACCGCCACCGCCGAAGAGGCTGTCATTACCATCGTCGCCGGAAATGGTGTCGTTACCCAAACCACCGTCGAAAATGTCCGCACCAGAACCGCCGTTGAAGATGTCAGCAAATTCAGTACCAGTGGCGCTGTTAGCAGTCGCATCTCCTGTAAACAAGACAGGCGAGGTGAAATTGTAACCGCCAGTACCAGAACCGAAATTGTTAACTCCGGGCGGGAAAGTACCGGGATTAGTGATTAAATCGACAACGCTGCTTGAGTTGGTAGGAGTACCAGTAAAAGAAGAGGCCGTACCTGTAAATACAAAGTCCGCCGTTCCCAGATTGCTAGAAACAGTGCCCAGATTCGCAATCAAGTTAGAACCACCGACTGCGGTACCGTTCGAGTCAAAATACAACACCGTTTCGTTCGACGCATTAGTAAATGCGAAGAAACCAGCATTTGTAGAATTGCCCAGCGCCTTAGCTTGTGCATCTTCCAAAGAGGCATAACTTCCGCCGGTGAAAATCACGAACTCTTTGCCAGTAATGTCAGGAGTAACCCCGCTAACACCGTCAAAGTTAGTCGTAGTCAAATTGCCGAAAGGACCCGCGCTAAACTCGAATTTGTCTACCCCAACAGTAAAGTCAGTAATTGTATCACCGCCTTCACCTGATAGTTTGTAAACAAAGATATCCGCACCAGCACCGCCAGTCAGAACATCTGCACCGGTGCCGCCCGTGAGAATATCTGCACCGCTGCCACCGTTGAGAATATCTGCACCGCCACCACCGTTGATGATGTCAGCAAACTCAGTACCAGTAACGCTGTTAGCACTGTCATTGCCGGTAAACAAGACAGGAGAGGTGAAGTTGTAACCGCCAGCACCAGAACCGAAATTGTTAACTCCGGGCGGGAAAGTACCGGGGTTAGTGATTAAATCGACAACGCTGCTTGAGTTGGTAGGATTACCAGTAAAAGAAGAGGCCGTACCTGTAAATACAAAGTCCGCCGTTCCCAGATTGCTAGAAGCAGTACCCAGATTCGCAATCAAGTTAGAACCACCGGCTGCGGTACCGTTCGAGTCAAAATACAACACCGTTTCGTTCGAGGCATTAGTAAATGCGAAGAAACCAGCAGTTGTAGAATTGCCCACGGCTTTAGCTTGTGCAGCTTCCAAAGAGGCATAACTTCCGCCTGTGAAAATCACTAACTCTTTGCCAGTAATGTCAGGAGTAACCCCGCTAACACCGTCAAAGTTAGTCGTAGTCAAATTGCCGAAAGCGCTCGCGGTAAACTCGAATTTGTCTACCCCAAGGGTAAAGTCAGTAATTGTATCACCGCCTTCACCTGCTGCTTTGTAAACAAAGATATCCGCACCAGCACCGCCAGTCAGAACATCTGCACCGCTGCCGCCTGTGATAATATCTGCACCGCTGGCACCGTTGAGAATATCTGCACCGCCACCACCGTTGAGGATGTCAGCAAATTGCGTACCGGTGACGCTGTTAGCACTGTCATTGCCGGTAAACAAGACAGGCGAGGTGAACCTGTAACCGCCAGGGCCTGAACCGAAATTGTTAAAGGCGGCTGTCGCGAAAGTACCCGCATTTGCAGCAGTTAAATCGACAACGCTGCCTGAGTTGGTAGTAGTTCCAGTAGCAGGAGGTGCGATCGTACCTGTAAATACAAAGTCCGCCGTTCCCAGATTGGTAGTAGCAGTACCACAATTAGCAATCAAGGTAGAACCACCGGCTGCGGTACCGTTCGAGTCAAAATACAACACCGTTTCGTTCGA
>JAUBOM010000029.1:6542-25063 GCA_036700245.1 Microcoleus vaginatus BM001213989
TGTCAGGAGTAACCCCGCTAACACCGTCAAAGTTAGTCGTAGTCAAATTGCCGAATTCGCTCGCGCTAAACTCGAATTTGTCTACCCCAACAGTAAAGTCGGAAATTTTATCGCCGCCTTCTTTAGTTGTCCTGTAAACAAAGAGATCCGCACCAGTGCCGCCGCTTAGGACATCGAAACCGAGGCCGCCGGTGATGGTATCGTTGCCGTCGCCGCCCTTGAAGCTATCGTTATAATTGCTGCCGACAATCTTGTCATCGCCTGCTAAACCATCGTAATTAACTGGGGCCGGAGAAGTGGTGAAATCCACATTGTCAGCACCAGCAGTCCCGACAGGAATATTTAGTGGCGGGCCCGTGAAGACAAAGTTACTGATTTGCAGGCGAATGCTTGCCGAGAAACTCGCCACAATTTCAAAGCGCCCCCCAACAGCAAATACCAGCACAGCACGGCCGGTAGTGGCATCTATAAACTCACAGAAAATAGGTGCGTCTGCGTTGCCACCCAACTGTGCAAACCGTGCTTGCAAAGTCGCGATGCTGGTAACAGTGGTATCCAGGCTGAAGTCGAGCAAATTAGCGCTGCCGATCGACCCAACAGCAGAAGTAGCAGTAATATCCAGTCGGGTCAAGCTAGAAACGGTGAGATTACCAAAAGCTGCCGTAGAAAGCTCTAAAAGATCCTCAGTGACATTAAAGTCAGTAATGAAGTCAGCTTCTACAACTGTTTGAATCTCTTGGCGGGAAGTGCGGTAAATAAAGCGATCCTTTCCAGCACCCCCACCTAGAGTATTGCTTCCTAGGCCGCCTTCGATCGAGTCATCGCCCTCATTTCCAGTTAATGTGTCATTCCCAGCACCGCCTACTAATGTGTCATCGCCGCTGCCAGCTTCGATATTGTCATCGTCATCGCCGCCGTCGATATCGTCAGCGTCATTGCCTCCTTTAACTTTGTCCTTACCTTTGCCTGCTTTTATTTTGTTTTTGCCTAGGCCGACTTCGATATCGTCATCACCATCGCCACTGTCGATATCGTCATCACCATCGCCGCCTCTAATTTTGTCCTTACCTTTGCCGCCGATGATTTTGTCCTTGCCTTTGCCGGCTGTAATATCATCGTCACCATCGCCGCCTTGGATGTCGTTATCCAGCGTCGCAGAACCGACAATAACTTGAGGCTGTGGATTGCCAGCAAAATTAAAGACATTTCGCTCGACGTTCAAGCTAAAACGCTGGCCGGCGACAAAGTTTCTGCCGTTGCTAACTTCAAAACCAAAACTAGCGGCACCGACAAAACCTACTGCCGCTTTGAAAGTTAACAAGCCTGCGTTAATGTCTGCTTGAGTGAAGGTAAAACCGGCTTGTGTTACGGCGGCTCCCCTAAAGAATAGTTGGCCTGTTGTAGTAGTGGGTAGCTGGGTTACCTTGAAGACTATGTTGCTAGGACCTTGCTGGGTATCGACAAAACTCAACAACTCAGAAGTAATAGTTTGCTCGCCGCCGCTGGAACCAGCAGTCAAGCTATTATTAGTTTCGAGTCGCGGAGGGTTAAAAATCGGGTTCGGAGTTGGAGTTGGAGTTGGAGTTTGAGTTGAACCGGTAACTCCTAAAAAGTCGCTAGCCTCGATAAGCGTTGCGTTGACATTCAACAATAGCGCCAGCGCGAAGTTATTGACCCGAATTTCGGTATTGCCACCGATTTGTATAAAGGTCAAGCTGTTAAAGTTCAAGTCGCCAAACAGCAGAAACTTGTCCTTGCCGTCTTCGTAGTCAGTGATGACTGAACTCGCGCCGCTGCTAGAGTTACTCAGGACATAAACGTCATCTCCAGTACCACCGACGCAGGTATGGTTGCCAGTACCGCCCATCAGCGTATCGTTGCCGTCGCCGCCCATCAGCGTATCGTTGCCGCCGCCGCCGCCGCTAACGCTGTCGTCGCCGCCGCCGCCGTCTGCCTTGTCATTGCCGTCGCCAGTCACGAGGGTATCTTTGCCGGCGCCGCCCATCACGGTATCGTCGCCGTCGCCGCCCATGACGCTGTCGTCGCCGTCGTCGCCTGCACAGATGTCGCTGCCGGCACCGCCCATCACGGTATCGTCGCCGGTGCCGCCGCTAACGCTGTCGTCGCCGTCGTCGCCTGCACAGTTGTCGCTGCCGACACCGCCCATCACGGTATCGTCGCCGGTGCCGCCGCTAACACTGTCGTCGCCGTCGTCGCCTGCACAGTTGTCGCTGCCGACACCGCCCATCACGGTATCGTCGCCGGTGCCGCCACTAACGCTGTCGTCGCCGTCGTCGCCTGCACAGTTGTCGCTGTCGGCACCGCCCATCACGGTATCGTCGCCGATGCCGCCGCTAACGCTATCGTCGCCGTCGTCGCCACTGCAATCGTCGCTGCCGGCACCGCCCATCACGGTATCGTCGTCGTCGCCGCCGCTAACGTTGTCGTCGCCGTCGTCGCCCATCACGGTATCTTTGCCGGCACCGCCCATCACGGTATCGTCGTCGTTGCCGCCGCTAACGTTGTCGTCGCCGTCGTCGCCACTGCAATCGTCGCTGCCTACACCGCCCTTCACGGTATCGTTATCTTTGCCACCGTTTACGGTATCGTTGCCGTCGCCGCCCTCGCAATCGTCGTTGCCTGTGTCGCCCCTGACGACATCGTTGCCTTCGTCGCCCTTGCAATCGTCGTTGCCTTTGCCGCCGTAGACGGTATCACTGCCGGCGCCGCCGTCAGCGTCATCATCTCCTTCGTTGCCGTACACCGAGTCATCGCCATCATCGCCTTCGCAGGTGTCGTTGCCGGTACCGCCAAAAAGGGTGTCCTTATCTTTACCGCCATTAACCTTGTCGTTGCCTTTGCCACCCTTAACGTTGTCGTTGCCCCGATCGCCCTTTACTTCATCGTCCTCATCGCCGCCCTCGCAATCATCGTCATCTTTACCGCCGTAGATTTTATTTTTTTTGCCACGGTTTCCTTTGATTTCGTCCTTGCCTTTTTTGCCGAATATCTTATCCTGCTCGCCGGTGGCGACAATTAAGTCATCGTCATCGCTACCTTCGATCGTCCGGCGGCGATCGCTCTCATCATCGTCATCATCGTCATCATCGTCATCGCCTTTTCCGGGTACGGCGTTAGATTCAGCAATTTTGCTGTTATCATCATCGCCTTTTTCTGATGCGCCGTTAGGTCTGCCAATGTCGTCTGCGATCTCTTGGTCAATTATCTTGCCTAACCCGTCGGAATCTTCAGGGGTGCTGTTGCCGATCGCCTCGGACTCTGGATCGACGGGGGGCGGCTGTGTACTAAACAATTTGCGGTTTGCCATGTCAGGAATTTCTGTGTTATCTGGATCGATAAAAGGTCTTTTGGGTACCGTTTCTAACAAGTTTTCTTCGGCCATTGTTGATATTTCCCACACACTGGTAAGCTTCTTAGATTCAATTTATCAGCAAACAGGAGACAGGAGAAGAAAAAATTTCTACTTCATGCTTGCGCCTGCTAGAGGGGCTGATGTCCTCATTTTTATCTTCTTATAGATGCCTTTTAAACAGCAAGGGGTTTTTTCTCTCTGTTGCGAGTTTTATATTCTGCAATGGCGCACCCCAATTAATTGAGCCGCCACCTACACCGTAATTGCTGCGCCGAAGCGCCGAACATTTGAGATGTTCTCCGTAATTTCTACAGTAAGCTGCGCCCAAGTGCCCTCGATTGTAGATTTTATACGTAATTTCTACAGTGAATTAGCTGAATTTAAACTCGCAACTTACAACTCCCAGATAACTACCCAAAACCTTGATCCCCAAAATTTTACCCTTGCTTTTCTTGCGATCGAGCCTGGGTGCATTGAAGTAGGGTAACACTCCCAGCTCGGCCAAATCCTTCCCTGACGTAGGATTTGAGCTTCTTCCCTAAACGACTGTACCCTCCTCTTTTTAGTTCCCGATGACTAATTAGAAATTTAGATAGTTCGCCCGGGCAAATATTTGTTTTATTTTTCTATTGCATAATTTTCTCTCGATTTAACTGAGCCGAGCCAAATGAACAAACCTTTATTTTCAAAAATAAAAATGACCCTGGAAAAATCTATTTATCTCAATAGAGATTGTAAGATTCAGAAACGAACAGGAATAAAGGCAGGAGTTATTTTTGGTTAAAGTTGTAAGCTCGATCGGCATTTTGAGCGGGAATGACGCAGGGCGAGGCCCAGAAACCGGCTTGCTTTGTAGAGGCTTCGCTGCCAAATCCAATATTTCTCCGAGAAACCAGCTTGATGAGGGTTAGGCCCCTAGATGATAAAAATGATTGTTTCTGGAGAGGACGGGAATATTTCCTGGCTGTTGTATTGTTGAGAATTCTTGCCTCCTTAACTTTATTTTTCCTGCTGAACTTTAACTAGATTAAGACTGTTAAATAAAAAAATCCAATAACATGAAAGTGGTAAATTAGCAAGACTCGATTAGCACTTATCGATGGTCAAGTATGAATTACCGATCGCCACTGAGGGCTTACGGATGAGGGCGGAGGGCTTGCGGATGAGGAGCCAGGGCTGACCAATTAATTAATTGACACAAAATCAAGATTTCAGATGGGGGGTTGGTGGTAGAGGATAAGCGGTAAGGACTGATCGACAGATCGCCACCCAAAAAAAAAATACTCAACTTTGCCTCCGATATTGCCCTGAAACCGGTTGGCGAGAGCCGAAGTAATTTTAATAAGAACTCGATATCCGCCTGGTAAAGTGCCTCCTATTTAACTTTACTCAGCAATGAGAAACTCAAGTTCGCGACAAATCTAAAGGGGTCTGCGGTAGAGGTGCAAAATGTTAAAGATAGCAAGATTCGAGAAAAATCGGCTTTCACTGAGCCACAGAGCAATAAAAACTAATAAACTGTTATTAAAGTACAACTTTTATACCCTCAAAGTGTTTGAACAAATATATTTGACCCCAGCGCTCGCCCGATCGGGGGAAGCGCATTCAGAAACTTTGATTGAAAGAGTAAAAATAATTTTGCCGATCGCTATTGCTAGCCGCAAAAACGCAGGCAAATTCAGAATTAAGGCGGGAGGGCGCTAATCCGTGAGCCAGGAATTTCAACTCTCAGTCACCCCAGTTGGGGACGACGAATATCTAGTGCGGACAGAAAGGGTTGCACCCGGTGTACCCTTAGCAGAAGAACAAGTCCGCTGGCCGATCGACGAATGGCTTGCACTGTCTGCTCAACTGATGAACGACCCGCTGGTGGGCTTGCTCCAAGGAAAAGCTTTACAGGGAAGCAGTTTTCCTGGTCGCGGAATGTCGCGTTCGGGAAACAACTCAGCGCCGAATTTAGTAGCCCTCGGGCAACAATTCTACAGCGGGCTGTTTCAAGGAAACTTGCGCGATAGCTGGACTTGCGCTCAAGGCATCGCCCAGCACCGCCGAGAAGTGCTGCAACTGCGGCTCGGACTCAAAGGCAGGCACTTGCCACGGCTACCGTGGGAAGTTCTGCACGCGGGCGATCGCCCTTTGGCAACCGGCACCGATGTCGTGTTTTCCCGCTACCAACCAGGTACAAGTTTGTTCAAACAAACCCGGATACTGCCTGAGCCGGGGCCGCTAAAAATTTTAATGGCGATCGCATCTCCGAGCGATCGAGACAGCTTGCAGCTCAAGCGAGAAGTGCTCCACCTGCAACAAGAACTCGAAAACCGCACCGCTAACCCTCTCAAAAACAGCCCCCACTCCCCGGAAATTCAACTGACTATTCTCGAACAGCCCGATCGAGAACAACTTACCCAAGCCCTAGAACAAGGACACTACCAAGTCCTGCACTACGCAGGCCACAGCAACTTAGGTTCCCGAGGTGGCGAACTCTACCTAGTCAGCAGCCGCACCGGCTTAACCGAAACCTTGAGTGGTGACGACTTAGCTGGATTGCTCGTTAACAACGGTATTCAGATGGCCGTGTTCAACTCCTGCCGCGGCGCCTATGGCAACCCCTCAGACCTCGCGGACGACAGCCCGGAACGCAACTTAACCGAAGCTCTAGTCAAGCGGGGAATTCCGGCAGTGCTAGCAATGGCAGAAAGCATCCCCGACGATGTAGCCCTAACTCTCACGCGACTGTTTTACCGCAACCTCAATCAAGGCTATCCAGTCGATCTCAGCCTGAGTCGAGCTAGAGCCGGACTAATTTCAGCCTACGGTTCTCACCAGTTATACTGGGCTTTGCCGATTCTCTACCAGCACCCGGACTTTGACGGCTATCTGATCGGCGGTCCAGCCCACAGCGTGGCATCCGGGTCTCGGGTGCAAATAATCGCGTCGGGAACGCAGTCGGCGGTCGCGGGTACAGAATGGAAGGCGCCGTCTTCGGTTTCGGCGATCGCCCAATACCCGCCAATGCCAGCCAATCGATCGCATGAGTCAGACAGTTCTGACGGCGAAGTCTGGGAATATTTTCCTGACCAAATAAAAGATCGCAGGGATTGGGTTCACCAGAACGATCGAGCCGAGGCTGCTAGTTCACCGAACTCACCGATGGCGAAGCCGTGCTCTATTCCTAATCCTGACTCTTCGGTTATCCAAGCAATTTCCCCCCCGGCACCGGCCCAGAAACCGTTAAAAAAACCGGGATTGAAAAAATCTGTGGTTCTGATACTTTGCTTGTTGCCCCTTGCTTTGAGTGCTGGCTTTTTTGGGTGGCGGTACTCGCACCACCGAGACACGAAACCAGAAGAGTTACTGCCGGCGGTACGAACTCCCCTATCGCAAAATTACCTGCAACAACGCCACTAAAAGCAACAACATCCGCCAGTGCTGAGCTTGGGCCCGCTTGCCATGACTCTAAACTGGCGGATGTTGTTGCTGGCAATTGGCTCGCGGCTGCTGGAAAAGTTATCAAAAGTATGCTGCTCGATCGAATCTCGGACGATCCGGCTCATCAACGCGGTTTCTACCCAAAATCAGAAGCTAGGCAACCGGAACATCTAGGAAGAAACCCGGTTTCTCGTCGAGAGAGTAAGTAAGTCCGAGACTGCTTGATATAGAATTGGTCAGTCGATTTGAGATTTTAGACGGGGGCGTGAGCGCGAGCCGTCGAAGGATTTGAGATTTGAGATTTGTACCAAATCCGGCTTAAATACCCCCTCGCTCTGACTTGTCTCTCTGAGCTAGGACGAAAGTTTGACTCCATGCAGCGGTTTCAACCGCCGAATGATAAAAGGGGTAGCTTTCCCGGGATTTGGTATTACTCCACAGATGAATCTGGGAGCTTGAACAAGAGTCTAAAATTTTGAGTTTTCCACGACTGGAGTCGGTGACTTGTATCCGTTTTTGGGCGGGCTGATTCGGCAGCCGGAGCATTCGTCATTCGGCCCAAGACAATAAAAGCAAGAGTTGCAACAATTAAGAACGTCATCACCGTCAGGGCGGTTACTATATTTCACAATAAGTAATTGTGGAAGCGGTGGTGAGTTTGACCTGCCCCTACAGCTTGTGCATAAATTTTGAGAGTCTGGCAGTTTGCAGGCCTGCAAGTGGAAACCAGTACATTTGCACCGAAACTCCATGCCGGGAACGACTGATAATTTGTAGTGAATCAAACATTTAAGCTCTTGTGCATTTAACTCGGTCCTTTTCAATTCCCCTGTGGAAAGAACCTCAAATTCTCTGCCTTGGGGCCGGACGAGGAAGATTTTCCCGAGTTCCCCCTAGAAATCTACTGATTCGCGGCGAAGTGTTAAGAGTCGCGAAGCAATCTCTCCCGATCGAAACTATTCCCCTCTTGGTGGCTGCGCGATGTTTCTGCCGCCGCGCCCATTGAGTCGGGTTTAAGCTAAAACCCGTTCAACGAACAGGTGAAATTTCCTTCAATTTTTACCGGATTGCCTCCCCCAGACTGCGTTCTGTGGAAGTTATATGCCCAACACCTTAATAGAAGATTGCTCGTTGGTATTTGGGGTTTTGAGGGGATTTCGGACCCTAAAAACAGGGTTTATACCCTTTTAGATTTTAGATTTTAGATTTTAGATTGAAGAATTGGGAATGACTTATTCCATAAGGGTTTGGAGCAAGGGCCTACAGTTGGATTCTTTTTGTAAACTGGAAGTAGCTGGCAGCGGCACCTTTGAACAAGTGCTGCCTCCCCTTGTTGAGGTAAAAGTTAACCCTGCGCCGGTAACTGCTTTCGGCAGATTTGCAGCGGCCTGGCTCTAGGTATTTCGATTCATGGCTGTCTTATTTTTACCTTGACCGCAGACACGATCCGGGATTGGTGAATGCAGGGAACAGACTTTACTGTAAAAAAGTAAAGCATTTAATTTGCGACAATAATTCCCTGCCCGATCGCAAGAGAGGCTTACGCAAGCATTTGGCCCGCGAGCAGGAAATTGATCGCCCTTCGAGCATCCTTACTTGCACCCCCGGTCTTGAGGCCACAGAAATTTATCCAGAATCTTAATATTCAGAATTCTTAGTATTGACAGTGAAACAAAGTTAATCTAATGTGTTGTAATTGATATAAGTAAAGTCCAATAAGCGAGGTACGGTCAATGGCAGAAACAGCTACAGCACCCTTAACAGGAAAAGGTCTGCTTCAAAAAATCAAAGGCAGCGATTTGCCACGCAGAGAACTTGCAAAGCTTTGCGGCTACTTCACGGTCAGCAAAAGTGGAGAAACGCGGATTAATCTGGCTGAGTTTTACGATGCAGTGTTAGCTGCTAAGGGCATTGAGCTAGAGAAGTCGAAAGCAGACGGACGCGGGCGAGAAGCGAGTTATCGAGCTAGCGTTCACAAGAATGGCTCGATCGTGATCGGGGCAAATTATACCCAAGAAATGGGATTAAAGCCGGGAGACGAGTTTGAAATTAAGCTCGGATACAAGCACATTCGCTTAATTCAGATCGATGTGGACAGACCGGATGTGGAATTGGATGATGAAGAGGAGGATACAGAAGAATAAAGGCGATCGCGATGCAGTCAGCCTCGGGCAACGCGACTGGATTTCGCATTCGCTAGACGAGTATTTGCGCGCCACCCTTCGATTTAACTGATGAGCTGTCTTGACTATTTCTATTTTCTCTTGTCCCGCAAAGACTACAGTGCCTCTGAACTTCGCAAAAAGGGGCAAGAGAAAGGTTTTGGCAATGAGGAAATATTGGAGGCGATCGCGCAAATTCAAGACCGGGGCTATCAGTCCGACACTCGCTTGGTGGCAAACTCGATCGCCTCTGGAGCAGGCAAATACGGGAAGTCCGCCATCAAGCGCAAGTGCCTGCAAAAAGGAATTACCAGCGATTTGTTCGAGCAAGTCTGGGAAGAAGAAATTGCCGAAAATCAGGACTCCGAAGTAGAAAAACTGGCGGAATTAAAAGCCAAGATCATGCGGAAATACAAGATCGATACTTGGGGTAAAGCAGATCCGAAAACCAAGGGCAAAGTCTTGAATTACCTGCAATACAGGGGCTTTAATGCCTTTGAAATTTGGCGGCAGTGGCAGACGGAAGAAGAAGATGAGTAAGTTATCACAAAATTGGGTCTAAAACCCCGTCCTTAAAGGACGGGTTTTTCTATTATGTCGGTATCTCTAGGCTCAAGACGCGGGTTGAAACAACTCCCTTACAGAGCTCTCCTGAGAGAACGCTGTAAGGGCAATGGTTAAAATCCAACCTGGAAGCAAAACAAGAATTTAACTTGTGGCACCAATCAAAAAGTCGGCATGGGACACCTGCAGGACTTTAAATGCCCAAGGAGGGGAGGTAAGACTACCTTGGTAGCGCATCAAGCGTGAACTCTCAAGAATCACCGCTCTTTTAAGGCCGTGAGTATGTCAAAGGACAACCCTCGATCGATGGGGTCCCCAGATAATGAAGCACAACTGGACTGCTGGGGGCTAAATTGTGAGTCCTGAGTTTTTGTAACTGTATGTCAATCCTCAGACTTGACTAAATAAGATTCGTACATCTGTCGGTGTCTGGCTAAAAGCTGGAGATATTTCTCGTTGATTTTGGCCAGCATCCATTTCTCTTGAAAAATGGCAGCCGATTCTGCTTTCACCGGATCTGCTTGTAGCGGCAAAATATCTTTTCGAGCTGCGCTTTGCTCTGCAACAGACTTCAGCTTTTGAGGGTTTTGCTGGTATTTTCGGCCGCTTTTGTGGTTGGCGTAGCGACGCGATCGAGTGTACCCCATCTGCAAGAACTTGCGGGCCATGTCGGCTCCAACAAAATCTTCGCGATCGAGATACTCTAAAAACAAGGAGTAAATTTTGCTGCTGGACTCCCTGGCAATTTCAGGAGTCTTAAATCTCCAGAAAGGCAGAATTTCTCCTTTGTAGGGTTCCACCAACAGCACTCCCTGTTCTCCTTTCCCTACCCGATAAAGTTCCGGGTGCTGTCGAAAGTCGATGTTCTTAAAATCCAAAGAGTAGTCGAACTGCTTCATTGGGCGTTTTCGGTTCTATCTGGAACTATAGAAGCCCGCGGTTTACCTTCGTCTGGTTGGGTATAAACCCAGGCCCAAGCAATGAAGACAGCTTGAAAAGGCAGCCTCAACCAATACAGTAATTGGTTGTGGGGAATCCCTTCTATCGGAATGTTGTTGACGGCTTGATTGATATTAGCTGGAAACACAGCAATAAACAAGGCAATTAATCCCCACGCCGCCGCCCTGCTGACAGGAGGAACTAACAGCCCAATTCCGCCCAAAATCTCAAAAAAACCGCTGATATAAACCAATGCTTCCGGGTAAGGAAGCTGGGGCGGCACGATTCTGATAAAAGGTGCGGACACTGTAAAGTGCAGCACGCCTACAATACAGAGAGCTACTGCGAGGATAACTCGCCAAATTTCTTTTTGACTTTTCATGGGCAATCGGTAATTAATAATTTGTTAACTTGCTGGCAGAATGCTTGCACAAAATCCCTATCTGCGATCGAGATGACAAGAACACTCTCGACACAAAAATTCCCGGTTTCCGGGTTTGTGTACTCTTGCTGGTGGCTGAAACGATCTTCTTTAGTAGAAAAACCTGGTTTCTGGGTAAGTCCCAGACAAGTTTTCGCAGCCCCAAACTTGAGGAAGCGAGAACTCGAATCTTCGTCCTGCGGGTTGACTGCAGAAAACAGATAGCGCGCATTTTGATACCAAGATTTTAATGTCTAGTTCCCTGCTGCTGTCTCTATCTTCCGGTAGTAAAACCTGATTTTTGGTTCCGGGGTTCCGGCAGCAGCCCGCGCCAGTGGGGGATTTTCTCGATCGACAAATCGGCCTGGGCTTAACATTAACTCATCAAGAGAATTGATGAGTGCGATTGCTGCTAATTTTGACACCAGTTTAAAAAAAAGAATGCAACTGTAGGCCCGTACTCCAAACCCATACAGAATAAGTCATCCCCAATTCTTCAATTCTTTAATTCTTTAATCTAAAATCCTCTGACCTTGGCTTGGAGGCGATTCCCTTCGGGATAGCTTCGCTCGCGCGTACCTTAATTTGACGTATTGATGCGAGTATTTTGTCAAGGAACTTTAGAATTATTTAATGTTTCGCTTTAAGAAGTATGGGTAGAGGCAATTCGGGAACACTCTGTAATTTTAATTACCGTTTAAATTTAGTGTTTTGTCAATCTCCCAAAAATGTTACAATGGATAAAATTATAGAATTTGCTAAAAAGTCGATCGCCATAGCAACTCCCAAACCATCCTGCTTGAATTAAAGATTGTTACCAAGGGCAGGAACTTTTTAGCCACCACATTATTCAAAAAGATTGAGCCTCCCAGCGCTGTGTCATTTTTATCTACACGTAAGCAATCACCGACGACTATGAACACCTCACTCAACACCTCTAAATTAGGATATAACCGGATGCTGCGGCAATCGCTGTTTGCAGGCCTCATTTCCGCAGCAGCTTTGGCCGGGGGATGGGCGCCCGGTTTGTACGGACAATCCCCAAACCTTGTTTTCGGAGCTTCCGCCCAAGCTCAAGAGATTAGCAACCAGGAAATTACTAGCTACGCTCGCGCTGTGTTGGCAATAGAACCCAGACGGGTAGAAGCTTATAACGAAATTAAAGGAATGGCTGGAGGCTCAGTCCCCAGAGTAGTGTGCAACGAAACTCAGGAAATTAATAGGTTGTCTGGAGGTGTTCGTGGCATCGCTGTGAATTACTGCCAACAAGCAAAAAAAGTTATAGAAACGAATGGTTTGACAGTTAATCGCTTCAACCAGCTCACTTTGCTCCAGCAAGCGAATCCGGCAGTCAAACAGCGAATTCAAGCCGAACTGCTGCGACTGCAACAACCGGGCAATCAATAAGCTTGAGGGTTTGAGTCTTTGGGCCTCTCCCGTTCTATTGTTCGAGTTACTAGAGGGTATGCAAAATTTTTTGAAAAAAGGGCGATCGTCTTTAAAAAAGTGCTTGACAAAATGACCCTAATTTGGTAAGCAGACAAGAACGGGAGCGGTTTAGAGAGATGACTATTTTCCGACTAGGTGTGACACTAGATAAGATAATCCCTGGATTTTACCGTAGATTACCGGATCTCAATCCAAAAAAGTTTTCTGCTCAAACAAAATATGAGAGTTGTTGAAAGACATTACACAGACAGACAGCATCAGCTTTTTCAAAAGTTCGATCGCTGATCCTTCCGGTCAAAAAACCTGTAAATTCCAATTACAGATCAAAAAGATATTCCTCAAAAACTAGATGTGAAGTGAATTCGTCAGAGGAATAGAATATAAAAATGCTAACTTTCACAAAACATTTGCGGCCCAATCCCGATGCTATTGTCAGCTTTAGTTTACCGATGACAGCCGACGATCGCACTCGCAGTCGCCACCGATTCGAGACAGAAACGGGGGAAAGGCTGCACCTGAGTTTGCCAAGAGGTACGGTACTGCGCGATCGGGATTTATTGCAGTCGGAAGACGGTAGCTGTTTGGTACTGGTAAGTGCAAAACCCGAATCGGTGCTGACAGCGCGGGCCTCAACTGCGCTGCTACTGATGCGGGCGGCTTATCATTTAGGAAACCGTCACGTAGCTTTAGAAGTTGCCGATAATTATTTAAGGCTTTCTCCCGACTCTGTGTTGCAGGGAATGCTGGAAAAAATGGGTTTGGAAGTAACAGAGGAAATTGTGCCGTTTCAGCCAGAAATGGGCGCTTACGGGCACAGCCATTAGATTTGAGATTTGAGATTTACCGACACTGATGAATCCGAGGGCTTATGACCAAATTGGTTTCGGTCATTCAGCAAAGAAGAAGTCATATTAAATCAGGTAGCATCGTCAGGCGTAAAAACCAGTCACCACTCAACAGTCAACAACCACGGAGGGTGCAACCGGAATTGATATAATCCATCTGCGTTAATCTGTGTTAATCTGCCCTCATCTGCGGTTAAAAAAAGAGAATTGCTCGGGCCGCAGATGACACTGGATTGACGCTGATTCACGCAGATTAAGAGAAGAGATATATGAATAATTCCGATGGTAACAGATTTGATATCAACAGTGAACAATCAACTTTTATGTTTGTTGCAGTTAGCTTTTGCGCCTGTGGGATCTTATAGTTATTCTGAGGGAATCGAAAGTCTGGTAGAAACCGGTGCGATCGACAGCGAGATTACTTTAAGGAATTGGTTAGAAAATTCGCTGCAATTCGGGGCTGTTCGAGTAGAAGCCGCTGTGGTGGTACGGGCTTTGAGGGCGGCCCAGAGGGGGGATTTGACCGCTTTGAGTTACTGGAATGCTTGGGCGACTGCTGCTAAGGAAACAGAAGAGTTGCGCTTGCAAAGTTGGCAAATGGGGCGGACTTTGGTCAGGTTGCTGCTGGATTTGCGTGAAGCGAAGCTATCCCGCAGGGAATCGCCCGTTTCTTCTGTGTTAACAACAAGTGTAAAAGATTTGGTGGAATTTGGCGGCAATCCGTGCAATTTTGCGATCGGCTTTGGCATTGCCGCCGCAAGCTGGCAGATTGAAGAAGAAGCGGCCGTGTTAGGATATTTGTACAGTTGGGCTGCAAATTTAGCGAGTGCGGGCGTTAAACTGATTCCCCTCGGTCAAACAGCCGGTCAGCAGTTGCTGTTAGATTTGCGATCGCAAATTAGCTGCACGGCGCGAGAAGTTTTACAATTAGAAGATGATGACCTTGGTAGCTGCAGTTGGGGATTGGGACTGGCTAGCATGGCGCACGAAACTCAGTACACTCGGTTGTTTCGCAGTTGAAAATCAGACAATCTAAAATCTAAAATCTAAAATCGCTATGGGTGCTTTTCGTGTAGGAATTGCGGGCCCGGTTGGTTCGGGGAAAACTGCTTTACTTGATGCTTTGTGCAAGTCGCTGCGACAGCAGTACCAGATTGCTGTTGTTACTAATGATATCTATACTCAGGAAGATGCACAGTTTTTGGTTCGGAGTCAAGCTTTGGAGAGCGATCGAATTCTGGGCGTAGAAACAGGAGGCTGTCCCCACACAGCCATCCGCGAAGATGCTTCAATCAACTTAGTAGCTATAGAAGAGCTAGAACACAAATTCACTGATTTAGATTTAGTGTTTGTAGAAAGCGGCGGCGACAATTTGGCTGCAACTTTTAGCCCGGAGTTAGTAGATTTAACAATTTACGTAATCGATGTCGCTGCGGGCGACAAAATTCCGCGCAAAGGCGGGCCTGGAATTACTAAATCAGATTTGTTAGTGATTAATAAAATAGACCTCGCCTCTTTCGTGGGAGCAGATTTAGGCGTGATGGAACGGGACGCTAAAAAAATGCGAGGGGAGAAACCCATTGTTTTTACTAACTTGAAGACCAAAGAAGGATTAGAATCAGTAGTTAAATTCATCCGCTCCCACATCGTGTAAAACATCAGCCTTCATCTGCGTCCATCCGCGTTAATCTGCCTTAATCTGCGGTTAAAACTCCTAAAAACCATCACCTCACCACCAATTCCCTGACCAAATTTGCCAAACGTTCTGTACTGTCTCTCACGGCTAATTCAGAAGCAGCTTGAGACATTTTTGCCAAATATTCCGAATCTCTTAACAAATACAACACTTTGCTTTGCAATACCTCTGCTGTTAGTTCGCTTTGACGGAATACCACCCCGGCGCCAGATGCGGCAAATACATCCGCATTAAATCTTTGGTGGTCGTCAGCGGCGTGAGGATAAGGAATTAAAATAGAAGGTACTCCCGTCACTGCTAATTCTGTCAGAGCACTGGCGCCCGATCGACTAATTGCTAAATTTGCTCGCTGCAACAAACTCGCCACATTCTCGTAAAATGGCATAGACAAATATTGCTCGTGTTTCAAACTTTCAGCATCCGGGTCATGATTTCCGGTGAGGTGAACTACCCAAGCACCCGCATCAAACCAAGCAGGAGCGCACTGCCGCACTAACTGATTGACGGAGACAGCACCTTGAGAGCCGCCCATGACTAAAATTACAGGTACGCTATCAGGAATTGGCAAATTTAGAGGTTGGCGAGTCAGGAATTGCGATCGCACCGGCGTACCAGCAACAACGGTTTTCGCGCGGGGTAAATGCTGGGCTGCTGCTTCAAATCCGATCGCCACAGCAGTGCACAAAGGACTAAACCAGCGCGTCACCTTCCCGGGAATTGCATTAGATTCGTGGAGAATCACCGGCAAACCCAAAGACCGGGCCGCCAGAATTGCCGGTGCTGCGATGTAACCGCCGGTAGTAAACACTCCCTGAAAATTTCCCGCTTTGAGCAACTTCCGCACCTGAAGGATCGAGCCGCCGAGTCCGCCCAAAATTCGCAGTGTACCGAGTCCAAATCGCTGCTGAAAGCCTTCGACGGCGATCGTGTGGAGGGGGTAAAGGGCTGGAACTAATTGCGTTTCCATGCGGTCTGGGACTCCTAGCCATTCGATCTGACAGTCGTTCAACTGGCCAGCGGTGGCGATCGCAGGAAATAAATGTCCACCAGTGCCACTAGCTGCAACCAACAACCGGAGGGGGGTTTTTGTCAAGGTATTTGTTTCTTTTACAAGTACAAGTTCCACAGGTCGATCAATTTTATATTTGAGGTTTTAGATTATTATGCTTATTGTTCCAGCAGTTTCAGCCAATTTTCAACCAGCCATCTAAAATTAGATTGTGCCGTGTCCCTCCTTCCGTTGTCAGTTTTCGTTGCAGGCGAACAGTTGCCCGCGCCACGACTCCTGACAAATAACCAAATTATCATCTAATGCGTAATTTTTTGAATTTAATGCCAAGTGCATCTGAGTATTTTTCCAGCCGTCGGGACGAAAAAGCCGATCGGGCGATCGTTTTTGGCTTTAACTGCGGGCAGTCGATCGCTCAAATGTTGTTGTGTTTAACAGTGGTAAGTGCTGGCGTGCTGCATCCGAGTGCGGTAAGAGCGATCGGTGCGATCGCGGCGACTCCCCAAACGATCGCCCAAACCCCTGCCAATGCCCCGGCCGCACTCACAAAACTGCTAACAGAAATTGACGCAGCAGCCAACCGGCGCAATGTCAAAGCAGTCATGGCATTTTACAGCCCGAGTTTCACTCATTCTGACGGCTTAAACAGCCAAAGCATGGAAAAAGCCCTCACCCAACTCTGGGAGCGATATCCGAGTTTGAATTACCGCACCGAGATCAAATCTTGGAAAACCGAAGGTAGCGCGATAGTCGCAGAAACCGTAACTACAATTACCGGCACTCAAAAAAAGGATGGCAGAGAATCATCTCTCAAAGCTACCATCCGTTCTCAGCAGCACTTTGAAGGTGAAAAAATAGTTAAGCAAGAGATTTTAGCAGAACAAACTCAGCTTAGTTCGGGCGAAAATCCTCCCACAATTGAAGTGAATTTGCCCGAGCAAGTTAAGGTGGGCGAAGAGTACCATTTTGATGCCATTGTGCGAGAGCCGATCGGCGATGATATTTTAATAGGGACTGTTTTGGAGGAACCCATTACCGAAAAAACATTTTTTAATCCCTCAGAAGTCGAGCTGGAGTTGCTAAATGCCGGGGGAATTTTTAAAGTAGGTAAAGCTCCGGCTACCCCTGAAAATCGGTGGGTTTCAGCAGTTTTGATGCGACAAGGCGGAATTGCAATGGTTAGTGTGCGATTGCGGGTTGTCGAGTAATAAAATAGGTGTTATGGGTTATTTGAGTAATTTCTGTAGTGGCGGGTCAAGTAAAATCTCTAATACAAATGAGAGAAGCCGGTAAACCTGCCCCTACAAAAATTATGGTTAATTGACCAGACTTGATTTTATACTAACTAAAAACTCAGTTTTTTCTCTTCCTTCCTCTCTCTGCGCCCTCTGCGCCCTCTGCGGTTAATACATCTTCCTTCTTATTAAAAATGATTTCTCTCCAAAATCAAATTGTTTTCATTACAGGTGCGAGTAGCGGTATCGGAGCAGCCTGTGCCAAGATATTCGCCAAAGGTGGAGCCAAACTAATTTTAGCAGCCCGCCGTCTTGAAAAGCTCGATCGGCTGGCCAAGGAACTTGTAGAAACAAAATTGATCGCCTCGGCGAACGAGATTTACTTGCTAGAATTGGACGTGCGATCTCGCCCGCAAGTCGAATCGGCGATCGCTGCGCTTCCAGATGCCTGGAAAAGCATCGATATTCTGATAAACAATGCGGGATTGAGCCGTGGTTTAGACAAACTGCACGAAGGCAACTTTCAAGATTGGGAAGAAATGATTGATACCAATGTTAAAGGCTTGCTTTACATGACTCGCTCAATCGTGCCGGGAATGGTAAACCGAGGCGGAGGCCACGTAGTGAATATCGGCTCAATAGCAGGCCGCCAAGCTTATCCGAAAGGCAATGTTTATTGCGCTTCCAAAGCAGCAGTGAGAGCTATTTCCGAAGGGTTGAAACAAGACCTTTTGGGAACACCAGTGCGGGTGACGGAAATAGAGCCGGGTTTGGTGGAAACAGAATTTAGTAATGTCCGGTTTCACGGCGATGCAGAAAAAGCAAAAAATGTCTATCAAGGATTGACACCTCTGACTGCGGACGATGTAGCTGATGTCGTGTATTTTTGCGCGACGCGATCGCCCCACGTCAATATTAGCGAAGTCTTGCTAGTTCCGACAGACCAAGCTAGTGCAACTCTGGTTCACCGAAAAGAGTTTTAATCGGTGAATGGTGATACCAAATCCGACTTAAATACCCCCTTTATTTCTTAGTTCCTATACGCTCCGATTTCGTTCCACTCAATCCTGGATCTGAATCCGCTTGGTCAATTCATCCGAAAAGCGATCGCCCCCCAACTCTGTAATTCAGATTTTGCCTATCCTCAAGCGATCGCCCTGTGGAAAAATTTGATGCCACTATCCGGATAGCGCAGGAATTCTCAGGAAAGTTAATTGGTAGATGCACCCTGATTAATTAACTCCCGACCAACTTTGGCCGGGTTTTTTTTGTCGATCGCACGCCCTCGCCGCAAATTCTCAAAACTGTCCCGAAAAGGTACACCTCGAACCGGAAGCTTAGTTGGTAGATGCACCCTGATTAATTAACTCCCGACCAATTTTGGCCGGGTTTTTTTTGC
>JAUBOM010000029.1:25163-64166 GCA_036700245.1 Microcoleus vaginatus BM001213989
GCCGTCGCCACCAAGTGCCAAATTCTGCCAAAGTCTCCTGAAAGAGGAGCTCTGGGGCCGGAGATTAGATTAGTAGATGTACCCTGATTAATTAACTCCCGACCAATTTTGGCCGGGTTTTTTTTGTCGATCGCACGCCGTCGCCACCAAGTGCCAAATTCTGCCAAAGTCTCCTGAAAGAGGTGCTCTGGGGCGGCAGATTAGATTAGTAGATGCACCCTGATTAATAAACCCCAGCCAATTTTGGCCGGGGTTTTTTTTGCTCGAAAGCTGGATTAGTCGATCGACCTACAACTCCTCAAAAGACTGCACCTCAAGAACCGGGCCGATCATAGCAAAAGTCATCACATCCTTGCGGACTTCACCTTTAACACTGACTTTCAAACCAGCTTTTTTCAAGTCAGAAGGAGCATTCTTAAGTTCGTAAGTTTCCCCATCTTGGCCAACCAAAGCCCAAGTGCCCGGGCCTAATCCTTTACGTTCAATTTCGCCTTTGACAGTAATACTCATGCTGACTGCACCTCTGTTTTAATCGCCAAACGCGCCAATCCGAAACACAGCAAAGCATTGACAATCAAGAAGGTTTGTGCTACAAAACCACTTCCCAATCCCCAAACTGCGGGAGACACAAAAGCATTCACCGCTAAACTGCTGGCAAAACCGATCGAAATTGCGATCGCGATCCACTTCCACTGTCGATGTCCTAATAGCAAAGCAATCAAAATCCCAGGAATCAAAACGCTAGCAAAAAAGGGATTCAGCATACTGCTGCCATTAATTGCACCGCCGAGTTCGGGAATAGAACTGCCCATCACCCGCAGCGGCCACTGTGGCAAGTCAAATACAAACAGATTTCGCAGCGCAAAGAACCCAGAACTGCCAGCAATCAAGCCGCCGGAAAAGCCCCAAGTCCACTGGAACGGAAAATAATTCCGCATAAAGAAAGCCAGCAGGTAAGAACCGAGCACCATTGCAACCTTAGGTAACAGGGCGACTGCACCGCCGTCAATCCAAAAGCGGGGGTTGAGATAGCCGTTGTCGCGCAGCCAGCGGAAGAAATCGCGGAAGTTGATTTGTCCGCGCTGGGCTAGCTGAACTGCTGCGGCTGCGTCTAGGTGTCCTGAACCAAAATGGTTTAACGGATCTTCAGTGACAGTTCGCGAGGACTGCAAGAGTATGCTGCGAATCGAGTCTGGTTCTGTGACACCGGAGGCCTTGACAAGGGCTGCAACGGCTGCAACGTGGGGAGAAGCCATGCTAGTGCCTTGGTAGCCTTCAAAGACTTCGGCGCCGGTTTCCGGGTCGATCGTACTTTGCAGGATCTTGCCAATTTCAGAACCGCCCGGGGCTGCAATGTCAACCCCTGCGCCGAAATTCGAGTAAGAGGCTTTTTCGTCGTCGGGGCCGAGGGCGGAAACGCCGATGACGTGGGGATAGCGGGCGGGATAGGAAGCGGAACTCTCGCCGGAGTTGCCGGCTGCTGCGATGATGACAACGCCTTTAGAGTGGGCGTAGTCGATCGCCTCGGCCATTAACTGACTTTCGCCGCCGCCGCCGAGACTCATGTTAATCACGTCGGCGCCGTTGTCTGCTGCAAATTTGATCGCTTCGGCGATGTCGGAAACCGTGCCGCCACCGCTGCCGCTTAACACTTTTAGCGGCATTAAAGCTGCTTCGTAGGCGATGCCCGCAACGCCATAATTGTTGTTAGTTGATTGGGCAACTGTACCGGCGACGTGAGTGCCGTGGCCGTTGTCGTCGTAGGCTTCGGCGCGATCGTTTACAAAGTCGTAGCCCGGTACAAATTTGGTTTCTTTTAAGTCAGCGACTGGAGTAATCCCCGTGTCAATTATCGCTACTGTTGTGCCGCTGCCTTTGGTTTCGTTCCAGGCCGATTCTACGTTGATGCTGCGGAGATTCCACTGCTTGGTATACATGGGGTCATTGGGAATCTCGAAAGCGCTGTAGACGTAGTTGGGTTCAATGTATTCGGTATTTTTAGCCAAATTTGATTTTTTCAGGGCGTTTAGCAAAGTGCGATCGCCCTTAACTACATATACATTGTCGCCCGCTGAGAATTCGCTGTTGAGTTGCGGTGCGACTTGGTACTGTTGGGCGATCGCATTTACTTCTTTCGCAATCTCAGCAGCACCCAAATCTTCGCGAAAATCCAGTACAATCGAGTCGTAAGTGCCTTGAGTAGCAAGTCCTGGGAAATTAGAAATCGCCCAGCCGAGTCCGATTAAAAATAAGCACAGAAGGAAAAACTTTTTCATGGCCGATCGTCCGTTTAGGGAAGGCTTGTTCACCACAATAACCCAATTTTCACCGCCCGCGCCAGTTTTCCTTGCTGCTGCTTGTGGATCTCTCCCAAGCGGGCCTTTGGTTGTTTTCAGCGGTGGCTGTTGCTCGATCAAAAATTGCTCTAATTTATAGTTAGAATTGCATAGCAAGTTTTAGGAGTTCAATCAATTGTATCATTAGAGAATATGACAAACAGAACCTGGACTATTTTTAACAAGGGTATTGCATGGAAAGAGGTTTAATGTGGCTGCCGCTGCTGGCAATTTTTATCGGGCTGGCTTGGGCTGGATGGAACGAGTATCAAAAGCTGGAAGCGTATCGCGTCTGGGCAGAACAATTTGCTAAAGCCAAGTACGATATTTATGCCGTACTCGGTCAGCAAGAAGACAGTTTAACTTGGGGAAAACCTACTCGCCGCGGGCCGGTGAATTTGCAAACTTTTTCTTTAAAAAACGTGCAGTCGCTACGATTGTTAGTCAACTCTCAGGCAGTTGATTTGGAGTCGCCGCCGAATTCTGGAAGTCGAATCGCCCTCGAATTTTTGTTGAAAGATGCTGCAGCGGTGCAGGTTCCTTTTACAGAAATTCCTCTAGCGACTAAATGGGGAAAGCACTTGCAGCAAGAATTGCAGCGCTTTAAGTAAAAGCAGTCTCCGGCCCGGCAGCGTATCAGATCTGAACTCTGCTACTGTAAGTGACAAAAGTCTGTAAAGTTGGTAGTGGAAATAGAACTTACCGAAAAATTGGGTCTAAAGCCCCGTCCTTCTAGGACGGCTTTCTCTAAAGATGTTATAGTTACGCGAGTAATGTTAGCGTAAATATGCTGGTATTTGAGGCAAAACTTGAGGGGACGAAGGAGCAGTATGAGCGGATTGATGAAGCCATTCGTACTGCTCGATTCGTTCGGAATAGTTGCATCAGATACTGGATGGACAACAAAGGCATCGGGAAGTATGAGTTGAGTGCTTATTGCGCTGTTCTCGCTCAAGAATTCCCGTTCGCTGGAAAACTTAACTCCCAAGCCAGACAAGCTTCTGCTGAACGAGCTTGGTCTGCTATCACTCGGTTCTACGACAACTGCAAAAAAGTCAAGCCAGGGAAGAAGGGTTTCCCACGATTCAAGCGCGATCGAACCCACGGTTCTGTTGAGTACAAAACAACGGGATGGAAGCTGTCTGAGGATAGGAGAGCTATCACCTTCAGCGACGGGTTTGAGGCTGGAAGTTTTAAACTGTGGGGAACCCGTGACTTGCATTTCTACCAGTTGAAGCAGATTAAGCGAGTTCGAGTTGTTCGTAGAGCCGACGGGTACTACGTCCAGTTTTGTCTTGACGTTGAACGGATCCAGAAGAGAGAACCCACAGGTAAAACCATTGGCCTTGATGTTGGATTGACTCACTTCTACACCGATTCCAACGGTCAAACCGTTGATAATCCCCGCCATTTGAGAAAGTCCGAAAAATCCCTTAAGCGACTGCAACGTAGACTTTCTCATACCGAGAAAGGCTCTAAGAACAGAGCCAAAGCGAGAAATCGCTTGAGCCGGAAGCACCTCAAGGTAAGTAGGCAGCGTAAAGACTTTGCCGTGAAGTTGGCAAGGTGCGTAGTCCAGTCTAACGACTTGGTTGCCTACGAGGACTTGATGGTGCGGAATATGGTAAAAAACAGCAAGCTTTCCAAGTCTATTTCTGATGCGGCATGGTCTAACTTCCGCAGTTGGTTGGAGTATTTCGGCAAGGTGTTCGGTGTGGTGACAGTAGCTGTTCCACCTCACTACACCAGCGCCAACTGCTCTAACTGTAGGGAAGTTGTCAAGAAGTCGTTGAGTCAACGCACTCATAGATGTCCTCATTGTGGGCATGTGCAGGATAGAGACTGGAATGCAGCTATCAACATACTTGAACTAGGACTCCGTACCGTGGGGCACACGGGAACGTTAAACGTCTCTGGAGACATCGACCTCTGCATGGGTGAGGAAACTCCTCAATGTAAGTCGAGTCGCGGAAAGAGAAAGCCCAGAAAGTGATTTCTGGAATCACCGTCCTTCAAGGGCGGTGAGGATGTCAAGCAACAAATCCTTTGAACCGCCATCTATAGGGGTAAAGTGCGCACGCATCACCAGCAGGACTTGAGTTGTTGCAGTAAGTAGTAGGGGTAGTGTCCCTGTGCCTAGCCCGATAGTGATCCGTGCGCACCTTACAGTTAAAGTTCTTGCCCAGCGCGTCCTAAAACACCTAAATTGCTAGCCCCCAAACCTGCGGAATGCAAACACAAGAATTTTTACAGCGCTATCAACAGGGAGAGCGCAACTTTAGTCACATTGACCTCAGCGGCGCTAGTTTAAGCGGTATCAACCTGCGAGAAATAGACCTCACTGGTGCTAACTTGACCGGTGCTAATTTGAGCTGGTCTTTTTTGAGCAATGCCAAGTTAATTGGGGCTTGTTTGCGGCGCGCGGATCTCCGCAGTGCGGGGATGGCTGGGGCGAATCTGAGCGTGGCAAATTTGAGCGGGGCAAATCTTGCTAAAGCGGATTTGCGCCTTGCTTGTTTGGAAGGTGCAGAACTTAATTGGGCTATATTGTCTGAAGCGGATTTGGGCGGTGCTAATCTTCAAGGAGTTAAATCTGACAAAATTAATTTGACTGGGGCTAAACTCGACGGCGCGAAGTTGATGGCGGCGGAATTGATGGAGGCGAATCTCAACTGCGCCAGTCTTGTTGGTGCTAATTTAACGGGTGCTAATTTGCGGGAAGCGCATTTGGTGGAAGCGAATTTGCGATCGGCAATTTTAATCGGTGTAAATTTGATTGAAGCTGACCTCAACGGCGCTCAAATGCGATGGGCAAATCTGACGGGCGCTGAGTTGCACCGAGCTGTGCTGGCGGGGGCGGATTTGACTGAGGCGGTGCTGGATCAGGCTGATTTGAGTCGAGCTAATCTGGCGGGTTCTTATTTATTGAAAGCGAGTTTTAAGAAGGCGCTTTTGCTGCGAGCTAACCTGGAAGGAGTGTATTTGCTGCGGGCGGATTTGAGCGAAGCTAATTTGCGCAGTGCTGATTTGCGGAAAGCTGATTTGAGCGGCGCTTATTTGATGGATGCGATTTTGGGTGAGGCGGATTTAAGAGAAGCTTGTTTGATGGAGTGCCGTTTGATTCGGACGAATTTGGAGGGGGCGCAGCTTACGGGTTGCTGCATTCAAGATTGGCAAGTTCAAGATGTCGATCTGTCGAGAGTTGACTGCCGCTATGTTTTTACTGAGTTTGATTATACTGCGAAGGTGGCGGCAAATCGCTTTCCGGTCGATCGCGATTTTGAGCCGGGGGAATTGGGGGGGCAGCATCAAGAGGATACTTCTATCGTGAATGTGTGTTTTGCTGCATCTCCTAATTGGGAAGCTTTGGTTTTTACGGTGCGTCGGGTGGAGTTGGAAAGCTACGCTCTTAAGTTGAAGGTTCAATTTTTTGACTCGGCGGGAAAACAACATTTACTGAGGCTGAGCGCGAACCGTTTGGTGAACGGCAAGATTTTGAGCGATCGCATTTTGGAGCTTTATCCAGATATGTTGGAAAAGGTTTTAGCCAAGGACGCTGAAATTTTGAGTTTGCTCGACTTGGCTGTTGCTAGTAATAGTACGCAGCCGAGTCACAATGAAGTGTTGCTCAGAAGACAGGAAATCTACCAGCGAATGGTGCGCCAAATTTGGTTGATTTTGATGTCTCAGACGCCGGATAAACTCTCCCAAAGCGTGGAGCGGCTGTTGGATTATTTGAAGCAGCAAGGTATCGTGACTGAGCAGATTCAAAAGAAAGTCATCAGTCAGGCGATCGTGCAGCAGGCGAAGCAAGACCCGGTGTTTCGGGAACAGTTGATTACGTGGGAGAAAACGGCGTCGGATCACGTTCGCTGTTCGATGATCGGGGAAGCGGTGCGGTTTGCGATCGCCCTTTTGATCGATTATTAATAGGGAGAAGTAGTATCCGGGTCGTAGGCACCTATATCGGTAGTCAGGATAGTGGTAAAGGTAGACATTTTCGATTTATATTGAATCATACCAAGACAACCTAACGAATACTAATCAAGGCTGACACAAAAAGTCCTTCTTTAATACCTGTTTCACTAGGCAAATCAGTTGCCAAGATAACTTTAGATACTTGCACTTGCCAAGCAGCAAACTGTAATGTATCGGCAAGACGAGGAATTATGGGTAGCCATACATACCACAATCCTTCACCTTTTTTGTTGTCCTCAACTGCCGTGTCATCCCAACAAAAAATATTAGGATACTGAACCGATAAGTTATCAGTTTTTTTTGAGCATTGTCTTGATTGGCCGAATAATTTTCTATCTCACATAAATACCATTGTGTCTGCCTTGTGGGAAATCCTACTCTATATCCATCAGTATTTTACTTAAACATTGCAACCTACAGATAACTTTCTGGTTGCTGTCCCCACACAGGATTGTTTCTGTTTACCATTCTTCGCTTGTGAGTCGGCGGCCCGCTAAAGCCCGGATTTGCTCGTCGCTATCGGAAACGGAAAGCGATCGCAACAACGGCACAACTCCCGGATTTTCGGGATAATGTTCGATAATCGCTTCGAGCGCTGTAAATCGGGGATTGTAAGCAAAAGAACAGTTTTGATTGTCAACATCGCTCAAAGCTCGATCGCGCAAAAACTCAAACATTCCCGGTTCATCTTTCCATCCCCGGATTAACTCTACCAGGGCCATCGCCCGCACCTGCGAATCTTCATCCTCTTGAGATCTAATTTTCAGCCACTCGAAAGTTTGACACTGATTTGTCCAGCCCCGGGCTAACTTTTGCAAAGCCATTTGCCTGACCGTCGGACTCGGATCGCCCTCTGCTTTAGCCGTAAGCAGCATCGAAGTTTCAGCACCCAAAGGCCAGTTGTGAGCGAGTTCCTGCACCGCAGCTTGCCGCACCAGCGGTTCCCCAGAATCAAGCTGAATTTTCAGCCAAGGCAAGGTTTCCGGGTCGTCGGGCCACCCCCGCACGATCGCCCGCACCAGCACGCTCAGCAGGTGAGAATCATGCTCCGACTCGACCAGGCTTTTGAGGAAAGGCAGCGTCTCGGCCCGATCCGACCAGCGTCTTGCTATCTCTTCCACCGCAGTTTCTCGGACGTTGAGGTGTCTGTCTGACTCCGCGAGTTTTTGCAACCAGGCAAAGACTTCGAGACTCGGTGACGGCAGTGCGGCGACTGCTTTCACTACTACTTGCCGCACAGTCCAGTAATCCTCGGAATCAGCTATTTTTTGCAGCAGGGGCAGGGTTTCTGGGTGGTCGGGCCAACCTGCGGCGAGCTCTTGCAGGGCGATTTCGCGCAGTTCGGCGTCGCGATCGCCCGCTGCTATATTTGTCAAAAAAGTCAGAGTTTCCGGGTTCAAGGGCCAGGCAGAGGCAATTGCTTGCACTGCTGCCCGCCGGACGGTCGAACTCGCGTCGGACTCGGCTTTAGTTTTCAGCAGCGGGTAAATGTCTGGTTCGCCTGGCCAGCGCCTGGCCAATTCTTCTAAGGCTGCTGTCCGCACTTCTTTGCTGCTGTCGGCTTCGGCTAGGGTTTTCAGCAGCAGGCAAACGTCGGCCGCGGCGGGCCAGCCGGCTGCCAACTCCCGCACCGCGACTGTTCGCAGGATAGAACTTCCTGTCTGGGCAAGGTTTTTGAGCAGGGACGCGGTGCCTGAAACGCTGTGCCAACGTCTGGCTATTTCTTGCCACGCACAGACTCGCACTCCCAAATTTTCGTCGGATTCGGCGGCGGTTCTCAGCAGCAGCAAGGTATCTGCTCGATCGGGCCAATTAGAGGCTAACTGTTCCAGTGCACAGGTGCGGACTGCGGGACTTAGATCGGACTTCGCCAGGGCACTCAGCAGCGGCAAGGTATCCTTCGTGTCGGGCCAACCCGAAGCAATTTCTCGGACACAGGTCGATCGCACTGCCCAGCTTCGATCGGATTTGGCGAGGTTTTTGAGCATCAGGTAAATTTCAGGCTCGTCTGGCCAACCACGGGCTATTGCTTCGACTGCTGTGGCCCGGACTTCGCCAAAGTCGCTGGAGTGAGCCAGTATTTTCAGCCAGGGCAGGGTTTGCGGGTCGTTTTTCCAAGTTTGGGCGATCGTCGAGATCGATTGCTCGCGAATTTGATAAGTTTCCTGCAATTCTTGAGCGCTTTGATAAAGAATCAGGAAACCAGTGCCGTATTGCGATAACTTTTTTAAAGCCTCTAACAGTTTTTTTTCTGTTGTTTTCTTGACGCCATTTTTAACTTTTAACAAGCATTGCGCTGCTAAAAACAAATTAATAAAATTTTTTTCTTGACCGTTTTGATCTGTCAGATATTCTATAATTTCGCTTGCTGTGGCTTTGTCAAGCTTGGCTGCAATTTCTCTAAGGACTTCGTGCAAAGATTCGTCCCGCCAGTGCTGGCAGAAAACTTGTGTGTTGAGCTCGCCCCAAGTCAGTTCACCGATTTTGAGTTGTGCGTGGATTAACTCTGCCACTGTCTGGGGATTATTTTCCGAAACAAGTTTTTTTAATAACATACCGATATCCTGCCCCCTGGAGTTTGTTTGCATTTAAAATCCTCGCATCAGCTCCGGTATTAGTTTATAGTTTTTTGAGCGAGCCGGGAGTAGGGAGCCGATGGACTCTATTTTAGATCAAAAGTATTGACTCTGGAGCACCCCAATGTAAAATCCGCCATCACCCACAGGAATGTCAGGTGGTAGCGGATGGCGATCGAACAATTAAGCCGCTGAATCTAGCTAACAGCTACTTGGACGCGACCTGCAGCAACCCGAACCGTAAAAGTCGGAATTTTTACCGTTTCATCGTCCAAACACTGGCCCGTAGCCAAGCTAAAATTCTGCTTGTAAATCGGAGAAGCAACTTTCAAAGTGCCGCTGCGATCCCCCACAAGTCCCCGCGACAGCACAAAAGCCTTGCTAAACGGATCGTAATTGCTGATGGCATAAACTTCATCCCCGTTTCCCACTCGGAAAATCGCCACTTGTTCCCCTGCAACTAAAGCGCAAACTCCGGTATTCGGGGCGATCGCATCCAGAGAACACACATCTACCCAAGTAGTCACAGTATCCGAAACTTGTAATGATTGAACCATCTTCTTTTCCTGTTAATTTACTTTAATCTCGTTCCCAGCCGGAGACTGGGAACGTAGGTTTCGAGGCTCTGGCTCACCGTTCGAGGAGGCAGAGCCTCCGGGAATTCATTCCCCGGCAGAGCCTGGAAGATTAAACGAGATTAAATCTTGCTCCCTCCCCTGATTCAAGGGGAGGGCTGGGGAGGGGTTATTCCGAAACTCCAGCCATAGCCTTTTCATATTCGTAAGCAGGCCGCGTTTGTCCCCGTTCCGGAACACGAACAATACTCGGATCGGGCAAATCGGAATTCACAAAATGCTGGAACCGCTGCACCTTTTGTGGGTCTTCAATGGTCGTTTTCCACTCGCATTGATAAGTATTCACTAGATGTTCCATCTGCGCTTCCAGCTCAGCACAAATACCCAGAGAATCCTCAACGATCACCTGTTTCAAGTATTCAATCCCGCCCTCAAGCTTGTTAAACCAAGTAGCAGTGCGTTCCAATCTGTCGGCCGTGCGGATGTAGAAAATCAAAAAGCGATCGATATACTTAATCAAAGTTTCCTTATCGATATCCGTAGCCAGCAAAACCGCGTGCTGCGGCTTAATTCCTCCGTTGCCGCACACGTACAAATTCCAGCCGTTTTCCGTAGCAATGATCCCAAAATCTTTGCTTTGAGCTTCCGCGCATTCGCGAGTGCAGCCAGAGACAGCAGATTTGAGCTTGTGGGGCGATCGCAAACCGCGATACCGCAATTCAACTTCGATCGCCAAACTCGTAGAATCCTGCACCCCAAAGCGGCACCAAGTGCTACCCACACAAGATTTTACAGTACGCAGAGCCTTACCGTAAGCGTGTCCCGACTCAAATCCCGCATCAATCAACCGACGCCAAATATGCGGCAATTGATCCACGCGAGCTCCAAACAAATCAATCCGTTGCCCGCCAGTAATCTTAGTATAAAGCCCAAAATCCCTGGCAACTTCTCCCAAAACAATCAACTTATCCGGCGTAATTTCTCCACCGGGCACTCGCGGCACCACCGAATAAGTACCGTCGCGCTGAATATTTGCCAAAAAGTAATCGTTCGTATCTTGCAAACCGACGTGAGACTTCTCTAAAATATGGTCATTCCAAGTAGAAGCCAGCATCGAACCAACAGCAGGCTTGCAAATTTCGCAACCCTTACCTTTGCCGTGTCTTTCAATCAACTCCTCAAAGGTTTTAATCTCTTGAGAGCGCACTAAATGGTACAATTCTTGACGGGAATATTCAAAATGTTCGCAGAGGTGATTTTTGAGAGCAAACCCGGCTTTCTTCATCTCCGACTTGAAGATATCTGTCACCAAAGGCACGCACCCGCCGCAGCCCGTACCAGCTTGAGTGCATTTCTTGACGCTGGCAACATCGGTTAAATTGCGATCGCGAATCGCTTCACAAATCTGCCCTTTACTGACATTATTACAAGAACAAATTTGAGCCGAATCCGGCAAACTGTCCACACCCAAGCCAGCAGATGCTGCCCCCGATCGCGGTGGCATTAACAAATCTTCAGGATGTGGCGGCAAAGCAATGTCATTTTGCATGAATTGCAGCAAAGTGCCGTAAGCAGAAGCATCTCCAACGAGAATCCCGCCTAAAATGCGACTGCCGTCTTGATTTAAAACTAATTTTTTGTAGATGCCTTGGAAGGTGTCAGCAACAGCAATTTCTCTAGCATCGGGAGACTTGGCAAAAGCATCACCAAAACTAGCAACATCCACTCCCAAAAGTTTGAGTTTAGTGGACATATCCGCACCTGTAAAAGTGCTAGTGCAGGCATCTTGCCTGCCCTCCGCTGCACTGCTCAAAATATCCGCTGCTACGCTTGCCATTGTATACCCAGGCGCAACTAAGCCGTAGATGCGACTTTGATAAAGCGCGCATTCTCCGATCGCATAAATGTCAGGATCGGAGGTTTGGCAGCTATCATTAATCACAATGCCGCCGCGTTCTCCTACTTCTATACCGCAACTTCTGGCAATTTCGTCGCGGGGGCGAATGCCAGCAGAAAAGACAATCATATCTGTTGCCAATTCCGAACCGTCAGCAAACAGCATTTTAGTAACTTTGCCATCTTCGCTAACAATTTCTGTTGTAGATTTGCTGGTGTGAACCGAAACCCCCAACTCTTCTATTTTGCTGCGGAGAATTGCACCGCCAATTTCGTCAACTTGCACGGGCATCAGCCGCGATGCAAACTCAACTACATGAGTTTTCAAGCCCATATTTTGCAGCGCGTTAGCGCATTCTAGACCTAACAAACCGCCGCCAATTACTACCCCAACTCGGCAATTTTTAGCATAATCTGACATCGCCTCCAGGTCGTCAATTGTCCGGTAAACAAAAGTGCCTGTAGCGTCTTTGCCTTTAATTGGTGGCACAAATGGATAGGAACCGGTCGCGAGAACAATTTTGTCGTAGGGAACTTCTAAACCGTTGGCTGAAGAAACTATTTTTTGTTCCCGATTGATGGCGACTGCTTTGTCGCCGATGTGAATATTTATGTCATTTTCGTGATAAAATCCCGGTTCAACTAAAGATAAATCTCCCGCTGTTTTGCCAGAGAAAAATCCGCTGAGGTTTACGCGATCGTAAGCAACGCGCGGTTCTTCACAGAAAGTAATTAAATTCCAGTTTTTGGTAGCATCCGAGCTGACCATTAACTCTAGGAACTTGTGACCTACCATGCCATTGCCGATTACAATGAGGTTTTTTTTGGCTGTCATTAGAATCTCTTTCATCCCGTTTATCAGTCGTTGAGTTTATTAATATAAGACTTTATTGTAAAGTTTTGTACTTATATATACAAAAAAGGGATCTTTATGCAATTGTCGAATACTCTCGATTGCATTTTTGCATGATGTGTGCGATCGACCGATTTTAGATTTTAGATTTTAGATTTTAGATTTACTCTACAGTTAATTCGGGTGCGTCAGTCGATTTGAGATTTGAGATTTGAGATTTGAGATTTACTCCAGAGTTAATTCGGGTGCGTCAGTCGATTTGAGATTTGAGATTTGAGATTTACTCCAGAGTTAATTCGGGTGCGTTACGTTTTTTTGACAAAAAGATTAACATTTTACTGTGACGCAGCTTACAGTTTTTTAATTTTTAATTATTATTTAAGCTCCCATCCCCGAATACTGCTTCAAACCCTGTCGCCAAAGCCAGCGGTTCCACACAAAAAACACCGCACTCCAACCCAACATTACCAACAAACCGCGGCCTACATCTACTGGCAATCCGATCAAGATTGAAGCGGGAAAATGAATCAAATAAGGAAACGGCATCCACAAAACTACTTCGCGCACGGATGCGGGAAACACTTCTAGCGGCGCTACAAGTCCCGATAAAAATAGGTAAATTAAAAACCAGAATTGTTCGATCGCACTTGCCCTTTCCAGCCAAAAAGCAAACAGCGCAAAGGTATACTGGATCAAGAACCGCAAGCAAAAAGCCAAGACGACAACCAACAAAAACAGCAAAAACCTGCCCAAACTCGGCAGCCAAAAAGCCTGCGGGTAAAGTGCAAAAAACAGCAGCACTAATCCGCATACAAACGGCAGCCTCGCAAACCTTTCGGAAACGTGAGATGCAAAGTGATGCCATACGGGATCGAGAGGCTGCAACAATCTATTAGATAGCTCGCCTTTCACTACTTGCTTTTCAAAATCCCAAATCACCCAAACTACATTTGTTTGCCTCACAATGAAAGCCGCTAAAAAATAACGGGCAAAGTCGATCGACTTCAGCCCAAATTGACCAGTTTCGGCCGCCTGCATCCAGACGCCCATCAAGATAAACGGCAAAGCTCCCGACAGCGCCCACAAAAACAATTCCGCCCGGTATTCGAGCATATAAGCGTAGTAGGTAACTAGCAAAGTTTTACTAATTCTCAAAAATTTGTTCATATAGCATCTCAATCAATTCTGTAGATTTATATTTATATCGTGTCCGGTGAATTGCCCGCGATCGAATTCTGTCGCATGGGGGAGGCGGGTCGATCGAGATTATTAGTCTGCCGGAATAGATGGTTGACTCAACCCGCCCCTACAAGTATGGTGGTTAATTTAATCGCACCAAATTATCGGCGCAGTAACTTAAATTTTTCCAGTCCGAAAAACTCGCCCTATCACCTCTTCAATGGGCGGGTCAGTAACAGTCAAATCTATCACTTCTAACTCCGCCAAAATCTTTGCCACGCTCACCGTCAGCTCCTCCCTTTTGACCAAAAACCGCACTGAATTTCCCTCAATTGATTCTACCTCTGCGTAAGCAAAAGCGCTATCTTTTGCCAGCGGATGGGCTAATTTTACCTGAACTTCCCGATAAGGTGCAAACCTGTCGAGCAACCCGTCCAAACTGCCATCATAAACTAATTGCCCTTCATGGATTAATAAAACGCGCTTGCACAAAGCAGTAATGTCAGCCATGTAATGGCTCGTCAACAGCACGGTTGCTTGATAGCGCTCGTTATATTCTCGCAGAAATTGCCTGACGCTAAACTGTGCGTTTATATCCAAACCTAAAGTCGGTTCATCTAAAAATAATACCTCCGGCTGGTGCAGTAGTGCTGCCATCAATTCAGCTTTCATGCGTTCGCCCAAAGACAGCTTGCGCACCGCCTGATTTAACTTGCCTTCTAGTGACAGCATTTCTGTCAATTCTCCGACTCGCCGCCGATAATCTGTATCGGGAATACCGTAGACAGCGGCATTGATTCGCAGAGAGTCAAGCACGGGTAAATCCCAAATTAACTGCTGTTTCTGCCCCATCACTAACGTGATTCTTTGCAGAAAATCTGCTTCGCGACGAAAAGGAGTGCGATCGCACACTCTCACAGTACCAGCAGACGGATAAATCAAACCAGTCAGCATTTTCAGCGTAGTAGTTTTGCCCGCACCGTTAGCGCCGAGAAACCCCACGACTTCCCCAGGTTCAATACTGAAAGAAACGCCCTCAACGGCTTTGACATTGCGGTACGTGCGACTGAAAAAGTGTCGCACTGTTCCTTTAAGTCCCGGTTCTTTAATCGCTACTGGATAAACTTTGCTCAAGTCTTCAACTAAGATAATTGGCATCGGCTCAAATTTTAACTTTTATTTTAATCTAGGATACTTCCATCAGGCTTGTGCCAAGATGGAGCCATAGAGCTCTCAAGTAGGGTACGCCAGCGATTGCTCGATCGCTCAGAAAAAGTAACTGTGTTCTGGCGTACCCTACTCAGCTTTAGAATATTGCAAAATATCCACGATCGCATCGCACAAAATTTACAACTATGGTACTCACGCCCGATAATTCAGGCATCTCTCGTTTGGTAGGAGATAATTCTCCTGAAAATATTACACTTGCACCAGGACAACTTGCTAGTTTTCCTGGGGGACTTTGGATGCTGGGCGGCAATGATACTGTCAGGGGCTCGTCAGATGCAGAACGGATTTTCGGCAACGATGGTAAAGACAGTCTGTTAGGCGGCGCCGGCAGTGATTCTATTTACGGCGGTAAAGAGGATGACGATGTTTTGGGGGAAAATGGCGACGATTTCTTGACAGGAGATAGAAATAGCGATTTCCTTGATGGGGGTGCGGGAAATGATTTGCTGCGCGGTGGACAAGGTATTGATTTGTTAGTTGGCGGTGACGGTAATGATACTTTAATTGGCGACCGAGATGTGGATATTTACAAAGGTGGCGGGGGGAGCGATGTCTTTGTTTTTCGAGTCGATCAAGCGGGAATCCGAGTAGTGGGAATTGAAGTTCCTGACGCGGTAATTGTGGATTTTGATAAATCTAACGATTCGATTGGAATTAGTGTGGAATTTACCAGCAGCAATATCTCCTTTGAACAGGTAAGTTATAGTTTAAACGATCCGAGACTGCTGCTGCTCAATCCTGCAACTATAGCGGGGGGAACGAGTTTGTTAGCCAAGGGCGGCATCTCGCCGCAAAGTCTCGATCCCGATGGCAATGGCCGCGTGGAAGCTACTAATATTAGATTTGGTTTTACTAATGCTTTGTTGGGTACTGTGTTGAACGCGACCCCAGCCGATTTAAACGGCCGTTTTATTAGTGCTAGTTCTTTGCTTTAATTCGTTGCTTATATATCTATAGTAGGGTGCGCGCTGCGCACCTTACCCATTACGCATTTATCTAACTCACGGTCAAAACTGCGCGATAGCGCACTTGATTGTCGCGGACTTTCTGCATGGCTTCATTCGCTTGTGCGATCGCAAAAACTTCGATAATCGGCTCAATCCCAAACTTCTCTGCAATTGCCAGCATTTGATTAATCATAGCGCGACCGCCGATCGGCGAAGCCATAATTCGGCGCCGCTTTGCCAGCAGCGAAAAAAACGGAATGCTCAAAGGTGCGTCGGGAACCCCCACAAAAGCAAGCGCACCGTCAGAATCGAGAAAATCAATGTACGCAGCCCAATCTAAAGCAGCAGGAACAGTGCTCAACAAAATATCTAATTTGCTGCTGGGCGCTTGAGGAATTTCGCCTTTTCCTACTACAATAGCTTCGTCCGCCCCCATTTTATGTGCAAATTCTGCCTTATCTTGGGAAGTAGTAAAAACTGTAACGCGGTTGCCTAATTTTTTCGCAAATTGCACCGCCATGTGTCCCAAACCGCCGATGCCGAGAATGCCAATTTCTTGCCCGGAACTCATCCCCGCATTCCGCAAACCGGCGTAAACCGTAATTCCGCCACACAACAGCGGCCCCGCTATTTTGGAATCGATGCCTTTGGGAATAGGAAAAGCAAAGCGGGAATCTACCATCAAATAATCGGCAAAGCCGCCCGGGCCTGTAACAATTAATCCCTGGTTTTCATCGCAGAGATTTTCGTTACCGCGCAAGCAGTCGCGGCACTGCAAACAAGACGACCTTTGCCAGCCGACACCAACGCGATCGCCCACTTTTAAATGAGTCACTTGCGGCCCTATTTCTGCTACTTCTCCGATAACTTCGTGGCCAGAAGGGGATATTTTGATTGACCCCAATCGTTGTCAATCATGTGCAAGTCAGAGTAACAAATGCCACAAGTTAACACTTTTATCAGACATTCATGTACTTTGGGAGGTTCGACATCGAATTTGTATTCTTCAAGCAATCCCCCGGTTTTTTTAACGGCCAGTGCTTTGATTTGCATGGTTGTATTTCATGGTTTGCTTGCAATTATAGTGTTCGGGGCGGGTTTAACAGTCTCTTTCTTTAGTTGTATATATTCAACTGAAGCCGCCCCTAGGACTCAGGCGCGTTACTAATAATTGGTATGGTGCTTATGGCGCACCTTACCAATTACCAATTACCCCTTAGGATTATAACTTGCCCTTTTCCATTGTCCACTGCATCAAACCGGGGAACAACCGATAAGCTTCCGACGCCAAAAAAACAGGGCCGACTGTAACTTCTGCACGCTGATTTTTCACAGCATCCCAGATAGCTTTAGCAATATCTTCCGGCTGATTAGTCCAGTCAGATTTCAGCAGTTCAATCATTTTCTGGCGGCGCAATTCGACTGCGGGCTCGTCTCGATCGCGAAATTGAGCTCTTTCTAAAAAATCACTGTTAATCATGCCCGGATGCACGGCGCAAACGTGAATGCCTTGAGGCGCTAATTCCAATCGCAAAGTTTCTGTTAAACCGGTTACTGCATATTTGCTGGCGCAATAAGCAGTCATGTGAGGCAAGGGCATTTTGCCACCAATGGAACCAACATTGACTATTGTTCCAGCTTTTCGTTGCAGAAAATGTGGCAAAATTTCTTGAATTGTGTTAACGCAGCCCCAAAAATTGGTATTCATTAATTGCCGCCAGTCTTCGGAGGTAGTGTGCTCGATCGCCCCCGTGAGACAAATGCCGGCATTGTTAACCAAAACATCGATGTTGCCGCAGGCATCTAGGGCTTTTTGGACGATCGCGCGCACTTGTTGACTGTCACCAACATCCCCCGGGATAGCTAAAGCCGAAGTGCCTTCTCGCTGCACTTGAGCCGCTGCTGCTGCCAATCTTTCTGGCTGGCGAGCCACCATCACCACATCGTAACCTTTACTTGCAAATAAAAGTGCTGTTGCTTTGCCGCTTCCGGAAGAAGCGCCTGTAATCAAAACTGTAGGAGCCATATATAGTTATAAATTGTAAGTGGGGAAATTGTTTCCTGGGGTATTGAAACTATAACAGAAGGAATAAGAAAGAAGGAATAATCTGTGACAGCAATAGTTTCAGCGATTAAGAATGTCCTCACCGCCGAGGCGGTTGCTACATAACAGAGGTAATCTAATTTTAGGCGCGCTCTACATTAATAATTCTTGAGTATAGGAATTTTTTGTGATTGGCGATCGTGTCTTTTTTTAACGAACCGCGAAGGCGCGAAGGACGCGAAGGAAGAGAGAAGAGGAGAGGAGAAGAAGAGAATAGAAATTATTCATAATTTGTGCGAAGATTGCTTTGTAAATTTTCCCAATGCCCAATGCCCTGTTTGGCCAATGCCCTGTTTGGCCAATGCCCAATTTCCCCAAAAATGAATCTTCCGAAACAACCGCCGAATTGGTCGATCGCCCTAGTGTTAATTATTGGCGTTTTAGCCGTCTCAACTTCCTCAATCTTAATCCGGCTGGCTAACTTGGAAGCAGGGGCCAGCGGCTTCGGTTTCAGTCTGGTACTTGCCGCCTCTCGCCTGACTTTATCTGCTTTAATTTTGCTTCCGGCTTGGCCGAAAATTCAGTGGAACGCCCTGCAACCGGGAGCTTGGCGCTATGCTGCTGCTGCGGGTTTGTGTCTGGCCCTGCACTTTGCCCTCTGGATTACCTCACTTTCTTATACTTCGATTGCCGCTTCGACTGCCCTCGTCACCACTAATCCTGTCTGGGTAGCGCTGTTGTCGCGCTTCTGGTTCGGGGAAAAACTCAGCAAAATGTCGATCGTTGGCATTACTATAGCCCTGGCTGGGGGAATGGCGATCGCCCGAGGTAGCGCGGGCGCCGCCAATGCCGGCAGCAGCCAACTGCTGGGCGATTTCCTGGCTCTGGCTGGTTCCTGGGCCGTCAGCTTGTATTTGCTGCTGGGCCGGGAAGCTCAGCGGCGGGGATTGGGAATTGGTGGCTATATCGCGATCGCCTATACTGTTGCTGCGATCGTCCTGCTGCCTCTCCCCTTCGTCTTCGGCACCAGTTATACCGACTATTCGCACATTGTATATTTTTATATTTTGTTAACGGCCGCTTTGCCTCAATTAGTCGGTCACACCATTTTGAACTGGGCTGTAGTGCAGATTTCCCCAACTCTGGTAACTCTTGCCATCTTGTTTGAACCCGTGGCGGCGAGTTTTTTGGGTTATTTGCTGTTTGGGGAAGTGCCGGCGCTGGCGGTACTCGCAGGTGCTGCGGTGCTGCTGTTGGGGGTAGCAACCGCTACCGTCGGAGCAAAAAAAATCACAGTCAACAGTTAACAGTTAACATTTTTCAACATTGCCACGAAAGTTGCCGTGAGTCAGAATAAAACAGATTAGGGTTTAAAAACAAAAATAACTCGTCACTTAAATATCGGTTCCAAACTATCAAATGTCTGGCTAATGACTAATGACTAATGATACTCGGGTGCCTTTCGGAGAATAAAATTATGCTGCCAGAACAACTACAGCGCATCATCGGGTACTTTCTCGAAGAAGCCACAGAACACCTCCAAACCATCGAACAAGGCTTGCAGGATCTGCAAAACACCGTGCCAGCTCCCCAAAGGATACACCACCTGATCCGAGCCTCGCACTCGATTAAAGGGGGAGCCGCTATGCTGGGATTTAGCAGCATTCAGCGAATTGCCCATCGCTTGGAGCATTATTTAAAACTGCTCCGAGAATGCCCGATCGCCCTTGATAGCAGGCTGCAATCGCTGTTAATCGAAGTTTTTGATATTTTAGCAGCCCTCGTATACAAGGTTTCTAAGGGTCTTGGGCTCAACCACGAAGACGCAAACCAAATGCTCTCCCTCGCGGAACCGGTTTTTGACGAACTCGACGCTTACCTGAGAGTGCTGATTCCCACTCGCCTGACTGTCAGAGCTACTACGGACGAACATATTCACGTTTTCTCCGGTTACTGCACTTCAATGGGCGAATTTTCCTCTGCTATTGTCTCGCGCGTCGGTTTGCTGGGAGGGACCATTACCCGCCACGAGCACGAAGGCTTGGGCATACGCCTTTGTATTGACATTTACCTGCCGCCTTACACCAGGATCGAAAACATCCGCCAAGCTGTCGAACTCTCAGGCGCTATTATCGGGACTGTTCAGACGCAGCGCGACTTTTCGCTGCTGGCTACAGGAGATTATCCGGTTTACCAAAGTGCGATCGAACGTCCCGCAATTTGCACCGGATGCCGCTACTATTACGGCAGAAGGGACGGCGGCTACCTGCTCAACTGTACGATCCATCCCCGCGGGCCGGAAACAGAAGATTGTCGCGATCGCCAACCGGAATAAGCATTAGAAAATCTGGACTCTGAGCCCAGATTTGGAATCAGGGAAAACTTTCTTGTCAAACCAAATATTCTCCCTGATATCTTTCACATTACCCCCGGCCAAATTCTTTTTGAGTTCCTAGATAACTAAATCCTTCTCTCCAAGATAACTAAATCCTTATTCCTTCTGAAAGCTCCCCTAACAACTGATACCGCAACTCGAATTAATTGCATCATGCTTGCAGGATGAGCGATCGCCCAGACATTAATTGTCAGACAAGTGATTCCCATAACTAGCAAGATGTATGTCGGAGGCATTACTACCCCGATCGCGAACCAGGTAAAAACGTGAAATATCATTGCTGTAGCCCAAAGGCTGGCCACCACCACAGACGCCCAAACTTTTATTCGAGGTCGGTTTAGTCCTGTCAAAATCGCTGTCTGCAAAGTAGTCAGCAAGTTTGCCGGAACTAAAAAGGCACAGATAGCTATGCAGTAGGTATGAGAAAACTCAGTAACTGTATTGAAGTCGAGCATTAGTCTAATTGTCGGGCCTATTGGATATACTGAAAGAGCTTAACGTGACTTGACTTTCAGAGCTTGTCACCCTTACTTTAACTTAATATTTCCGTCAGTAGGTCGCTCTGGAGACGCATTTCTCTCCCCCTTTTCCTGCTGGCCAAATTTTACCACAAATATTAAATTTGTGAAAAATAATTAAAACTTCTTGAACAATGGCAACAATTTCTGCGATAATTAACATCGGGGATCAAGGGTATACAAAAGCCAAGTCGGTAAAAAGATTTAAAAGGCTGAGGCCGGTCTCGCAGCAACACAAGGGTAGGCAGATTTTCGACTCAATCATTGAAGCCTCGTTGATTCTCGGATGATTGATTGTCAGCGTCCGTCAAGAGATCGAGCCGTTATGCGATCGAACAAGATGAGATTATTACGGAAAAGCCTATTTGATCTCACATCTACAATCAATAGAACCCTCTAGAATTTTTACATCGGAAAATAAAGAAAATGGCTCGACAAATCACAATTCCCGCGCTCGAAGAAGTTGACTTGACAAACTGCGATAGAGAACCCATTCACATATCGGGACACATTCAGCCACATGGGGTGCTACTTGTTGTACGAGAACCTCAACTAGAAATACTGCAAGTCAGCGAAAATACCCTGCATTTGTTAGGATTCGCTCCAGAAAGTGCGATCGGTCAAGATTTGAGCTTATTATTCGATCCAGTTCAACTAGAAAAACTCAAGGCCTGTTTGCGGAATGAAAACTTAAAAACCGTCAATCCCATTAAACTCTATGTCGAAAGACCAGGTAAATCTTTAGAATTTGACTGCATCCTTCACCGAGTACAAGAAGTGTTGATGGTCGAGTTAGAATTAGCCACCAGCCAAGAAAATCTTTCCGTTTTTAGCTTTTATCATTCAGTGAGAGCCACTGTCAGCAAAATTCAAAGCGCCAAAAATCTCAAGGACTTATGCCAAGTGACTGTAGAAGAAGTCAGGCAAATATCGGGGTTTGATAGAGTTATGGTCTATCAATTTGATCCCGAAGGCAATGGCGCTGTAATCGCTGAAGACAAAGCAGAAAAGCTGAGTCCTTTCTTAGGATTAAACTACCCCAGCTCAGATATTCCCAAACAAGCCAGACAACTGTATGCGTTAAATTGGCTGAGGTTAATCCCAGATATTAATTATAAACCAGTCCCCATTGTTTCCGGAAAAAATGCTGTTACCGCCCAGCCCCGAGACCTCAGCTTCAGCGTGTTGAGAAGCGTTTCTCCCATTCACATAGAATACCTGCAAAATATGGGCGTTGCAGCTTCCATGTCAATCTCGTTAATCAAAGACAAAGAACTGTGGGGATTGATTGCTTGCCACAACTATACACCAAAATACCTCAACTATGAATTGCGCGCAGCCTGCGAATTTATCGGCCAAGTAATGTCCTTAGAACTGCAATCAAAAGAAGGAAACGAAGACTACGACTACAAACTACACTTAAAATCTCTTCAAACCAAAATTTTTGAAGACATATCCACCTCCGAAAACTTGTCACAAGTGTTAGTTAAATGTCAGCATAATTTGCTCGAAGCAGTCAACGCCCAGGGAGCAGCAATAGTATTTGGAGACAAGTGCTATCGAGTCGGGCAAACACCTGAGGGAGAATCGCTCAAATACTTAACTCAGTGGGTGCAAAAGCACCTAAAGCAAGAAGTTTTTTATACAGACTCGCTGACCAAATGCTATCCAGAAGCTGAGGAATTTAAAGACACGGCCAGCGGGTGTTTGGCCATAGCAATATCGCCGACTCAGAAAATATACGTTTTGTGGTTTCGCCCGGAAGTAATTAAGACCGTAAATTGGGCGGGCAACCCCAACAAACCGCTTCAAACAGATGAAGATGGCAACTATCGGCTGTCTCCTCGGAAATCTTTCGAGCTGTGGAAAGAAAATGTGAGGTACAAATCGTTGCCTTGGAAACAATGCGAAATAGACGCTGCATTGGAACTGAGAAAAGCAATGATTAATATAGTGCTGTGCCAAATCGACAAACTCGAAAAATTAAATAGAGCACTAGAAGAATCAGTCGCCAGAGAACGCGAAAAAACAGCTCATTTAAAAACAGCGATGTCCGAGCTTAAGCGGGCGCAAACTCAATTGGTGCAAAGCGAAAGAATGTCAAGTTTGGGTCAGTTGGTGTCGGCGGTAGCTTATGAAGTCACTAACCCGATTAACTTCATTCACGGAAATCTTATCTATGCCAACGAATACAGTCAAAAAATGATCGATTTATTGCAGCTTTACGAGCAGCACTATCCATCGGCTTCGCCAGAAATTAAAGCACAAATAGAAGCAGTAGAATTAGAGTTTATAGTTGAAGACTTACCGAAGTTGCTGGGTTCAATGAAAGTAGGAGCTAACCGCATCCGCGAGATAGTTCAGTCGCTGCGAAACTTCTCTAGAATTGACGAAGCAGACATTAAACCAGTTGACATTCACGACGGATTGGACAGCGCTTTGCTGATTTTGAGCAACCGACTCAAACCGAAGCCCGATCGCCCAGCAATTCATCTCATCAAAGAATATGGCTCTCTGCCTTTGGTTGAGTGTTACCCAGTTCAAATCAACCAAGTATTTATGAATGTACTGACAAATGCAATTGATGCTCTCGAAGATGCCTTTGTCAACAATAATTTATCGTCGCACTGCGGGGACAAAGAAGAGCGAGTCAAGTGCGGACAAATTCGGATCGTGACTGAAATTTGTCCGGGAGAAAAAGCCGTAGCAGTTCGGATAGAGGACAACGGTTGCGGCATGACCCAAACAGTTCGCCAGAAAATATTTGAGCCGTTTTTTACCACAAAACCGGTGGGCAAAGGTGCGGGGATAGGTTTGACGATTAGCCACGAAATTGCGGTGGAACAACACGGTGGCAAATTGACTTGCAATTCAGCCCCCGGAGAGGGAACCGAGTTGATTATTGAGATTCCCTTGAACCAAACTCATCCCAAACCCATTGTGAAGTGAAAAAAAAGTCCGCGCCAGCGTTGCTATCCCGTTCGCGCGTGCCTTCGGGAAGGGTAGGGAATCGCCCCAATTCAAAAATCGAAAATTCAATTAAAATACAAAAGTAGCTAAGTAGATTTGAGCCAATTGAGAGGAAGCGACTGTGACTGAAAAAAATACCGCCCAATGGGATCCCTGCAGGTTTCTCAAAACCTTGGCTTATTTCGGCGTCATTCCCTTCATTGGCAGCATTAGCTGGCTGCAACAACTCTTTGGAAGCAGCAGCAACACGAAAAAAGACCAACCCAAACTGATACTGGTAGCCGGTGCCACCGGCGGCGTCGGGAAGCGAGTTGTGAAGCGGCTGCAACAGCGGGGGTATAGAGTACGCTGCCTCGTCAGAGATAGCAAAAGAGCAACAGAAATTCTCGGCAAAAATGTCGAATTAGTCGAAGGAGATATCACTCTGCCAGAAACCCTAACACCGTTAGTAACCGAGGGCATAGAAGCAGTTATCTGCTGCACAGGCACCAAAGTTCAACCAGTAGAAGGAGACACCCCAACCAGGGAAAAATACTATCAAGGCATAAAATTTTATATGCCGGAAGTGGTGGATGTTCCCGAAATCGTGGAATACAAAGGTCTCAATAATTTAGTGCAAGCTGTTCGCCGCCAGCTAATTCAAGCAGGCGAAAAAACAATTTTTGACTTCACAAAACCCAGCCAAGATTTAAAAGAAACTTGGGGTGCCCTCGACGACATCGTAATGGGCGGCACCAGCGAAAGTTCGATCCGGCTGACAGACAATACAGCTATATTCACAGGCAATGTTTCTACTGCCAACTCGGGCGGCTTTGCTTCGGTGCGTACCCGCAACTTCGATCCTGCGATCGATCTGGCAGGATTTAGCGGCCTCCAACTGCGCGTCAAAGGAGACGGCAAGCGCTACAAATTGATTGTTCGCAACGAAGCTAAATGGGATGGAATTGGCTATTGCTATTCGTTTGATACTGTTTACAATACCTGGATTACTGTCACTGTTCCTTTTGATGAGTTAATTCCAGTATTCCGCGCTAAAACTGTGAAGGATGGGTCTAAATTTGATGGCAGCAGTATTTTTTCTTTTCAGTTAATGTTGAGCAAGTTTGAATATGACGGCGCGCTCAACCCGAAATTTACACCGGGTATTTTTCAACTAGAGTTAGAATCTGTTAAAGCTTATGGGGGACAGACTTTGCCGCGATTTGTGATGGTGAGTTCGGCAGGAGTTACCCGCCCGGGCCGCCCGGGAATTAATTTGGAAGAAGAACCGCCGGCAGTCAGAATGAATGATATGTTGGGGGGGATTTTGACTTGGAAGTTGAAAGGCGAAGATTGTGTGCGATCGAGCGGCATACCTTATACTGTTGTCAGACCTTGCGCTTTGACTGAAGAACCGGGAGGCAAAGCTTTAATATTTGAGCAAGGAGACAATATTAGGGGCAAAGTCAGTCGGGAAGATATTGCAGAATTGTGCGTGCAAGCCTTGGAACAGCCTCAAGCTTGCAACGTTACTTTTGAGGTGAAAGAGGGGGAAAATGGCAGTCCTCCCGGAGACTGGCAGGGTTTGTTCTCTGGAGTTAAATAACATATAGCACTTCTTAGTAAAATGAGGTACGCTTGGTGATTTATAAGTGGTTCCCAGGCTTGGCCTGGGAATCAATGTCCAGAGGCTGTGCCTCGCTTGTTAGTAGGAAAATTGGAGGCAGAGCCTCCGGATATTCGTTACCAGGCAGAGCCTGTTAACGAGTAAAATTCGAGTTTTATAAGTGGTTCCCAGGCTTGGCCTGGGAATCAATGTCCAGAGGCTGTGCCTCGCTTGTTAGTAGGAAAATTGGAGGCAGAGCCTCCGGATATGCGTTACCAGGCAGAGCCTGTAAACGAGTAAACGAGTAAAATTACCAATTACCAATTACTATGTCTGTGACTTTTTCCCGACGCTATTTGACGCCTTATTTGTTTTTGCTACCTGCTTTATTTATTTTGAGTTTGACTGTTTTGTGGCCTGCGGTGCAAGCTTTTTATTTGAGTTTTACCAACTACGAATATGATTTAACTCAAATGCCCCAGTGGGTGGGTTTAAAGAATTTTTACAGGTTGTGGGGCGATCGAGTATTTTGGCAAACTTTGACGAATACGCTGCTGTATCTCACCTGCGTTGTGCCTGTATTGGTTGTTGTGCCGTTGGGAATGGCGATTTTGTGCAACCAAAAACTTAAGGGGATGAACTGGTTTAGAGCCGCATACTACACGCCGGCGGTGATTTCAATGGTTGTTGCCGGGATTGCTTGGAAGTGGCTGTTTGCTGAGACTGGACTGCTGAATCAGTTGGGGGAATTGTTTGGTTTACCTCCTGTTTCTTGGCTGGCTAATCCGAAGTTAGCAATCTTTAGCGTCATGGCAGTTACTATCTGGAAAGGATTGGGCTATTACATGGTGATTTATTTGGCAGGGCTGCAAGCTATTCCGGCAGAACTTTATGAGGCGGCTGCTATTGATGGTTCTGATGGTTTGGGCAAGCACTGGGATATTACTGTGCCGCTGATGAAGCCGTATCTAGTTTTGGTAGCGGTAATTTCGGCGATTTCTGCTACTAAGGTTTTTGAAGAAGTTTATATTATGACTCAGGGTGGGCCTCGCAATAGTTCTAAGACTGTTGTTTATTATCTTTACGAACGGGCTTTTAAGGATTTAGAAATTGGCTATGCTTGTACGATCGGGCTGGTTTTGTTTTTGCTAATTTTGGGTTTGTCGATTTTGCAAGTCAGCCTTCAGGGTTTGGCTCGCAATGATTAAGAATGATTAAGATTTATGACTGATTAGGAATGACGCACCCCGGGCCTCATAAACTCGGTTTCTCGTTCTCACTTCTGTTGCTCCCAGGACTTCATTACATTCAGAAACCGGGTTTATTGGTCTAGTTGATACTAATTTTAGACTTGAATCTCGAAGTAATGCGATCGCTCACGGTTTTGGGCAGGTCTTATTGGTGAAATCACAGGTATAAATATAGGGTTTCTGCCAGTTCAGAGGAATTTCTAATAAATCCCTGGTTCCGGTCATTCCCTGTCCAAGAAAGAGCAGCACAGCGATCGAGTTCAATATCACATGGATAGTGCGCCAGCGATTTGAGCGGTCTTTGTAAATGTCTTGAATGATGGCAAGGGAGAAAACCATAATTAGCGCAGCGGTGATGCCAATGTAGTAGTGAGACCAATACCATTCATTGGTTCGCCGATAAACGCCATCTTGAGTGCCAAGAATCACCAAACCCGTACCTGTTAGCGTCGCAAATATGCCGCGCCATAAAGCGGGTGTAGCTCGATATAGCATGACCAAAGAGGCGACAGTTGCAACAAACATCAGCACAATGAAAATGACCTGAAAGGAGTTTTTGCTCCAAACCTGTTCGCTCCAAATATGCTCAAAAATCGGGTAGGCTAGACCCAACAACGTCACTCCTACCACAGAACCTGACAGGATTCGACCTGCTTTGACGTGTTCTGAACCGACTACAGGTGGAATTTTGCTTTTGGTGTCGATCGCAACTTGCTTGCGACGCTGCATAGTTTGCCACCCCATATTGAGAACAATACCAAGCATAGGAAAAACAATCGCTACAGCTAAAATAGGATGCAGCAAAGCCATAAAATCTTTAAATTCCATAGATCACCTTTTTGTTGAGGAGGGTTGGCTTCATCAACCCGGTTTTTGCGATACATAATATCATATCCCGCGATCTAACGACAGTAAGTTTGCAGTCAGGACTAATAGTGATTATTCACCCGCATAGAGAGGACTGAAGTCCTGACTACAAACACGCTTTATGAGGGGTAACTCACCAGAAATGTTGATAAATCAGAAGATGTAGCAATTGTCAATTGCGTGAAGTACAACTTTCTCAATTACGCAATTACGCAATTATACTTACCTTGTTTTCAGGGAAATAAAAACTGCTGGCGGTAATGTCACAGGCGGTTAGCGACTAATTGCCTGCATCACTTTGAGCTTAGCGGAACAGTTCTTTGTTATTCAGAATAGTTAGCTAATTTTTTTCCCTAAAGCAATGTGACGAGAGATATCCCCCATCCACTGTGCTTGTACTTTCTTGTCGTAGTTGAGATCGAGCTTCCCCTTAACGATTTTTCCGGCGTCACAAGGGTTGGCTTGTGCAACCTTGGATGAAATGATTGTAGAGTTTAAGTTTGTGGAAGCCTTAGTGATACCAATTTAAAAAAGTCTTGCTACAATCCTCAATCTTATACCAATTATTAAAACTTAAAGCGAACCCTAGGGGCACGGCAGGGTCTAAGTCCTACTCCCCGCTTTTGTTTGCATCCGGTGATGCTGAATACTCTGGTAGCTGAGGTGGCCTCCTATGACTGAAAAAGTTAGCAATCGGGAAATTATTTAGGTGTCAATTGATGAGGATGTTGTAGCCTCTGCGGCTCAGGATCGTTTACAACAAGTATTAATTAACTTAGTCGAGAATGCAATTAAGTATTCTGCTCCCGAACAACCAGTTGAGTTAGTATTAGAAAACAGGGAACAGCAGGTGATGATTCATCTGGGCGATCGCCGAATTGGTATTTCTCTCCCCCATCAAAACCGGATTTTTGAGCAGTTTTACCGGGTGGATGAGTCAATGACGCGCTGTTGAGACGGTACAGGGCTGGGATTGGCGATCGCCAAAAGCCTCATCGAAGGCCTGGAAGGACGTATTACGCTCGGATCTAAACCGGGAGAAGGTAGTATTTTTACTATCACCTTAGCTGTCTAGAATCCGCAGCTACTCGCTATCGTATTCTCCTTGTAGAAGATGACCCTAAACTGGCAAAGTTCATCGAATCTGAACTTTGTTTTGAAGGATATCGCGTCACTGTCGCCCCAAATGGATTGGATGGATTAACGATCGCTCGTGATACTAAACCGGATTTATTAATTTTAGATTGGATGCTTCCCGGTATCTCTGGATTAAACATCGGTTTAAGGTTGCGATCGACTGGTGTTCAAGTACCAATAATTATGTTAAGAGCAAAAGATGAAGTCCCCGATCGCGTAACTGGATTAAATTATGGAACCGATGATTATGTGACTAAGCCTTTCAGTATCGAAGAACTCCTAGCGAGAGTCAAAGCACATCTGCACCGAACTCAACCAAAAAACAGGATAACTTATAAATTTAAGACCTAATTTTGAACGGTTTAACCCCTGAAGTTAATCGAACTAATTTACTAATTCAACACACTGTAAAATAGTTTTATTTGTTAGAATTTAGGCTGCGAAATCCGCGTCAAGTCACTACACGCGAGCGAATTTTATAAAAAGTAGGGGGTTAAGATTTTATGGCGAGTCAAACCTTGTTGAAGTGTATATTTGTGTGTTACGGATTAAGTTAGAAGCAAGTAACTCAAAACGCCGGCTGCATACTGTTCGGGGAGTGGGATATGTGTTGCGAGAGCAAAACTGAGGAGGGGCGGATTTACAAATACTTGGGAGATGAAGTATGGATAGTGGTGAACCCGCTCCTAAAAAATGTGAGATCGCACCCGCTTCTACTACCTATTTTTGGGTAAAAAATAGACCTATAAATCCGGTCGTTCCTGATAATCTTCCGCAGAACTCGGGTCTAATTCCCACCTATTTTCATCTCGTTCTTCAAGCATATCTGTTGCGTGCAACATATCCCCATCTTCCAATTCTATGCCCGCAGCGGCTCCGAGTTCGTCAACAATATCCAGGTCGGGAGTAGGCGTGGTTCCGCCCACCGATTGCTCGCCAGTGGCACTTTCTTGTTCCGCAGCAGGATCGCCATCCTGGCCACCGATTCGGGAACTGGTGGATGAGTATTCCGAACTGCTGTCCTGCAACATTGTTATGTCGTCTTGGCTCAATCCCGGTTGATCGATGACGCCGGTACCGTAAGATTGGGTAATTTCTTGAGGCAATTCGCCCAAATTATCACCATCTTTTGTTGTTTTTGCGTTGCGTTCCTTTTGCTGTGCCACGAGACTTGCTCCTGTTTGTTTTTGAACTCAATTAAATTAAAAATGTCCGAATTTCGCTTGAGCTGAATTATTTTTAGTTATTGCCAATGGGTGTCATTAAGTGGCATGATAATTGCTATTTAAGCTAAAAGCTTCTATCCCAGGAAATATATGGATTACGATCGGCTATTTCATTGGGAATACAAAAAGCGATCGCTCGTTTGAAATGGGCGATCGCTTTTTAAGGCGGACGCTAATTTTATTCGGGAAAATCAGGAATTACCCATTTGGGGGGTTCCGTCCGTTTCCTTCTCACCGCTTCCTCTGCTATTTCTAGCATTTTATCCAGAGAAGTATTTTGAATAAAGTTGGACGTTGCTTCTGCGAATTCCCGCTTCGGGCACTTGTCGCCCAAAATGCAGCCGTTGATACAAGCTACAGCACAATCGACAGTGTTCTCCACCATAACTTTTTTCCTTTCACGGTTCTAACAACTAGCAGGCAGATACTCTGGGTTAATTTGTCAAGAGACTGCCCTCTATGTTTATTTTACTTTACAAATTGGGTTCAAATGTCGATCGCCAGCGCAAAACTGTTATAAAATCAGAGCAACCTACCTAATCTGCCGATCGTGAGCAATTTTATGCGGCGCTTAAAACTTTTACCTTGGCGAGAAATGCTGCAAATTTCCGCCCTCGTCAACTGCATCGTGGTTGGAATGGAGTTATTTTTAGTGTGGGGCTTGATTCAGTCGGAAGTATTCCGGAAGGTGTTTACGCTTCTCGGGGGTCCCTCGCTGGGGATATTGATACCTTTGGCTATCGCAGTGGGAATGGGGGCTTTAGCGGTTTACTTTTTAGAGTATTGGCAGCAGCAATTTTTGCTGAACCGAGTTAGTTTGTGGGTTTTAGTTTTGTGCATACTCCTGGGTTTGCTGTTAAAGTCATTTCTTTCCTTACGTTTTTTTTTAGTAAGTTTATCGGAAACTGCACTAATCGGAGTTACGGTGGGAGTTTTTTGGAAGGGCCGGCCTTATTGGCGATAGTCAGGCCATTTTAGATTTTAGATTTGAGATTGACCATGACTGATAAAGATTCTGGTTTCAAGGTTGTCTACAGTTGCATTTTTTTGTGAAGATAGTATCATTAGTCATTGATCATTGGTTATTAGTCTATATGTAGGGTGCGCCGGGCCGCGCACCTTACCGCTTAAATCAAGAAATTCCCTCTTCCTTCTTCCTGACATCCGTTAAATGCGTTACCGAATCCGTTGCCGAACTTCCTTCTTCTTATGGCAGCCAAAAATCGGGAATGAAGGTTTTAGTCAAACTGCGAGTAAACTGATTAATCTTTCTCCCGATTTGAATGTGCGGTTCGTCAGCTTCCACGGGAATAATTGCCGCTTTGTTCCCAAGTCCGAAACGCGAAATTACCAAATTTGCCGCCTCCAAACCAGTAACATAAGCTTTTTCCTGCGACCAAGAACCGTGACGGGTCACAACCCAATCGCCGCTCATCAATACATTATCATAACTTGTTACTGCAGGCAACAAATACTGATAGCTGCCAGGGGCAAAATGCGTCACCGCCCGCGACAGCCGAATCGCGCTGCTGTCAATTACTTTTGCCTCCCGAAAAGCCGGAATGCAAGTCGCTAAATCCCGCTGAACTAAGGAAACAATTTCCTCATCTTTCAGGGGAATTAATTGATTTGCGTGATAAAAGTCAGCTTCGACAACTGTTCCCGGTTCGTCTCGAAATTCGTCGTGCAAAGCATTCAAATCAAAAAACGTCCAACCTGTAGTTGAACTAAATCCAAAACAGGCATTAGAAGGCAGCGGAATGTCAATTTTTCGGTCAAACCACAGGCGAACAGCTAACACGTCAACTGCACCCAAATTCATCGCGTCTCGAAACTCTTGGCGACTTTGCAAAGCTGGGCTGCTGCTGATAATTTTTTGCATTCCCGTGACGCCAACTGCAAAAATAACTGCATCTGCCTCGAAGGTTTCTTCGCCGCAAACAACGCCTGTTGCTCGGTTGTTGCTGTCAACTATTAAATCAGTAACCCGCTGCTTTGTCAATACTTTTGCACCGAGTTTTTCCAGGATATCGACCCAGGGACGAAAGATTTTTTCTCCGACTGTGCCGCGACACCAAACTACATCAAAATCCGGTTGGTGTGCTAATATGAAATAATAAAGCATTCCCAAAGCTGCTGCTGCAGAACATTGTTCTCCTGGTGCAAATAAACCTACTAATAACATCGGTTCAAAAGCATCGCGGTACAGTCTTGCAGAGACGCCAAACTGTTTGAATAGTTCGCGGGCTGTGACGCGATCGTACCTGCGCCAAGCTTCGTCGGAATTGTCGAAATCTAGAACAGCGTAGAGTAAGGGCAAGGCTGAAAGCCGATCGACTAATGGCAGCCTTTTAAATCGCGTGTAAAGAAAGGTTCCTAACGGTGTGGGAAGTCGAGGTTCGTCCTGAAAAATCGGCGATTCTACTTCCAATCCTGCCGGTGAATACTGACAAGAACGAGTCCAAGGCGTGAAGGGATTGAGTCCTAATTCCTTGACTAAGGAAAAGATGTTTTTGTAGGGATACCAGAAGCCATGAATGCCTGCTTCTACGGAACGCCCGCCGGCGGTTTTCCACCCCGCAACTAAGCCACCCGGATAAGGACCTGCTTCTAGCAGGCTGACATCATAGCCTTGCTGGGCTAGGTGATAGGTAGCGCCTAAACCGGCCCATCCTGCACCGACGACGACTATTTTTGGGGTTGAGGATTCTACTGACATTGCGTACCTCTTGATAATTTATTAATGATGACATAATTCATAAAATGCGGATTTGATATAAAATGTGTTGGATTATGTGCTAAATTTGGCTTGAGTAAATAATGAGTGTCAAAAACCGCCAGCAAACTAACCTGTTGCTGCTCTTATTTCCCGCTACCGCATGGCTGCTCGTTTTCTTCATTTTGCCAGTGCTAATTGTACTTTTGTACAGTTTCTTAGAACGCGGTACTTACGGCGGCGTTACTTGGATATTTACTCTTAGCAACTACCAGCGTTTGTGCAGTGGACTTTTCTTAGGAGTAATTGGGCGATCGCTGTGGCTGGCTTTTTTGACCACGGTCGCTTGCTTGTTAGTTGGCTATCCCCTAGCATTCTTCATCGCCACCCGTTCTCCCCGCTGGCGAAATGCTTTGCTTTTGCTGGTAATTATTCCATTTTGGACTAACTTTTTAGTGAGAACATACGCCTGGATAATACTCCTGCGTAGCGAAGGAGTAGTTAACACAGCCTTGCAAAGCTTGCAAATTATTAGCGAACCGTTAAACTTGCTTTTTACGCCTTTCGCTGTGGCGATCGGTCTTATTTACGGCTATTTACCTTTCATGGTTCTGCCTTTATATTCTAGCATAGAACGCTTCAATTTTTCATTAATAGAAGCCGCTCAAGATTTAGGGGCTAATGATATTCGCACTTTTTGGCGCGTATTTTTACCCTTGACCACTCGCGGCATTGTTGCAGGTTCAATTCTGGTTTTTGTTCCCGCAGTCGGCGCTTTCATCACACCGGATATATTGGGCGGATCTAAAACAGTTATGGTGGGAAATTTGATTCAAAATCAGTTTATGAAAGCCCGCGACTGGCCTTTTGGATCGGCGCTTTCTATGCTGTTGACGGTAATCATATTGATTCCTGTTTTAATTTATTCCCGCGTGTCTGATGAAACTCAATAGTAAGGTGCGAAATGGGCACCTGATACCAAATCCGATGAAAGTAAAACTCCTACAAGCAACAATAAAACCTTTGCTCAAAGCGGATTTAATAAATAAATCTGCAAGGTGTCTGTCGTCACCGGATTTGGTATGACTTGGATTTTAGCTAAAGAAACCCACCTACCAACTCAATTTGCTGCAATTGAGACAAAATATCGGCTTCTAAGTCTTTTAGACGTTTAGTTTCAGCGAGTATGTCAATTTCTCGGGATTGTTTTTGAGCGAGCAAACTATCTAACTCGGCTTTGCGAGAATTGATATCAGCCTTCACGCGATCGCACACCTGTTCTTCGTAAGTATCAAAACATTTCCTGACTGCTTCATAAATATATTGCGACTGTTCTTGGGCAATTTGTGGCAGATATTTGACAAACTCTTTCTTAGTCGCAGAAATGAACTGTTGGCGAACATACTCCGCTTGCAATGCTACAACACCTGTAACTACCAGAATTCCACCCAAAACAGAAAGAGTTAAAGAGGCAAAAACTACACCGATAATATTTAGCACAAGCGTCACCATGACACAAGCCAAGACACTCTGCCAAAACATATTGAAAGAATGGATACCTCTGTTGAGATTGTCGGGAATCGATGAGAACATATCTATTGCCACCTCAGCCCAAGTCGAGTTTTCTTCATGCTTGTAGCTATGTCCGACAGCGTAGAACCGGTAGCCTAACAGCTTCTTATTCATAGCCTCTACTACTCGTTCATATTCAATTCGAGAATCGGCGGCTTTTTCCTCCAGTTCAGAGAAAGCAGAGGCTATCTTCTGTTTGGCAATGAATTCCCAAGCAGCGAGGCGATCGTTCATATATCGCTCGAAAGCACGTTTGAATGAGGTATAGAACATGGCCCGGTTGTTTTTGTCGAGAAAGTCCATGAAATCTAAATCGGGCTGAGTGCTTAAAAAATCCTTTTCAAAGGTGTTCTCTAAATCCAGGATATAGGTACGGAAAGAATCGCCTATTTCCTGGGAAGTTCGATCGCGAACAGTTCTAATTTCTTGCTGGAATTGATTACCAATTTCAGACAAAATTGCGAAGTCTGACTGAATCGAATCAATTTTCTGTTTCAATTGATCGACAGTTTCATCTAACAAAGGAATGCGGCGGGAGATTGCTGCTTGAAAGCGATTGCAAGCTTGAAGGGCGATCGCTCTTGCTTGTTCCCGTTCAGCAGCAGCTCGTTCCCCAGTCAGAAAATGATTGAAAGCCGCCAGAAACTCCACAAAGCCAGTGCCTTCTAAAGTAGCTTCTGAGTTTTTCAAACGACTGCGCAAGGCATTGAGAGCAGAAATCTCAAATACTCGCTGCTGATAAATATCCCGACCCCGATCCTGACAATATTCACTCAGATTAGTCTGGAAAACTTTACGCAGTTTGTCCTCGGCTACTTGCAGTGCCTCAGTGTCTTCTGGATCGACAAGTCCATCTCGAATACTATCCCAAGAATTGACTATGAAGAAAATTGTTAAACCGCGGTCTTTGAGGTAATTTTGGAGATAGCGGCGTTCCTCCAATGTGCAAGGTTGAGACGCACTCAACACAAAAAGTATGGCGTGACAGTTGTAGATATAGTCGAGAGTAAGCTGGTTTCGCGCTTCCGTATCATTCAGTCCCGGGCTGTCCACAAATTCGATACCTTTGGCTAGCAGCGGTAGCGGATGTTCTACCACCGCATGACTGATATCTGGAAAAGCTAGCTGTTTGCCCCGCTCTAGAATTTTTGCTTCTTCTGGATCAATTGTATAGCGCTGCTTAAACTGCTGAAAATCTATTTCCTCTGGTTGTTTGCTATCGTTATAGTAAATTGTCGCTTTCTCTGCTGTACCGTATTTCAGCACCGTTAACAAAGCAGTACAGGGAGTGACATCACTGGGAAGTAAATTCTGCCCTAGCAAAGCATTGAGAAATGTACTTTTTCCCCGCTTCATATCCCCTAATACTAAAAACCGAAAGACTCCTTGGCGCAAATTTTCACTTTGCTCGATGAGACGTTCAATCTCTTTAGAGAGTCCTAGTTTCCCGGATGTATTTTCTGCTTGTGATTCAGCTTGGGTGAGATTTTGGGCGATATCCTCCAACAAAGCTGCTATCTCGTTGCGAACTCTGACAAGGCGATCCAAGTTATGGAGCCAACCAGCCGCTTTTTCTTGACTGCTCATGGGTCTTCCCTCGAGTAAGGTCTAATTCGATCTTATCACCTTGACTGATCTAAATTTAGGGTAAGATGCGCAAATGACTAATGACTAATCACTCATGACTAAACTAGACTTGCTCGTGCGGGCGATCGGCACAAAGTGGCTTTGGGTACAAGCTGCACTAGCATTTGCCTTTCTTTACTTGCCAATTCTCATCTTAATTATTTACTCGTTTAACGCCTCCAAATTCAATGCCGTTTGGCGCGGTTTTACCCTTGACTGGTATCGCAGTTTATTCGGCGGTGCAGGTACACTCGGACTCGGAACACAGCTAGGAATTGCTAGCAGCAGCGCCGGAATCTTGACTGCACTCAACAACAGCTTGCTAATTGCAGCTATTTCGACTGTGTTAGCGACAATTTTTGGTACAATGCTCGCGTTAGCACTCGAACGCTTTCATTTCCCAGGACGCAAAGCAGTAGAAGCTTTACTGTTTTTGCCGATTATCATGCCCGAAATTACGATCGGCATTTCGCTGCTAGTTTTCTTTACCCTAGTATTTCGCATCGTAGAAAATCTCACGGGAATTCGCCTCAATCTCGGCTTACCTACCGTAATTATCGGTCACATTGTCTTTAATATTTCCTTTGTGACTATTACTGTCAGGGCGCGTTTGGCGGAACTCGATCCTCAATTAGAACAAGCAGCTTTTGACTTAGGCGCTAACGAATGGCGGGCTTTTTGGCGCATCACTTTTCCTCTAATTTGGCCCGCTATTTTCAGCGCAGCACTCTTGGCTTTTACTCTGTCGCTGGACGATTTTGTGGTGACATTCTTTACCACCGGCGTCGGTTCAGTGACGCTGCCGCTATTTGTTTACGGCATGATAAAATTTGCTGTCACGCCAGCGATTAATGCCATTTCAACTTTGATGTTGTTGGCTTCCTTATTGCTGGTTTTATCATCGCTCAAAGTTAAAGAAAGTTAAGATAATTGCTTTCTGTGTCATAATTATTGTCGTCTGCAACTAACAAAACCTATGAAACGCCTGCTGACTTTCCTACTTCTGTTTGTGATGAGTGCAACGGTGGCTTTCGGCTGTAGCCCCACAGGTGGCAACCAGCAGCAAGTGCTCAGCATTTACAATTATGCAAGTTATATAGCCCCAGAAGCGATCGCCCAATTCGAGAAAGAGAACAATGTTAAAATTCAATACGACACTTTCGAGAACAGCGACGCACTCTATGCCAAACTCAAACAGGGGAACCCGGGTTACGACTTAATATTTCCCGCCGATTACATGGTGAAAATCATGATCGCAGAAAATCTAATTGATCCGCTGAATTTAAACAATATTCCCAACCAAAAAAACCTAGAACCTAAGTTTATCAATCAAGCTTTTGACCCGGGGAACAAATATTCCCTGCCCTACCAGTGGGGAACGATGGGAATTGGCTACAACGTGAAAGCAACCAAGGGCGATATCAACAGTTGGGCGGCGATGTTCGATTCTAAATATACCGGAAAAGTGGCGTGGCAAGACGATGCCAGATACACATTTGCAGGAGTTTTAATGTATTTAGGATTTGATCCAAATACAACCAATCCCGAAGAGATTAACAAAGCCCGCGATTTGCTGATTAAAAGTAAAAATATCATTGCCGCTTTTGTCCCCGACAACGGTCAAAATCTGCTCGATCAAGGAGAAGTAAATCTGACGATGGAATGGAGCGGCGATGTTTTTCAAGTTATGCAAGAAAATCCCAATCTCAGCTACGCTATTCCCAAAGAAGGAACAATTATCTTTTTAGACAACATGGCAATTCCCAAAGATGCGCCCCAGAAAGATTTAGCGGAGAAATTTATTAACTTTATTTTGCAGCCAGAAGTAGGAGCTAAAGTGTCTAATTTTACCCACTATGGCTTGCCCAACAAAGCAGCAATCGATAGAGGTTTAATCGACCCGAACGATTTGAAAAATCCTCAAATTTACCCGCCGTCTGAGGTGTTTGGCAAAATGAAATTATTGCAGGATGTCGGGAAAGCAACTGCATTGTACGATCGAGCTTGGACGGAAGTTAAAGCAGGGGCTGGAAAGTAGATATAACACAGGTTTCTGCCGGGGCTGGTTTACTTAAATTTTTAGTTGGTATTGGAGTTGCACCATCGTCAAGAACGGGCTCTCCGCCCCGTTCCACAAGAAAATTAAGTTTTGTGGAACGGGCCGGAGAGCCCGTTCCTAAACAAGTAATTGAGAATGGTGCAAGATATCAGTTTAACCGGACTCGAGCTCAGATTTTTATTACTCACAAATACTAACACAATGCACGCTGTCGAGGTTTTAGAAGTTTCCAAAGTATTTAAAAGTGTCCGCAGTCAAGATTTCTTAGCTGTAGACAACATCAACCTGCAAATTTACGATCGAGAATTCTTTTCTTTACTCGGCCCTTCCGGCTGCGGCAAAACTACAACTTTGCGAATGATAGCGGGTTTTGAAATTCCCACAGGGGGCGAAATTTACATTCACGGTCAACCGATGCAAAATCGCCCACCCTTTCACCGCCCTGTGAATACGGTATTTCAAAACTATGCTTTATTTCCGCACATGACAGTAGCACAAAATGCAGCTTTTGGGTTGGAAATGGAGAATTTGCCTCAGAAAACAATTCGCGATCGCGTTGTTGAAGCCTTAGCATTAGTACAGTTAACGGATGTAGAAAAACGCTATCCCCGGCAACTGTCAGGGGGACAGCAACAGCGAGTAGCGCTAGCAAGAGCATTAGTCAAACAGCCGTCTGTTTTGCTGTTGGATGAACCCCTAGGAGCGCTGGATTTAAAATTGCGTAAAGAGATGCAATTAGAATTGAAAAAAATGCAGCGACAATTGGGAATTACGTTTATTTATGTGACTCACGATCAAGAAGAAGCACTAACGATGTCGGACAGAATTGCAGTGATGGAGGGAGGAAAACTGCAACAAATAGGGACGCCGGTTGATATTTATGAATATCCTAAAACGCGGTTTGTTGCAGATTTTATTGGCGATAGCAATTTTTTAAGTGGGCAAGTAGTAGAAAAGCAACACGGTCAAATAATCGTGTTGGTTGACCAGCAGTTGCCGGTGTTAGTTGCGACAGCAGAAGATATGCCCGCTGGTAAAGTTGTTACCCTAGTGTTGCGGCCAGAAAAAGCTGCTATTTACCCGGCTAATTATGATGTTGAAAATAGCTGGCCGGGAATAGTAGAAGAGGCTATTTATATTGGCACTGACACGCGCTATAGGGTGCGGTTGACTGCTAAAAGTTCGATCGCCCTTCGCCGACAAAACTTGCACAGAGATGACTTGCAGCGACACAAAGTCGGCGACAGCGTTCGAGTTGCCGTGCCGCCGGAAAGTATCTGCATTTTATGAAAGGTTCTGCTTAATTCAAACTCCCTTACTCAGGTGATGGCGGAGGAGTTTCCGCTTCTTCGGGCAAGGGAATTTCCGCAGGAGTCGATTCGGGCGACGGCGAGGGACTCTCGGCCCCGGGCGAGGGAATTTCCGCAGGAGTCGATTCGGGCGACGGCGAGGGACTCTCGGCCCCGGG
>JAUBOM010000029.1:64266-70795 GCA_036700245.1 Microcoleus vaginatus BM001213989
CGAGGGAATTTCCGCAGGACTCGGGGCGGCAGTTTCCGGCGGTGGCGGAAGTGGTTCGGGCTCTGGCTGGGGGCTTTGGAGGCTGCGCACCCACAAACCTAAAGCGCCGCAGGCTAATATCAGCCCCAACAGCCCCAGTAGGGGCAGCGGAAGCTTGGATCGCTGTTGTTGAACGGGTTCTGGGACGGGGGTAGTTTCCGGGTACAGCAACTTTTTGGACGATTCTGAAAGCTTAGATTCTGGACGGGTTCCCGACTTCTGAAGGGATCGCGGCAGGGACGGCGGCAGCGACACCGAGGCTGACACTGGCGCTGACGCCGGCGCTGATGCCACCTCCGGATTAAACAGTACCAATCTCTCCGGCGACATCCGACAGTGAGTCACCACGACGGAGGTGTTGTCATAACCGTTTTTCTCGTTGGCGAGATGAACCCAAGACTCAACTGCGGCTTCCAAAGACATTTTGCCTTCAAGCACCTCTGGGCCGTAATTCTCCCAAGATAGCTCTACCCAGTCGTTGTCGCTCAAACCGTCGGAACACAGCAGCAGTAAGCCATCCTCTTCGACAATAAATCGCTGAATCGTCGGGCGCAGGAAATCGGCGTCCCGCGTGCCCAAAGCTTGAGTCAGGGCTCCTGCATCGGATCGCAGTTGAGTTTCCCAGTACAAACAGTGTCCTAGCTGGACTTCCCTTGACGCTACGTCGTCGTCCACGGTCAGCCGCTGACAGTAATTTTTGCCAATCCAATAAGCGCGGCTGTCTCCAACATTGACTAAATAAAGTTCGTGACTGTTATTCGAGGGCAAATCCTCGGAATTTTTTACTTTTTGAGGCAATTGGAGGGCCATCACCAAAGTCGTCCCCATCCGCTGCCGCAACTCTTTTCCCTGCTCGTTATTTTGAGCGGAAATCACATTATTCACAACTCTCACTATTTCTTCGAGTTGCTTGATGACCATTGTTGGCGTCATCAACTCTTCTTGTTGAGTGATTTCTGCGAGCAAATTTTGGATTAAAGCTTTCAGGGACTGGACGGCTAATTGACTGGCAACTTCTCCTCCTTCGTGGCCTCCAACTCCGTCGCAAACCATTGTCAAGTAAGGGATTAGTTTGTCGTTCCCTGAAGTTTTGCTAGATTGAAAATCAGCAGCAGTCGGATAGCAACAGTCTTCATTTTTGGATCGCTGCGGCCCGGTATCGGTCATGCCGACTACTTCTAAGTGCAGAGGCAATTTAGCGGCTTGTTCTAATAGTAAATCGTTTAGTTCCAGGGCGATCGCGTCGAAAGGCATACTGCTGCGGCGCATAAACTGACAAATCTCTCCGAGTTTCGACTGCACCTCGGGCCGGGCCGATTCCACCAAACCTGACCATACATCTCCCAAATCCCGCAGCGTCGGTACAAAATTGCCCCGGTGCAGTTCCAGCAGGCGTACCCGCCAACCTTCCACCCGCAAATTTTCCGGCACCAGCAAACTCGAAGCGACTCCCTGTTCCGACAGCGGCGCCCACAGTTGGAGCATTTGCCACAGCCAGTAAACTTGGCGCGCGGCGGTTGTCTCAGACCAAGCTTCTAAAATAGAAGGATACAGGCGACCGAAATTATTGATTGGCACATTTTCCAACAACAGCACCTCTGCGGCTTCCGGTGCTTCCCCCAGGGAACAATAACCGTATACTTCCGGCGTATGCAGCCGTTGGGGATACAAATGCAGGTAAGGCATAATGGTATCAGGCAGTTGTTCCGGGACGCTCGGAGGCAGAGCCGGACGGCTGTCGAGCCAGATTTGGGGTGCAATGACAAAGTATCGATCGGCTATTACCTTACCCGCCGGCACTTCCTCGGCTGCTTGCCCCACCACCCACAAATACCGATAAATTAAATCGGTTTCGCAAGCTGCACACTGCTGGCGGCCAAAGGTATTGCGGGGCTCGCCACAGCTAAGATTCGGGCAATATATCGGTTCGGAGAAACTGCTGATCATATCGAAATAGTTTGTGTAAAAAGATTCTGAAGATATATGATTCGCCAGCCCAAATTCATGAGCTTGAGAATAAACTGATTTTAGCCCCTATCAATTTCTTAACTGCCTTTGGGCCCCTAGAAATTGTAGTTTGTGCCAGTGCATCGGCTAAAATTGTAATTTAAGTTACTAAACTCTGACTTGGAGTAGGAGGGAAGCCTCAACCTGGTACCGCTGCGCGAAGAATCGCGAGGAAGGCCCGCAAGTGGCAAACCCTTGCAGAGTCAGTTGTTGACATTTCTTAAATCTTAAATTTCCCATCTAAGATCTAAATAGTATCACCTATTCTTTTTATGATCTTGAGTCCTACGCTCCTTTGGCTGCTAGTTGGGTCTTTGCTGTGTTTGGCAGAGCTATTTCTCCCGACTGCTTTTGTCGCTTTTATGATGGGACTGAGCGCTTTCGCCGTAGCTGGATGCTCTCTAGTTCTACCTTACGTTAATTTACAAATATTCCTGTGGATGGTATTTTCGACAGTTTTTGTGCTGCTGTCTCGGCGGTTGATACCAAAAGGCACGGCGAGGGCGATCGCAGATTCTCAGGAAGCCAAAACTTTAACAGAAATTCCCCCCGGAGAAGCCGGCCGAGTCATTTATGAGGGGAATTCTTGGCAAGCTCGCTGCGAAGACACGAAGGCCAGTATCCCCCCCAACCAAAACGTAATTGTCGTGGGACGAAAAGGCACTACTCTGATAGTTTTGCCAGAAAATTTATTGCATTCTTAAACAAAATGCGTAATTAATCACAGGCAATTAGTAGTTAGTCATCAGTCATTAGTTAACATTTAACAGTCAACAGTCAACGCTCAACATTTATAGGAGGCGACCGTGGAACAATATTTTTTACTTGTATTTTTAGCACTCGGCGGCTCAGCCCTCGCAGGTTCCGTCAAGATTATCAATCAGGGAAATGAAGCGCTGGTGGAAACTTTAGGTAAATACAACGGCAAGAAACTGGAACCCGGTTTGAATTTTGTCAAGCCGTTTCTCGATCGCGTCGTTTACGAGCAAACAATTCGGGAAAAAGTCTTAGATATTCCTCCGCAAGCTTGTATTACCCGGGATAACGTTTCCTTCACTGTTGATGCTGTGGTTTACTGGCGCATTGTAGACTTGGAAAAAGCTTGTTACAAAGTAGAAAATCTCCAGTCAGCAATGGTAAATATGGTGCTGACTCAAATTCGCTCCGAAATGGGTCAACTGGATCTCGAACAAACCTTTACTGCTCGTTCTCAAATTAATGAAATCTTGCTCAGAGATTTAGATATTGTTACCGATCCTTGGGGAGTGAAAGTGACGCGGGTAGAATTGCGCGATATTATCCCTTCTAAAACTGTACAGGAATCGATGGAATTGCAGATGGCAGCCGATCGACGCAAGCGGGCGGCAATTCTGACATCCGAGGGAGAACGCGAGTCAGCAGTTAACAGCGCCAAAGGTAAAGCTGAAGCGCAAGTTCTGGATGCAGAAGCGCGCCAAAAAGCGACTATTTTGGAGGCGGAAGCTCAACAAAAGGCGATCGTCCTGAAAGCTCAAGCAGAACGCCAAAGTCAGGTTTTGAAAGCTCAAGCTACTTCGGAGGCTTTGCAAATAATCGGCAAAACTCTGCAAAATGACCCCAAGGCTCGGGAAGCTTTACAATTTTTGTTAGCTCAAAACTATCTGGATATGGGTCTAAAAATTGGCAGCAGCGACAGCAGCAAGGTGATGTTTATGGACCCGCGCAGCATTCCTGCTACAATGGAGGGATTGCGATCGATTGTTGGGGAAGGTAATAAGGCTGATTAGGCAGTTGACTGTTGATTGTTGACTGTTGGTTATTTGTTATTTGTGAGTGCCAATGCCCAAGGCCCTGTTTGGCCAATGCCCAATGCCCCATGCCCCATGCCTAATGCCCAATGCCCCATGCCCAATGCCCCATGCCCAATTACCTATTACCAAATTTAAGATTCTTGAGCCACAGTACATCGATCGCACAATCCGAAAAACTCCAAAGTGTGATAATAAATCTTGAAAGAATGAGATTGTTGTAGTTGGCTTTCTAAGTGGTGGACGGGGCATTCGTCGATCGTAATGGAGGTGCCGCATTCGAGACAAGTTAGGTGGTGTTGGTCTTGGTGGGCGGCACCGTAGAGAGACTCGCCACTAGCGAGGGTTCTGACGTGAACAAACCCCTCTCGCTTTAAACCGTCGAGGGAGCGGTAAACGGTTGCTAAGCCCATGCTTTGGTCGCTGTTACGCAGTTCTAAGTAGATATCTTGCGCTGAGAGCGATCGATTCAGGACTTTGAGCAAGTTTAAAATACGCTCCTGACTGCGGGTGTGGTTGGTTCTCATAATTTTTTTCTCGAATCTGCTGGAATCACATCTGTCCCTATTTCTAGGCTATCTTACTTGGGCGAACCAAATGGCGATCGGCGCTCCGCTCGGTTGTAGAATACAATGGGGCTAGCTTTCACATCACCTACCGCAACATTCCCGTGACTCAGAAATATCTTGCCCAAATCTATGTTACCCTCCGCCCTTCTGTTTTAGATCCCGCCGGCACAGCCGTACAGTCTGGTTTGCAACACATGGGATACGACAATGTTGAGGGCGTGCGCATCGGGAAGTATGTTGAATTGACGCTGACTGCTGCTGGTGAGTCCGAGGCCCGCGAACAACTCGATCGCGTTTGCGACCAACTTTTGGCCAATCCAGTGATTGAAAATTATCGCTTTGATTTGACTGAAATTCCTGTTGCTGTGGAGACAGCGGCGGCATAAATTCGATCGCCCCTAGGGTGTGTTTTTTGACCCCGGAGATCCCCCCTAACCCCCCTTAATAAGGGGGGGACAATAGTGTTCAAAGTCTCTATTAAAAAGGCGAGGACAACAGCGTTCAAAGTCTTCGTTAAAAACACGAAAACTCGGAACACTCAAAGTCCCCCTTTTTAAAGGGGATTTAGGGGGATCGAGACTTAGATACAAGCGAGAGAAACATAAGATTTTAGTCTTAAGTTGACACTTCTTGCTTCTTCCTGACCTCCGTTACATCCGTTACAAAATCTGTTGCCGAACTTCCTTCAGCTTATGAAATTTGGAGTTATTGTTTTTCCGGGTTCAAATTGCGATCGCGATGTGGTATGGGTGACTCAAGGGTTACTCCACCAACCGACGCGGATGATTTGGCACGAAGATACCGATATTTCGGATATTGATATCATTGTAATTCCCGGTGGTTTCAGTTACGGAGATTATTTGCGGTGCGGCGCGATCGCCCGTTTTTCTCCGGCGATGCAAGCTACTGCGGAACACGCGAAACAGGGCAAACCTGTACTGGGCATTTGCAACGGTTTTCAGGTGTTGACTGAAGCTGGTTTATTGCCCGGTGCTCTGGTGCGGAATGCGGGATTGAATTTTATTTGCGATCGCACTTCTTTGAAAGTCGAACGCAGTAATACTCCTTGGACTGCGGCTTATACTTCGGGTGAAATCATCGATTTGCCGATCGCCCACGGGGAAGGCAATTATTATGCCGATGCGGATACTTTAGCAGAACTAGAAGATCACAAACAAGTGCTATTTCGCTACTGCACAGAGGCGGGCAAAATTAGCGATGCTGGGAATCCCAACGGTTCGTTAAATAATATTGCCGGTATTTGCAATCGGGCGGGCAATGTGTTAGGAATGATGCCGCATCCAGAACGGGCATCCGATCCAATGTTGGGCGAAACTGATGGGATGAAATTGTTTGAAGGGTTGTTGATGGCAAGTGTTGCTGCTGTTTTGTAGTTGCAATGAAGGAGGATATTGCATTAGTTGCAATATCCTCCTGGCGTTAAAACCCCTGTCTCATAACGAAAGCCCTAGCTATGAGGACTAAAAACCTTTTTCTCTCAACTTTTGGGTCGGTTTCAACCCAATGCAAGCTATCTCGGCGGGGGTTGAAACCACCGACGGACTAAACGGAACTGCAAGATATAATTACAACCAAGTTTTGCATTAGTTGCAATCACCGCCTGGCGTTAAAACCCCTGTCGAGAGAGCGAAACTCCTCGCTATGACGACTAAAAACCTTTTTTCTCTCAACTTTTTGGTCGGTTTCAACCGAATGCAAGCTATCTCGCCGGGGGTTTTAACCCCCGACGGACTAAACGGAAGCGTGCAAGATATAATTACTAATAACTTTGGAAAAGAAGAATATTTATTTTATGTCGCTAATGGACTTAGCTAATTTTAAAACTACGGTAATTGGATGCAGTGCGGTGATGGCTATAGGACAAGTTATTTCACACGCGATCGCCAATCCGGCAACTCAAGCAGCAGCGGGTATGATGGGCGGCCCCGCACTTGGGAGAGTTTCGATTTTGGCGACGATTGCTGGTGGTATCGCGGGGAATATCGCGGCTAATGACCTCGGAAATCGGATCGCCCAACGGTTGAGCAAAAATCCGAAGATTCTCGATAATCACGATTTGATTGAGGCGGCGGGTGAGGCGATCGCCTATATTTTGAGAGAGGTTGC
>JAUBOM010000002.1:0-52702 GCA_036700245.1 Microcoleus vaginatus BM001213989
GGGACTACATTTTATCAGCTTTGGCTACTGTTGCATAATTTTGGAGAACTGGTATTACTTCAAACTCGCATCTATCCCCGCTAAAATTTCCTCAGCTTCCCTGCAAATAGCCCCGTGACAGCAACCATTACTCGCCAACAATCCCCCCCACTGACTCACATCTCCCCGGTTATATTGCAAAGCAGAACCGTCAAAACGAGTAAATCGGCCGCCCGCTTCAGTCAAAATTAATTCCGGCGCCGCTAAATCCCAATCTTTAGGCGCAGACTTTCCCGAAAGAGCAATATAAACATCAGCCTTTTGTTCCACAATAGTTGCAATTTTACAGCCGATACTCCCCACAGATATTTGATTTTGACAAGGCAGTTTTTGTAACAATTGATTAAAGCGATCGCCCCGGTGACTGCGGCTGGTTACTATAGATAAATCTGCCACTATATTTCGCGCCGAAACCTGCAATTTGACCGTAGAACCGACCCGAGTTTCCCCAAAAGCACCCGCATCGCGGATTGCGTAATAAATCTTTTGCTGTTCGGGCCAAGCCACAACAGCCAATACCGGTCTTCCCTGATATACTAAAGCAATGTGAACTGCAAATTCCCCTGTCCTGTCAATAAAATCTCGCGTTCCATCCAAAGGGTCAATAATCCAAACCCAACTTTGAGGTAAGGGAATTTGACCGTTAGTTTCTAAATAAGATTTGTAAGTTTCTTCGCTGAGATAGCCAAATTCTGCATTACCTAAAGCCGACTGCAATTCGTCGAGAATGTAAGAATTGACAGCGACATCCGCGGCGGTGACGGGGCCATCTTTTTTCTCTTGGATGTCGAGGTTAGGAGTGCGGGAATCCTGGCGATAATAGGATTGTAGGATATCTGATGCGCTCCAGGCTATCGATCGCGAAATTTCGCTTAACTGTTCAAGAGTTTTCATTAATTTCTTTTTTTGAACCGCAGATAAACGCCGATTAACGCAGATGTTTTACTTCCAGGCTGTGTTTGGGAATCCCTACCCGGAGGCTCTGCCTGCTTCTTCCTGTTGGCAAAATCAGCAGCATAGCATAGCCTGCTTTTTCCTATTAGTAGAATCGGAGAGTGAGCCTCTAGATATCCCTTACCATGCAGAGCCTAGTAACGAGAAATTACCAATTAATATGAGGATATTTCCATTCATAATAATTGGGAAACACAAAATTAGTAAACGAAACCGAAATACTAACATCCAATGATTTTACATGATGCCACCAACCCACAGGAATAAAAATAGCTTCTCCCGGTTCCAAAATCACTTCAATAATTTTCGCATCTCTGTAAAGCGGGTATTTGTCGTAATCGGGATTTTCGCCGTCAACTTTGCTGAAAACGCCGACGTGATTGTAAAGCAGAGGTGTTTGTTGCGGAGAAATCAACTTAATTAGTTTGCGGCCCGACACTTGCGCTAAAATTAAATTAACTGGGTCGTGGTGCAGCGGTGTAATCGTGCCTTTGGGTCCGAACCAAAAGAAAACTCTGCCTTTTGTATCGGCGGGATTGAGGTATTCTGGGAATATTTCAATGTCGTTAAATAGCGGTTTAAATTCCTCTCTTTCCAGAGTTTGGTTGTTAGCAACCATGTAGTAGTCGTTGCTAGGCCCGCCATTGACCACCATCTCTATATATTTGCGGAAGAAAACAACTTTTTTGTGATTTTCTATCTTAATTTCGTAATTCGGGTCTGAGTTGCGGTTGGCTTGAATTTGTACCTCTGCATCGCCATATTTTTGTTGCAAATACTCCGGCGTCCACAACTGCAATGCTTTCCAGTTGTGCATGATGTTGGTAATAATTACTGGAGAATTTTTTGCGTAGTAATTTTCGAGAAAATACTCTCGGGAGAGGCTGCTTTTGCGTTCGATTGTGCCAAACTTGGAAGAGAGTGCAGCTAATTGATTGTTGATCCTGAGGTGCGATTCCAGTTTCTGCAATAACTGCACGTATTGGCTACCTGCTTGGAAGTAGGGATGAGAGGATATTTCCCTAACTTCTGCGGTGGCTGTTTCCGCATCTATGCCGCTACTTACTAGGGCTTGAATGATTTCTGCGTCGGGTTGATTTAATAATTTGTTGGCCGCCACCCACTGTTTCAGATTGTCGGGGACTTCTTGTTTGCTTGGGGTGAGTAGATTTTGTAGGTTTTGTGTCAGCCATTCTAGGTTAACCTGTTGTTGTTCTGTCAGGGTAATCCGCAAAGGGGGAAGGGTGATAGTTAGGGGTTGGGTGTCAGGCATGATTCGGGTATGTTGTTTTGGGACTGTTTGGTTTGGTTTGAGGTTGTTTCACTAATATAGCAATTTTAACGAACCGCGAAGGCGCTAAGGGCGCGAAGGAAGAGAGGGAAGGTGTTGACAATTTTTGTCAAGGTTGTTATTAGGATTTTAACTTAACAAGTGTTGTCTGTTCAAGTTTTCTAGTTGGCATAGGTTTTTACCGGAGACTTTGGTTAATTTTAAATTAAAACTCACCCTTATTCATCCAGCCGCGGGTTCCGAATTTTTTGCAGGAATGGGAAGCGATTTTAGCTGCTGCGGTGAGAGTATCTGTAAAGTTATTTTGCAAAATGTAGTGACAGAAAGCCCCGTGAAAAATATCGCCAGCGCCTAAAGTGTCGGTGGCTTGAATTTGAGGTACTTCTATACTGCTGTAAGTGCCATTGCTGAGGTATAAAATTGATTTTTCGCCGCGAGTGATGGCAATATGGGAAATTCCGGCTGCTGACAGGTAAGCAAAGACTTGTTCGGAATTGTAGCAGTTGGGCGGATGAAAGTTATCCGAACATACAGCCCATTCAATAAAAGGTAATATTTCTTCTAATCCGGGTTTCCAACTGCCGCCGTCGAGGACAATGGGAATGTTTTTTGAGTGGGCAAGTTGAGCAATTTCTTTGCTGGCTGCGATTTGATGTCCGTCAACCAGTACAATATTAACCGATGTTAAAATATCCTGGTTAATTGCTTGACGGTCAACCTGAGATTTAGTAGCATTGATGGAAATTACAGATCGATCGCCCGTTGCTTCAGTTACAATGATCGAGGAAACTGGCGGCGAGTGCGATCGCCCGGGTTCCAAATCAATTATCCTGACATTATACTCCGCTAAGTCTGCACGAATTAATTGGGCGATCGCGTGAGTGCCCAAAACACCAGCCAATACCGCCGCATTCCCCAAATAGCTAAAAGTGACCGCAGCATTAGCCGCCGGCCCGCCTGCAGCAATGGTACAATCAGAAGCAACAACTTTCTGATTTTCACCCGGAGGCTTCCCGGTCAAATAAACTAAATCTAAAGTCGCCAATCCCAAAAACAATCCAGTTTTCATATCTGCGTTAATCCGCGTTCATCTGCGGTTAAAAAATCCCAATCTTAAAATGCAAGCAAATCCCACCACAGGAACACTTTACATCGTAGGAACCCCGATCGGCAACCTGGAAGACATGACCTTTCGCGCCATCCGAATCTTGCAAACAGCAGACTTCATCGCCGCCGAAGATACCCGCCATACAGGCAAACTTTTGCACCATTTTCAAATCAAAACTCCCCAAATCAGCTATCACGAACACAACCAAAACCAGCGACTTCCCGAACTCATCGACAAACTGCTTTTAGGCAAAGATATCGCCCTCGTCACCGATGCCGGAATGCCGGGAATTTCTGACCCCGGATACGAGTTAGTCAAAGCCTGCGCCGATGCTAATATTAACATTATTCCGATTCCCGGCCCGACCGCCTGCATTGTTGGCATAACTGCATCAGGATTACCCACAGAGAGATTTGTATTTGAAGGTTTCTTACCCGTGAAAGGTCAAGAACGCCAACAGAGTTTAGAAGCTTTGCAAATAGAATCCCGCACTATAATATTATACGAATCTCCGCACCGATTGCGACAAACTTTACAAGATTTAGCAAATAGTTTGGGAAGCGACAGACAGATTGTGCTGGCGAGAGAGTTAACTAAAATGCACGAAGAGTTTTGGCGTGGTAGTATAGAAAGTGCGATCGAGCTTTACACAAATCGCGAACCCCAGGGAGAATTTACCCTCGTAATAGCCGGTATCCAAACAGCCGCACCAATATTTTCCGAAGACGCCATTAAAGCAGAATTGCAAACATTAATTGCAGAAGGCATAAGTCGTTCCCAGGCCAGCCGCCAGTTAGCGCAACAAACATCCCTCCCCCGGCGCCAAATCTACCAAATTGCCCTCACAATTGGCGACAATGAATCACTAGAACAACCCTTGGATGACTTGTGAATAACTCTCTTTTCTTCTCCTCTGCGCCCTCTGTGCCCTCTGCGGTTCATAAAAAAATTTTGTTCACACAACAAATAACATTACTATAAAATAATACCAAAAAACTTCTATGGTACGCGGAAACTACGATCGACAAAAACCATATTTACGCAACCCCCACATCAACAAACCAATCGCCGAAATTTATGCAGACTTAGACGCCTTTAGCTGGGAGATATTTGAAGACCAACCCCACCGCTTCGATACCGTCAGTTTCTACGTCTTGCTTCCCCCACTGTTTTACGAAGGGCGTTTCATCAAAGGAATTTACTTCAGCGAAGCAGTCGAACTCATCAACAAACTATTTCCCCAACTTTCCTCAGTATTTTTATCCTTCACCTATTCCCCCGGAATCTCCTATTCCTGGGCCCCCATAGCCGACGCCTACTCGAGTTTATACAAAAACCCGCAGCGGGATAAATGGTTTCGCGAAACTTATCCCGATCGCGCACACAAACCAATCATACCACTGCAAGACACCGACTTCATCAACGAATACTTAATTTCCCCGCGCAACGTCCCCGCCAAAGACATCAACCTCCTCGCCGTCGCCCGACTCTCCGAAGAAAAAAATTTGCCAATCATAGCCAAAGCCTTAAAAGTTTACCGCCAAAAATATCCGCAAAAACCGATAAAATTAACAGTAGTCACCGGACACGAATTTGATGCTAACACCATGCAAGGGCTCGATGAATACGCTTTAAACGAATGGCGGCAAATCGAGGCAATTTTAACCAATCCCTCCGACTACATTAACTTAGTGCCTAGAGTTGACTACTACAGCGAAATCCCCACATATTATTCGCGATCGCAAGCATTCGTCCTCGGTTCCCTTCTCGAAGGAAAAAACCGGGGCATTACCGAAGCAATGAGTTGCAACGTACCAGTAATTTGTTTTGAAGAATTCAACCAATACGCCAGAGGAAACTCGCCAGTTTTCCCCAAAGGTGCGGGTCTTTACGCCAAATTTGACCCAGAATCTCTCGCAGATACTATATATACAGTATTGGAAAATCAAACAGAATTCAAACCGCGATATCAGTATTTAAAGCATTGCGGGCGCAAGAATTTTTTCAATACTTGTATAGACAGTTTTCCTTACTATCAGCACAACATTCCGGGCTACAAACCGGGAGATGCGATTAACAATTTGTGGCTAGATTTAGCAGTTCAACAAAATTATCAAGTTAGTTTGAATAGCTTTTTGTACGGAGGTTCTCCCTTGTCTCATATTCGCGGGACAAATGCGATTGGGCAAAACCTTAGCGAGTTAACCAAGTTTCAATGATAGATAATTCGGAATGATGAAACCACAGAGGACACAGAGGACACAGAGGAAGAGAAGAGAGAGATGAATAATTCTGATGTCAACGGGATTTGAGATTAGTCTTCATAGCGAGGACTTTCGCTAAAAGCCCCGTGGAATTCATTGCCTAGCGACTGGTAGATGGTCGGCTTCAGTTGACACCAATGCCCAATGCCCTATGCCCTATGACAATATCCTCAAAAATCTTACTTGCCAAAACTCTTGCTAAATTCACAGGAACAGCATTGCCGACCATTTTGTATCCATCAGCAATATACTTGTACTTAAAAATAAACTCATCCGGGAAAGTCTGAACTCTCGCGCACTCTCGCACAGAAAGCCGACGGTAAGGCTGAGGCGAATTGGGGTCAAAAATGCGCTTGTCTTTGCCAACCAAAATCATTTTACTAGCTTGAGGATGGAGAGGTGCGTGTCTGCCGCTTGCCTGAATTGTAAAAGAAGGTTCTGACCAACTTCTAACTCGATTCCGCGACATATAAATGCTCGAAAACCCCAAATCCGCACATTCGTGATTTTGGACATAATCGTGATAATTATCTAATTTACCCTTAACTGACATAGGGGCGATCGCCTGCAAATCAAAAATCGCATCTTTCAGCGTCAAAACCTCGGTTCCAGGTTCGGGAAACTCAAAACCAAAACCCAGAGTTTCGCGATAGCCAACAACAATCACCCTTTGCCTATCTTGCGGAACACCAAAATTTCTAGCATTCAACAACTTGTACGAAACCCGATACCCGATGTCCTCAAACTGCGATAATATATAAGTGAAAGCATACTTGTTTCTGGCAGCCAAAATACCGCTAACATTCTCAGCTAAAAAAAACCAAGGCTGCTTGTCCCGCACAATTCTGATATACTCCCAGAAAAGTTGACCCCGACTGTCATCAATTCCGCGTTTAGCGCCTGCTTCACTCCAACTTTGACAAGGAGGCCCGCCGATTATCCCAATACATTTGGGAATTTCATCAGATTTGATTTTTCTGATATCTCTGCGATCTAAAATGGTTTCAGGATGGTTACACTCGTAGGTATCCCAAATAGACTTATCATATTCATTCGCCCAAACCGGATTAAACCCAGCCAAGCGAAAACCCAAATCCAACCCCCCACAACCAGAAAACAGAGAAATAATATCCAAAGCCACCTTTTTTCACCCGCAACAAATACACTAAATTAATTATAAACCTCTCTTTTCTTAGATATCTATCTCTTTCTTCTCTCACTCTGCGCCCTCTGCGCCCTCTGCGGTTAATAAAAAAATATAATTCACACACAAACAGAATTTATCATCCTCAATGAATGCAGAATCCATCCTCCAATCCTACCAACACTTCGGCGTCCATCTCGGCTTAGAAAGAATTCACCAACTTCTCCAAAAACTAGACAACCCGCACCAAAAAGTCCCCATTATCCACATTGCCGGCACCAATGGCAAAGGTTCCGTTTGCGCTTATCTATCTTCCGTACTAACAGAAGCAGGCTATCGAGTTGGACGCTACACATCCCCGCACTTAATCGATTGGACAGAAAGAATTTGCATCAACCAAAAACCGATTTCCCCAACAGAATTGCAACAGTGTCTAGAACGAGTTGTCGCCGCCACCGAAAACAACACCGAAACACCCACTCAATTTGAAATAATCACCGCCGCAGCTTGGCTGTATTTCGCCGAACCGAAAACAGACATCGCAGTCATAGAAACTGGATTGGGCGGTAGATTAGACGCCACAAACGTTTGCGAAACACCTCTCGCTAGCGTCATTACTTCTATCAGTCTCGAACACTGGCAAATACTCGGCCCCACCGTGGCAGATATTGCTGGGGAAAAAGCGGGAATTCTTAAAGCAAAATGTCCGGCAGTTATCGGAGAATTGCCAGAATCAGCTAGAATAGTAGTAGAAAAACGCATTCAAGAATTAGACTGTCCGGCAACTTGGGTAAAACCTGCAATAGATTTAGGACAAGGATTCGCAGAATATCAGTTAAATCAAAATGCGGTTAAAATAAAATATCAATTGCCGCTGCTGGGAAAAATTCAACTAATGAATTCAGCAATTGCGATCGCAACTTTGCAAACTCTCCAAAACCAAGGATGGCAAATTTCCCCAACCGCGATCGAAAACGGTATCGCCAAAACCCAATGGCCCGGAAGACTCCAGCAGACAACTTGGAAAAGCCGCAATATATTAATTGACGGCGCGCACAACCCCGCCGCAGCGATCGCCCTGCGTGAATATGTCGATCGCCTGAACAATCACCCGTCACCGATTAACTGGGTAATCGGGATTCTTGCGACTAAAGACTGCGATGATATTTTGAAAGCATTACTCAAAAAGGGCGATCGACTTTACCTAGTTCCCGTACCCGATCAAAACTTCTCATCCCCCGCAGAATTAGCCGCCCTAGCTCAAATTATCTGTCCCGAATTAACTCTCTGTCAAGCCTTCTCCGACTTAACAACAGCTTTAGATGCTGCTGTTACAGGCGACAACCTAACAATCCTTTGCGGTTCGCTTTATCTCGTCGGCTATTTTCTGCAACAAAAACAATCCCAAGCTTAAACCCATCAGAATTGTGTTTCTTCCTCAGTAAAGATAGGAGGCCACAATTCCGAAACGGGCAATTCCCAACCGGGAAAAAGTTCTGCTACTGTTAAGATATCGCCATTTCCTAAAACTGTCGGTTCACCTGTAGAGCGATAAATAGTCACTGTTTCTTCATCAGGATCGATCAGAATTCCGACGATCGCACCCAATTCTATAAACTTCAAAACCTTGGTTTCTATAAGCTTAATGCGATCGCTCTGAGATTTAATCTCAACCACCAAATCCGGGACAAGTTCTCCAAAATAACGCGGACTTTGGCGCAAGCGGGCGGCGCGCACAAAAGAAACATCCGGCGCTTTGACATTCGTATCCGGCATGATGAAACCGCCTGCGGAGTCAAAGACTCTCCCCAAGCGACGGGGATTTATCCAAGCGAAAAGAAAGGCGATGAGACGGCTACTGATTTCACTGGATACGATGTCTGATGGCCCCATAACTGAAAGTCTCCCGTCTTCTAGTTCAATTTTGTAATCTAAACCCGCTTCGGAAAAAAGGGTTTGAACTTGGTTTAAATCTTTGAGTGTCATCGCTGGCATAAGAATTTTCTCCTATTCTGAGCTGAGCTTTGATTTTAACACGAGTCAAATTTCTGCATATTTGAGGAATTCAGGCTATCTTCCTACAAATCATCAATTAAGCTGAATTGAGAAAGAGGATCGCACGGGATAAAGAAACCCGGTTTCTGGGATGAGCGATCGTTCTTATCAACAAACATTTACCTCTAAAATAGTCGAGATTGACTTATCCAGAGTTCTCCTCCGACTCCGCCTTGTGAAGAGGCGGTAATTTCATCATTCGGTAATAACTTAAAAGCTTATATATGCTTATATATATGGTGGCACAGATTCCCATTATTTAATAATAAGTCAAGTGGCAGAAAAAAGCAAGGGGCGAACTCAAAAAAGATTAATGCCCAATGCCCAATGCCCAATGCCCAATGCCCAAGTTTTGTTACAATACAAGTGAGTTTAGAAAAATTTAGAGATAGAAGTTTATGAGCAGCCTTATATCGGTGCAAACCCTAATTGAATATATAGAAGCTTTGCCAGCCCAAGAGCAAACTTTACTATTTGACGAGCTTTTCAGGCGAAACATAATCAAGCAGCGTCAGGAAAACATCGATTCTACAGTCAAGGTAGATGTTGTCTCGGCGAACTGGCAAGCAATAGAAAAGTTCCTCCAGAAAGGCAACGAGATACTAAACATGGCCAATTTGGTTGACGACCTTATCAAAGCAGAGCCGCTTATCATTGGAGAAAGAGAAAAGCCGCGCCAGGAAAACACCAAGCAGACAGTCAAGACAAAAACACTCTTAACAGGTAACGCTACCTGCGACATTCGCGCAGCCGATCGCACTAACTCTGGGGGCGAACTCGACAGCTCAACTGCTCACGTAATCATTAAAAACGAATCAGACAGAACAGTCAGTGCAGCGTTGCTGGGATGGCCGGAATGTAAAGCTTTTGGCGAGACGCGATCGCAAGCACTGCAAAACCTTCACGATTTAGTAAATGCCCAGCTAGCCGAAGCAGAAATCGTCTCTGTCAAACTCACTTCTAGTCGATCGAACAATCCTTGGGTGAGGTTAGCTGGTAAGGATGAAAACGATCCGCAATACGATGAGGTATTGGCACACATAGAAGAATATCGCCGCGAACTCGATGCAGAAACCGAAGCTTATTACAGTCAAATTGACGCTGCGGTTGAGACCAAATGAGCCGATACATACTTGATACGGATTGTTTCTCCCTTTGGCGAAAGAATCATCCAATGATGGTGCAGCGAATCGAGGTTAACGCAGAAAACCTTGCTGTAACTATCGTAACAGTAGAGGAAGTAATTCGCGGCAGGTTCAATGTTATCAGACAGGCTTCTGAACCTTCGCAAGCGGACAAATTAGTATTGGCTTACACCAGGTTATGGGATACATTAGATGATTTCAAAAATCTCAACATTCTGAAATTTGACCAGAATGCTTTCACTATTTACACTGAGTTCTTTCGTCAAAGAATACGCATCGGCACGCAAGATTTGCGGATTGCTGCTATTGTACTTGCTAATAAAGGTATCCTCGTTACGCGCAACTACCGAGATTTTTCGCAAGTGCCTGATTTAGTGCAGGAAGACTGGACAATTCAACCTTAAAAGCAAGAGGCGAGAGCAAAAAAAATCCCGCCCCAGCTTCAATAAAAAACTACCTTTGATCCCAAGCCTTAGCCGCATCAGCCACAGCTTGGTCTACCGACTTCTCATCCAACATTGCCGCCTGCAAATTGTCATAAATCGCTTTTTGCAGCTTCTTAACATCCTTCAGAGGCGGAATCAATAGCTCGGCGGAAGTCAACCCAGAAGCACTAACAACCCGAGCTCGATCGGCAGCAGCAGCATCAGTCGGGACGTTCTTAAAATAACCGTCCTGCAAAGCCTCAACCGTAGAAGGCAAAACATTAGCAGCTTTAGCAAAAGCCAACTGATTTTGAGAATTAGTGACGTACAGAGCAAACTTCACAGCATCATCAGGGCGCTTGCTGTCGCGGGGCACAACCAAATTCATCACCGCCACAGTCTTCTTGCCTGTTTCCCCCGTAATTTGAGGCGCAGCAGCCGAAACAGCACCAATACTCGGAGCATTCTCAGAAATCGCCTTCAAAAACTGAGGCCCGGAAGCTAAAAAAGTAGTTTCCCCAGCTTGATAAAGCTCGATCGCCCTGCGATGTCCCTGTACCAAAACATCCTGCGGCAAAAGTCCGCCCTTGTACAAATCGACCCAATACTGAAAAACAGCTTTGCCCTTATCAGTATTAAAAGCCGCCTTGCCTTGAGCATCCACCAAAGGCACCCCCATCTGCACGAAAGATTGCAGCACCTCCGCCGAATCTTCCGGCACAAAAGTCACAAAAAAAGCAAACTTACCAGTCTTCTCCTTCACCTGCTTGGCAACCTGTGCCAACTCGGCATAAGTAGCCGGAGGCTTAGCAATTCCAGCCTTCTTCAACAACTCCGTATTGTAAATTGTCACCCCAGTCGTGAGATACCAAGGAATGCCAAAACTCTTGCCGTCGAGTACACTAGCTTTCCAGATATTTGGGAGATAGAGCTCACGAACTTGCTGCGACACCCGAGAGTCCAACTCCAGCCAAGCATTGCGTCCCGCCAACAGCGAAGCAAAATCGGGATTGAGGTTAACCACATCCGGCGCAGTTTTCGCCGAAACCGCCCCCAAAATCTTGCTTTCCATCGCCGACCAAGGAACGTCCACCCAGCGTACCTTCACCCCCGGATTTTCCGCTTCAAAACCGGCGATCGTCTTGTTGAAATACTCAGTAAACTGAGGTTGAAGCTGCATAGTCCAGAACTCGATTTCCTCAGTATTCTTTGCCTGGGAATTAACAGCCGGCTTGCCGCAACTCACCACCGCCGCCAGCAGCAGCCCCACCAGTCCAAAAACAGCAAACAGTTGCCAAGATTTACGTTTCATAGAATAAAATTTGAGAGTTATGGGAACCGTTAGACAAAAAAGAGATCGCCCGAATCAAGCGCTCGCGAGTGTGAGAGAGAGTTTTGTAGCCGGGCCCCCCGAATGAGAGAGTCGGTTTTTGTGCAGAATCGGCAGGTTTTGGGTCGATCGAGCTGGAATTTGTTGACATTCTCCGCAGAATAGCTATTGTCAAGTAAATTGGATAGCATAAAATCGGAACTAGCTATCGCGCAACACAGACGGATCTGCGCAGCTAGGGCGGGATACCCAGATTACAGCACTCTTTCGGCAGTGGGAAACCAATTCTCCAACACCGGGTGCGCTGAATCAGGCTGGCCAACTACAAAAGAAAAAAATAGCAATTAGCGGCGACCCAATCACATGGTTAACTTTTTCAAAGGTCTACTTTCCCAACGCCAGCCAGGAATCGGGATCGAAATAGCCCCAGACCGCATCAACATCATTCAGCTCGAAAAGAAAGCTCAGACATTAAAATTAGGCATCCTAGCCTCAATAGAAGTTCCAGAAGACATGGTGCAAGAGGGACAAATAGTCGATCCGCCAGGAATGGCAGAACTAATACGTGCCATCCTCGACGAAAACAAAATCAAAGCCAAGCGAGTAGCCACAGCCATTCCCGGCCGCGAAGCCGTCATCCGCTTAATCCCAGTTCCAGCAGAACTCAACGAAGAAGAACTGCGGGATTATATGAACGCAGAAGCAGGACTGTACTTGCCGTTTCCCAGAGAAGACGCCGACGTAGACTATCAAAAAATCGGCTTATTTGTAGATGGCGACGGCGTTGAAAAAGTGCAAGTCGTGCTAGTAGCAACTCGCAGAGAAGTTACCGACACATACATCGAAACCTTCAAAGAAGCCGGACTGCAGATAGACGTACTAGAAGTAACCAGTTTTGCCCTGATCCGCACCCTCAAAGACCAACTGCAACAATTTTCCTCCCAAGAAGCCGCCGTCCTGACCGACATTGAATTTGACAGTACCGAGTTAGCTATAGTAGTGGACGGCATACCTCAGTTCAACCGTACCATCCCGATCGGCACCTACCAAATCCAGACCGCCCTCAACCAAGCCATGAACCTGCCGCCAACCAGAGACACCAGCGAACTGCAAGGCATGACCCTGCCAGTCACAGATACAATGGGCGCGTCGGGAGACGCCAATCCCGGCACAAATGCGATGATTAAAGTATTGGGAGAACTAGCAGACGAACTGCGCCGCTCAGTAGACTTTTACCTCAACCAGAGCGAAGAACTCGAAGTAGCGCAACTGCTGCTAGCGGGTCCTGGAGCTGCGATCGGCAAACTCGACGAATTTTTCATGCAAAGATTAAGCTTGCCGGCATCTCAAGTCGATCCCATCGACACCCTAGGACTCGAAATCAGCCAAGAAATTACCCCAGAACAGCGAGCAGGTTTAGGAGTCGCCCTAGGTTTAGGACTGAGGGAGGTTATGTGACTTAACAATTTTAGATGAGAGAAAAACCGATTTGAGAATTTTAGGTAAAAGCCCCTTCCAAAAGAAGAAGGCAGAAAGCAGAAGGTAGAATATTGGAGGTAGAAGGTAGAAGGTAAAAGGTAGAATATATCTGAGGTAGAAGCAGCCCCTTCCTTCAGTAGAAGGCAGAAAGTTGTTTCTTTCTTCCCTAAATAAATCCTTCACTTGTACCAGCAATCTGGGGTTCTGTCTAAAATCTAAAATTTCAAATTTAAATCTATAGCAACAGCCAAGACAGTTAGGACCTTCTTAATTGCTGAAACATAAGCGGTCGATTGCTTCTACCTTCTACCTAGTGCCTTCTACCTTCTACCTGGTGCCTTCTACCTTCTACCTGGTGCCTTCTACCTTCTACCTTCTGCTATAAAATCGAGTGAAGCCATGTACAGCCTAGATATTAATTTTCTCAACGACCGTCCGGACTACAAACCCGTCGCAGCCAAAAGCTCAGCTAAAAAAAGTTCCGGTGGAGCCCAAGACCAAATGCCCCTAATAGGGGCGCTGCTGTTTGCCTTCGGCATCAACGCCGCAGTCATGGGCGCCTGGTGGTGGGCGACTAACGAAAATACCAACTTGGCCACAGAACAAGCAACCCTAGACCAAGAACTGGCAACGTTAAACACTCAAGCCAACACCATCAAAGCCATCAATGCCGAAACCGACAAAGTTACCGCCGAATACAAAGCATTAGCCGGAGTATTCGACCAAATTAAACCTTGGTCGGCGATGCTGCAAGACCTGAGTGCCCGCACTCCGGCGGGACTGCAAATTTCCAAAATCGAGCAAATCGACCCCAGTCCCTCCCCCATTGCAACAGCAACCCCTCGCCCCGCAGCAACTCCCGCCGCCTCCCCGGCGGGGGCGAGTCCGTCTCCAGCCAGCCCCACCCCGGCGGCTGCTGCCACCCCGGCGGCTGCTCCCACCCCCGTCGTCCCCCAGCAAGCAGCAAAAGTACAAATTTCAGGGAGAGCCACTACCTTTGCTCAAGTTAACGACTTTATGCTGCTAGTCCAGCGCTCTCCTTTCTTCCTCAACACCGATACCAAACTGGTAGCGGCGACATTAAAAAGCAACCCCACACAATTACAACTGCGCAACCAAAACACAGCAGCAGAACTTCCCAAACTGCGGCCGGTGGTGGAATATAAAATTGAAACAACGCTCAGCCCGACGGGGGCCTCCGAGTTGCTCCCCGAGCTGCGGAGCAAGCAAGCAGACGGGCTAGCAATACGGATAGAAACACTTCAAGAAAAAGGAGTGCTAGAACCACAAAAACCAGAGGTGAAAAAACAATGACAGCAGAGTTTATTTCTAGCGACAAACAAGAAGAAGAGACAGGGGCTCAGGAAATATTCGGCCTTAAGCTGACGACCCAAGTCCAAGCAATCGGCATCGCGGTACTTGGCATCCTCCTTGCCGGCGGCCTCGCCTACCAGTTCGTACTGCCAGAATTCCAAAAAGGCGGCGAATTCAAGCAAAAAATTACCGAAAGCAAGCAAACGCAACTGCAATTGCAAGCTCAAATTCAAAAAAAGGCAGAAGCAGAAGCAAAGCAAGAAGAAGCAAAACAGCGCCGGGCCAACGTGACAGCAATGTTTGCCAGCGACGCCAGCGCCAACACGGTTTTGCTGGACATGACCCAACTGGTTAATAGAATCAACGCCGGGGTGCAAGGAGACGACCTCAAGGCTAAAATTACCAAATTTGAGCCGTATCTCCCGCCAGCAGCATCAGCAGCAAAAGCCGCGTCGGCATCTCTAGACCCAGATATTCTCACGGATACGTCCTTCGGGCCGTCCCTGGCTGGCAAGCTCAGACGCAAAAAATTTAAGGTAGAGTTTGAAGGCAATTTCGCTCAAACCCGCAATTTTATGCGTAACTTGGAGTTGCTGCAGTCGCTGTTGGTAGTGAGAAATTTGAAATCTGAATTGATATCATCAACTCAGGCAATAGAAGTGGATTTTGTGAAAGGGAAAATAATCCCTGTGGCTCAGCCGGAAACTAAAATTAAAACGGCTTTTGACTTGCACGCGCTACTGCCGTTAAAGCAAGAAGAAAAACCGCCAACTCCGGCTCCGAGTCCCGGTGCTAAGTAGCGGTAGTTGGGCGGATATTAGCTATTGTTCTAAAGTCGCTCTTTCACAAGAAGGGAGAAGGCAGAAGGTTGAAGTTTGAAGATTGACGGTAGAAGTCAAAAAATTATGAATGCTAGAAAAAATTTTTTCTATGGCAATCACAAATTAGGACTTCGACAGATTTTCTTCTAATACCAGTTCCAAAAAGTAAGGTAACTGTAGGATAGCTGCTAACCCTTATGTCATCAGTTATTCCCAATCGAAAATCGCTAATCGAAAATGGTATAACTTCTCCCTTCAAAAAGGCTCGAATCGAGAATATTGCAGTCAGTGCAAGCAGCTAGCGACAAAAGGCTGCGAACAACAAATAACAAAGTGTAGTGGAGGAGAGAACGTGAAACAGCATCTACGGTTAAGTGCAGGGCTCTGGGGCAGCGTTGCAGGGGTTCTGCTTGCCCAAGCTCCCGTCAAGGCAGCGCCGACTCAAGTCACAGGAGTGCAAGTCAGTCAAGGCAATAATGGGGTAAATATTGTCCTGGCTACCGAAAAGGGCGATCGCCCCCAAGTTTTCGCAATCAATAACGGCAATACTTACCAAGCCACAATTATCAACACGCAGCTCCGCTTGCCACAAGGCAACAGCTTCCGTCAAGATAACCCGGCCCCGGGCATTTCTTCGGTAGAAATCAGCCAGGTAGAGGCTAACAGCATCCGCGTTGTGGTGGCGGGCACCAACGGAGTTCCCAACGGACAAATTGTTCCGGGACAAGGCCAAAGCATCGTTCTCAGCGTTGCCGGAGTTGGCGGCACAGCACAGTCTGCCCAAACAGCACCTCCGCCGCCTCCGGGACTGCCGCTGACCCAAACAGCTCCCCGGCCGGCTCCCCAAGTCCGTACGCAAAACCCAGGCGTGCTGCTGCCAAATCCCGAAGTTACTATTACCAGGGACGATCGCCCGCCCCTCCCCAGCGAAATTCAATCCCAGACAAATCAGGCTGCGCCTTTCCAGTCGCGGGCCGTGCCGCCGCCGTTGGGAGATATCTCGGTATCTAACATCGCCCCCGGCGTGGGAAATATTGAGCTGAGTTCGGGAGAACGTATCCCCCGTTTGGTGCTGCGGGATGCCCCAGTCCGGGACGTTTTAGCTCTGCTGGCTCGCGCTGCGGGATTGAACATCGCTTTTACAGGTGGGGCGGCCCCCGCTCAACCCGGCCAACCCGCTCCGCCGCCGGCACCAGGAGGTGCAGGCTCCGATGAAGGGCCGAAGATTTCCTTGGACATCGAAAATGAGTCGGTGCAAGATGTTTTCAACTACGTGCTGCGACTCAGCGGACTGCAAGCGAACCGCGTCGGGCGGACGATTTTTGTGGGCACGAGTTTGCCGATCGACTCGCGCAATATTATCATTCGGACTTTGCGGCTCAATCAAGTTCGGTCTACAGATGCAGCTAACTTTTTGAGCGCTCAAGGCGCGGAAAGTCAACTGCCGATTACTCGGGTCACGATTCAAACTGTGGGCCAGGGAAATGCGGCGCGGGATGTGGAAATTAGGGAACCCGACATTAAGGCGATCGGCGCTAGGGAAGGCACCGGGCCGCTCTTGCTGAGGGGACTGTCGGTGCTGGCGGATCCCAGGCTCAATTCCATCACTTTGGTGGGCGACCCACGCAAAGTTGACATGGCTGTGGCTTTCTTGACACAGCTAGATTTGCGCCGCCGTCAAGTCGCTGTCAACGTCAAGGTGATCGATATCAACTTGACGGGAGCCAACCTCAGTAGCAGCAGTTTCTCTTTCGGAATTAATAACACTTTCTTTGTCAATGACGACGGGGCGGCAAGTCTCAATTTTGGTGGCCTCAATCCGGCCCCTATCCCTACCGTTCCAGGTATCGCAGCTCGACCGATCGTCCCGAATCCGAATGGCCTGGTGGAGTCTTTCTTCGATCCGAACGGCCGGTTTATCGTGCCGTTGACAGCGAACGGTCGCAAAGGTGTGTTCCTCCGGCCGATCTCCCCAATTACCGATGACCCGACGCGATTTGGAATTAGCGATTACGAGCCAGGAACGCCACCAACTCCGGGAGAGGCAACTTTCGCCTTATTCCCGCTGTTCCAGTATCCCAGGAGGTTCCTGTCTACGTTGCAGGCAACTATTACCAGCAACAATGGCAAAATCCTGACAGATCCGACTCTAGTGGTTCAAGAAGGGGAAACGGCGAATGTGAATATTACTGATGAGGTGATTACTAACATCACACAGCAAACGCAGACCACCGGAAATACAAGTACCACAACAACGACGGCCGTCAAAGACAGGGCGGGTTTGCAGTTAGGGGTGGCGATTGACCGGATTGACGATAATGGTTTTGTCTCTCTGCGGGTGAACCCGATTATCAGGACACCCAGCGGCAACCCTATAGAGCTTTCGGCTGGCGGGAACGTCAATGAAATCACTCTGCTGGGCGAGCGATCGTTGCAATCCGGGCTAATTCGCCTGCGGGACGGACAGACTTTGATTGTTTCGGGGATTATCCGCGACGAAGAACGGGTTACAGCGAACAAGATTCCGATTTTGGGAGATTTGCCGATTATCGGTTCGCTGTTCAGGCGCACCGATAAGAGGAACCAGCGGGCGGAGTTGATTGTATTGCTGACGCCGCAGATTTTGGACGATAGCGATCGATCGAACTTTGGCTACCAAAACAACATCAGTCCCGACGCCCGCCAAATGTTGCAGCGCAGTCAGCCCGTCCAGCCCAGACAGTAGAGCGAAGGAAGAAGGAAGAGGGCATCGGTGTCAACTTAACGCTCTTTCCCTCAGTCCGACACTCAGACAGTCCGACAGGGGTTGAAACCCCTGCCTCAAAGCTAAAGTCCTCGCCCAGGAGGACTAAAGAACTCATTAGTCCTCTGCAAGAGGACTATAAATCACTCTTTCAGTCGTCTTCAGACGACTTCAGCTATGAGACAGGAACTTCAGTCCCTGGCCGTTTCTGGAGAATGCCACAGCCCTGTCCCTCCCCCCCAAGAGAGGAAAAGCCCAAAGCTAAAGGGAAACTTTTTTTCTTTAGACCTTGACAAGTGACACTTTATTACTTCCATTTCTGCTTATTTCCCCATCTCAAATCCACCGAGGCGAGAAATCTTCTCTCCAAAGTGGTTTTTTTTTACCTAATTTTGGGTATTAATTCTAAAAAGTTGGCAAGTTCCATATAAATTAAAGGTTCCACCGATCCATAACGGTCGGCAAGACTTTAGAATAATGCAGTGAAAATTAGATGCTGTGGGGTTTTCAGCAATTAGAAACAAAAATTCCTTTTCTGACCAATTACCCTAGGGTAATTAGTATTCAGCAGGAGTTTTGAATTGGGGAAGCAGACAGGAGCCAAAGGGAACCACCCAAACCTCCCAAGCCACACCCCAATGCAGTTGATAACTCACAGCTAATAGTTGAACTCTGTTTGACGTATTTTGCAAACCCTGAAGGAGTGCGCAATGAACAAAGGTGAATTGGTTGATGTAGTGGCGGAAAAGGCTAGTGTCACTAAAAAACAGGCAGATGCTGTTTTGAGTGCAGCCTTGGAAGCAATCATGGAAGCTGTCTCCGACGGCGACAAGGTGACGCTGGTCGGTTTTGGCTCGTTTGAATCGCGGGAACGCAAAGCCCGCGAGGGTCGCAATCCCAAAACAGGCGACAAGATGGAAATCCCAGCAACCCGAGTTCCTGCATTTTCCGCAGGGAAGTTGTTTAAGGACAGAGTTGCACCGCCGAAAAACGCGGAATAGCTGGCGAACTGAGTCTTGATTAGACCTGTACACGGTGGGAATTTAGCTTGGGCAGCCGCACTGGCAGGCTGCCCTGCCTCTGCTATTCTCGATTTTTCTGCGAGTATCAGTCCTTTGGGCCCTCCTGAGTCGGCCCTGGATGCGATTCAAGCACACTTGAGCAGTCTGACGGCTTACCCAGACCCGGATTATGGAGAGCTCAGGACTGCTTTGGGTGAGGCTTTGAATGTTGACCCGGATTGGATTTTGCCGGGGAATGGTTCGGCGGAATTGTTGACTTGGGCGGCTTGGGATTTGTCGAAGCTTCCGGCGACTTATTTGGTGACTCCGGCTTTTGGCGATTACTGGCGGGCTCTTTCGGCTTTCGGGGCGAAGGTGCTCAAATGTCCTTTGGATCTCCAATTGTTGGACGCTGCGCCTGTTCGCAGCTTAGTAACGGATGATTTGTCGGTTTCTAACCGTTCCCTTGTCTCCCCTTCTTTCCATCTCCCGGTTCCTCTTGCTCTCGATGCCGAGAAAGGTTTGCTGCTGAACAACCCGCACAATCCTACGGGTTTGCTGTTTGCTAGGGAGGCGATTTTGCCTTATGTGAAGCAGTTCGGTATGGTGGTGGTGGATGAGGCCTTTATGGACTTTCTACCGCCTTGGGAGCAGGAAACTTTGATCGATGCTGTTGAGGAATTTCCGAATTTGGTGATTTTACGATCGCTCACTAAATTCTATTCTCTGCCGGGACTGCGGTTGGGTTGTGCGATCGCCCATCCCGATATTCTGCGCCGCTGGCAGTTACTGCGCGATCCTTGGCCTGTAAATGCTTTGGCTGCTGCTGCTGCTGCTGCTGTGGTGCGAGATACTGTTTTTGAGCGGCAAACTTGGGATTGGCTGCCTGTTGCTCGCCGAGAGCTATTTGAGGGTTTGGCTAATTTACCGGGTTTGCAGCCAATTGCCGGGGCGGCTAATTTCTTGTTGGTTGAGTCGTCGATGTCGGTTTCTTTGATTCAAAAAAGTCTGTTGGAACGACACCGGATTTTGATTCGGGATTGTTTGAGTTTTCCTGAGTTGGGCGATCGCTTTTTTCGGGTGGCTGTGCGCTCAAGGGCTGAAAATCTGCGGCTGATTGCTGGACTTGCCGAAGTTATTCGTTAGCTTTTACAGCATTCGCCTCACGCCATAATCTGTGATTTGGCGCGCTCTCATATCCTGTCAATTACCGATAATAAAAAGTGTTTGTAGTGAGGACTAAAGTCCTGGGATTTTTATGAGGACTCAAGTCCTCACTACGAACTGATTTTATTAAACTTATTGCATAAATCTTTGATTGATAGGGAAACCGCAGATCGACACAGATAAACGCCGAGAATTTCCAGATAGTTTGTGAGTATTGCAATTCAAATCTACCCAAGCAACCCGGTTTCTGATGTGATTGTTCGGCTCTGAATCGTATTGATATATAAGCTGTGCAGTGCGGGACGCTCGCACTCCTAAAAAACGCTTTTTACACTCCAGAAGGATGCTTCCACTGCTGACTGCTGACTACTCACTACTGACTACTGACTTCTTTATTTATGCTTGACTATGATTTAGTGATTATTGGTGGAACTCCGGCCGGACGCTATGCTGCTTTGACTGCAACTAATTTCCCGGCCCGCGTTGCTTTGGTGGAACCCCCCAGCGGGCAAATCTTGCCCGCTGGGGGGAAAGAGTCGATCGACCTTGGTTTGAGATACAGCCAAACTTTGAGGGAGGCTGCTCGTTTTGCCCAGCAGATAACCCGCCAGCAGTTGGGGGTTCGCTGGGAAGTCGCTAATTCCTCGAAGCCCATCGAATTGCGGTTTGACGGCGTTCTAAAGTGGACCGAGGGTGTTGTTTCTAATTTGTCAGAAATTGATTCTCTCGACGTTTTGGTTGCTCGCGGGGTCGATGTTATTTTTGGCAGCGGCGAGTTTGTTGCAAAACCGGATTTGGCTTTTGTTGCGGGCGGGCGTTCATTGCGATCGCTTTGTTATTTGCTAGCTTGTCCAACTCTGCCGGCGATTCCCAATATTGAAGGACTTTCGTCGGCTGGCTTTTTTACTTTGGAAACAGTCGGGGAATTAGCAAAACTTCCACAGTTGCCTAAAAGTTTGGCTGTAATCGGCGCCGATCCCAGCGGTGTCGAAGTGGCTCAAACTTTTGCTCGGCTGGGGGTTGCTGTCACTTTGGTGGTGAAAAGTTCGCACATTTTGGCTAAAGAAGACCGGGAGGCTGCTGGTTTGGTGCAAGCTGGAATGGAAGCTGAAGGAGTGCGGATTCTGACTGCTACTGAGGTGACTCAAGCTAGGGTGATTGATGGTAAAAAGTGGATTCAAGCTGGGCCAAGGGCGATCGAAGCTGAGGAGATTTTTCTGGCCGCCGGTAGAGGGTACAATTTTTCATCGTTAAATCTCGAAGCGGCTAAGGTTAAATTCAGCACTCGGGGGGTGATTTTAAATGAAAAGCTGCAAACAACTAATCGCCGCATTTACGCGATCGGGGATGTTGCTGGGGGTTATCCGTTCCCTCACATCGCTAATTACGAAGCTGCGATTGCTGTGAAAAATGCTTTGTTTTTGCCGTTGTTTCAAATAGATTACCGTGGGATTCCTTGGGCGATTTTTTCTGACCCGCAGTTGGCGAGGGTTGGCTTGACTGAAGCCCAAGCAAGGCGCCGTTTTGGAGACGATCTCATTGTTTGTCGGGAACATTTCAAGAATGTTGAAAGAGCTCAAATGTGCGGGGAGACAACAGGTTTTTGTAAGATTGTCGGGCGTCGCAACGGGGAGATTTTGGGAGCGAGTATTGTGGGCCCGCAAGCTGCTGAGTTGATTCACGCCATCGCTTTGGCTGTGCGTCACGGGATGAAGGTTGAGGCGATCGCCCAACTTCCTTATATTTGGTCGAGTTTTTCGACAATTAACGGTCAAACTGCTGCTATTTGGGAGTCGCAGCGCTTTCGCAGCAATACTTTTTTGCACAATTTCTGGGAGAATCTGTTTCACTGGCGCAGGTATTGGAATAAGTAAACAAATCAAATGTTTGTAGTAGGAACTTTTGAAGTTGCTATGATTACCCCCGAGTGAAAAAGTAACTTGCTAATAAGCTCGCTCAGCATTTAAATGCTGTGTCAATAAATACTCAAACCATCAGTGGCTCGTTGCTCCGACGCCGCCAGAAATAGGCAATTTAAATCTACAACAGCTTAACTAATAACTGATGACTACTCACTGATAACTAATGACTGCTGACTAATTATTGCTGGCGAGGGCGAGAGTGCAATGCTGGATTTGACGATCGCCGGTACAATGCGATCGCACGCCATTCTTGCCCCAGAAAGGTTTCTTGCGACTGGCCCAACTTGCAGCGCGGCTAAACCACCAGTCAAAAATAATTCGCATCCGGGCCAACGCAGGTGTTTGTCTAAGACTGGCAAACCTTTAACTATTTCAATGGGATGCGTTTCTAGCATTTCTTTGAACATTGGTTCGGCTGCAATGTCTAGTTTGGTGCCGGTTGCTAGCCAAATTCGATCTACAAATAACGTCTCCCCACCGCTGCAATCAACAGTCCATCTGTTATTTTCCCACCGCACGCCAACAACTTCGCACTGTTCGTGAAATGTCAGCTTTTCGCTGTGGGAGAACCTCCGCAACTGTGTCATAATTTCCGGTGTCATCGAGCCACCGTTGCGGGCTTGTTGAATGGTTTCCCAACGTAAATGGCAATCTGGTTCGGCCGCGAATCCTTTGAGGTATTTTGGTCCCAACCAACCGGGTTCGGCATCAAATAGTTTTTCTTGGAAATAGCGCCTCGTCATTAACAGGACTTGGGCTCCTCTGGCAATTGATCCTACTGCTAAATGTCCGCTGGTTAGTCCGCCGCCGACAATTAATATTTGTTCTCCGTGCAATTGCAAATTTCGCAAATCTACTTGATGGGAGTGGCGAATTCTTTCGGCGGGATGCTGTGTTTGAATTTGATTAGCCCACGCTGGTAAATGCGGTTTTCCACTTCCGGCGGCGACGATTACTCGGCGGGCGATCGCATTTTTTCCGTCTTCAAACCACAGGCGGAAACGGCCGGATTTCGGCTGAATGCGGGTTACTTTTGCTTTGATAACTCGATCGCCCAATTGCCACCGTTTAATTGTGTCGCCGCAAAATTCCTCAAATAACCGACTTCCAGGCAAATCGTAGGGGGGAAACAATTCCGAGGAGCGATTTTCGGCAAACCTCCGCAATTCGTAGGGGTTGGGATCAGGGTGGTGCACTGCGGGCGATCGTAAATGCCCAATTTCTAAAGCTGCAAATTGCCTCCGCCACTGAGTCAGCCATTCGCCGCTCGGATCGAATGCTAAAAGTTTATCCCGGAGACTCTTGCGTTTTTTTAATATGTGTGCTGTCAAAGTCAGGGCGTGGGGCCCAGCGCCGATTAAAGCTAAATCAATTTGGGGTGGCGTGGCTTCTGAGTTCGCTTGCATGAGAAGGATGATTTGCGAATGATAACAATTCTCATTATATGTCGGTCGAGCATCAAGTTTACGCCTTTGGAGAGCAAGGAGAAGGGATGTTCCGCAGAAAGAGGCAGCATTCTACGCAAAAGCTCAGAAACCCGCTTACTGAGAGATTTCTGCCCCTCCTGGAGGCACAGGGCCGCTCAGAAACCGGGTTTTTTAGCTCACCGAAATGAAAACCGCCATCGGAAAGCGTCGGGGCGATCGTCGGTTGGCGTAGCGAGCCCTCAAGGGATCGTGTTCCGCCTAGGGCAGCAGTGACTATTTCCCGATGAATCACATTAAGTTTAATTTGTCAATCAGTAATTCTTCTCCTGAAATTACTCGATCGGTCAGTTCTCGACGCACACGTACCAAAGAAACCGGGTTTTTTACCGAATCTTCGAGTACGAACCAAGTTTTTTCGTAAAAAAACCGGGTTTCTGATTCCCGGTGCGTAAGTCTTACCAGTAAAAAAACTTAGCCGACTGGCAAGAAGGGCGCTTCCTCAATTGCCAGAGCCTGCTTTCCATGGTTGGCGAACCCTAATCTCTGCTTGCAGTGCGTGATTGACTTGTGCTAGTGTCATTGTCCGCTTCTTTCCTTTGGCATTTAATACCTGATTCACTTCTGAGAGTTGGGCAGGTTGTTGTGGCATCTAGGCAAATAATTCAGCTTGCTCGCGGGCGACTCCCAAGTGAGCCGCAATCTGGCGCAGAAACTCCATTTCCTCTGCTTCCGGCTTTAAACCCCGAGCCGCCCGAATTGTACTGATGATATTAAATTATGAGCTAAACTAGAGATTAGATATTATATGCGATCGCCTTCTAGCATCAGTTTCAAAAACACTCTTAAGTACCTGATTAGCCTCTGAAGTTCCTCTTCAATGAACTGCTGTCGTTCAATCAGCGTTCGCGGAGTCATTTTCTACTTAGTCTCAACAGAAGTATCAACAGCTCTTACATAAAATATTAAGTCGGGTTTTTCAAATCGCTCTTCCATAATTTCTTGTTCAAAATATGTTAAGAAAAATGTAATTAATGAATAGCACGGCAGATAGAGCGAAAATAGTAGATAGTAACTCTAACAAGCTTCAGACTTGACAGAAGCAGTAGGAATAACTGGGTATGGCTAGCATAACAAATCTTTTTCTAGGATATCACATTAACGAACAAATATACGCAGGCGCTCGAACTCTAGTGTATCGCGGCTTTCGGTGTTCAAATGGGCAGCCAGTCGCGATCAAACTGCTACGAAATGACTTTCCCTGCTTCAACGAACTGGTGCACTTCCGCAACCAGTACGTCATTGCTAAAAACTTAGAGATCGCCGGCAGCGTCAAGGCATACAGCCTGGAGACTTACCAGAACAACTATGCTCTGGTGATGGAAGACTTTGGCGGAATTTCCTTAAGTAGCTACCTCGCTCGTCTAGCATCCGAGAGCAAGGAACCTCTAGAAGGCTTGCCCGTTAGCGAGTTTCTGCCCATTGCGATTCAAATTGCCAACTCGCTCGACGGGCTTTATCGCCACCACGTCATCCATAAAGACCTCAAACCCGCCAACATTCTAATTAACCCCACCACCAAACAAGTCAAGCTGATTGACTTCAGCATCGCTTCCCTGCTACCCCGCGAAACCCAAGAAATTCAAAATCCCAACGTCCTCGAAGGCACCTTACCTTACATATCTCCCGAACAAACTGGGCGAATGAACCGAGGCATTGATTACCGCACAGATTTCTACTCGCTGGGAGTCACATTCTACGAATTACTAACAGGAAAGTTACCCTTCCAAACGGATGACCCAATAGATTTGGTACACTGCCACCTCGCCAAACAACCTATCCCAGCCTCAATAGCCAACCAGAGCGTTCCATTGGTGCTGTCTGAGATTGTCAGCAAACTGATGGCGAAGAATGCTGAAGCTCGCTATCAAAGCGCCCTAGGGCTCAAGTACGACTTAGAAACTTGTTTATGCCAGTGGCAAGAGACAGGGACGCTGACTAAATTTGATTTAGGGCAGCGAGATTTGTGCGATCGCTTCATCATCCCAGAAAAATTATACGGTAGAGAAAGCGAAGTATTCTCCCTGCTATCGGCCTTCGAGCGCGTGAGTGCCGGCAGCACCGAAATGATGCTCGTTGCCGGTTTCTCCGGCATTGGCAAAACCGCTGTTGTCAACGAAGTTCACAAACCAATTGTCAGACAGCGAGGCTACTTCATCAAAGGCAAATTTGACCAATTTGGGCGCAGCCAACCCTTCTCAGCTTTTGTACAAGCTTTTCGCGACTTAATGGGACAATTGCTCTCGGAAAGCGACGCTAAAGTTGAGCAGTGGAAGAGTCAAATCCTGGCAGCATTGGGCGAGAATGCTCAGGTAATCGTTGAGGTAATTCCCGAACTAGAACGGATTATCGGACAGCAACCCCCCGCACCAGAACTCGTTGCCATTGCTGCCCAAAATCGCTTCAATCGGTTATTCGAGAACTTCATCTCTATCTTCGCCACTAAAGAACATCCCCTCGTTATTTTCTTAGACGACTTGCAATGGGCAGACTCAGCCTCATTGAAGTTGATTCAACTCCTGACGAGCGATCGCTCACGGCACTATCTCTTTTTAATTGGAGCGTATCGAGATAACGAAGTTTTTCCAGCACACCCTTTGATGGTGACATTAGCCGACATTCAAACAACCGGAGCTACGGTAAACACAATAACTCTAGATCCCCTGGAGCGCTGCCATTTGAATTATCTGATTGCCGATACCTTAGCTTGTTCTACAGCATTGGCTCTGCCTCTGACAGAACTCGTTTATCAGAAAACCAAAGGCAATCCATTTTTCAGCACACAATTCCTCAAATCTTTGCATGAAGATGGGATAATTGAATTTAATTTTGAAGCTCGGTATTGGCAGTGCGATATTGCCCTAGTGCGAACATTGGCACTAACGGATGATGTAGTAGAATTCATGGCAATTCAGTTGCGAAAGTTGCCAAACCGGACACAGGAAGTTTTAAAATTAGCTGCTTGTATTGGCAATCAGTTCGATTTGGCGACCTTAGCAATTGTTGATAAAAATTCTCCAACAGAAACAGCAACAGCTTTGTGGAGAGCATTGCAAGAAGGGTTGATTTTACCAGTTAGCGATGTTTATAAATTTTATCAAGAAGGTGGTAACAGTTTATCAATAACAAGCACTGGGAAAGAATCCGAGCAATTACCAGTTAAAAATGACCAATTAGCTAAATACAAATTTTACCACGATCGCGTCCAACAAGCAGCCTATTCCCTCATTCCCGAAGAGCAAAAGCGAGCGACTCACTTAAAAATCGGTCAACGGCTGTTAAATAATACGCCAGAAGTTGAGCGAGAAGAAATAATGTTTGATATTGTCAACCACTTGAATGTGGGAGTAAATCTAATTACCCACGAGCTAGATAGGGAGCAAATAGCACGGTTAAATCTGGTTGCCGGAAAGAAAGCCAAAGCTGCTACTGCCTATTCTGCTGCGGCTGAATATTTCAATAGTGGCAGACAATTACTGGCAGTAAATAGTTGGGAAAATCAATACGAACTAACATTAGCGCTGCATACCGAAGCAGCAGAAGTGGCATATCTAAGCGGTGACTTTGACCGGATGGAGACATTAGCATCAGTCGTGGAAAGCTGCGCCAAAACGCTACTGGAAAAAGTGAAGGTATATGAAGTACAGATAGAAGCTTATATGGCGCAAAATAAGCTACAGGAAGCGCTGAATACAGGGTTGCAAGTCTTAAAGCAGTTGGGGGTAGAGTTTCCCTCCGAGCCAAATTTCTCTGATATTGGACAGGCACTAGGAGAAACCGCGTCAATTTTGAGCGGAAAGGGAACTGAGGACTTAATCGATCTCCCTCTGATGACAGATCCTCAACAACTAGCAACTATAACGATTCTGTCAAGCCTATTTACTCCTGCCTACATAGCGCTGCCGCCACTCGCGCCTTTGGTAGTTTGCAAACAGGTCAATTTATCTGTCCAATATGGCAATGCTTCTCTGTCTCCCTATGCTTTTGCCATATATAGTTTTCTTCTCTGTGGCATGGGAGATATTGAGCGGGGCTATCAGTTCGGTCAAATGGCTTTACGTCTATTGTCAAAGTTGGATGCCAAAGAAATCCAAGCTAAGACATCCGCAATGGTGCATTCTAGTATTCAACCTTGGAAAGAACACTTCAGAAATAGTTTAAAACCTTTGCTGTCAGATTATACTTGTGGACTGGAAACCGGAGAGTTAGAATTTGCTGGTTATGCTATGTTTCAATACAGTTATTATTCGTATTTTATTGGCAAGCAACTAACACCACTCGAACGAGAGATAGCAAGCTACGCAGATGCCGTTAGCAAAATTCACCAGGAAGCAGCACTTTCTTATCAGAAAATTTGTTGGCAAGCCGTTTTGAACTTGATAGGAAGAGCGCAAAACCCATGCCATTTAAAGGGAGAAGCCTACGACGAAGAGACAATGTTGCAACTGTATCAGGCAACCAATAACTACCTGGGTATTCATTACTTATACTTGCACAAACTTGTGCTTTGTTATCTGTTTGAAAATTACCCGGAAGCCTTAAAAAATATCGCTGAAATAGAAAATTATTTGAGCGCAGCTTCAGGGCTGATAACTGTTGCCATCTTCTATTTCTACGATTCTCTAGTGAGGTTGGCGGTGTATTCTGATACTCCACAGTCAGAGCAACAGGAACTTCTCGACAGAGTACAAGCAAATCAAGAAAAAATGCAAAAATGGGCGCATCATGCCCCCATGAATCATCTGCATAAATTTTATCTAGTGGAGGCAGAACGGCATCGGGTTTTAAACCAAAAAATAGAAGCGCTTGAGATGTACGACAAGGCTATTGCCCTCGCCAAAGAGAACGAATACCTCAACGAGGAAGCTCTAGCTCACGAACTCGCTGCTAAATTCTATTTAGAATGGGGTAAAGAAAAACTGGCAAAACCATATTTAATTGATGCTTACTATGCTTACGCTCGTTGGGGAGCAAAAGCAAAGATTGACCATCTAGAACAGTGCTATCCCCAATTACTGGCTCCGATCCTGCAACAGGAGCGAACTCGCCAGAATCCGAGCGAAACAACTCACATCTCCTGCAGTGAATCATCCCTATCTAACAGGGATAGAACAATTATCGGTAGCACCAGCAGTTGGGATTTAGTAGATTTGCCGACAGTTATCAAAGCTTCTCAAGCTCTATCTAGCGAAATAAAACTCGATCAATTGCTGACTACCCTCATGCAAGTGGTGGTGAAGAATGCTGGAGCACAAAGCGGAGCATTAATTTTGAATGAAGAGGGAAACTGGAGGATAAACATCGACTGCACAAACCGTGAAGACTGCCTTCTGCAATCAATTCCGCTTGAGGAAAGCGAAGTCATTCCTCTGACGCTGATCAACTACGTCAAACGTACAAAAGAAACCCTGATTTTTGATGATGCTAGCAATCAACCAAGATTTGCCTCTGATCCCTACATAGTCCAACACCAACCTCAGAGCTTGCTTTGCACTCCGATCAGCGAGCGAGGGAACATGATGGGGATTCTTTATTTGGAAAATAATTTAGCAACTGGGGTATTCACGAGCGATCGCGTCGCCATCCTCAACATCCTGTGCTCCCAAGCTGCAATTTCCTTACAGAACGCTCGATTGTATCAGCAATCCCAGGAGTATGCCCAAAAACTCGAGCTTTATCTCAGCGATCTCAAACAGATGCAACTGCAACTGGTACAGAATGAGAAGATGTCTGCTTTGGGAAATTTAGTCGCAGGGGTAGCCCACGAAATTAACAATCCCGTAGGCTTTATCGCCGGCAACTTGCAGCCTGCTCAAGAATATGTGGGGGATTTATTCAACTTGATTGATTTGTATCAAGAAAAATTTCCCAATCCGGGACGGGAAATTGAAACAGAAATTGAGGATATGGACTTGGAGTATTTGCGAGAAGATTTGCCCAAATTGATTGGCTCGATGCAGGAGGGAGTCGATCGCATCCGCAATATCAGTACAAGTTTGAGAACGTTTTCCAGGGCCGATAGCGATCGACCAGTTTCTTTCAATATTCATGATGGAATCGAGAGCACTCTGCTGATTCTCAAGCACCGTTTAAAAGCGAGCGAGTTCCGCCCTGCCATTGAAGTTGTGAAAGACTATGGTAAATTGCCCCTAGTGAAATGCTTTCCCGGACAGTTAAACCAAGTATTTATGAATGTACTGGCCAATGCCATTGACGCTCTGGAGGAGTCAAATAAGGGGCTCGGTTTTAGTGAAATTAAAGCCCGACCGAATCAAATCACGGTTCAAACTGTTCTGAGCGAATCCCAAAATCAGGTTTTGATTCGGATTAAGGATAATGGAGTGGGGATGTCGAACGAAGTCAAGGAAAACATCTTTAACCACTTATTCACAACCAAGTCTGTGGGTCAAGGAACCGGATTAGGATTGTCGATAGCCCACCAAATTGTTGTGGAAAAACATGGAGGTACGTTAACAGTGAATTCCTCCCTCGGGCAGGGTTCGGAGTTTGTGATTTGTATTCCGGTGTGAGCAGTTCGTACTATGTCTTTAGCGCAATTAGCGCTGCCTCGCAACCATACCGATTATTAGAAGAAAGAGGGAACGGGGAAGGGGGAACCAGCAACAAGCTAGGGGTTCTATTGCTAGGAACTAACGACTACGGACTAGGGAAAGAAAGAATCTAGACTAATTCCCCCATCCTGGGCCCGCACCTTTTTGGTGATTGAGACAGCGGTTTGGAACGGCCTGCTTTATAAACACTCTTCCCTTTTTTTGTACCCGCTTTCGAGTTAAGAGTTCCCTTGAGATTCTCAGCCTCTAGCTTAGCCAAAGGAAAACAGCTATCAGGCTACGGAGATTGTGGAGTAGAATTTCATAATTATAAAGTTGAATTCCATAGTTGAAAGCTCTATTTGAATTAACGATGGCTTGCTGAATAAAAGCAGAAGGCAAGCCATATAAAGGCTTTAATCTTTTTTTGACCGAGCAAGTGCAAGTTATAGAATAAGCGAGGCTCAAAACCCTTGCACTTTCCTGGGAAGTTTCTGGGTAAATTTGAGAAATAAACGACAAACTTAATATTTTTTAAGCTGTGTGGCGCGAGCTTATTGATTCTGTAGACTTTTTCAGCAAGCCCTAACTAATTTTTGATAGGAAAATTGATAATAGGATAAGGTGCGCGCACCCTACGTTGATGAGGTGCGCGCTTGCCACTTGATGCTTGGATGTACGGAGAGGGTGGGATTTGAACCCACGTTAGAGTCACCCCTAAAGTAGATTTCGAGTCTACCGCATTCAACCGCTCTGCCACCTCTCCAATTGATTTGAGATGTGAGCTAAATGTATTTTACCGCACAGTGCGCCGCATTGTAAATCTTTACAGAAAAGAAGTTTGATTTTCTTCAGATTCCAGAGTGGTCTTAAATCCCGCTGCTGGCGTCCACTGGAGGGCTCCGTCGCGCCCTGTCCAGAATATTTGGGTTTTGCTTTGGCGCAGTTGGGCGGCGGTTTCTGGGTCGATTTCGTTAGCAGATGCGATCGCCACTTGGGGCCCAACTGCGCTTAATAACTCAGCCGTCAGGGTTTTTCCCGACCACCACAGCACTTGAGCCGGCTTGAAGGTTCCCGTTGCTGCCAATTTTTTTTGCACTTCCGGTGTCATTTCACCGAGGATCAACCAAGTTCGATTGCCCACGAGCAATTCTACCACCGGAATCTCGGCATTCACTAACTGCAACTGCGTCGAACCCAGATCGACTGTACTGTTAGTTTCTAAAGGAAAGTAAACGCCTTGGCGAGATTGCACAGCCGCCATAAATTCCTGATTGCTGCCGCGGTGAATTTGTTTCGGAACGTTATTATCATAAAATGTTTTAATTGGCAAGCGTTCTAGTAATTTTCCCCAACCGCCGCTCAAACCTAAATGACCGTGAGTGGCGATCGCAAAATTCACAGAATTAACTCCTTGCTGCTGCAAAAAAGGCAACACTGTAAACCTTACGGTATTTTCATCACTGCTATTAATTAGCGCCACTTTTCCCCTCTCTTGAATTACGAAAACAGGCTCACCAGATGTCGCCAGCAAAGTAACTTGAAATAAAGATGCTTGAACGTGCCAAGCTGGCAAAACTATGATACCCATTCCCGCTACAACCGCCAGCGGTAAAATCCAAGCCGAAGAAAAAACAGGCAGCGTAATAACTCTGCTTTTCCCCTTCTTCTCTCTCCCCTTTCCCGGTTTTTTTCCTCGGACTTGTTGCTTGTTGCTTGTTGCTTGTTGCTTGTTGCTTCGATCCGTTAAATCCAGTACAGTGTTTGTTTCCGAACTTCTTCCCCCGATCCAAACCCAGCAAATTAAACTGTAAAGCGCGATTAGCTGAAACACCGATACTTGACCGACAGCTACCGAATTACCGGGTAATTGCGAGAAATATTCGGCGATCGCAATTAACCCTTTTGCCGGATAATCCAGCAGTTGCGCTAAAACACTGCCAGCAGGCGGAAAAATCAATCCAGCTAAAGCGCTAATCATCCCCCCAATACTCAAAATCCACAGCAAAGGTGCCGCAATAATATTGACTAAAATACTGTAGGGTGATACGACACTAAAAACGTAAAGTAGCAGCGGCAGCACCCAAACTGAAGCCGCGATTGGAACTACAACAATTGAAGCGATCGCGGGCGGCATCCAGTCCAACTTTGCCATCAGCGGGGGTGTTGTTACTATTAACCCCAAAGTCGCCAAAAAACTCAGTTGAAAACCTAAATCCCAAATCCACAAAGGGTTAACTAGCAGTAAAATAGTAGCAGCGATTAACAGCAATCCCAGCGGCTTAACTTGGCGGTTGAGCACCAAAGCAAATAGTGTTCCAAATCCCATCAAAGCGGCGCGGCATACTGAAGCTTCAAAGCCAGTTAACCCCACGAGTAAAAATAAAGCACCGACGCCAAAGCTAAATTGCAATTGTTTGGAAAAATGCCTGGTTAAAGCTAGAACTAAAGCCAAAACCATCGAAACTTGAGTGCCGGAAGCTGCGATTGCGTGGGCTAATCCAGCCTGCACAAAAGAGTCGCGGATGTTGTAAGGTAAATCGACTGCTTGTTTGCCGAGGGCGATCGCACCGATCAATGGTCCTTCGGGAACATTCAACTGCGATAGTTGCGATCGCACGATCCGCTGCCGCATCGCTTGAATTTTCGATGGGCGCATCCCGCTGGGTTCCCAGAAAGCATCCGCTTGGTTGTTAACTCGATTCACCTCCGCGATCGCATTTTCTCTCCTCCAGTCAATTTGACGCCCTTTGAGCCCTGCAAAAGCTCCTTCTCTGGCTAAATATGCTTGAAAATCAAAAGCCCCCGGATTCGACGGCGGCTGCGGTTTGTACAAGGAACCTACAACTGCGATCGTATTGTCGGCGTACAAACTTGTTGCTTGCAGCAGCGGCACTGTAACGTAGAGTTTGCCGGATACTGGGCGGTTTACAACTACTCCTCCCTCGCCGCCGTTGATTTCGCTAACTAAATCTGTTTCTAGCCAAAATTGCGATCGACCCGATCGAGTCAATCGGGGCGTACTGACCACTTTACCGCGAACTGTCACCGCCACTTCTTGAGTGTTGCCGCCAGCCGGAATCAGTTTGCTGATGTCATTAATTGCCGGTTGGGGCGATCGAACTGCAAAATAAACGCTAGCTAAAAATGCCACCAAACCCGCCGCTGCCCACACCCATTTCGCTCTCGGCAGCATCTCCAACAAACTCAATTCTTCCCTGGCATCTAAGGGTTCTTCAAGAGCCTTTTCTTTTTGTCTTCTGCGTCTTTTCTTAGTAACTTGGACAGAAGTTTTAGTAAACTTTCGCAACAATTTCGGCAGGGCGATCGCCACCGCTATTCCCAAAGCAAGTATCCCATATCTACCCCAAGGAACCCCTGTGGAAATCAATCCCAAAATGTAAGCTAGACAGAAAATGACACCCGTTGCTTGATTCATTAATTAGTAATTCAGAGGGGGAATATTTCAGGGAAATCGATGCCCTACTTATGCACTCTTTACCAAATAAACCGGGTTTTTCAACCGGAGTAAAAAGCTAAACGCCGTGAATTTGGGTAAAAAACCCGGTTTCTGGCTACCCGTGCGTAAGTTATAGCAAAATTTCTTTCCTTACATTCTTTCCCGAACTCTTCCTCTTCTAAATAGACAGGCCCAATTTTAAACCGAAAGCCGCGTGTAGCACCATAAGTGCAAGAGCCGTCGTGCCTAAATAAGCGTGAACCGCGCGCAGTGCTAGCTTATTGCCTCCAAAACCCGTCAGCGAAATCAAGCTGCCAATAGCCAGCAAAACCAGCACTGCCGAACCCGTCCAAAAATGCGGACTTTCCATGACTGGCTGGTGCTGCATCACCAGCGACAGCAAGCCACCTGTATAGCCCAAAGCTAGAAACAGAAACATCCACGGTGCAAGCTTGCGGTGATCCGAGCGACTTTTAAGTGCGACATCTTTATCAGCGGCCAAACGTCCCTGCCATCCCGTATACCCGACAAAACTGCCCATCGCCACCACCACGATCCCCATCATTACAGGGTGTCCCCAATGGGTAATTGGTTCGGGAATTCCTAGACTGCGAAATTGACTGGCGATGGGTTCTAGAAGTTCGCTTAAATTTACCATTTGATGCTGACTCCAAACTTGGCGATAAATATTTTCGGACTAATCATTAAAATATTATAAAATATTAGTGTAGCAATAGCGATCGCGCACTTCAAAGAGCCGTTTAACCTGAGGGTCAAACATTGCCCAGAAGCCTAGATATACGCAAAACTTAGCCGGCTAAAGCCGGCTGTGAGATTTTTACAGCAGTGATGCTGCTTGAAATTAATTGTTAGCTTTATCAGCTAAATCGAAGAGCAAAAATCAACGCTATTCGCCCGCAGGTTACACCCTGGGGGCTACCTTTCGCCCAATCTTCACAGCCTCATCCTCACTCTGGAGGTTAAATTTTACCTGCCTGCTCAAAGTTAATTTCAATTCCTTGACTTTTGAATGCCAAAGTGAGAAATTAACATGGCAGCCGACGAGCAGTCGCACTTCTACATTTTGCTAATCGCTCTCAAGGGAGAATCAACTGCTGAAAAAAAAACTAGAGGTTCCAAGTTTGAGACTTCTTGCATAAAGTAAGCCGTCTGCGCCGGCCCACTTCGATCGACTGCGCGCTAAACCGTCTGAAGGCACCTTGAAAGCACCCTTGTCGGTTGAGCAGCAGCCATCGCTGTGCACCTAAATGAACCCTCTCAACTAACTCGCTGGGGATTCGGTTGTAGCAGACAAGCAGTGACTTTCTTGCGTCGCCTTCCTCGGAACCGTGCAATCGCTAAACTCACTGCGCCGTCGCTAAAGTAGCTTCCGAGGGTTGGATTTGATACTTTACGAGATTTGCCAGTTCTTGTAACTGATTAATAGCTTCTGCACCTTCTAGTTTCATTAGTTCGCGGTCGTCCCGCATCTCAGTCCAAGTGATACCGTAATCTGACACTAAAAATCGAATCAGATGGTTGTCCGTCAAACTGACCATAAATGAGGCACTGTTCATCTGACCCCCGCAAGTGTAGCAGGATGCCAGATAACCCCGATGCTCTAGCACGATCGCTAAAGCTTGGAGGTTCATTACCAAATCTTGAACGAATTTACGGTGTTGTTCTGCAAGTCTCAGAAACACAGTTCTCCTCCTATCACCACACCGTGTATTTTACATCCCATTTAATAATTTCTTAATAAGTGGGTATTTAGGTGCTGGTTCAGTATACGTTTAGTATGCTCAAAAAAAATCGGATTAGCGACCTCTTCAGCTTACTTATACTAGGTTAACCGAGTTGTGCTCGAAACGAAGTATCAGCAGCGACATTCAGCCAAAACACGCTCTCGCCCGGGACTCCAGCCTGAAAATTTGCCTGCTGTCACGGCTGATTCAGCCGTCGGAGAGCCCAAAGATACAAATAACTAATGATAGCAATGAAATTAGTTAAGTATAAGAGTTCAATCGCCCTGGGGATACTCGTCCCAAAGCGTCGTCGTCTGCCGCAAGCTCCGAAAATCGCCATTCCCTAAAATCAAGTGATCGAGCAGCGGAATCGACAAAAACTGCGCTCCCGCCAGCAACTGTCGCGTCAAAGCAATATCCTCCGGGCTTGGATCCACACTCCCCGAGGGGTGATTGTGGGAGATAATCGCCCGCGTCGCCCCCTGGCGGATCACCTCACGAAAAATATCCCGTGGGTGAGCCAAAGTTTCCGTTGCTGTGCCGATCGTAATTATCTGAGTACCCAGCAGCCGATTTTTCACATCCAGCAGCACTACAGCAAAACGTTCCTGAGACTGCCACATCAAATCTTGACTCAGGGCATCCGCCGCCGCTTGCGGAGAGTCAACCACAGCCATTTCCGGCGGCCGCGACTGAAACACCCGCTTCCCCAACTCCACCGCAGCCAAAATCGAAGTCGCCTTAGCAGGGCCAATCCCGTGAATCTGCGTCAACTCCTGAACGCTAATACTGCGGAGCACAGCCAGAGGATCGCGGGAATGCAAACTCAACTGATTTAAAATATACTGTCCGAGCCCGACGGCGGAAAGTTTGCCGGGTCCCTGACCAGTACCCAGGAGAATCGCAATCAATTCCGCAGTCGCCAAACTTTTCGGGCCGCCCGCCATCAGCCGTTCCCGTGGCCGTTCACTCGTTGGCAAATCGACAATTCTCAAGCTGTAAGTCATAGCTGCACCCGCACCGAAAGCTCAACAATAATTACCTGATTTTAGCCGATCGATTTGCGTTCTTCAATTGGTAAAATCACCGAAAAAAGCCTCGATCATTAACCGATCGTTGGAGTGGGCATCCCGCGAGGGATATTCTCCCCGCTAACCTTGACCCAATCGAATTTATTTGTTAATATTATGATTAGGAAATCAGGCGAGTTCTACTCGCACAAAAGCCTGTTATCTCCCTAGCGAGTTGATTTACCTTCACGGCGACTAATTAGTTTTCGATTCACAAACTAATTAGTCGCCGTGAATCCAGTATAAAGCTGGACCCGCGGCGGGATTAGCTTCTGACTAATGCCGGAACTACGGTAGGCAAATAACTAGGGAGAAAACAAAATGAAATTCACTCCGGAGAAATTCACTCCACAGGCGATCGCAACGTTAGCTTTTAATAGGGTGGGATCGATAGCATTCGGTTATTTCAAAGCTCAGATGTCGCCGCCGGGTCCCAACTTGGAACCCGGTCAAAATAATCGAGCAATCTTATACTATTAGATGTCAAAAAGGAGAGCGTGAATCTAAGAAGACCACATCTTTATGATGAGATAAATCCCTAGTGACATCAAAAGGTAAGAATTTAATATTATTTAAATAATAGTTAATTTATTCGGGAGCTATATGATGATTATTTAAAGTTGTTGGCTCGTTCGATGTGAGATAACTCTATAGTCATCCACATCGAACAAATAGCCAACCACAATTTAAAATCACTAATTTCTCGAGAATCTGCGCCGACATTGAGATTTGATAATAGCATTGATTGGATTGCAGCACTGAGAGCGCCCAAAAGTAGACACTTAACGACAAACAGTAGGGGTGCGGAATGTGGATTAAAAAAACTTGGTTTCTCGCCCTCTAGGTTCAAGTCCTGGTAAAATTCTTTGTAACGCTGCCATAAAAGTGAGGTGCGCCCTCAGCACCCTAGGTTCAGCACAAAGGTGCGCTTACCCTAAATTCTGCCAATTCAGTTGAGGCCGGCAGCCCCGAGGAAACTGCTTGCGGTGGCTTACCTGCTGTAACCCCAACCAAAAGGAACGAAACTGCCATCAACCCGCCGTACAAGGCAGTAGCTCGCTTGCGAGTTCCCAGTCCCACCCATTGAGGATTTAGCAGACCCAGACAAAAAGCCGGCGTTGAAAACATGAATGTTAATACAAACAAGCTGGACATAAGGCACCTCCGACTTCCGAACTGCTGCGATCAATTACTTTTATATCCAATTAATAGGTCAAACAATCCGCTAAAAAAAGTTACCATTTAGGATTTATGACTTTGGACTTATTAGCTTTTATTAAGAAATAATAAAGACTGGTTAAATCTCTTACTTTAGGTAGTTGCTAAAAAAATAGCTTTAAAAAGAACCGGAAAATTCAGCTTAAAATAGAAAGTAAATTATACACTCAAAATATGAAAGTCCGCTTTAACGTAGTCCGCCAAAATCAAAACGAGGCTCCCCGGGTTCATACTTACACCCTAGAGGTGGAAGAGAGCAATACCATCCTCGACTGCCTCAACAGCATAAAGTGGGAACACGACGGCACTTTAGCTTTTCGCAAAAATTGCCGCAATACAATTTGCGGCAGTTGTTCTATGCGAATCAACGGTCGCTCGGCATTAGCTTGCAAAGAAAATGTGGCCAGCGAACTCGCAAGACTGCAAAAAATAGCTGATTCCAGCTCAGCAGAAAAGCCTGCCGATTTCATCCCAGAAATCACGGTAGCCCCAATGGGAAATATGCCGGTAATTAAAGATTTGGTTGTTGACATGACCAGTTTTTGGGACAACCTGGAAGCAGTGGAACCCTATGTCAGCACAGCCTCGCGAGCAATTCCAGAACGCGAATTTCTGCAAACTCCACAAGAGCGATCGAAACTCGACCAAACCGGCAACTGCATCCTCTGCGGCGCCTGCTATTCTGAGTGCAACGCCCGCGAAGTCAACCCGGAATTTGTCGGCCCCCACGCCCTCGCCAAAGCTTACCGCACGATCGCCGACGGACGCGACAGCGAAACCGAAAATCGGCTGGAAAAATACAACGAAGGCACCGCAGGCGTCTGGGGATGCACGCGCTGTTACTACTGCAACTCGGTTTGTCCGATGGAAGTTGCGCCGATGGATCAAATTGGTAAGATTAAACAAGAGATTCTCGATCGCAAAGATGACCAAGCGAGTCGATCGATCCGCCACCGCAAAGTTTTAATCGATCTCGTCAAAGAAGGCGGCTGGATAGACGAGCGCAAATTTGGTATAGAAGTAGTAGGAAACTACTTCCGCGACGTTAAAGGTTTGCTGAGTCTGGGCCCGTTGGGTTTGAGAATGATCGCTCGCGGCAAGTTCCCGCTGTTTTTTGAGCCTTCAGAAGGTACCGAAACGGTGCGAAATCTGATCGAATCGGTTCAAAGTTTAGAAAACTCAGCAGATTAGCGATCGGGTGTCATTTTCCTGGTAAATTACAAGTTGTGCGATCGCAAAGCTTCCCAAAAGTCATTACTCAAAACTCAAAACTCAAAACTTTTAAATGACGGCTAAAACTCCTCCATCCCCAAAACCTACAACCCCAAATACTCCAAAACAAGCAGAACCAGCCTTTGGCTGGAATGCCTACGCCGAACAAATCAACGGACGATTTGCCATGGTGGGATTCGTGGCACTTTTGCTGCTAGAATTCTTCACCCGCCAGGATTTTTTCACCTGGCTGGGCTTGCGTTAAATCGATCGGTCTATGACGCACTAAAAATGCTCGAAAACCAGGTTTTTTACCGATTATATGGCTGCCACAAAGTATTTTGGTAAAAAACTCGGTTTCAGACCACCGGTGCGTAAATCCTATTCATATAGCAACCTCTAAGACGGTTAGGACGTTTTTATTTCCTGAAATTAATGCCGTCTCTTGCTTCTTCCTTCCCTCCTAGATAACTAAAACCTTCTTGCTTCTTACTTCTTATCTAAAAAAGCAGGTAAAAAATAGATGATTATCTATTTTTTACCTGCATTCCTGCTTATAAAAAGCCGAAATAAAGTTAAGTTATTGCAAATTAAACCTGTACTTGTAACCGGGTTTGCAGTCGCCCATCAAGGAATTATTCACATAGATACTCGATTTCGAGCCAATTAATTTCCAGTTGTTTCGCGGACCGTCAAACTGTACTTACCTCTACCTTTGGGAAGCGGATCGTAAGCATTGACAATGACGCGGTAGCGACCGCTCTCCGTCAAGGTAACAGTAAGCTCAGAATTGGAATTTTGCTGGGTGACATCATCATTTTCGCCAAGTAGCTCGCCCTGGGAGTTAAAAATAGCGAGGTAAGTATCAAAATCGGTACTTTCTACGGTAATAACCACTGTCTGACCCTGAGTGCCTTCAAAGGTATACTCGTCGTACAAACTGCTGTCTGAAGCCAGTACAGAAGACTTAGCAGGGGTGAGTTCTCCGTTTTGCTCTAACATGACCTTAGATGAACCCGCATCAGGACTCGAGCCAGGTTCTACATTTGGGATCTGAGTTGGCGAACTCTGTGGTGATGGCGACGGCTTGGGGCTTCCTTGCGCTAAAACAGCCAAGCCCGCAGGGTTCGCATCAGTTAAATTTTGAGGAAATTCTGCTGAAATGAGGGTAGAACTGCTGTTAGCAACTCCACCTGAATTTGAAACTGACAGGGAGAGAGTCGGCTTACTAGAAAAAGTAGCTACCAGAGCAATTGGCGCGATCGCCCAAAATCTAACTTGACGCATGAATTACCTCGATTTGCAACGAAGAAGAAAGTTCAGCAACGGATTCGCTTTCTGAGGATTTAACATATCGAAGAAGGAAGTTCGGCAACGGATTCGCTTTCTGAGGATTTAACGGAGGTCAGGAAGCAGGAAGAAGAAAGCAGGAAGAAAAATAATCCGACCAATTGCCGATTACCAATTCCCGATTACCAATTACCAATTACCTATTTTCAACGGACAGTTAGAGTGTAACGACCCCGGCCCGAAGCATCGTAAGCATTGACAATTACGCGATAGCGACCCGTAGCGGGCAAAGTAACGCTCAGAAACGCATTTTTAGCCGAATCGCTCCCTTCGTCGTTTTGTGCCAGTAATCGGTCGTTAGGGCCAATGATAGCCACATAGGGCTCGAAATCTGTACTTTCGAGGGAAATGGCTACAGACTGACCTGCTCGACCTTCAAAAGTATACTCGCGATACAGACTGTTGTCAGACGGCAGTACCGGGCCGCCTGCGACTAAAGCGCCTTCTTCTTGCAAAATCGCCCGAGAAGGCTCGGTAGCACTCGCTTTCAGTTCTAACGTATAAGCCCCCGACTCGCTAGCTTTGTAGGAATTTGCCACTAAGGTGTAAGTGCCGTCTGCTGGCAGCCTGACTGTAATTCTGGCGTTTTTACTGCCGGCTCCGTCATCATCTTGCGCGATTCCGCGCTGGTTGGGCCCGAGCAATATTAAATAAGGGTCAATTTCTTGACTTTTCATTTCTATTGTGATTTGCTGGCCCGCTTTTCCCTCAAAGGAGTAGAGGTCAAAAAAGCTGTTATCTGCGGGCAGAACGTTAGATTTGTCGGTGAGTTGACCCCTGATTGCGGGCCCGTTGAGCGCCAGTTTTTCAGGTAATGTGTTGCCAAAGGGCGATCGGGCTTGAGCCGCGCGGGGAGCTCGCCCTTCTCGTACCGCTGTCAGGAAAGCGGGTACTTTGTCTGCTGAAATTGCAAAACCGATACCGATACTGCCACCGCCCCGACCGCGAGTAAAAATAGAAGTATTGACGCCGATTAATTCTCCAGAACTGTTGAGCAGCGGCCCTCCAGAATTGCCGGGATTGATGGCGGCGTCGGTTTGAATTAAGCCCCGAGAAAGGTCGATGCGGCTGACGATTCCAACTGTGAAAGTACCTTGAAACTTACCGAATGGATTGCCGATCGCAAATGCTTGTTGCCCGACTTTTACCGAACCGGGACTGGCTAAAGGAATGGTGGGCAAATTGTTTTGACCGCGAATCTTAACCACGGCTAAGTCTAGACCGTCTTCGCCGAATCCGACAACATCGCCGACAAATTTTCTGCCGTCTGACAGAATTATATTCACGGTACCGCCTGCTGAAACGACGTGGGCGTTGGTTAACACCATGCCGTCGGGGCTGATAATTGTGCCACTGCCGTTAGATCTCTCTGTATCGACGGTAACAACCGCCGGACTGGCCTTTTCGTAGACCCGAATATTGGTTTGTTCTTCGACATTTTGGGCGATCGCACCTTGTCCGTGCACCGAGTTAAATTCCCTTAAATCTGTTGATTGCCGCACAGGGGATGTCGTAACAACTGCAGCAGCGCTGGCTGCAACCCCAACCGTTAAAATTCCCGATACTGCTAAACTTAAAAGTTTTAAATTCATGGCGCTCTATTAGTGTTTAGCGATCGGTAGCTAGGAATTAGGTTTTGTTGCTAACTGCTAACTACCCTCTGTAATTATTTTAGGACTTGTACAGCGTCCGTGAAAAATCAAGGCTCTCAAGAGCGATCGGTTTTGACGCAACGCCGGCGATCGAAACCCAAATCCTCAGAAGACTATCCCTCCGTAGTTTCGGCAATTCTAGAATCCGGTGCGTCAGCTAAATACTTAAAATTAGCTTGTCGCACCACAGCATCCTCATTGCCGTAGAAAAAAGACAGCAAAGCAAAACGCTCGCCGCTAATCACCGGCGTCGCTTCATGCAGCACAGAACACGAAAAAATAATCGCCGTGCCAGAATCCCCTTTATAACCGTGCGGCGCGTACTCTGGAAACCGTAAAAATCCCCCCGTGTACTCTCCCACATTCAAGTTTAGTGTCATTGCAAACCTGCGGTGCCGCGTAGCTTTGCTAGTGTTGTCGCGGTGCGGCCGAAAATAACCGCCACTCTGGGCATCGTAACAGCCCACCAAATACCGCTCAAACCTGGTAATTGTAAACTGAAAAGCTTTTTCTACTTCCGGCCGCACCCGGCGCAAAATAATTGCATTCAATCGCTGCTTTAACTTCGGGTCTTCAATAAAGAAATCGCAGCGTTTCTTGAAATTTTCGTCGTGCAGGCCAACAGTTTTCCCGTCCACTTGCCTCATAAAGCCCGACGGACTGCCACCATTAGCTTTGTACATATCGATCAAACTGCGGCAAGATGCTTTGTCCAAAACGTTAGGAATTACCAACACCGGGGCGTGGCGAGTGGCTGCTCGGGCTTCCTCAATTGGGGGCAAAGTTTTGATAAAATCTAATACTTGCTGGGCGTGTTGGTGCGGTTCGCCCATAGGCAAAATATTAATTATCTGAAGGTTTTCGTTTAGTACAAAAGTTTGGGGTGCATAGTGAACTCCGGCAACTCCATTTTGTTCGACATCTTGGGAAACACCGTACTGCTGGCTGACTGTTTTATCCAAGTCCCAGAAAAAGATGAATGACGGAGCAATTGTTGTGGGTCTGTTTTGTTCTTTGTCTGCTGGGTCAACGCTCACTCCGAACCGCAATACTTGCAAGCTTTGGAATTCCTCTGATAGCTCTTGAAAGCTTTTGAGCATAACTTGCATTTGTTCAAAAGCTGCGCTGGCAAAGAAAAACAGCACGACTCGCCGGCCGGCAACCGTCGAGAAATGAAATAAGGGGTTATTTGTAGAAGGAATGGAAAACCAAGGAGCCGGATCTCCTATTTCGAGTAATGGCATCTTGCTGATTTGATATTTGGGATCTTATATTTAGATTATTATGCTGTCGATTAGTTCCAGTGGTTCGGTAGGTTAAAATAAATTATTACAAAATAATTAGCTTTTATTTGTGTAAATCTGTATTTATCTGCGGTTTCACACTCGCAATTTACAGTCTTTTTAAGCAATAAGTCTAATATCAGATAATAAGTAGATGGGTATCAATAAACGCAACTTAGAGTTCTGCGGTTTCCCAAACTGGAGCTGCGGGATAAATGTTTAGTTTCACCCACCTACTTATGTTTGCCTATTTGTCGAAATTGGGGGAATTATCCGGTTGGTCTTCCGGGTATTCTACAGGTCGATACTCCACGTAGTCTGACGGCGGTGCTTCCACGTCGCGGTTGCTGGGGCGAGACCTCGATGCTTCTGTCGGACGGGTTTTTTTGGTTCTCGGTGGCGTATCGGAGCTGCGGTTTTCCGAAGCAGGGGGGCGACTGCTACGGCTGCGGGCGGGTCTTTCTTCGGGGCTGTCTGAAACGTCCCAGTTGTCAGACCCTTGGACGGGCGGGGCGTCCGGGCGTGCGGGACGTTTGCGCGAGGCTCGCTCCGGCGACTCGGACCGTCCGGTGTTAACGCTGCCGTTGCGGTTCGAGGGACGGCGGCGGGGTTCGTCGTCGTAGGCTTCTCGGGAGGAACGGTAGTCTTGGCTGCCTCTGATCCGGGGACGCTGCGGATAGTCTTCCTCTGGCTCTAGCTGCTCTATTTCGGCATCGTAGCCATCGTAACCGTAGGCGTTGCTGACTGGTCGCTCTTCATCTACGTATTGGGCGCGAGTTTTGGCTTGGGCTGTGGTCGCTCCTCGCAGCTTGATGCTTTCTGCTGCAAAAAATATGGCGGTACCGCTGAGCAGAAATTGACCGAATGCCAGAATTGGGTCAAGCCGCCACCCTTGAAATAACAGAATACCGCCGCACAGCAAGCCGACTGCTGCAAAAAAAATATCGTGGTCTCGGGCTAGTTTGGGACGCCACGATCGCAGAAAATACAGTCCTGCCCCTGCAACTGCTAGGACGATCCCTAGCAGGCTGCTCCAGTTCAATCCTAAATTGACCATTAGCCTATCTCCTATGTCTTTCCTATGTTAGCGAGTTAGATTTTACATCTATCATTAAGTCTGTTATCCCGACTGTGCTTTCTGGGGCAGCGCCCGGTCAGGGTTTCAGCTTGGGAAGTGAGCTTTATAGTAATGAGTTTAACGGGAAAAAACCTCAGCGAAAGCAGTCAACCGAAGGTTTTGCCTTCACAGTTGCTTGCAGCCGAGGTTTATGGGATCGGGGAAAAGCCCGACGTGTAGCCGAAAATTGACTTTCACGCCGGACTTAGAGGCCCGCAGACTTTTTTAGGTGCGCTTGATTTTGTCTTTTTGGCTGATGAAGATCAGGGCGATGGTTGCTGGAATCACGACCACTGTCACGCCGATCAGCAGGCTGTACAAAAAGTTCGCCAGAGAAGGAGTCATAGATTCAAAGCCTTTGTTACAACAATTTGATTTTTATTAATTTTATACTTTCGATCGCACCTGTCAAACGGTTAAAATTATGAATGGCAGACTTAACAAAACTTAAGATTTCGAGATAAGACCCATGACTGGTATTACCGTTGCAAGTTGGATTCTGGGCTCTGTCCTAGTCGTGATGACTTTGCTGTTTATTTTTCGGATCGTTCTGACTTGGTATCCCGAGGTGAACCTGAGCAAGTTGCCGTTGAGTCTGATTGCTTGGCCCACGGAACCTTTTTTAGTGGTAACTAGAAAGATTGTACCGCCGATCGGCGGGGTGGACATTACGCCGATTATTTGGGTGGGTATCTGTAGCTTGCTGCGAGAAATGATTCTCGGCCAGCAAGGGCTGCTGACGATGATGATGTAAGAGTCATTAGTCATTAGTCATTAGTCATTAGTCATTCGCAGGAGTCTTGACGATCGCCAGAAAGGAAATTTCGAGCGCTGAAGAAGCTTCTTGACCAACTTGACACCGGCTGGACTGGCATTCCCACCTTAATCCCACTAATGACTAATGACTAATGACTACTGACTAATGACTACTGACTAATGACTGTTTTGGTTCAAGAACTGTTCGACGAAATTGGTGTAAACTTCGCCGCTGAGAAACTCGGGGGAATCGAGGATTTTTTGGTGGAAGCCCAGGGTGGTGGGGACGCCGGTGATGGCGCATTCCCGCAATGCCCGTTTCATCCTGCGGATGGCTGTCGGTCGATCGCGCCCCCATACAATTACTTTACCGATTAAAGAATCGTAGTAAGCGGGTATTTCGTAATCGGTGTAGACGTGAGAGTCCATCCGCACGCCGGGGCCACCGGGAGGCAAATAACCGCTGATTATGCCGGGGTGAGGGCGGAAGTTGCGATCGGGGTCTTCTGCATTGATGCGACACTCGATCGCGTGACCGTTGAGAATTACTTGGTTTTGCTTGATTTGCAGTTTTTCTCCTTGGGCGATGCGAATTTGTTCGGCTATCAAGTCGAGGCCTGTAATCATCTCGGTGACGGGATGTTCTACTTGGATGCGAGTGTTCATTTCCATGAAGTAGAACTTGCCCGATTTGTCAAGCAGAAATTCGACTGTGCCGGCACCTGTGTAGTTGATGGATTTGGCGGCGGCGACGGCGGCGTGACCCATTTGATCTCGCAGTTTCTGGGTGAGGGCTGGGCTGGGGGCTTCTTCGAGGAGTTTTTGATGTCGGCGCTGAATCGAACAATCTCTCTCGCCGAGGTGGATGACGTTACCGTAGTTGTCGGCGAGGATTTGGATTTCGATGTGGCGAGGTCTTTCGATGAATTTTTCGAGGTAAAGTCCGGGATTGCCGAAGGCTGCATCGGCTTCGCCTTGGGCGGCTGAGAATAGTTTGGGGAGTTCGGATGCTTCTTTGACTAGCCTCATGCCGCGGCCTCCACCGCCGGCGGTGGCTTTGATCATCACTGGATAGCCGATGTCGCGGGCGATCGACAAAGCTTCGCGATCGTCGGCCAGCAATCCCTCGCTACCGGGAACTGTGGGGACTTTCACTCGCTGCATGGTTTCTTTGGCGGTGGATTTGTCGCCCATCGCCCGCATGGCGGCAGGAGAAGGGCCGATGAAGGTAATTTGATGATCGGCGCAGATTTCCGCAAATCGGGCGTTTTCGGCGAGGAAGCCGTAACCGGGGTGGATGGCTGCAGCGTTGCGCGTCAGTGCAGCCGAGATGATGTTGGGGATGTTTAAATAGCTTTTGCTGCTGGTGGGGGGGCCGATGCAAACGGCTTCGTCTGCCAACTGGACGTGCAAGGCGTGTGTGTCTACGGTGGAGTGAACGGCGACCGTGGCAATCCCCATTTCCTCGCAGGTGCGCAGTATGCGGAGAGCTATTTCTCCCCGATTAGCGATTAAAATTTTCGAGAACCCCATCTTCGCTGCTTTATTCACTCAATATTCTGTACAATAATGCCTTTCGGTATGTTCTGGATAATCGTTTTGCAGAAATTGTTCACAAAAATTTATTTTACATTTGGCTGGTAGTGGTGCTATGATTGTAAATCGGCGGTGTCAAAGGGCAAGTCACAAGTTAAATGTCAGGAACCTCAACCTGTGAATCTTTAACTTGTAACGCAAAAATCCCGGAGATTGCCAGAAAGAGCGGATGTGGCGGAATTGGTATACGCGCACGCTTGAGGTGCGTGTGGCATTATGTCCTTGCGAGTTCGAGTCTCGCCATCCGCATTGAATATGTAAAACAACTGTTGACGGTTTTGGCTGTCGGCAGTTGTTTTATATTGAGTGGTTTTCTAGAAAGTCGATCGAGTACCGTAGGGTGCGGATTCATCAGATATCTTTAAGTGCGATCGAACTTCTGACAGATCCGCACCATACAAAATACTGTTTAACTGTCAATCGACAATTGTGTTTGTATGGGCACGCTGAGTTCATTTACGCACAGCGCATTTACGAAAACAATTGTATGTGGGACTGCGGGCATTAAGCGACGCAGTGCTTTCAAGTAAGATTCGGCATCGGGGCGACGACTAAAACGGACGACTGTTAACCGCTGACAGTTTGGGAGTTGGCGAATTATACACCAAGGTTTAAGTCGATCGCGATAAGTGAGTTCTTTTGGTATCATAGGAAAATCCTTTCCACGAAAGTGGATGGTTAGAGAGGCGATTGCCCTTGATTTATCAGGTCTGAGGGCGATCGTCTTTGTGATTACAAATATTAAACGATAGATACTTATCGTTTGTCAAGTAGAATGGGGTTAGTTAGGTTCCGAATCCGAGAGTTGGCTGACGAAAAAGGATGGACGCTAAAGGATGTTGCCGATCGATCCGAGGTTCCGTACAGCACAGTCAGGCACTATGCTCGATCGGAAGGACTAGCAACGGTTGATATCACATCAATTCAAAAGATAGCTCGCACCCTCGATGTTTTGATTGAGGAGTTGATGGAAGTTGTTAAAGAATGAACCGATGAAATTATATTAGCAAACGGAAGTTAGATCGATGACATCCTACGCCTTAAACTTACCCGTTCAGTTACAGCAAGAAGCTGAAAAATTGGCAACACTCCAAGGCATTTCGTTCGATCAGTTTATCCTCTGGGCTGTAGCCGAAAAAGTCGCTACCCTCAACCAGCGGAATGACGATCCGGCTTTTCCTGAAATCACCTATGTGCGCGGCGCTAGCGGCGAACTCGTTCCCGTTTTGCGCGGCACTCGGTTGCGGGTGCAAACAGTAGTCATCGCAGCGCAGAAATGGGGTTTTTCTCCAAACCAAATTGCCACTGAGTATGACTTAAGTGAAGATCAAGTGAACGCTGTTCTCGCTTTTTATGCGGCTCACCATCAAGAAATAGACGCATCTATTGCCGCTGAGCAAATTATCGAAGCTGCTAATGTCTAAACCGCTATTGCATCTAGATGCCGATACCTCTATTAAAGCTTTGCAAACCGCCCTTTTATCTCGCAGTCACGATGTCACTCGGACACCGACTGAGTGGATGGCTTTAGATGCTAGCGATGAGGCTCAATTGCTAGAAGCAACAGCGCGAGGGCGGTGTATTTTTACGTTTAATATCCGGGATTTTCAGGTTTTAGCTCAGCGTTATCCCGAACATGGTGGCATCATTTTGGCTGCTCAAAACAGTTGGACATTATCGAGTCTAATTGCTTCGCTCGATCGCCTGCTTTCAGAAACACAAGCTGCTGATTGGAAAGGGCAAGTCCGCTGGCTTAATCAGTGGCGAACCTAACTCTATCTTATCGAACTTCTGTATCTCTGGTCGATCGCGCTTCTTCCGCTTCCTGCAAAACATGATTAACTGGTTGACTTTGGGAACCAGATACACTTTGCCTATCGGATGATGATTTTAGCACTTTACGAGCAGTCAGCAAAGCAAGCCATCCCAAGACTCCACCGCACAAGCAACTAATTATAACGGCACTAAAGAAAGGATGAAGCGGCAGAGGATGCTGGAAAGAGGGTGATGCCCAAGGTTTGTCTACAGCCAAGGTGTAGCTGCTGGAAACAACCCCCGCAACGCCTATACCCACACCGACAACGGCTATAGTTATTTGTAAATTGCGATCGCGCTCTTTTTCCACTTTCTCATACTGTACCTGTTGTTTTTGAGCATCTACTTCCACAATGCCCCGGATTGTTTCAATCATCTGTTGAAACAATTGCCGTCCTACGGTAAGATAACTCATATAGACTTTAATCTGTTCCTGAAATTTCGGGCAACTCCGGTCAACAAAATTTTGTATAAAATCTAAGTTATCCATTTCTTGGACGCTGCAATCGCCAAGTTGTTTGAGCCAATCACTATAGTTTTTAGCATTCGTTTCAATTGTAATCTGGTGAAGTTCTATATCTCGCAAATAGCGGGCATAAGTTAACCCGATTTGGGGGAGTTCAGTCAGCCAGCCCTCTAGTTGTTCCAGACGCTCCCTTCTATCTGATTTCAAACGGCTAAATTCTTCTACTTTTTCCTCTAATTGACTGTAGAGTTTTCTCGCTTCCTTGTTGCAAAGATACGCTTGGTGATAAACATAAATAATTTTACTGCGGCAGCATAACAAATTGAGCAGCGGAAGGTAATACTTGCCGGATGCTTCTATCTCTGAAGTTTTTTCATCAGTATCTAACCAGACTAAGATATGACAATTTAATCTCGGATCTTCTTGACTATTGTCAAATTCAAAAATGGGACTACCTAGAAGTTTCCCCTCACTGATAAAATATGGTTGTGGCTGTTTAAGCTCTGAATCTTGAAACAAAGCGTCTACACAAGCTACTGCTAAATCTTTATGATTATTGCCAGCAAAATCAACAGGTTTGGCAAATAATACTAGGGTTTGTCCCAGTGACGCTTGGATTTCGCAAGGTAGCAGACAACCTTGAAAGTTTAGGTTGCTAAGTTGGTTGATTTCTACTGTAGAATTCGGGGAAAGTAGCGTGAAATCAAGTGCGTAAGTGTCGTGGAGTTGCAGCGGGTAAATTCCGCCTGTCAGGGGCAGTCGCTCCGGTTGGCTAATAGTTGTAAATGACACAACTCTATCGCCATTTGACTCGTAAAGTTCAAGATAGTCGCTCGGTTGGCTATTTTGGCTGTTTCGATTGTTTAGCTTTTCGGGTAAAAAATCGAGCTGCGGATTTGTTTGCAGCAGGTGTCCCAAAGCAGCGCATTTCTGCCATAAATGATCGGCTTTGTCTACAGGTTGTTTATCGCCTTTTGCAAGGTTGTTGCACAAATGAAAGGCAAACAGCGTGAGTTTTGGGTTGGCAAGTTTGCCTGTCAATTCAGGATTGTTCATCACCTAGACCCTGAGTGCTATTTTGGCTGGTTGGGGAAACTTTCTTGGATGGCATTTAATAGCGTTTCTCTGGAGAGTTTGGGAGGTGGAGGCGGTGGAGGAGGTGTCAGGGTGTTTGTTCCTGGCAGGCGCTCTCCCGCTGATTTGGTTTCTGTTGAAAACAACTGTTTGCGAGTCTGGCGTAAAGCCTTTTGAAGGTCGGTGTACTTGGCACACCATTCAATGATGTCATCAGCAAGTTCATCATCTTTTTCTCTAAAATTAGCAGTTGCTTCTTTAAGGTCTTCATGCCTATTCTCATTCAAAAACAGGGGTTGCTGATTTTTAATTAGGTGTATGAAGGCGTTGATATTCTTCAGACTATCTTCGAGCATTATTCTCAGATTCCTATTGGCCAACTGAACAAAATGCAGCCCAATGGTAGGGTGATTGAAACGGTCGTATTTCTCTAGCGCCTATCTCATCAAGCATATCGTATAGCGCTTCTTTTTGGGTGGGACGTAGGGGAAGTTGGCTTCTCCACTCTTGTAACTTTTCTGTGGTAGCATCCCGCAGCCAAAGTTGAGCAGAGTTAAGGGCAAGGGAGACACTTAACCCGTCTTTGAGAAGCTGATAAAATTTTATCATCAAAAATAAGGTTGACAAATCGTTGACTGCCCACAGCGTCGGGACGACACTGGAACTGCCGGCTACCAGGAAACCGCTAGGTAAGCTGATATATTCGTCGCTGATGCTGCTAAAGTCGCTGATGCCGGTTTCGCAGGCGGAGAGCACAACTAGGCGACATTCTCGGAGGTCGAGGGCAAAGATGTCTGCTAAGGTGAGGCATTTGGTGAGGTCGAGGGTTTTGCCATTTCGTAAGGGTAGATAGCGAGTGGGGTTTTCTTCAGGGGGAGGCGGGGGTAATTCGCAGTCGGCTAGCAGCAATGCTGATAGCAAAGGTTGTTTAAAGTTAAAGTAGCCGTGACCGCTAAAGTGGGCGCAGTGGGCGATGCGGAGGCGGCTATCATCTATGACTGATTTTTTGGCATCATTTTTGACGAGGATATCTTTGGGGTGGAAATGCTGACTAATCGCCGGCACTTCTAAGTCTGTAAATTTCAGGTCATTAGTAGGGTTTTGGACGGCAAATAGGTGGGTGAAATTCGGGCGTTTTCGCCTTTGTGCCTGTTGCAGCAGTTGACAACTGGGGGAATAGCGGACACCTTGTTTGAAGCAATCTAGTAGGCAGGGATTGGTGGGTTCAGGAGACTGGGTTTCTGGGTTAAAGCGCTTCCAGATTTCATGGCTAATCGGCAAAGCGTGAAGGGGGAACAGGTGCAGGAAACGGTGGGGAATTAAAAGTAGTTGATCGCAGTGTTTGGGTACTTTCCCTAGAATTTCATTGATATGCAATATTTCAGATAAGCTTTGGAGGCGAGGGGCTAGATTTTCCCGCCATTGCCATTGGGTTTGATCCTCTTCTTGGTAATCTCTCAGATATTCCTCGCCCCAATTTACCAAGGCTTGAAAGTCAGCTTTTGAAGATTGCCATACTATAGGATTTGGTGATTGGGGGGTGATAATGAAAGTAAGGAATTTGTCGCCCAGGATGTACCATTCAAGGATAGCCGTGTTTTCTGCCGCGAGGGCTTGAATATCGCTGTAGAGGATGCCTTTAACTTCTTGAGTCAGGAGGAAGTCGGGGTCAATGGGTTTGATGTCACGGACGACCAGCTCGTCGAGTTGTTGCCACAATTGGGTGAGATGGGTTTGATCGCGGCTGGTAGTTTGTAGGGTGTCGATTTGGAGGCCGCGTTCTCCCGATATTGTGCCGCCGTTGCTGTTACGATTTGTCTGTTGGTTGTCTAGTCGGCGCTGTTCGGCATCAATTTCTCGACGCAGGCGCCAGAGTTCCTTGAGAATGGTTTCGGGAATATCGCCTTTGGGGTATAACTCGCGGGTGGCGAGGAGTTCGACTAAGTTGCGGGCTTTGCTGCGTTCGACGTATTCTATGGCTTTGGTGTCGTGTTTTAATTCGATGCAAACTTCTACCATGGCCAGATAAAGTTCATTCCATTCTTCAGCTAATTTCTGTTTGCTTTCATCCCCAGATACAATCTCGCCCCGTAAAAATTCTACTGTTTCAATCGCTCTGGCATAGGTATCATAAGCGAGTTGCCATTGCTGGTTACTTCGGTAAAGATTACCTAAATTAGATAAAGTCTCTGTATGTCCTTGTGGGAAAGCGTCGCGAGTCCTAATAGTTAAAGCATTGTCATAATGTGCGATCGCCTGTTCGATATTCTCTGCTTTCTCTCCCCTGATTCTGTTACGGTAGGCTTCTCCCAGATTATTTTGCGTCATAGCCCATTTTTCGGGAAAGGCATCGCGGGTGCGGACGGACAATGCAGCAGTGTAAGATGCGATCGCATTTTCGATATTCTCTGCTTTATCTCCCCTGATTCTGTTACGGTAGGCAATTGCCAGATTATTTTGCGTCTTAGCCCAATACTCGGGAAAGGCATCCCGGGTGAGGACGGACAATGCAGCAGTGTAAGATGCGATCGCAACTTCGATATTATCAGCTTTCTCTCCCCTGATTCTTTCACTGTAGGCAATTGCCAGATTATTTTGCGTCTTAGCCCATTTTTCGGGAAAGGCCTCGCGGGTGCGGATGGTTAATGCAG
>JAUBOM010000002.1:52802-55501 GCA_036700245.1 Microcoleus vaginatus BM001213989
CAGTGAAATATGCGATCGCAACTTCGATATTATCAGCTTTCTCTCCCCTGATTCTGTTGTTACTGTAGGCAACTCCCAGATTATTTTGCGTCATAGCCCATTTTTCGGGAAAGGCATCGCGGGTGTAGACGGTTAATGCAGCAGTGAAATATGCGATCGCAACTTCGATATTATCAGCTTTCTCTCCCCTGATTCTCTCAGCGTAGGCAATTGCCAGATTATTTTGCGTCGTTGCCCAATTTTCGCTTCCCGGTTCCCAATTATTTAAAAGTATTTGATAACCAGTAATGGCAATTTCAAGATTATTCGCTCTTTTCCCCAGCGGAAAGTCACGAATATGAATACTCAAGTTTCCGATGTCGCCGAGAATAGATTCAATTGCTTTGGGATGTTCGGCAATAAAATTCGGGATCACTAGCTGTAAAATCTCGGCAAAACGGTCATTGAGGAGATGTTGCCGCTCGACCAGCATGGGGTTAATTACTTGAATATCGCCCTTGCTATCTTTTTCTGCTTGCAATAAGTCTCCGATAAACTTTCCATACTCTTGGGGATTTTCACCTTCGGAGTTATCGCTATCTCCCTCATCATTCATCCCCAAGAATTGCCCTAGCTGACTGGCCAAATCCCGTAAAAAATTAGCGTGATTTTCCTGTCCTTCCTCTGCCAGGTTTTCTGCTACTACCTCGCAAACTTGCAGAAATCCGCGATCCAATAATTCTGAGTTAGCCTGTAAAATCTGCGGTTCCTCACCTTTGTGGCAATTCAGGAGTGTCTCAATCAATTGCTGATAAGCTTGGGCGCGGGTTTCGTCCATTGTGGGGAGTTGTCAGTAACACCGATCTTTATTTTAACATGATTCGATGGGTGGCCAGAAACCTTTCTAATAGTTTGTGAATCGCAGATGTCGGCCGATATACGCTGATGGACGCAGATGAATTTAGTCGATAGGGGCGGGTTTATGAGTTTGTTGGTTTTCGGCAATTATTGTGAGTAAAACCCGCCCGTACAGGATAAATGGTAAAAAACCGTGTTTCTTCTAATTTTGCGCTAATTTTGGCGGCCGCCCCATTAAACCGGTCATCAAGCGCAAGGCTAAAAACCTCACTGGGGGAATTGTCCGCAAACACCACAATCCAAAGCGGCGAAATGCTACAATTGGCAGCCAAGTATTAGAAAATAATCTGTCTAGAAAATCGGTAAATCCTAACACGATTAAATTCTCTTTTTTGCGCCAGTTGTGATACCGTTTCAATACTCGCAAATCGCCGATGTCTTCCCCTTTTTGGTGCGCTTGCTGCAAGATTTGGGCGATCGCCCCAGCGTCTCGAATGCCCATATTCAATCCCTGGCCGCCCACGGGATGGCAGCAGTGGGCCGCGTCGCCAATTAGTGCTAATCTGGGCAAAACGTAGCGATCGCTCTGCATTAACTGCACCGGAAACAAAAAGCGATCGCTCTCCAATTCCAAACGCCCCAAAAGCCCGCCCGTGCGCTGTTCCAACAAAGTCAAAAACTCTGTTTCATCCATTTGTTGCAAAGCTTTTGCTTCCGCGTGGGGTGCTGTCCAAACTACTTGACAGCGGTTCCCAGGTAATGGTAAGACTCCCATCGGGCCGCTCGGCCAAAAGCGCTCAAAAGCGATATCATTGTGCGGTTTTTCTGCTTTAATGGTGATAGCAACGCAGGATTGCCAGTATTTCCAGCCGCGAGTGCTGATGTTGGCTTCCGTGCGGATGCGCGATCGCGAACCGTCCGCTGCGACTAATAATTTGGTGCGAATTGTCCGAGTTTCGCCGTTTTGTTTGACTTCTATTTCCGCGCAATCGGTTAAATATTTTACCTCGACAACTTCCGCCGGACAAACCCAACTAAAATTAGGGTTTTTTGCCAAACATTCTTGCAAAGCTGACAGCATGACTCCGTGCTCGCCAACGTAACCTAAAGCTGCTTTTGGTACGGGCAATTTGCCAGTATTTCCCAAATCCGGGCGGTGGAATTCGACGACGCCTGGATAGTCGCCGTCGCAGAGGCTAATTTGCTCGAAGGTGGTGATTTGCGGCAAGATTTGCTGCCACACGCCGATACCTTCTAAGATCATTCCTGATAGCAGGGTGATTGCATAGGCTTGTTTTTTGGCTGCGGCGGCGGCGGGGAGTTGGGTTTCAATTATTGCGATTTTTAATCCAGAATCTTTTAAGGCGCTGGCTAAGGTGGCCCCGACTATGCCGCCTCCGACGATGGCTATGTCAAAGTCTAGTGTCGGTGTTTGCGTGGAGGCTGTGGTTGGAGAAAGTTGGTTTACAGGCATTTTCAAGGGATTTTGTCAAAGTTAATTGGATTGTTACTTTTTTATTGTAAAGAATTATTTCAATTTAAAGCGATCGAGAAGAGGAGGAGAAGGAAAGAGTATCGGCATATCGTTTCCGGTTGGATGGGAATGATAAAATCAAGGTCAATAATTCCACATTTCCCAACGGACCACTCCCCACTCCCAACCGACCATCATTCCGGTGTAACCGGAATCATAAAGTCAAGGGTTTCAGACTAGGAGCTCCAAATGCAACCCCTGGATGCACTCGCCACCTCAGAAACCCGGTTTCTTCCTATATTTCTCGTCACTAAACGCAAAACTGGTAGAAACCGGGTTTCTAGCCCCCCCCGATGGGCGATCCCTGAAACTAATGACTACTAACTAC